>NZ_JBFUDD010000001.1:0-911349 GCF_056404915.1 Asticcacaulis sp. P2_B1 | reverse complement strand
ATTCAACCGCAATAAGCCTCACTGCAACATCGGCACCATCGGTCACGTCGACCATGGCAAGACGACTTTGACGGCAGCGATCACGATCACGCTGGCCAAGACCGGCGGGGCGACCGCGAAGAACTATGCCGACATCGACGCTGCTCCGGAAGAAAAGGCCCGCGGCATCACGATCAACACGGCGCACGTCGAATACGAAACCGCCAACCGTCACTATGCCCACGTCGATTGCCCGGGCCACGCCGACTATGTGAAGAACATGATCACCGGTGCGGCTCAGATGGACGGCGCGATCCTGGTCGTTTCGGCYGCYGACGGYCCGATGCCGCAAACGCGCGAGCACATCCTGCTGGCCCGTCAGGTCGGCGTTCCGGCCCTGGTCGTKTACATGAACAAGGTCGAYCTGGTCGACGACGAAGAACTGCTGGAACTGGTYGAAATGGAAGTTCGTGAACTTCTGTCGTCCTATCAATTCCCCGGCGACGATATCCCCATCACCAAGGGTTCGGCCAAGGCCGTCACCGATGGCGTGACTCCYGAAATCGGTGAAAACTCGATCCTCGCYCTGATGAAGACCGTCGACGAATACATCCCGCAGCCGGAGCGTCCGGTTGACATGCCGTTCCTGATGCCGGTCGAAGACGTGTTCTCGATCTCGGGKCGTGGTACGGTCGTCACGGGTCGCGTCGAACGCGGCATCGTCAAGGTCGGTGAAGAAGTCGAAATCGTCGGCATCCGCCCGATCCAAAAGACGACCTGCACGGGCGTCGAAATGTTCCGCAAGCTGCTGGACCARGGTCAAGCCGGTGACAACGTCGGCGTTCTGCTGCGCGGCACCAAGCGTGAAGACGTCGAGCGCGGCCAAGTTCTGTGCAAGCCCGGCTCGATCACGCCGCACACCAAGTTCGTGGCCGAAGCCTACATCCTGACCAAGGAAGAAGGCGGCCGCCATACGCCGTTCTTCACCAACTACCGTCCGCAATTCTACTTCCGCACCACCGACGTGACGGGCATCATCCGTCTGCGCGAAGGCGTGGAAATGATCATGCCGGGCGATAATGCCGAGCTGGACGTGGAACTGATCACCCCGATCGCCATGGAAGAAAAGCTGCGTTTCGCCATCCGTGAAGGCGGCCGTACCGTCGGCGCCGGCGTTGTGGCCAAGATCGTCGAGTAAGTTGAAAGGCGAGGGGCCTCCGGCCCCTCGACCCCGATACTGGTCCAAGCGACGTCTAATATACTAAAAAACCCTTCGGCCTTTTTGGGCCGGAGGGTTTTTTAGTATACTGGCTGTTCCTTGCACCTGTTATGGGGTCCAGGGGTCCGTGACCCCTGGCCTTAGACCTTCTCGGCGAACGCCGGTGCTACGTCCGCTTCCCAGATCTGCCCACCGTCGCGGCCCATCGTGCCATTGGCGTTGATGCTCTCCAGCGGTCCTTCGGACAAGAAGGTCTGCATCGCCACATAGCGTATCTTGAGCAAGTCGAAATCGATCTCGACCGCCGGGAAGATCGTGCCAAACGTCAGCAACTCCGGTTCCAGGCGCAGATGCAGGTGGTCGTCGAACTCACCGTCGAGCTGGCTGAAATATTCGCGATAACGCCAGCTTAGGACGTCCAGCACCTTGGGGACGATCGGACGCATGTTTTCAGCGGCGACAAACTCCGGCAGGTATTTGGTGATCGGGTCGCGGCCCCATTGCTGCAGCACGACCGTGGCGTCGACCACGCCGTAGGGCGGGACGACGACCCAGGCGTGGCCAAGGACCGCGTCCTGGAAATCCTGGAAGTCGTGCTTGTAGAAACCGCAGCACAGGTTTTGCGATTGAACCTCGAAGGTCGTGCTGCCGAGGACACTGAAACTCCAGATGCCCAACCGATCGAGCATGCGCGACATCATGGCGGAGGCTTCGACGCAGCCGCCGTGCCAGTTGTCCGCCTCGAAAGCCTTGATGATCAGCCGGCACAGTTTCGGCACGACCTCACGCACGCGGGCATCATAGGCTTCGTCGCGTGGCCGTAACATGACCCAGCGGGCATAGAGCTCGCGCAGGATCTTGGGTTCCAGGGTACAGGCCTGGTCGTAAAAGCCGAGTTGGGTCGTATCGATGCCGACCGCGTGCAAGCCGGCTTCAAGTCGATGAAACTCGATGTCCGAAGCGGTCTCTTCGGATGCTGCCGCTTCCATGCGCGCGTGCCTTTACTGATAGACGAAGTGCAGTGCGGTAAGCTATTCAACGGGCGTTGTCCATCGCCATAAGAGGAAGCGAAAATGATCCTGATCGGCCAGTATGATTCCCCCTTTGTCCGGCGGGTCGCCATCGCCATGACCCTCTACGGAATGGACTTCGAACACCGCCCGTGGTCGACCTTCGGCGAAGGCCAGCTGATCGAGCCGTTCAACCCGCTGCGGCGGGTGCCGACCCTTGTTCTCGACGACGGCAGCGTCATTATCGAGAGCGCCTATATGCTGGATTGGCTGGACGAACAGGCCGGCGACCGCGCTTTGATCGCCAAGTCCGGCGAGGCTCGTCGGAAGGCGCTTTATTATATCGCGCTCAGTACCGGTTTTTCCGACAAGGCGATCGCCCTGTTTTATGAGAAGGTGCTGCACAAGGAAAAGTCGCAGATCTGGCTGGAGCGCTGCAGCACCCAGATAGGCGCCGTGCTCGACCGCCTGGAAGCTATTCGCGCCGGGGCCGCGACGCCGTGGCTGTTCGGCGACATGATGACGCATGCCGATATCGTTCTGGGCTGCAGTTTGCGCCACGCCCGCGAAGCTCATGCCGACAGTCTGGATATCAAACGCTGGCCGGCCTTGCTGGCGCACAGCGATGCCTGTGAAGCCTTACCGGTTTTCCAGGCGATCTCGCAGCCCTTCCGCGGCCCGTCCGACTCGTAAAGTGATTTCTTAACCCTATTCCTTAGGGTGGTATCAACCGTGAACGGGTAAGGTCATGCCAGATATGATCCGAGCCCTTATGACGCAACCCTGCCGCCTTGAACCTGTGCGCCCGCAATGCCTGACGTTTGCGGACGAAGCCCTGTGGAAAGGCTTCGTCGCCGCGCGCTCGGATTTGAGCGGTCCCTATTTCGATGTGCGTTATGTCAAGGCCGTCGGTCCGAATGTACCGCAGTCGGGCGTGGTGCGGATCTGGCAGGGCGACAAGGTCGTCGGTTTCTTCCCTTATCAGGTTCGCTCTGGCAGTTTACAGCCGATGGGCGCGCCCTTGACCGACTATCACGGCATTATCGGCGCCGCCGACCTGAGCGTGGATTTCGATGCCTTGCTGAAGGTCACCGGCGCCCGCCGGCTGGACTTCCAGGGTTGGGTCGGCGCCATGAGCGACAAGGCGGCGACAACGCACCTGACGCGCCGCGTAGCGGATACCAGCGATGGCTTCGATGCCTGGTGGCACGCCCAGGACCAGGACCATCACAAGTTCTTCAAGAATATCGGGCGTTGCCAGCGCAATGTCGAAAAGGACTTCGGCGGTTTCGAGTTCAGCTGGGAGCGCGTGACGCCGGCAGTGCTGGGCTGGGTGGTCGATCTCAAGCGCGATCAATATCGCCAGACCGGCATGCACGATGTTTTCGGCTGCGGCTGGACGCGGACCCTGCTCAACGACCTGGCGTCCTATGACAGTTGCGACTTCGGCCTGCGCGCCGGCGTCTTTCGCCGTGACGGCAAGATCGTCGCCGCCGAAATCAGCCTGGTCGACCGTCATGAGGTCCATCTGTGGTTCCCGGCCTATGACCCAGAATATTACCGCTATTCCGTCGGTATCCTGCTGACCATCGCCATTATCAAGCACGGCGCCGGAAAAGGTGTGAAACGCTTCGATTTCGGCACGGGCGGGGAAGATTATAAGTCGCCGTTGACCGTGGCGGCCGGGACCTGTCTGGAAGGCGAACTGGATTTCCATCCGCATCCGGTTTCGGTCATGATGGACAGGGCAGGGGCAGGCTCGCGTTTCGCCACGGTCCGTCAGGCGTTGAAGCGCCGGGTCAAGGTGATCCGTGCGACGGAGATCGGTGTCGCCGGCTGGGCGCGTGCCATGTTGTCCATGGGGCAGAGGGCTTTTATGCGCCGGGGCGAGTTGAAGGCCGCGCCGCGCTGAGGCCTATTTTGCCTCGAAGCGGGCGAGCGGACCGCCGCCGGCGCCTAGGGTCATGGTATTGCTACTGACCGAGTAGCTGTCGGCCTTTTCAAGAGCCACCGAAAAGGCGGCTTCTGTATCCATGCCGTTCTGGCAGGCCATCATGGTGTGCATGCCCTGAGAGAAGTGGATGTGGTTGCCGGGCTTGAGCTCGTAAGTGCCGCCCATGCCGTTGCAGCCGCCCGAACCGGAATAGCGCATCTCGCCGGCATCGAACGCGATATAGGGTTCGCGTTGGCCGGCAACGACCGCGATGCCGTTCAGTTCGACGAGGGACCAGTGGCGGCCGGTCAGGTCCGCTGGATTGCCTGTGGCGGGATCCGGAGCCGTCGCACAGGCGGAGAGAGCGAAGCCCGCGAACAAGAGGGCAGGGAGGATTGACTTCATTGGGGCGGCCCTTTTGTGAGAGTGACGCGCCTATATCCGGCGCGGGACGTAAAAATGATATGTGAATAGCGGCCGCCGCTTATTTTCTCTCCGTTTGCGAAAATTGAGGCTTGACCTTTGCGAGTCGTTTCGGCATAAGCGCCACTCTGTTAGATCGGCTGTGGCGTCGTTGACGTCAAACGCGGTCTGCAAGCATAAAGCAAGACGGGACTTGCATCCTCTTTAAAGAGGCTTTGGCCCGTTTGTTCAACGGCCCACGTGGATAAAACCGCGGGGGCTTTGTTTTTGCGGATATCGCGTTCGTGCTCACGTTTGTGGGGACGAAGTTGGTCTTTGAAATGGTTCACTGGACGCGTTAAACGCACCTCTTTGGGAATACGAGCGATATGGATCGTCAGAATATCCGCATCCGCCTGAAGGCCTTCGATCACCGCGTCCTGGATCATTCCACACGCGAGATCGTCAATACGGCCAAGCGCACGGGTGCTACCGTCCGGGGACCGATCCCCTTGCCCACGCTGATCGAGCGTTTCACCGTCAACCGTTCGCCGCACGTCGACAAGAAGTCGCGCGAACAGTTTGAAATCCGCACGCACAAGCGCGTGCTCGATATCGTCGATCCGACCCCGCAGACCGTGGACGCGCTGATGAAGCTCGACCTGTCGGCCGGCGTCGACGTCGAAATCAAGATCTAGGTCGCGCCCCATGAGCCAAACTCAACGCACAGGCTTAATTGCCAAGAAACTGGGCATGACGCGCTTCTTCGACGAAGCCGGCGTCCACGTCCCGGTCACCGTCCTGTCGCTGGAAGGCTGTCAGGTCGTGGCGCAACGCACGAAGGATCGGGACGGCTATGTCGCCCTGCAACTCGGCGCCGGCGCCAAGAAGGCCAAGAACACTTCCAATCCCGAGCGCGTTCGTTTCGCCAAGGCTCAAGTCGAGCCCAAGGCTGTCCTGACCGAGTTCCGTGTCACTGAAGACGCTCTCGTCGATGTCGGTGCCGAACTGTCCGCCGACCACTTCGTTGCTGGTCAACGCGTTGACGTTCAGGGCGTGTCGATCGGTAAGGGCTTCCAGGGCGGTATGAAGCGCTGGAACTTCGGCGGTATGCGCGCCACCCACGGTGTGTCGGTGTCTCACCGCGCGCTGGGTTCGACCGGTCAACGTCAAGATCCGGGCCGTACCTTCAAGGGTAAGCACATGGCCGGCCATCTCGGTGTCGAAACCGTCACCACGCTGAACCTCACCGTTGCCCGCGTCGATGCGGAACGTGGTCTGGTCTTCATCCGTGGCGCCGTTCCAGGTGCCGAAGGTTCCTACGTCAAGATCCGCGACGCTGTTAAGAAGGCCGCTCCGGCTGGCCTGCCGTTCCCGGCCGGCATCAAGTCGAAGGGCAATGCTGCTCCCGTCGAAGCCGCTCCGGAAGCCCAAGTGGCTGACGTGGCAGAAGAAGGGGCTGAATAATTATGAAACTCAACGTTCTCAATCTCGATGCGGCCCAGGCCGGTTCGGTTGAACTCTCCGATTTCATCTTCGGAATCGAAGCTGTTCGTACCGACATCCTGTCGCGCGTCGTCAACTGGCAGCTGGCCAAGCGCCGCGCCGGTACGCACAAGGTGCAGACGCGGAATGAAAATTCCCGCACCGGCAAGAAGATGTACAAGCAAAAGGGCTCCGGCGGCGCTCGTCACGGTTCGCGCCGTGCCCCGCAATTCGTCGGCGGTTCGCGCGCCTTCGGTCCGGTCGTGCGTTCGCACGCTTTCGACCTGCCCAAGAAGGTTCGTGCGCTCGGTCTGCGTCATGCTCTGTCGTCGAAGTTCAATTCCGGCCAGCTGATCGTTATCGATCAGGCCGTGATCGACAGCCCGAAGACCCAGGGTCTCCTGGCTTCCTTCGAAAAGCTGGGCGTGAACAACGCCCTGTTCATCACCGGTCCCGAAGTTGACGCCAACTTCGCCCTCGCTTCGCGCAACATCCCCAATATCGACGTCCTGCCGACGGCCGGTCTGAATGTTTATGACATTCTGCGCCGCCACAAGCTGGTACTGACGAAGTCGGCGGTTGAAGCCATCGAAGCTCGCTTCGCAGTGGAGGCCTAAGATTATGGCTGCTACCCTCCGTAATTTCGACGTCCTGCTGTCGCCGCACATCACTGAAAAGGCCACTCTGCTGTCCGAGCAGAACAAGGTCGTTTTCAAGATCGCGCTCGACGCGTCCAAGGACGAAGTCGCTTCCGCCGTCGAAGCCATCTATAACGTCAAGGTCACCAAGGTGAACACCATCGTCACCAAGGGCAAGACCAAGCGTTTCAAGGGCATCAAGGGCCGTCGCTCCGACATCAAAAAAGCTATCGTGACCCTGGCCGAAGGCCAGTCGATCGATATCACGACCGGTCTGTAAGGAAGGGCTCAGAAAATGGCTTTAAAGCAATTTAATCCGACCTCGCCCGGCCGCCGCAGTCTGGTCCTCGTCGACCGCTCGGAACTGTTCAAGGGCAAGCCGCAAAAGGCCCTGGTCGAAGGTCTGACCAAGTCGGGCGGCCGTGGTGCGCAAGGCCGCATCGCTGTCCGTTTCCGTGGCGGCGGCGCCAAGCGCCTGTACCGCATCGTCGACTTCAAGCGCCGCAAGTGGGACGTGCCCGCGACCGTAGACCATCTGGAATACGATCCGAACCGTACCGCCTTCATCGCTTTGATCACCTATAGCGACGGCGAAAAGGCCTATATCCTGGCCCCGCAACGCCTCAAGGCCGGTGACACCGTCATCGCCTCGGAAAAGGTCGACGTGAAGCCCGGTAATGCCGCGCCGCTGCGCAGCCTGCCGATCGGCACGATCATCCACAACGTGGAAATGAAGCCTGCCAAGGGCGGCCAGCTGGCTCGCTCCGCCGGCGCCTATGCTCAGCTGGTCGGCCGCGATGCCGGTTATGCCCAGATCCGTTTGGGTTCGGGCGAACTGCGCATGGTTCTCGACACCTGCATGGCCACGGTCGGCGCCGTGTCGAACCAGGACCACATGAACATCAGCCTCGGCAAGGCCGGCCGCACGCGTCACATGGGCTTCCGCCCGCACGTCCGCGGCGTCGCCATGAACCCGGTCGACCACCCGCACGGTGGTGGTGAAGGCAAGACCTCCGGTGGCCGTAACCCTGTGACCCCGTGGGGCAAGCCCACCAAGGGTCGCAAGACTCGTACCAACAAAGCGACGGACAAGTACATCATCCGTTCGCGTCACGTGAAGAAGGCTCGCTAAGTCATGGCACGCTCCGTATGGAAAGGCCCCTTTGTGGACGGCCACCTTCTCAAGAAGGCGGAAAACGTTCAAAGCATTGGCCGCAAAGAGGTCATCAAGACCTGGTCGCGCCGTTCGACGATCATGCCGCAATTCGTCGGCATCACGTTCGGCGTCTATAATGGTCAAAAGCACGTGCCGGTGCTGGTGTCGGAAGACATGGTCGGCATGAAGTTCGGTGAATTTTCGCCTACGCGGAACTTCCCGGGCCACGCTGCCGACAAGAAGGCGAAGAGGAAGTAACCATGTCGCAGACAAAGAATCCTCGCCGCGTAGAAGCCAACGAAGCCCGCACCAAGCTGGTTTCGGTGCGCATCTCGCCGCAAAAGCTGAATCTGGTCGCCGCCTCTATCCGCGGTCTCAAGGTCCAGCGCGCTCTGAACGAGCTCGAGTTCTCGCGCAAGCGTATCGCCAAGGACGTCCGCAAGGCGCTCTACTCGGCGATCTCGAATGCCGAAAACAACCACAATCTCGACATCGACAACCTGGTTGTCGCTGAAGCGTATGTCGGTAAGGGCATTGTCATGAAGCGTTTCGCTTCGCGGGCCCGCGGTCGTTCGTCGCGTATCATCAAACCTTTCTCCGAACTGACGATCGTTGTTCGTGAACTCGGCCAGGAGGCTGCGTAATGGGTCAGAAAGTTAATCCGATCGGCATGCGCCTCGGCATCAACCGCACCTGGGATTCGCGTTGGTTCGCCGCGCGTCAGGAATATGCCAAGTTGCTGCATCAGGACCTGAAGATCCGCAAGGAACTGAAGGAAAAGTTGAACGCTGCCGGCGTGTCGCGCATCATCATCGAGCGCCCCCACAAGAAGTGCCGCGTCACCATCTATGCCGCCCGTCCGGGCGTCGTGATCGGTAAGAAGGGCGCTGACATCGACAAGCTGCGTAAGGACGTGGCGGCGTTGACCGAAGGCGAAGTCTTCCTCAACCTGGTCGAAATCAAGAAGCCGGAAGTCGACAGCCAACTGGTTGCCGAATCCATCGCTCAGCAGCTGGAACGCCGCGTCGCGTTCCGCCGCGCCATGAAACGTTCGATCCAGTCGGCCATGCGTCTCGGCGCCAAGGGCATCCGGATGAACCTGTCGGGCCGTCTCGGTGGTGCCGAAATCGCCCGTATGGAATGGTATCGTGAAGGCCGGGTGCCTTTGCACACCCTGCGCGCCGACATCGACTTCGGTTTCGCCGAAGCCCTGACCACCTACGGCATCATCGGTGTCAAGGTGTGGATCTTCAAGGGTGAAGTCCTCGAGCACGATCCGATGGCGCAGGACAAGCGTTGGGCTGTTGAAGCCTCGGGCCAGTCCTCGAACGAGCGTCCGGAACGTGGTGACCGTAACAACCGTGGCCCGCGCCGCGATCGCAACAATAAGGAGGCGTAACTCCCATGATGCTTCCCAAGCGTACCAAATACCGGAAGGCCTTCAAAGGCCGTATCCACGGTAACGCCAAGGGTGGTTACACGCTGAACTTCGGTTCCTATGGTCTTAAGACCGTTGAACCGGAGCGTTTGACCGCTCGCCAGATCGAAGCCGCCCGTCGTGCCATCACGCGCCAAATGAAGCGCCAGGGCCGCGTGTGGATCCGTATCTTCCCGGACCTTCCCGTCACGGGCAAGCCTGCCGAAGTCCGTATGGGCAAGGGCAAGGGCGCTGTCGACCATTGGGCCGCCCGCGTGGCTCCCGGCCGCATCCTGTTTGAAATCGACGGCGTGCCCGACGACATCGCGCGTGAAGCGTTGCGTCTCGGCGCCGCCAAGCTGCCGGTTTCGACCCGCGTCGTCACTCGTATCGACGCTGGCGTCGCCATGGCTGCGGAGTAATTGACATGACGAAGATCAATGACCTGCGGAGCCTCAGCTCCGACCAACTGCACGAACAGCTCCTGAACCTGAAGAAGGAGCAGTTCAACCTGCGTTTTCAAAAGGCGACCGGCCAGTTCGAAAAGACTCACCGCGTCAATGAAATCCGCAAGGATATCGCCCGCATCCAGACTTTGCTGACGGCGCAACGCGCCGCGGCCAAGTCGGCCGCTTAAAGGAATAGACCATGCCCAAGCGCATTCTTGAAGGTCTGGTTGTCTCCGATAAGGGCGACAAGACCGTGGTTGTGAAAGTGGAGCGTACCGTTCTGCACCCCGTCCTGAAAAAGACGGTTCGTGTGTCCAAGCGCTACCATGCCCACGACGAAGCCAATGACTACAAGACCGGCGAAGCCATTCGTATCATCGAATGCGCGCCGAAATCCAAGCTGAAGACCTGGGAAGTTCTCCCGCGTCAAGCCAACTAAGGGAAGTTTGAACCATGATTCAGATGCAAACTAACCTGGAAGTGGCCGATAACTCCGGTGCACGCCGGGTCATGTGCATCAAGGTGTTGGGCGGCTCGAAGCGCCGCTACGCCTCGGTGGGCGACCTGATCGTCGTTTCGGTCAAGGAAGCCATTCCGCGCGGCCGCGTCAAGAAGGGCGACGTTCTGCGCGCCATCGTCGTGCGCACGTCCAAGGACATCCAGCGCAAGGACGGTTCGGTGATCCGTTTTGACACCAATGCCGCCGTCATCGTCAACAAGTCGAGCGAGCCGATCGGCACGCGGATTTTCGGACCGGTTCCGCGCGAATTGCGCGCCAAGAACCACATGAAGATCATTTCCCTGGCCCCGGAGGTCATCTAAATGGCTGCCAAGATTAAAAAGGGCGACAATGTCGTTCTGCTGACCGGTAAGGACAAGGGCCGCAAGGGCACTGTCACCAAGGTCATCACCAAGGAAGGCCAGGCCGAACGCGTTCTCGTCGGCGGTCTCAACATGGTGCAACGTCACACGCGTCCGGCGCAGGGCAACCCGCAGGGCGGCATCGTCAACAAGGAAGCGTCCGTTCACGTTTCCAACGTTTCTCACGTCGATTCCAACGGCAAGGCGACTCGCGTCGGCTTCAAGGTTGAGGGCGACAAGAAGGTCCGTTACGCCAAGACGACGGGAGATGTCATCAATGGCTAAAGCTGAAACTACCTATACACCGCGCGCCAAGCAGGTGTATCTGGACACGATCCGTGACGCCATGAAGGCGGAATTCGGATATACCAACGAGATGCAGGTCCCCAAGCTCGACAAGATCGTCGTCAATATGGGTATCGGTGAAGCCACGGCCGACTCCAAGAAGGTCAAGAGCGCCATCAAGGATCTGGCCGCCATCACCGGTCAGAAGCCTGCCGAAACCAAGGCCCGTCAATCCATCGCCGGCTTCAAGCTGCGCGAAGGCATGGTGGTCGGCGCCAAGGTGACCCTGCGCAAGGATCGCATGTACGAATTCCTCGACCGCCTGATCACGATCGCACTGCCGCGCGTGAAGGACTTCCGCGGTCTCAACGGCAATTCGTTCGACGGTCGCGGCAACTACGCCATGGGTCTTCGTGAACACATCGTGTTCCCGGAAATCAATTACGACCAGATCGATCAAATGTGGGGCATGGACATTGTTGTCTGCACCACGGCCACGAGTGACAAGGAAGCCAAGGCGCTTCTGAAGCACTTCCAGTTCCCGTTCACGGCTTAAGGCGGGTAGAGAGACACAATGGCAAAGAAAAGCGCTGTCAACCGCAACGAGATGGTCAAGAAGCTGGTGGCTCAATATGCCACGAAGCGCGAGGCCCTCAAGGCGACCGCCAATAACGAAAGCCTGCCCCTGGAAGACCGCTTCGCCGCGCGTCTGGCCCTGGCCAAGCTGCCCCGTAACTCGAATGCGACCCGTATTCGCAACCGTTGCGAAGTCACCGGCCGCCCGCGCGCCTATTATCGTAAACTTCACATGAGCCGGATCGCGCTCCGGAAGCTGGCCAATGAAGGCCAGATTCCCGGCATGACCAAGGCCAGCTGGTAAAGGGAGGACCACACATATGTTCGTCAATGATCCTCTGAGCGATATGATCGCCCGCATCAAGAACGCTGCCATGCGCAAGCGTTCCAAGGTGCTCACCCCGGCCTCCAAGCTGCGTGCCCACGTGCTCGACGTCCTGAAGGACGAGGGCTATATCCGTGGCTACGAAGTCCTGGAAGTTCCCGGTGAATTCCCGCAGTTCGAAATCGAGCTGAAGTATTTCGACGGCGCGCCTGTCATCGCGGAAATCTCCCGCGTGTCCAAGCCCGGTCGTCGCGTCTATTCGTCGATCAAGGACCTGAAGCCGGTAAAGAACGGCCTGGGTATCTCGATCCTGTCGACGCCGAAGGGCGTCATGTCTGACAACAACGCCCGCGAAAACAACGTGGGTGGTGAGGTTCTCTGCCGCGTCTACTAAGACAAAGCAGAGGACAATTAAGGCACAAAAGGTTTTAAAATGTCCCGGATTGGTAAAAAAGCCATCGCAGTTCCGTCAGGCGTGACCGTCACGCTCAACGGCCAGGACGTTTCGGTCAAGGGCCCCAAGGGGCAACTGGCGTGGAGCGTTGTTGAAGAGATCGACGTCAAGCAGGAAGCCGGTTCGCTGACCGTCGCTCCGCGCGGCGACACCCAGCGCCATCGTTCCATGTGGGGCCTGTCGCGCACGCTCATCGCCAATATGGTGAAGGGCGTCACCGACGGTTTCGAGCAAAACCTGGAAATGGTCGGCGTCGGTTATCGCGCCGCCATGAAGGGCAACGCCCTGGAACTGCAACTCGGTTTCTCGCACCCGGTGATCATCGATCCGCCCGCGGGCATCACCTTCACGGTGCCCAAGCAGACCGAAATCAAGATTGCCGGTATCGACAAGCAAGTGGTCGGTGAACTGGCGGCCACGATCCGCAAGATTCGTCCCCCTGAGCCCTATAAGGGCAAGGGCGTCAAATATGCCGGCGAAAAGGTTCGCCGCAAGGAAGGCAAGAAGAAGTAAGTCATGGCTCTGTCTCCTCGTGAACAATTGGCTCGTCGCGCGCAACGTAATCGTACGCGCCTCAAGAAGCTCTCCAACGGTCGCCCGCGTTTGTCGGTCTTCCGTTCGGACAAAAACATCTACGCCCAGGTCATCGATGACCTGTCCGGCGTGACCATCGTGGCTGCTTCGTCGCTGGAAACGGCCGACAAGCGCGGCTCGAACGCGGCTTCGGCTGCCGAAGTCGGCAAGCTGGTCGCCCAGCGCGCTGTCGAAAAGGGCGTCAAGGACGTCGTCTTCGATCGCGGCGGTTATATCTATCACGGTCGGGTGAAGGCGCTGGCGGAAGCCGCGCGTGAAGCCGGTCTTAACTTCTAAGGGAATCGTTCATGGCCCGTCCTGGTGAAAACCGCAATCGTGACCGCAACGAGGAACCCTCCGAGTTCGTCGAAAAGCTGGTCGCTATCAACCGCGTCGCCGCCACCGTCAAGGGTGGCCGTCGCTTCTCGTTCGCAGCCCTGATGGTCGTTGGCGACCAAAAAGGCCGCGTCGGCTACGGTCACGGCAAGGCGCGCGAAGTGCCGGAAGCCATCCGCAAGGCGACCGAAGAAGCCAAGAAGTCGCTGATCCGCGTACCGCTGCGCGAATCCCGCACCCTGCACCACGACGGTTACGGCCGTTGGGGCGCCGGTAAGATCCAGATGCGCGCTGCCCCTCCGGGTACCGGCGTCATCGCTGGCGGTCCGATGCGTGCTGTTCTTGAAACCCTCGGCGTTTCCGACGTCGTCGCCAAGTCGCTCGGTTCGTCCAACCCGTACAACATGGTTCGCGCCACGTTCGAGGCCCTGAAGGTTCAGTCCTCGCCCCGCCAGATTGCCTCCAAGCGCGGCAAGAAGGTCGGCGATCTCCTGAAGAGCCGCGCCGACGGTGCGTCCTCGCCAGAATCCGTGGAGGGCTAAATCATGGCCAAGGCTCCTGCAAAAACCGAAGCGAAGACGGTCACCGTCCAGCAAACCGGTTCGCCGATCCGTCGTACCAAGGATCAACGCGCCACCCTGGCAGGCCTCGGCCTGAACAAGATGGGCCGTTTTTCCACGCTGGAAGATACGCCTTCCGTGCGCGGCATGATCGCCAAGGTCGCTCACATGGTGACGATCGTCGAGTAAGACTTCAAGCCCGCGAATCTCGGTTCGCGGGCTTGCTAATTTTAGGAGCGTGCTGTAACAGGCGCGCTCTATTCGTTTCATAGCCGAGTTGGCCCCTGGCCAGCGCACCTGTCATTGAAAGGCACAATAAATGACCAAGTTGGATGAAATCCGCGACAATCCCGGTTCGACCAAGGGCCGTATGCGCGTCGGCCGTGGCCCGGGTTCGGGCAAGGGCAAGACCGCCGGTCGCGGTGTCAAGGGCCAGAAGTCGCGCTCCGGCGTGTCGCTGCTGGGCTTCGAAGGCGGCCAGATGCCGCTGTACATGCGTATGCCCAAGCGCGGTTTCAACAATCCGTTCGCTCTCAAATTCGCTGAAGTTAATCTGTGGCGCCTGCAAGACGCCATCGATGCCGGCAAGCTCGACGCCAAAGCCGCCATCGACGCCGCTGCCCTGAAGGCCGCCGGCGTGATCCGCCGCGAGCTGGACGGTGTCCGTCTGCTCGGCGAAGGCACCCTGACCGCCAAGCTCAACATCACTGTCTATTCGGCCTCGGCCGGCGCCGTGAAGGCTGTCGAAGCCGCCGGCGGCAGCGTCACGCAAAAGCGTCCCGTCAAGGCCGAAGCCGCGGAGTAGGACGCAAGTCCTTCGACCGCGTTGACGTTTTGACAGGCGTACCCCATATGGGTTGCGGGTGGCGAGTTCGGTGGAATCACAGAAGCGCCATCCTCCCCGTTTTTGGGTTATGACTAAGGGCTTGTCGGGCCCCTGCGCATTTTGAGTGATCGCGCAACCTTGAGGGTTGCGCTCGGGAGCTTTGAGGACACTATGGCATCAGCCGCTGAACAACTTGCCGCCAATATGAATTTCGGCGCCTTTTCTAAGGCGACCGATCTGCATAAGCGGCTGTTATTTACCCTGGGCGCATTGATCGTTTACCGGCTGGGCACCTATGTGCCGTTGCCGGGGATCAATATGATCGCCTTCGAACAGGCGTTCGCCGATAGCTCCAAGGGCATATTCGGCATGATGAACATGTTCTCGGGCGGCGCCGTACAGCGCATGGCCGTGTTCGCGCTCAACCTGATGCCCTATATTTCGGCCTCGATCATTATCCAGCTCATGGGTTCGGTCTATGCGCCGTGGGAAAAGCTGAAGAAAGAGGGCGGCGAAGCCGGCCGCAAGCAGCTCAACCAATATACCCGCTACCTGACCGTTTTGCTGGCCCTGATCCAATCTTTCAGTATCGCCGCGGCGATGCAGAGCTCCGGCATGGTGCTGCACCCCGGGCCGTTCTTCCTTATTTCGGCCATGGTGACCCTGACCGGCGGTACGCTGTTCCTGATGTGGCTGGGTGAGCAGATCACCGCTCGCGGTATCGGCAACGGTTCGTCGATGATCATCTTCGCCGGCATCGTCTCGGTTCTGCCGAGTACGGTGGGGCGTTTGTTCTCGATGAGCAGCACGGGCGACCTGAATTCGGCCGTGCTGGTCGTTATCGTCGCCGTGTTGATCGCCGCTATCGTCTTCATCGTCTTTATGGAACGCTCGCAGCGCCGGCTTCTGGTGCAGTATCCCAAACGCCAGGTCGGTAATCGCATCATGGGGGGCGAAAGCTCGTTCATGCCGCTGAAAGTCAATACGTCGGGCGTCATTCCGCCGATCTTTGCCTCGTCCTTGCTGCTGATGCCGACCTCGGTCCTGGCCTTCGTCGGCAAGAACCCGGAAAAGATGCCGGAATGGCTGCAATGGTTGCCATCGCTGACGGGCATTTTGACCCACGGTAATCCGATCTTCATGACGCTCTATGCCGCCATGATCATCTTCTTCACCTTCCTCTATACCTCCCTGGTGTTCAATCCGGACGAGACGGCGGAAAACCTGCGTAAATACGGCGGCTTCCTGCCCGGTATTCGCCCCGGCAAGCGGACGGCGGAATATCTCGACTATGTGCTGACCCGCATTACGGTCATCGGCGCCGCCTATATCACCATCGTCTGTCTGGTGCCGGAATTCCTCATTTCCAACCTTGGTAACAGCTTCTATTTCGGTGGCACTTCGATCCTGATCGTCGTCACCGTCACCATGGACACCGTCGCCCAGATCCAGTCGCACCTGCTGGCTCACCAGTATGACGGTCTGATCAAGAAATCCAAGCTGAAGACGGGCAGCAAGTCCGGCGCAGCCAAGCCCAGTGGAAGGTTCGGTCGATGAACATCATTCTGTTTGGACCTCCCGCGGCGGGGAAGGGGACACAGGCCAAACGGCTGGTGACGGAACGCAACATGGTTCAGCTCTCGACGGGCGACATGCTGCGGGCGGCGATCGCCGCGCAAACCGATCTGGGCAAGCAGGTCCAGGACATCATGAAGGCGGGCCTTCTGGTCTCCGACGAGATCGTCATCGCCCTGATCCAGGAAAATCTGCCGGCCGCGGAAGCAGCCGGCGGCGCCATCTTCGATGGTTTCCCGCGCAATGTGGCCCAAGCCGAAGCGCTCGACACGATGTTGGGCGGCCGTGCGTCGATGATCGATCGCGTCGTGCGCCTCAAGGTCAATGACGAGGCGCTGATCGAGCGTATCGCCAAGCGCTTCGAGGAGCAGGGCAGGCCGGACGACAACCCGGAGACCTACCGGGAGCGCCTGGCGGTCTACAATGCCCAGACGGCGCCCTTGCTGCCCTACTACGCGGCGCAGGGTAAGCTTTACGAAGTCGACGGCATGGGGCCGGTGGAAGATATCGCCGAACGCATCGCCGGGGCCTTGGCCTAGGATATTTCGGCAGTAAAATGCCGATCGAGTAACTTGGTCAAACCTCCAAATATCGCCTTCGATATTTGGCAAGGGCGACCGCCCGCCCGAGCCGTTGCGAGGTAGCCTTCGCGGCGCTTGAGCGAAACACTAAAAAACAATGAGCAAACTTGTTTTGCGCTTGCTTTTTTAAAACTAAACCATTGACGGGAGCCAAAACCCTTCTATAAGGGCAGCTTCCGCGAAATCACGCGTATGGATCACGGCTGGCCTGAGATCAGGGTAGCCGGGAGGCATACGTGTCACCTTTCGTTTTTATACGTGTCCGTTGCGGGCGCGTTGCAGGAGAAGTCTAACGTGGCCCGTATTGCAGGCGTCAATATCCCGACCAACAAGCGCGTGATCATCGCGCTTCAATATATTCATGGCATCGGCCCCAAGAAGGCCGAAGAGATCGTCCAGAAGGTCGGCATCGAAGATAGCCGCCGCGTGAACCAGCTTTCGGATGCCGAAGTGCTGCAAATCCGCGAAACCATCGACCGCGACTATACGGTCGAGGGCGATCTGCGTCGTGAAGTCTCCATGAACATCAAGCGCCTTATGGACCTGGCCTGCTATCGCGGCCTGCGTCACCGTAAGGGTCTGCCTGTACGCGGTCAGCGTACGCACACCAATGCGCGTACGCGCAAAGGCCCGGCGAAGCCTATCGCCGGCAAGAAGAAGTAAGGAATAGTCTGACCAATGGCTAAAGAACCTTCACGCGTTAAAAAGCGCGAACGCAAGAACATCACGTCGGGCGTCGCGCACGTCAACGCGTCGTTCAACAATACAATGATCACGATCACCGACGCGCAGGGTAATGCCGTTTCGTGGTCGTCGGCCGGTACCATGGGCTTCAAGGGGTCGCGCAAGTCGACGCCTTACGCCGCCCAGGTCGCCGCCGAAGACGCTGGCAAGAAAGCCATCGAACACGGTGTCAAGACGCTGGAAGTCAGCGTCGCCGGTCCGGGTTCGGGCCGTGAATCGGCTCTGCGCGCCCTGCAGGCTGTCGGTTTCACCATCACGACCATTCGTGACGTGACGCCGATCCCGCACAATGGCTGCCGTCCGCCGAAGCGTCGTCGCGTTTAATTTTACCTATCCTATTTTTCAGTCGCTCCGCTGCTCTGGCGGGGCGACCTTTCCTGTCTTGAGGGACGTACATGATCGAAAGAAACTGGCAACAGCTTATTCGTCCCGAGAAGCCACAAGTCGAAGCAGGTTCCGACCCTTCGCGCAAGATGCGTCTTGTCGCGGAGCCTCTGGAACGTGGTTTCGGCGTGACCCTCGGCAACGCGCTGCGTCGCGTACTCCTGTCCTCGCTGCAAGGCGCGGCCGTCACCTCCGTCCAGATCGACGGCGTGGTGCACGAATTTTCCTCCATCGAAGGCGTCCGTGAAGACGTCGTCGACATCATCCTGAACATCAAGCAATTGGCGCTGCGCATGCACGCCGAAGGTCCGAAGCGCATGGTTCTGCGTGCCTCGGGCGCCGGTCCGGTAACGGCCGGTCAGATTGACGTTCCCGCCGATATCGAAGTCCTCAACCCCGACCACGTCATCTGCACGCTGGACGAGGGCGCGTCCGTGCGCATGGAATTCACCATCCAGAACGGCAAGGGCTATGTCCCGGCCGACCGCCTGCGTCCCGAAGACGCGCCGATCGGCCTGATCGCCGTCGACGCCCTTTATTCGCCGGTCAAGAAGGTCGCCTATCGGGTCGAGCCGACCCGTCAGGGTCAGTCGCTCGATTACGATAAGCTGATCCTGGATGTCGAAACCAATGCCGCCGTCACGCCGGTCGACGCTGTCGCTTTCGCGGCGCGTATCCTGCAAGACCAGCTGCAAATCTTCATCACCTTCGAAGAGCCGAAGGCCCCGGTTGTCGAAGAAGGCAAGCCGGAGCTGCCGTTCAACCCGGCCCTGCTCAAGAAGGTCGACGAACTGGAACTCAGCGTCCGTTCGGCGAACTGCCTGAAGAACGACAACATCGTCTATATCGGCGACCTGATCCTGAAGACGGAATCGGAAATGCTGCGCACGCCGAACTTCGGCCGCAAGTCGCTCAACGAAATCAAGGAAGTCCTGGCTTCCATGAATTTGAGCCTCGGCATGGATATCCCGAACTGGCCGCCGGAAAATGTCGAAGACCTGGCCAAGAAGTTCGAAGACCAGATCTAAGCCAAGATCGTTAGATTGTGATATAAGGGACCCGGATGAGCGATCATCCGGGTTTCCTATTTTTAGGAACTGTTTTTCAGTTCCACTTATCGCGAAAGACCAAAACCTTGTCGCGGTAATTTCGGTCCAGACATGGATCGACGTCTGAAACGGGCAGGGGACCGATCGGTCATTTGCCTTCGTGTTCAGGCTTGCTTTTGGGATCGGTAAGGCCTGTGGGCTGCCGGTCTTTTGGAGATTTTCTCATGCGTCACGGCTCCGGTCATCGCAAACTCGGTCGCACATCTTCGCACCGTACCGCCATGTTCGCCAACATGGCTGCCGCTCTCATCAAGCACGAACAAATCGTCACTACCCTGCCCAAGGCCAAGGAACTGCGTCCCTTCGTCGAAAAGCTGGTGACCCTGGCCAAGTCGGGCACGCTGCACGACCGCCGTATCGCCATTTCGCGCGTCCGCGACATCACCCAGGTCGGCAAGCTGTTCGAAGTGCTCGGCCCCCGTTACAAGACCCGTGAAGGCGGCTATATCCGCGTTCTGAAGGCCGGCTTCCGTCACGGCGACAACGCCGCCATGGCCATCATCGAATTCGTCGATCGCGACGAAGCCGCCAAGGGCCTGGACTCTGGTCCGGTGTTCGAAGTCGCCGGCGACGAAGAATAGGATCTGGCCATTCGCCAAGATTTTGAGGCTCCCGGTTTATGCCGGGAGCCTTTTTCTCTGTCTGTCCGGTGCGCGGGACAGACGCGGCGTTCCGCTCTAAAGTTTTGGCGCTCTACAGCCCCGAGATGCGCCTGAACTTGCCGATGGCACGACGCACCAAGCTGGGCGGCGTGGCGACCGGGGACGGCGAAATAGCGACCGGCGCTGTGGCGACAGGTTCGGCCGCCGGCACGTCGGGTGCGAGAACTTGCGCCGGTTCGGCCGTGTAGCCGGTCCTGAGCTGAGCCCGCTTGAGAAAATAGCGCTGCTCGAAACAGGGTATTTCCGATTTACCGAAGTCGAAAAGGCCGAAATTACCCGGTGTAAGCTCGACGAAGTCGGGATGGCCGGCGACCGTGGCAAGGACGGCAGCCCCGACCGCGGGACCGTCCGTGTCGTCGATCATGAGCAGGCCGCCTTCCTTCAGGAGTTCGACGCTGAGCACGATGTCGGACCGCGCAATAGGATAGTCGTGGGCGCCGTCGACGCTGATCATGTCGTAGCGGTGGCCGGCGGCGACTTCGGCCAGCAAGGCCTGACGCGAATCCTGCCAGGTGTAACGAAAACGACCGGGATAGATGCCGGCCAAGAGATCGCCGGTCGGCGGCGTGTACCAGTGCCAGCCGATATCGATGCTGTGAAGGACACTGGCCGGGGCGCTTTCCAGCAGCAGGGAGGCCGAATAGCCCCAGTTGAAGCCGATTTCGAGCATTTGGTGGCATTGTAACTGGTCGAGAAGCATGACGTAGTTCAGCCGCTTCTCGAGATAGACGGCCGAATCCTGCACCGGGTCGTGCAATTGTCCGGCGGCGATCAGGGAGCCTTCGAGCTTGTCATAATTGTGCTCGGCCAGGAATTGCTGGATCGGAAGTAGTTTGGTGGCTTGAACCTGACGGATGTCCGTGTAGCGCCGCTTGGCGTTTTCGCGCCAAAAATTGGTGCTCTGTTCCACATCCATCATAAAATCCTCCCATGGGTTGCAGTTACCTTAGGAGGGCCGGCCTGCGGCGTACAGGTACAAATCACCGCGTTCGCCGCCTTTTTGCCATCTCGCTTGCGGTAAGGTTTTGTACACCTGTGTTAACACGTGCGTGATGATAAAGTCATAAGGCGTCATTTCCCTTGCCAGGCATTGTCGGCTAGCTTCCATGGCGAAGACGAGTCCCTGTGTGTCTCGTCTTCTTTCCATCGCACTATAGGAGGGTAGCATGACTGAATTCGACAGCCTGACTGACGACCCCGAGCTGATGCAGGAGGCATCCGGCGATACGACCACAACCGAACTGGACGAGAGTGAAACATCGGCCACGCCTGTCTTCTGTTCACCCGTCCTGGACCGCATCCGCACCAGCGACTAAAGCGTACAAAATTTATTAAAGAAGCCTTCGGTCACTGCCGGAGGCTTCTTTTTTATGTCGCGACAGCCTATTAGAATACTGCGATATCCAGCTATCTGCGAGGCGCCGATGTCGATGAAAAAGCTGTTGTCCCTGATGGCCGGACTTGCGCTCATGACGCTTTCGTCCTGCGCGTCCTGGAACGGCCACGCGCCCGTGCTGGCGCCGGTCGCCGACCGGACGACACACCCGCTGATCCTGATCTCCATCGATGCCTTCCGCGCCGACTATTACGACCGCGGCCTGACGCCCAATCTGAAGGCGTTGGCCGAGCGCGGAGCCCATGCAGCCATGCATCCGTCCTTTCCGAGCCTGACCTTTCCCAATCATTACACGTTGATCACCGGCCGCCGCCCCGATGAAACCGGCGTCGTCGCCAACAAGATGTACGACCCGACCCATCCGCCGGTTGCCGGCGATGCCGATCCGGCGCGCTTCAGTACGGCCAAGGCCAGCGACGGGTTTTGGTGGCAGGGCGCCAAGCCCATGTGGGTGAGCGCCGAACAGGCCGGCATCAAGACTGGTGTCGTCTATTGGCCGAGCAGCGAGGCCGAGATCGACGGCACGCGGCCCAGCCACTACCTGACCTACCAAAAGATGGCGACTGCCGATTTCCGCGTCCAGCAGATATTGCAATGGATGGATTTGCCCGCGGCCGAGCGCCCGGGTGTTTTCATGCTCTATTTCGACATGGTCGATACGGCCGGCCATGATTTCGGGCCGGACTCGCCTGAGGTCAATGCCGCCATGACCGAGGTCGATACCGCCATCGGCACCTTGCGCGCGGGTTTGCAGGCGCGCGGCATCGATCCTGACATTATCGTCGTTTCCGACCACGGCATGACCAATATCTCCAAGGCGCGGACCTATTATGTCTCCGACCTGCTGGGGGCGGACGGCCTAGACCTGACGGCAAAAAAGGATCCGCGCTACGATTTCGTCAATAACGGCTCGGTCGCCATGCTGAATCCGGCGTCAGGCTATGAAGCGGCCCTCGATAAGGTATTGATCAAGACGCATTACGACCACATGCAATGCTGGCATAAAAGCGATATTCCGGCGCGGCTGCATTTCGGCAAGAACCCGCGCGTGCCGGCGATCGTCTGCCTGGCCGATCTCGGTTGGCTGATCGGTGATGTCGAGGCCAATGGTCCGGGCTATAATGCCGGGGCTCACGGCTATGATCCCGCCTTTGCCGATATGAATGCTATCTTCATCGCTAATGGCCCGGATTTCAAAGCCGGCGTGCAACTGCCGGCCTTTGACAATGTCAATGTCTATGACCTGGAAATGAAGCTGATCGGCCTGAAGCCGGAACCCAATGATGGGACGATGAAGCCTTTTCTGCCGGCCATGGTCCACTGACAAGACGCGGCAACAGGCCGGTTGAGCGCCAGGAAACAACACATAAGAGGGACAAGATGAATCAAAGCACGGGTCCGGCGGAGATTGGTACACGCTTTCAACAGGCATGGAACGCTCACGACATGGAGGCCTTTGGCCGGCTGTTTCATGGCGATGCGACCTTCGTCAATCGTTTCGCGACCTATTGGCGCGGGGTCGATCAGATCGTCGCCGGCCATGCGGGCATCCATGCCTCAGTCTATAGCGACTCGATCCTTACGGTGGACGCGCCCGATGTCGACCCGATATCCGACGACGCGGCTATTCTGCATTTGTGGACGCGGCTCAGCATCGGGGCCGCGCACCCGGCCGGACCGCATCAAATCGATACCCTGATCCTCGCCGTGGTCACCCGTCGCGATGGCGAGTGGCGAATCCAGGCGGCGGAGAATGTGGCACTGGCCGATCCCATGACCGGGGCCTTGCGTCTGCGCACTTGAACTGTGCGTCCACTGACGGAATTTGGCAACATGGCCTTTAAGACGCCGTCATGAGCTATAGCGACAACCTCCTGCTGTTTTTCACCCTGGTCTTCGGCATTGTCATCGTGCCGGGGATGGACATGGCTTTTGTCATGGCCAGCGGTCTGGCCGGCGGCAAGAAGGCGGGGTTGGCCGCGACAGGCGGCATCATGGCCGGCGGCATATTCCATAATATCTGGAGTGCCTTGGGCGTCGGTCTGATCATCAATGCCCTGCCGTGGCTGTTCAACCTGTTGCTGCTGGCGGGCGCCGTCTACATCGCCTGGATCGGTCTGTCGCTGGTGCGCTCGCATATTACGCTTGGGCCGGTCGAGGCGGCGCCGTCGCGGACCACCTGGGCCACCTTTCGTCAGGGTTTGGTGACCAGCGTCCTCAATCCGAAGGCCTATCTGTTCATGCTGGCCGTCTATCCGCAGTTTATCAAGCCGGTCTATGGTTCGGTGGCAGGGCAGGCGGTCGTCATGGCGCTGATTATCTTGGTCGTGCAAGGGAGTGTTTACGGTGCTCTCGGCATGGCGGCGGGGCACAGCCGGCAATGGTTGTCAGCGCGGCCGGCTCTGATTACGAACATAAGCCGATGCGCGGGTGCGGTGTTGATCATGATCGCCGTGGTGACCGCCTGGCACGGCTGGAAAGCGTTATAGGGCGGTATTCAGGTAAAGAGGTGCGCCGCATGGGCGGCGACGGGCAGTCGCCCTCTCCAAGTGCCTCAAGGCACTTGGAGATGCGGAGAAACTCCTTTATGGCATTCTTATAAACTCAGGAAACGCTTCATGTCGTCTACGCCCCGTAAAGCAGCTGCCGCCTTTATCCTGGTGACGGTATTTATCGACATGCTGTCTATCGGCGTTATTATCCCGGTCCTGCCCAAGCTGATCGAAGGCTTTGTCGGCTCGATTTCGTCGGCCGGTTTGTGGACCGGCGTTTTCGGCTCGGTCTGGGGGCTGGCGCAGTTCTTCTTTTCACCGATCCAGGGCGGATTGTCGGACAGTATCGGCCGGCGGCCGGTCGTCCTGGCGTCGAACCTGGGCACGGGGTTGGATTGCCTGCTGATGGCGTGGGCGCCGACCCTTTGGTGGTTGTTCATCGGCCGCATCATTTCTGGCATGACCGCCGCCAGCATCTCGACCGCCTATGCCTATATGAGCGACGTGACCCCGCCGGAAAAACGGGCCGGCGTCTACGGCATGATGGGAGCGGCGTTCGGCGTCGGTTTTGTTGTCGGGCCGAGCCTTGGCGGCATTTTGGGCGGCGGTCTGCACCTGCCCATGCTGGAGCACGCCGGTCTCGGTTTCCTCAATTTTGTCGGCAATCCGCGCTATCCGTTTCTCTTTGCGGCGTTTCTGGCCCTGGTCAATTTCACCTATGGCTACTTCGTTCTGCCGGAATCCCTGCCGCCGGAAAAACGCCGCAAGTTCAGCTTCCACACCTCCAATCCGATTGGCGCGCTGAAGTTCCTGTCGAAGAACGCCGAGGTCATGCGTTTGTCGACAATGTACCTGCTGATGATGTTCGCCCAGAGCGTCTTTCCGACCACCATGGTCCTCTATGCCGCTTACCGCTTTGGTTGGGGGCCGACCCAGGTCGGTCTGATGCTGGGCGCCGTCGGCATCCTGTCGGGCTTCGTCCAGGCGGGGTTGACGGGGATCATCGTCAAGTGGATCGGCGAGCGGCAGACCATGTATATCGGCCTGGCCTGCGGGTTGGTCGCCTTTGTCGGCTATGCACTGGCGCCGAGCTGGCAGATATTCGTCGCCTTCCTGCCGATCGGCGCGGCCTGGGGTTTGGCGACGCCGAACATCCAGGCGCTAATGACGTCGAAGATCGGCCAGAAAGAGCAGGGGACATTGCAGGGCGCGAATATGAGCCTGTCGTCGACGGCGACGATCTTTGCACCGATGGCGTTCGGCAGTCTGTTGTACTATGTCACGCGCGACGGGGCACCGGTAATTTACAGCGGTGCGGCCTTCATGCTGGCGGCAGCCTTCATGGTCATGGCCCTGTGGTTGGGGGCAGGCGTCAAGCCCGCTCTGAAACCGGCGCCGGCTGGCGACGAGCATGGCGAAGCCCCAGGACACTGACGCCTTTATGGCGGAGCTCGATCATCCGGCCAAGGCGGAGATTGAGGCCGTGCGCAGGGTGATCATGACGGCCGACCCTGCGATCAGCGAGGGCATCAAATGGAATGCGCCCAGCTTCTTTTACGGAGACTGGTTCGCGACCTTTCATCTGCGGGCGAAGGGCGGCGTGCAGATAATCCTGCATCGCGGCGCCAAGGTCCGCGACTATGACGGTACGATCGAGGATCCGGATGGGCTGTTGGCCTGGCTGGCCAAGGATCGGGCAACGGTGAAATTTTCGGACATGGCGGATATCGAGGCGAAAAGCGCCGGCTTCACGGCCATTGTTCGGCAATGGGTGGCGCAGATGTAATTCGGGCCGGGAACGCTTAAAATATGGCTGAATCGCGTCGCCCGTAAGCCTTGATAAGGCCGTATTGATTTTTACATTTAGGAGCTGACACTACTGATATTTATTGGGGAATTTTATATGAACCTGCGCGCACCCGTTGCCCTGTCGATGATGGCCCTGCTGGCGGCCTGTTCGCCCAGCCACTCCCAGGATTCGAACAAGTTCTCCGGCTCCGGTTTCAATGACGCCGCCAGCCAGCCGCGCCAGGTGCCGTCCTCGGCCCTGGGTATGAAGGCGTCGTTCGCGCCGGTCGTCAAGAATGTCGCTCCGGCGGTCGTCAATGTCTATTCGCGCGGCATGGTGCGCCAGCAGGTCGATCCGTTCTGGCAGATGTTCGGCGGCATGGAGCCGCGGCAGCAGATGCAGCAGTCGTTGGGGTCAGGGGTCATCGTTCGCGGCGACGGCATCATTGTCACCAACAACCATGTCATCGAGGGCGGCACCACCTTCATGGTCGTGCTTAACGATCGCCGGGAATATCCGGCCAAGCTGCTGCTGGCCGATCCGCGCACCGACCTGGCCGTGCTCAAGATCGATACCAAGGGCCAGACCTTCCCGACGCTGCAGTTGGATGACGATCGCGATTTGCAGGTCGGCGACCTGGTCCTGGCCATCGGCAATCCGTTCGGCGTCGGTCAGACCGTGACCAATGGCATTATCTCCGCCCTGGACCGCACCGATGTCGGCCAAAGCACCGGCTCCTATATCCAGACCGACGCCGCGATCAATCCCGGCAATTCCGGCGGCGCCCTGGTCGATATGAACGGCAAGCTGATCGGTATTAATTCGATGATCCTGTCGGGGTCGGGCAGCTCGTCGGGAGTCGGGTTCGCTATTCCGGCGGCCTTGGTCAAGCGCGTTGTCGACAGCGCCGCCGGTGGCGCCACCCATCTGCAACGGCCTTGGCTGGGCGCCAAGGGCGACACGGTGACGGGCGATATCGCACGCAGTTTGGGTATGGACCGCCCTGAAGGCGTGCTGGTTTCGGATGTCTATGCCGGCGGTCCAGCCGACCAGGCGGGTTTGAAGACGGGCGACGTCATCCTGTCGATCGAAGGATCACCCGTCAATGACGCGGCCTCGCTGGATTACCGCCTTAACCTGATGCAGTTGAACCAGACGGTCGACGTCCAGGGCCTGCGTAACGGCAAGCCCATAGACTTGCATATCAAGGCCCAGGCGCCATCCAGTTCGCCGCCACGAGACGAACGGGTCTTGAAGGGCGAGAACCCGTTCTCAGGCGCTCACGTCGTCAATCTGTCGCCGGCAGTGGCCGACGAGATCGGTGTCGATCCGTTCGACGCGCCGAAGGGCGTGATGATCCTGTCGATCGATTCGGGCCAAAGCTATGCCGCTAATGTCGGCCTGCGTCCGGGCGACATTATCCGCAGCGTCAACGGCAAGACGATCTCGACGACGGGCGATATCGATGGCGTGCTGAAGGCCGGGGCGCGGGCGTGGCGGATTTCGATCGTGCGCAACGGGCAGGTGATTACGGCGCAGTTTTCATAGCGATCGGACGGAACGGGGGACATGTGCGCCACTTTCTTCTGACCTTGGCGGCTATATTTGCGGTTTTCGTGGTGCCGGCCATAGCCAAGGCGGGGCCGCCGACCTGTGACAGCGTTACGCCTGCGGACCTGGAACAAATCACCGGTCTCAAGTTTATCGCCCCAAGCGTTGACAGACTGGATGTTTGTGGCGGGCTGTGCGAGGGCTCGGACGGTGCGAGCTGTCTTTTCCCCGGCAACGATGACAATCCTGGCGCACAGGTCATGGTGGAGATTCGCCTGCCTCCTTTCCTGAATATGTATAATGCCGCGGCGTATAACGCTATCCGGCGAGCCACGCGCGGTAACGACCATCTAAAACCTGGCATCAGTGTGCAGGTTCTGGGGCGTCCTGCCGTTTGGGACTTCTCGGCTGCCAGTAGCGAGCTTCACACCTTCGACCCAGACTTGCATCTGGTTATCTATCAACGCGGAGGGGACACTGAAGCGAGCGCGTTCAAGAAGGCGGAAGCTATTGCGGCCCTGGTTTTGGCCGACAAGTAGCGCCATAGTCAGCAAGGCCTGTTGCGAATCTGGTAAATTTGCTGATTGAACGTAAGGTCTTGGATTACAGGGGGAGCGATGCGCAGACGGGAATTTTTTGCGACGGGACTGGCAGCTTTGGTTGCATCGTCCGCCGATGCCGCCAGTGTCCGGGTCTTTTATGACGGGCCGTTGTCCAGCAACCGCGTGGCGCAGCGATTCTACACCGTGCCGCCGTTCGTCATGCCGACGACAAAGTTGATCGGTGATGACGGTCAGCATCAGTTCGGCGAACTCAGCGGCAAGGTGCGCCTGGTGTCGATCTGGGCGGAATGGTGCACGCCGTGCCTGATCGAGGCTGGCGATCTGGCCATGGTGCAGCAGCGCTATGCGTCTCCGACCTTCGAAGTCCGCGCCATTCTGAGCGCCAGCGCCAAACATCTCGACCTGGCCGGCGCCCGAAAGGCCCTGGCCAAGACCCAGGCGGAAACCTTGCCTTTGTGGGTCGAGCCGAAAGGCGGCGACAAGATTGCGCGCACCTTCAGCGGCGACAGTCGCAGCCCCTATACCCTGCCGTGCCTCTTGCTGGTCGACGCCAAGGGCGCAGTGCGCGGGCGGTCCCAGGGCGTCGGTATCGTCTCGGTCACGGCCAAGACGGTGGCTGAAGCCCAGGCCCAGGCCGAGGAGGTCAAAAAGCACCCGCGGCCAGGTATGACCGAATGGGCGACGGACGAGGGAGCCGCCTTTATCAAGGCTATCGCCGGCGGTGCCCTGGATTAGGTCATTGAAAAGACCGACAATCGTTCTATATTTGTTTCATGCCCGCACCCAGTACCGACCTTTTCGGCGATGTCGAACCCGTTCTCAAAAATGCCATGCCAAGTGTCGATGACGCGGCCAAGCCGCTGGCCGACCGGCTGCGGCCGCAGAATCTTGGCGATATCGTCGGCCAGGATCATTTGTTGGCCGAGGGTGGGGCGATTGCCCGGCTGATCGAGCGCGGCTTTCTGCCCAGCCTCATCCTGTGGGGACCGCCGGGCGTCGGCAAGACGACGATCGCGCGTTTGTTGGCCGAAGCCGCCGGCTATGAATTCCAGCAGATCTCGGCGGTATTTTCCGGTGTCGCCGACCTGAAAAAGGTCTTCGAAGGGGCGCAGACCCGGCACCGGATGGGCGCGCGCACGGTTCTGTTCGTTGACGAGATTCATCGCTTCAATCGCGCTCAGCAGGACAGTTTCTTGCCCTATGTCGAGGCCGGCGTCGTTACCCTGATCGGCGCGACGACGGAAAATCCATCGTTCGAGTTGAATGGCGCCTTGTTGTCGCGTTGCCAGGTTTTCGTGTTGAAACGCCTCGATGACAAGGCTTTGGACCAGATCATTGCCCGCGCCGAGGACTTTCTCGGCCGCAAACTGCCTTTGACGCCCGAGGCCTATGAGACGCTGAAACTGCTCAGCGACGGCGACGGCCGCTATATATTGAGTTTGATCGAGTCGCTCGACCATATGGGTTTTGAGGAGCCGATCGATTCCGAAGGGCTGCTGGCGCATCTGCAAAAGCGCCGCCCCAATCACGACAAGGATCGCGAGGGGCATTACAATCTCATCTCCGCCCTGCATAAGGCGGTGCGCGGCTCCGACCCGGACGCGGCCTTGTACTGGCTGGCACGCATGCTGAACGGCGGTGACGATCCTCTGTTTATAGCCCGGCGGATGATCCGCATGGCGTCGGAGGATATCGGCAATGCCGACCCGATGTCGTTATTGATGTGCCATGCGGCGCGCGACACCTATGAAGTCCTGGGCTCACCGGAAGGGGAATTGGCCCTGGCTCAGGCGGTCGTTCACATGGCGTCGGCGCCGAAATCCAATGCCGTCTATACGGCGTTCAAGGCGGCGACCAAGCTGGCCAGGGAGACCGGTCATCTCGATCCGCCGGCGATTATCCTCAATGCACCAACCAAGCTGATGAAGGATATCGGCTACGGCGCCGGTTATATCTATGACCCGGACGATCCGGACGGCTTTTCCGGCCAAAACTATTTCCCCGATGGCGTCAGGCGGCCGAAATTCTACGATCCGAAGGGCGACGGCCATGAGGGCAAGACGAAGCAACGTCTGGACTATCTGGCGGAACTGCGCGACATCAAACAGAAGCGCTGATCAAGGGGAGGGGGCATGTTCCTGTTCGGACTTGCATTTCTGGGCATTATAGCTGGAGGCATTGCCATGGTGGTCTTCCTGGTGTCGCTGCCCTTTATCCTCAGGCGCGATGCCACGGCCAACCGCTTCGGGCCGGCATCGACGACAAAAACCATTCCGGCGGCCATTGCGTCGGGTTTTGTCCGCGCGCTGAACTTTACCGGCCGTGCCAGCCGACTCGATTTCTGGACCTTTGCGATCTTCGCCGGTGCCGTTTGTTTTGCGGGCTACGTCTTGGCAGTCATGTTCATTGTCAATGACAGCACAGCTATTTGGCCTGTCCTGACCATGATCGTCATGCCGCCGGTGTTGCTGGTGATTCCAAGCCTGTCCATGGCAGTGCGGCGTCTTCACGACGTCAACAAAAGCGGGGGATGGCTGTTGCTCCTGCTGGTCTTCGGCTATTTCATCCTGCTCTACTGGTTCTTCCAGCCATCGCAAAAGGACGTTGGCGACTATGTTGAAGTCTTTAACTAACCCTTTGACGCGAGCGCTCGCGCCGTTTAGGCACGGGCCATGGTCAAGCATTCGCCGCAACATCAAAAGGCCCAGCAAAGCGGGCGCCGCCGCCCGCCGCAACCGCGCAAGCAGGATATGGTGCGTCAGCCGGTCAAGCCGCTGACGCCTGAGGATATCGCCTGGGTCAAGTCGATGATCGTCTATGAGGACGATCTGATCATGGGCTTCAACAAGCCGTCCGGTCTGTCGTCGCAGGGCGGGCGCGGCGATGGCCTCAATCTCGACGACATGATGTTCGCATTTGCCCGCTCCAACGGCAAGCGGCCCAATCTCATTCATCGCCTTGACCGCGACACATCGGGCATCCTGCTGGTCGCCAAGAACCACCCGGCGACGTCTTTCCTCGGCAAGGCCCTGGCGCGGCGGGCGTTTGCCAAGACCTATCTCTGTATCGTTTCCAATCCCAAAGCCTTGCCCGACCGAGGCACGATCGAGGTGCCGCTGCGTCGCGACGAGATCGGCCGTGAGTCCTATAGCCGGGTGTGCGCGCCCGACCATCCGGATGCACAAGGGGCGCGCACCGATTTCGAAACCTTAAGCCGCACCGCGGATGCCGCCCTGGTCAAGTGCAGTCCCTATACCGGCCGCATGCACCAGATACGCGTCCATCTGGCGCACCTGGGCGCGCCGATTGCCGGCGATGCGCGCTATGGCGGCGCGCTCAGCGTGGATGGCTTTCCAGTACGGCGCCTGATGCTGCATGCCTTGAGCCTGACCTTTCCGCACCCGGCGGGCGGGGAAAAGACCCTGACAGCGCTCCTTCCGGAAGACATGGCGGAGTTGTGTCGTGGTCTTGGCCTGGCCATTCCACCATCGGATCAAGGTTAACCGGCTGTTAGCCAGACTTGAAATTGCTCTATGCCTAACAACTTGTAACTGTTAAATTTCCTTATACTTAATATAGGGCCTGTTTGTGTTTACCAGTCTTCTTGTCTGGTTTTTAACAGATCGTTGTTACTTTTGAGGCAATCGCCGTTGCACGCCCGTAATGGGTTTACGCATTAGCCCCAAGGCCCTCGCCATGACTTTTGTAAGTCGTTTCTTCCGTCGTTTTATCGCGCAGTCGCGGGGTAATGTGACCATGATTACAGCCTTGGCCATGATTCCGACGGCGGCCGCCATCGGTGGCGGGGTGGATTTCGGCAATATCGTCACCGCCAAGATGCGATTGCAGGACGCTGCCGACAGCGCGGCGATCAATGGCGCCCTGGAGCCCACCGGCCTGTTGGCCAACCAGACGATCGCCGCCGACAAGGCCTTCAAGTGCAATGTCGCGGCGCCACCGGCGAACGCCAATTCGGCGCTCGACTGCACCCAGCTCGATCCCCGCCTGGCCAGCGCCAGCGGCTTGCTGACGTCGTCGGTGGTCAACAACGTCCAGACAGTGAATTATGCCGCTACGGCGCACCTGAAAATGTACGTCCTGGGCCTGGTCGGTATCGACGCCGTCGACATCAGCGCCAATGCCAAGGCGGCCGTCAGCATCAATTCGGCGGAAATCGCCTTCGTGCTTGACAATACCGGCTCGATGTCCAGCAACAACAAGATGACGGCGCTGAAGGCCAGCCTCGACACGACCCTGGCTTCGCTGCTCGATTCCAACGGCAATAATGCCGGCCACACCAAGGTTGCGCTGGTACCCTTCGATACTCAGGTCGCCCTCAGCAATGTCGCCGGCATGACGGGCTATGCCACCGGTTTCGTCACCGTACCGACCATCAGCTGCACCACTCTGAGCGCCGCTCAGTGTAACGCCGTGACCGACTCCAACAGCGATCTGTGCGCCTCGATCACCAGTTCCTTCGGCTCGACCGCCGGGACGTCCTGCGCCGCCAATGTGCAGGAATATACCCGCACCAATAACGGCACCTATTACGTTTATTCGGCGTCCTATTTCGTCAATCCGAGCTGGGGCTGCAATCACAACTGCTATTACAACAGCAGCTACCACTATATCACCTCGTATCGCCTGACGACCTATACCCTCGGGACCTCGACAGCGACGCAGACCAACAATTACGGCACCAGCAGCTATTACAGCACAAATGCTGGTACCTATACGCCGTCCCAGGCCGGCTATAACGGCACCTATACCGTCTATAACGGCGTCATCACCTATGGTGTGCCGACGGCCGGCGGGTACGGCAGCGGTTCGACCACCGTCTATATGGACAACAACACGATCAACAGCACGGACACCTTGCTGGGCGTCGGCACCAACAACTGGTCGGGCTGCGTCATCGACCGCACACAGCCCTATGACGTGCAGAGCGACGCACCGGTTACGACCAATACGGCGACCCTGTATCCGGCGGCCAAGTGCGCCACCAACTCGTTGTTGCCGCTCATGGACCTGACGACGGATATCGCCGCGGCTCGTACCTACGCTGCCAAGATGACACCGGCCGGTAATACCAACATCACCATCGGCATCCAGTGGGGTATGGAAGTCCTGACGCCGACAGCCCCTCTCACCAGTGGCGCGTTGTTTACCGACAAGAGCGTTAGCAAGTACATGATCGTGCTGACCGACGGCCTGAATACGCAAAACCGCTGGACCACTACCTCAAGTACGATCGACGCCCGCACGGCGCTCGCCTGTACTGCCGCCAAGAACCTCGGCATCACTGTCTTCACGGTTCGCCTCGAACAGGGCAATTCCGACATGTTGTCGGCCTGCGCCAGCCAGACGGGCTACTATTACAACCTGTCGAACTCGACCCAGATCAGCGGCGCCCTCGGCAAGATCATGAAGTCGATCAAGAAGGTCCGTTTGACCAACTAACCCCCACTCCGAAACTCCGGCCCTGTTTACCAAAACCAGCCGAAACCTTAAGAGCGCACCCGCAAGGGGCGCTCTTTTTTTTGGCTCGGCTGCTTCTGCATCGGTTTGTGAAATGCCTTGGATTGCAAAGGCTTTGTCACCGGCTTATTGGTAATATAATGCTTAATGTATCTGGCCGCATTCTATTCGGAGCGCCGGTTTTCTTTAAAAAAGGCCACATCTACTCCGAATCTCGCCCACAGCCCTTTTCGGGGAACGACCGCGGCGGGGCGCTCCTGCGCCGTCCGCAGGATGGTCAAGGTTAATATTCTCCAAACACACGGCCCGTGCTTTGCAATGTTGGGGTATCTGTCCCGTTTTCGGACAGAGCCTCATTTGCACAACCGCAAGGATCATCGTCGTGAAAACCTCGTCCGGCCGCCAGTCTGTGTTTACCCGTTTTCTGTCGTCGCTGTGGCACGATCGCCGTGGCAATGTCTTTCTGATCTTCGGCTTGAGCAGTTTCGTACTGATGGGTTTTGTCGGTGGGGCCGTCGACTTTTCCCGCGTCGATTCGGTGCGCCGCGCCATGCAGGACGCCGCCGACCTGGCCGTGCTGCGTACGATGAACATGAACAGCGCCTCGGACAGCCAGCGCTCCATCGCCGCCGATATCGCCTTCGATCAGAACTTCACCAAACAGGATGCTTCCAACGTCACCCGCAAGCTGGAGCGCACGGTCGATGGCAAGAAGATCAGCGAGAACTATGTCGTCAAGGCCAATGTCACCAGCTATTTCGGCGCCTTTTTCGGCAAGGACACCTATCCGGTCACCGTCGTCTCCAAGGCCATGACCGAGCTCGACACCTATGAGATTGCCTTCGTCCTGGACACGACCGGCTCCATGGCCCAGTCGGGCAAGATGCCGAACCTGAAGACATCGGTCGACGCGGCCCTGGCCAGCCTGTTGACCAACGGTGCCAATGTGTCGAACAGCAAGGTCGCCATCGTGCCCTTCAATACCCAGGTCCGCCTGAGCAACAGCACCATCTCGACCATGCACAGCCTGGGGATCCTGCAAGGCTATTCGGGTAGCTGCGTTACCGACCGCGACCACGCCAATAATTACGACGTCTCTGCCATTCCAGCCACGACCGGCGTGCCCTTGTCGCAATACCAGTTGCGCAATTGTGACTTCGGCAATGGCAAGGAAGTCCAGGGCCTTAGCACCAGCATCTCCTCGGCGCGCGGCTTCATCCAGACCCTGCAGCCCGACGGCAATACCAATATCACCATGGGCGTGCAGTGGGGTATGGAAGTCCTGTCGCCCAACCAGCCCTTCACCGGCGCCGTGCCGTTCGAAGACAAGACGGTGCAAAAATACATGATCGTCGTCACCGACGGCGACAATACCGCCAATGGCTGGACGAACAATACGGCGCAAATCAATGCGCGCACCGCCATGGCCTGCGCCAACGCCAAGGCCAAGGGGATCACGGTCTTTACCGTCAAGGTGATCCAGGGCGACTCCAACATGTTGCGCGCTTGCGCCAGCGACCCGACCTACTTCTACGACCTGAAGACCGCCAGCCAGCTGAACCAGGCCATGGCCGGTATCTTCAAGGCGATCACCAAGACCCGTCTGACCGCGTAAAATCTCTCCGACAGTATCGATGCGGCGCCGGACAAAATCCCTTGGTCCGGCGCCGCATTTTGCTATAAGCCTGACGGTTACACGCTGTGATTAAAGGACTTCCGCATGAACCCGACGACCGACTGGGGCGAGCTGTTTTTCTCCGCCAAGGGGCGGGCGCGCCAACTGCCGTTCGTCATCGCGTCCGCCGTGTTGCTGGCCGGGCTGGCCTTGTATCAGGCGGCGACCACGCCRGCCCTGCAATGGGTCACGGGATGGGTCGCGTATCCGGTCCTGCTCGGCATGGGTGCCTGTGTTTTGTCCAAACGCTTGCATGATCGTGGCCGCAATGGCTGGTGGGCGGCGGTGATTCTGGTTGCCGTCTTTATGGTATGGCCGGCCCCGTCGGGCTTCTTCGATTTCATTGCAGTCGTCGTGCTGGTATGGGCCTTTGTCGACCTGGCGCTGATGCCGGGTGAGCGGGGCGACAACCGGTACGGCCGCACGCTGTATCGTCAAAAGGCCGTGGTTTAGGCGGCCTCGACCGGGCCGAACATCGTCTCGAAACTGACGCGCAGGGCGTAATCGACGTCATCCATGGTGACAGGCAGGCCCAGGTCGAGCAGGCTGGTGACGCCGTGTTCGGTAATGCCGCACGGCACGATGCCGCCGAAATGCGACAAGTCGGGTTCGACATTCAGGCTGATGCCATGGAAACTGACCCAGCGGCGGATTTTGATGCCTAGAGCCGCTATTTTGTCTTCGGTAACCGGATAACCCTTATCCTTGCGCTCCACCCAAACACCGACGCGGCCGTCGCGGATATGCCCTTCGACATTGAAGGTCCATAGCGTGGCGATAATCCATTGTTCCAGCGCCTGAACGAAGGCGCGGACGTCCTTGCGCCGGCGGTTGAGGTCGAGCATCACATAGACGACGCGCTGACCCGGGCCGTGATAGGTATATTGGCCGCCCCGGCCGGTCTGGAAGACCTCGAAACGGTCCGGCGCGATCAGGTCGGACGGCCTGGCGGAAACACCGCCGGTATAGATGGGCGGATGTTCAAGCAGCCAGACCATTTCGCGCGCTTCGCCGGCCGAAATCGCCGCGACGCGGGCTTCCATAAAGGCCAGGGCTTCGGGGTAGGGGACCAAGCCCCGGGCCACCACCCATTCCGGTGCGGGCAGGTCGTCATGGCTGTGGAAAGAAGTATCTTTTAACGGCTCGTCAAGCATGTCGCCTCAATGTGTCATAAAGTTTTAAGACGCAAGGCCCTAATATGGGGGCTTGTTTCCCGGACCGCACCCGAAGCTTTGGATGCGTTCATGAAATCAGTAGAGTGCCGAGGGGCTTAGGTTTTGACAACGTCGCAGGTGGGATCGGTTCCCGTCGAAATTTCGGTACTCTTGGGGCGTTCGGTCTTGCCGATGCAACAGCTTTTGCGCATGGGCCGCGGTGCCGTGATTCCGCTGGATGCGCGCGAGCATGACGAGGTGTGGATTCTGGCCAATAACCACCCGGTGGCACGCGGCGAAATCCAGATTTTCGAAGAAAAGATCTCGATCGTGGTGACGCGCCCAGCGAATGTGTATGATTTTATGGCCATCGGCTCATAAAAGGCTTCACAAACGGATGCGGGCTTGCTATTGCCGCCCCTCTCCGGATGGCTTGCGGTCATGGCGGAATTGGTAGACGCGCAGCGTTGAGGTCGCTGTGGGGCAACCCGTGGAAGTTCGAGTCTTCTTGACCGCACCAGCCTTCGCTCAGTGAGCTGCGGCTTGGCAAACCAATGTGCCAGGTCTACGGATTTTCGAGGTGAGTTTTTATAGGGGAGCCTGCGCCATGAGCCAGAAGTCCGAAACCCCTCAAAAAGGCGCCGAATCTCCTGATAACGAAGTCCTTGTCAAGGAAGCTGTCCGCGACGTTCCTGCCAAGGAAAGTCCGGTCAAGGATCGACGCGACAATGAAGAGATCGATGCCGAGCTGATTACGCCGGAACAGATCGAAGACTTCGCCCTTAACGACGATTACGCCCTTAATCCACGCTATATTTCGCTGGTGATCGATGCCGCCGACCGCGGCGACGGTATGCGCCTGCGTGAACTGCTCGACGCCCTGCATCCGGCCGACATCGCCGACCTGCTGGGGTTTCTGTCGGAGGATTATCGCGAGGAGATCATTCCGTGGATCCCGGCCGATGCCCTGGCCGACATCCTGCCTGAGCTCGACGATGATATCCGCGAGGAGGTCATCGAGACTTTGCACACCGACGATATCGCCGAGGTGCTGCAGGAACTCGATTCGGACGATGCCGCCGCCGTGTTCGAGGACCTGGAGGAAGACCAGCAGAAGGCCGTTCTGGCGGCCATGCCCGAATCGGAACGCGAAGCCATCGTTACTTCGCTCGGTTTTGAGGAAGAAACCGCCGGCCGTTTGATGCAGCGCGAGGTCATGGCGGCGCCCAGTTTCTGGAATGTCGGCCATACCATCGACCATATGCGTGAAAACGGCGACGACCTGCCGGAGCTGTTTTTCGACATCTACGTCATCGACCCCAGCCACAAGCCGGTCGGCGCCGTGCCGGTGTCCTTGCTGATGCGTGCCAAGCGCGACGCGACCCTGGCCAGCCTGATGGAGCCGATCACCGAGATCACGGTCGACCAGGACCAGGAAGAGGTCGCCTATATTTTCGAGAAATATCACCTGATCTCGGCGCCGGTCGTCGACGTCAGCGGCCGCTTGGTCGGTCAGATCACGGTCGACGACATCGTCAACATCATCCAGGCGGAAAACCGCGAAGATATCCTGGCCCTGGCCGGTGTTTCGGACGTCGAAGGCCGCGATACCGGGATTGTCGGTATGGTCAAGTCGCGCCTGCCTTGGCTGCTGATCAACCTGCTGACGGCCTTCGCTTCGGTGACCGTCATCAATGCTTTCCAGGGCGAGATCGTCAAGATGGTCGTCTTGGCCAGTCTGATGCCGGTGGTCGCCTCGATCGGCGGCAATTTCGGCACCCAGGCCCTGACCGTGTCGGTGCGGGCCCTGTCGGCGCGCGAGCTGACGGCCACCAACGCCGCCCGCACCATCTGGCGCGAAGTCGTATCGGGCTGGCTGGTCGGGGCCTGCGTGGCCTTGGGTTTGGCGATCGTGACCTTTGTCTTTTGGCATGACCTGAAGCTGGCCGCGGTCATTGCCGGCGCCATCCTGATCAACTTCACCATGGCGGCCCTGGCCGGCACCCTGATCCCCATGGGGGCGGCGAAAATGGGCGTCGATCCCGCCGGCGCGTCGCCGATTTTCGTCACTCTGGTCACTGATTTCTGCGGATTTTTCAGTTTCCTCGGACTGGCTGCCATAATACTCTTGTAAATATTAAACGGTCTGTGGTTTGCTAGGATCAGGGCGGTAGGGCACAAAACGTCTTGTTTTGGGTCACAGTAGGGTTAGTTTCACCCGATACAGATCAAGTCGGGCGGACAGTTTGGGGTTATGATGAGAGCGCGTCAAAAAGTTTCCCGCGCCGGGGTCGAACTGATCAAAAGTTTTGAAGGGCTGCGTCAAACCGCGGCCCGCTTGCCCGACGGCCGCTGGACCTTGGGCTACGGCCATACGTTTTCAGCTCGCGAAGGGGCGCGCGTTACCCAGGAAGACGCCGACGCCCTGTTGCGTTTCGACCTGCTGCCGATTGTCGACGCTCTCAACAACCTCGTCCTGGTGCCGATCAACCAGAATCAGTTTGATGCCCTGGTGTCCTTCTGTTTCAATATCGGTGTCGATAATTTCGCCGCCTCGACCGTGCTGAAGCGCACCAATGAAGGCCGCATGACCGAGGCCGCCCTGGCCATGGATGCTTGGCGCAGCGCCGAATTCAACGGCCAAACCTATGTCCTGGCGCCCTTGATCCGTCGGCGCGCCGCCGAAAAGAACCTGTTCCTGACGCCGGAAGACGCGGCGGGCAATGCGCCGACCCTGCTGGTTCGCCCGGTCGAAGATGGGCGCAACGAAGCCCTGACCAACAGTCCGTCGGAACTGAATGCACCCGACCGTGGCGGCATCTTGTCGGCCTATCCGGTCGGCCAGCCGCAGCCGGCTCCGCAGCCGCAACCCGCACATGCGCAAGTGCCGTTGCCCTACGCCTCGCCCTATGCGGCGCCGATCGCTCCGCAGCCCCTTGTTCAGCCGGCGCCCCAGCCGGTAGAGCGCCAGATGATCGACCTGGCTCAGTTTGCGCCCCAGCCGGCCGCACCTCAGCCGGTCGTACAGGAACCCGCGCCGCAACCGGTCCCTTATCAAGCGCCATATCAGCCCCCATATCAGGCACCCGCCGAAACCGTCGTCGAACAGCTGCCGCAAGGCCTGATGTCGTCATCGGCCATCCGCGAAACGCCGGTCGAATCGGCACCGACGGCGTTTGCTGCCCCTGCCTACGAGCCTGAACCGGTGATGAGTGCCGATACCCAGGCCGCGCTGGCGCGCGCCCAGGAAGAACAGCGCCTTCGTGAGGAAACCCTGCGGCAGTCGCAAGCTCTGGCGGCCGCCCGGTCCGCCGAGGAAGCCCGTCTGCGCGAAGCCGCCCGCCTTCAGGAAGAGGCGCGGATGCATGAGCAACAGCGCCTGGACGCCCAGCGCGCCGAGCAGAACCAAGCTGAACAAGCCAGACTTGAGCAAGCCAAACTTGAGCAAGCCAGACTTGAACAAGAAAGGGCCGAAGCCGAACGTATGGAGGCCTTCCAGCGTGAGCAGGCCCGTTTGGAACAAGAACGCCTCGAGCAGGAGCGTCAGGAGCAGGCCCGTCTTGAGCAGGCCCGTCTTGAGCAGGAACGTGCCGAGCAAGCCAGGCTTGAGCAAGAGCGCCTTGAACAGGAGCGCCAGGAACAGGCGCGGCTCGAGCAGGAGCGGATGGAACGCGAACGCGCCGAACAGGCCCGTGTTGAACAGGCCCGTCTCGAGGCCGAGCGTGTGGAACGCGAAAAGGCCGCGCAGGCCGTAGCAGCTCCGGCGATCAGCCCCGAAGACGCCGAAAAGGCTCGCAAGGCCGAGGCGGCCGCCGCCCTGATGCGGCTCTATTCGCCCTATGGTAGCGGCGCTCTCGGTCGTCCCTTGGGCGGCCCGCTGACGCCGGCCGCCGCGCCGAAGCCGGAACCGATCGTTGTCCCGGTCCCCGAACCCGAACCGCAAGAATTCAGCAACCACAGCGTCATTTCGCCGTCCGCGGCCGAATCGACGCCAATCGACATCTCTGCCCGCGCCGAAGACGTCGCACCGATTGTTCGCCCTGCGCCGGAGCCGGAGCCCGAGCCTCGTCCGACCGTCTTGCCGTTTGCGCCGGTGGTATCGGCCTCGTCCATGCCCGCTCCCGTGATTACGGCGCTCAATCCCTATGCCCGTCCGCTGCCCGTGGAGACGGTTGTCGAAGTGCCGCGTCCGGCCCCGGTCGACCTGTCATCGTCGGCGTCGGCTCAGGCAGCGGCACTAACGGCGGCCAAGCCGGAAGCCGCCTTGAACTGGCGCGAGCAGCTGCAGCGTCCGCTGCCCAGCGACTACAAGCCGCCGGAAGCGTCTTCCCAGCCCGAGCAGGCCAGCCTGCTGCGCGCCAGCCAGGCCACCCGATTCGACGATATGTACGACGAAGACAACGAGGACTGGACCATGGACGGCGGCCGCATCGCCTTGTCGTCCGAGGTGATGGAGGAAGAGGGCGCCAGCTGGTGGACGATGATCGTCTCGACCTTCTGGTGGATATTCATCAGCGTCCTGGGTCTGGCCAGCCTCGGTGTCGCCGCGGCCGCCTATTACAAATCCAAGGACATGACCGTCATCCGCAACGGTTTCTTCCACGACTATATGATGTTGTCGGTGATCACGGCGACGGTCGGGATCCTTCTGGTGTCGGTGTCGGTCTGGCTGATCATGCGCCGCCTGGGCGGCCTGAAGGATTAGCTCGCGACCCAGTTCGAAAATATCAGCCGGCAGCGTTACCGTTGCCGGCTTTTTTATTGGGCGGTTCCGAGGCCGCGGCGATGTAGGAATCGTCGGGCGTGAAAGCCGGGATATTGGGGTGGACGCTGTGGCCCAGCTTCCGCAGGGTGGTTACCGGCGAGTCGAGTTGCGCTAGGGTGGCGACCGTCGTCTGGTAGCCGTTCTCCACCGCCAGGTCGTAGGCTTTCCAATCGCGGATTTCGACGCCTTGGGGTTCCGGGATGATCAACAGGTCGGTGGCGGCGCGCGACAGTGCCAAATCGGCGGCGGTGGTGATGGTGGCGGAACGCATCAGGACCGACACGATCGGCGGACCGCGGCGCCAATCGCCGCGCGCGAACCAGCTGGCGAGATTGGTCGGTACGCTGAGCGCCTTGGGGTCGAGTCCACGGGTGCGGGTGACGTCGACGCCGATAACCGTGCCCAGATGCATATTACGCATCATGGTCGCCGGGAAGGAACGCATGACGGCGCCGTCGACAAGGACTTCACCGTCTTCGACGACAGGCGGCATAACGCCCGGCAGCGAGATGGAGGCGCGCAAGGCTTTGCGCAACATGCCGGTCTTGTGCACCTTGAGGACGCCGGTCGTCAGGTTCGACGACAGACAGAAATAGGGCAGAGGCATGTCCTCGATCATCGTGTCGCCGAAGTGCTTTTCCAGGCGTTTATCGACCTTGTGGCCGCTGGTCATGGCGATGAAAGGGAAGGTGATGTCGTCGAGCGGCGACGAATCGACGAAGGCGTCGCGGATGCGCCTGTCGATCTCGGCTTCGTCCCAGCCGAGTGCCAGGCTGGCCGACAGGATGGCGCCCATGGACGAGCCGCAGACGAAATCGACAGGAATATGGGCTTCGCGCAAGGCCTGAATGGCGCCGATCTGCGAGAAGGCGCGGGCGCCGCCACCGGAAAAGACGATGCCGACACTGTGGCCGGTAACGATGCGCGCCAGCCGCGCGGCGTCGCCGACGTCGTCGTCATTGATGTGGAACCAGCGCGTCGGTTGGATGGCGTCGAGCCAGGTCTTGGTCCGACCAGGCAGATGGGCCTTTTTGACGCCGGGCGGATAGAGCAGGATCAGGTCGGGGGCGCGATGCAGCAGAGATTTGTCGCCTTCGGTTTCGGCGTGGTTCGGTTTGACATCGGCATCGGCGAGCAGGAAGACGTGGTCGACCTGACGCGAGCTCAGCAGGCGCCAATGGCTTTCGTGGCGTTCGGCGACGTGCAGGACATAGTCGTTTCCGGCCTCGATATTGGTGAAGGCTTCGGGGGTCGTGCCGTGAAAGGTCTTGTCAAGAATGGCAACCTTGTAGCCCAGGGCGCGGATCTGGACGGCGATGCGTTCGACCAGGGGACGGATCGGCTTTTCGCCCAGGGCGAAAAAGGCGAAGACATTGGGCGTGACGGTCGGCACGTCGCGGCGGGCGCGTTCCATCATCTTGCGCGACAGGGCCATCAGCAGTTCCGGCCGTGAGTCCATGGCGGCCAGGAATTCGTCACGCGGCATGGCCAGCAGGTCGGAGTCGCGCAGGGCCATGACGGTCGAGGTATGGTGCGTGCCGGCGATCAGCGACATTTCGCCGACCGGCTCGCCTGGGCGGATAATGCCGATCAGGCTGAGTTCGTCATGGTCTTCGTCGTGTTTGAAGGCACCGAGACGGCCGGAACGCAGCAGGTAGAGATGGTCGGATTCGTCGCCGGCGCTGAACAGGCGCGAGCCGCCGGGCAGGGAAATTAAACTGGCGCTCTGGCCCAAAGTGGTGCCGAATAGGGCCTCCAGGGCCTCCTGTAGGGACGGACTTTGCTTAACCATGGTCGCCAACTCGGATCACATTTCCTCTGGGCTCTGTTATATCGACTCAGAGCGGTTACATATAGGGTTGCGCCCGATATGCTTCTAAAGTTTTAAAGTGATTTCGACAGGAAAATAGTAAACGCCGTGAGTGACATTCATTTGGTTAAATTGGCTGTCGGCGCCGACAGCCTCGAGGACCTGCTGGCCTGGGAGCGGCAACGCACCGGCGACATGTCCTATATTCACACCCGGCATCGCCCGACGCGTTGGGAGGAGTTGATCAATGGCGGCTCGCTCTATTGGGTGATCAAGGGCGTTATCCTGTGTCGGCGCGAGATTGTGTCGTTCGAGTTTGATGAAAAGGCCAATCACTGGATTGTCGGGCTGCGGTCGAAAAATATCCTGACCGAGGCGCAGCCGCGTCGGCCTTTCCAGGGCTGGCGCTATCTCAAGGCGTCGGATGTACCGCGCGACCTGACCGAAGCCGAGGCCGATCTGCCGCCGGATATGATGAAGGCGTTGAAGGAAGCCGGCGTTTGGTAGATGGACCGTAAATTCATAAATATGGCTGCCGTGATGTGAGTCCATTTGTGCGGATACAAGGAGAAAAATCGCTGGAAATGCCTACATTTTCAAGATTTTTCGACGCTGTAGTCCGTGCAAAGGGGCCACATCCTTCGGACGGCGAAATGGCTTCATCCTGCGGCGTCAGTGACCTCGGCCACAGTAGGCTATGGCCATCGGCCACTTCCTGGCATGATCTTGCCATTTCAGCCGCCACGACAGTCATATTTATGAGTTTACGGCCTCGGCCGGGATGTTGTCGATCAGGCGGGTTTTGCCGAGCCATAGGGCTGCCAGCAGGCGGCGGGGTTGACCATCGCGCACGGGACCCAGCGTATCGGCATCGCGCAGGGCGATATAGTCGATCTGGCCGAAACCATCCGCTATTAGCTCGAGCTTGGCCTGGGCGATGGTGGCTTCGGGATCGGCGGAAGCCGCGATGGTGCGGAGAGCCTGGTTCAGTTTGGGTGCCACGGCGCGTTCGGCCGGCGTCAAATAGGCGTTGCGCGACGACAGGGCGAGGCCATCGTCTTCGCGGACGGTCGGATAGCCGACAATGTCGATCGCCATGTCGAAATCGCGCACCATGGTGCGGATGACGGCCAGTTGCTGGTAATCTTTTTCACCGAAGACGGCGAGGTCGGGCTGGACCTGGTTGAACAACTTCATCACAACCGTGGTGACGCCGGAGAAGAATTGCGGGCGGAAATCGGTCTCCAAGCCCAATGCAGGGCCCTGCATGTCGATGCGGCTGACGAAATCGGCGGGATAGAGAATGTCGGCTGTCGGCAGATAGACGAGGTCGCAGCCGACGCTGTTCAACAGGGCGAGGTCGGCGTTTTCGGTGCGCGGATAGCGGTCGAGGTCTTCGGTCGGGGCGAATTGCAGCGGATTGACGAAGATCGACACCACGACCTTGTCGCACAGGGCCTTGGCCTGCTTGACGAGGGCGAGGTGGCCTTCGTGCAGGGCGCCCATGGTCGGTACGAAGCCAATGGTGGCGCCGTCGGCGCGCAGGGCGGCCACGGCATGGCGTAAACCCGACAGCGTACGCACGCGGCTCAGGGCATCAGCAGAAATTACGGTGTCCGGCATCGATTTCGTCCGTCGTTAACCATAGTCCCTAACCCTGATTTAAGTGGGCGGGGGGATAATCGCTCTATGACCCAGATCGCCCTGTTTCGTAAAGCCGTAATTTTGTGCGCCGCCGTAATGGCTACGGCCAGTCTTAGCGCCTGCGATAACTCGAATCTGGGGGAGACCTTCGCCAAAATCAAGGCCATCCAGGTCGATGACAGCGGCCAGCCGGCCGACAAGAAGCTGACCAAGGCCGATGTCGAGCTGGCGGTCAACACCGCCAAGGACTTGACGGTGGGCAAGAACGGCCTGTTACAAAAGGACGCTTCGGGCAATTTACAGATATCGGTGGTCGACCCGTTAAAGGTGCCACCGCCCGACGATGGTTCGCGCCTGGATGAACGCACGGGTGTACGGACCTTTACCATTGCTCAGTTGGAAGCCATGCGGGCCCTGCCGGATGTGCCGATCGCACAGATGGCTGAGGAAACCCCGGTCGCTGCGCCGGTGCCCAAGCCGGTCGCGGTCGTCAAGGTTGCCGATACCAGCGTCGGTCGCTTGATCCAGGTCGGATCGTTCGGTTCGACGGCGGCGGCGCAACAGGCATGGAGCAGTTTGCAAAGCCGTTATCCTGGCATTGCACGCTATAATCCGTCCTATCAGAAGATCACGACGGCCGCCGGCAAGCCGATGGTGCGGCTGAAGGTCGGACCTGTCAGCACGGACGGCCAGGCCAAGGCTTTGTGCGGACAGTTGGATATCACCGACGCCTGGTGCTCCAAGGCGGGTTAAATCACCGTCAAAGAGCGATCCAGGCGCAGGCCTTCGGGACTGAATTCAAACGCGATAGCCAGAAATTCTACGCCGCCGGCGCGCGCGGCGTCGAACGCCTTGGCGAAACCGGGGTCGCAATCGCGGGCGATTTGAAACGCCGTGGTGTCGTGGCGCTGGACGCAGAAGATCACGACCGCACGGTCACCGGCCTTCACCATCTCAATGAGTTCATAAAGGTGCTTGGCGCCGCGTTCGGTGACGCAGTCGGGGAATTCGGCCAAACCCGCCGAGCGCGACAGGTGGACGTTCTTGATCTCGATCCAGGCATTGGGAAGGCTAACGTGGTCCGAGGCCAGGATATCGATGCGGGAATTGTGGCCGTATTTCACTTCGGGGCGCAGGGTGGCATAACCGGACAGTTCCGGGACCAGACCGCGCGCGATCGCCTGTAATATAATGCGGTTGGGCCATTGCGTATTGACGCCGACCCAGATGTCGCCGCTCTGCAAGGCTTCGAGGCGGTATTGCAGCTTCTTTTTCGGGTCGTTTATGTGGGTGATCAGGGCCTGTTTGCCGTCATCGAGCAAGCCCAGCATCTTGCCCGGGTTGGGGCAGTGTGCTGTAATGGTTTCACCGGTATCCAATTCGATGTCGGCAAAAAAGCGCTTGTAACGCCCGCGCAATCGGCCTTTGATCAGGCCGTTGAAATTTACGATCTGCACCGGAATGCCTTCATGACTACGTCTGCCAACCCGACCGCCGCCATTGTGATTATCGGCGATGAAATCCTGTCCGGACGTACCATCGACACCAATGTCAACACAATCGCCAAGTTTTTGGCGGCCATGGGCATCGATCTGATGGAAGTGCGCATGGTGCACGATATCGAGGCCCAGATCATCGCCGCGGTCAATGCGGTGCGCGAAGCTTACGACTATGTCTTTACCACGGGCGGCATCGGGCCGACCCATGACGACATCACCGCCGACTGTATTGCCCATGCGTTCGGCGTCGACATCTCGGAGAATCCGGAGGCCTTGCGCCTGCTGGAAGAGCGCGCCGCCAAGATGGGCTGGGAGCTCAATGCCAATAGCCGGCGCATGGCGCGCATCCCGCACGGCGCCGATTTGATCAAGAACCCGGTGTCGGCGGCGCCGGGCTTCCAGATCGGCAATGTCTTCGTCATGGCCGGGGTGCCCAAGATCATGGCCGGCATGTTGGAAGACGTGGCGCCGCGGCTGCGCACCGGCCACAAGGTGTTGTCGCGCACCATCAAGCTTTCTTATGTCGGTGAAAGCTGGGCGGCCGATGTGCTGCGGGCCATCGACGCCAAGTACGACGGGCTGTCTTTGGGCAGCTATCCTTACGGCATGACGCCAGGCGAGTTCGGTACGCACCTGGTGGTGCGGGGGCAGGACGCCCAGGAGCTCGATGCTGCCGTCACTGAGCTGGTTGCGGCCCTGGAGCCGATCGTTGCCGAAAGCCGGACGCGCAATGCGCTGGCCAATTTTGAAGAAGTCATGGGGTAAGGCCGTTATGAAGCTTTTGAAAATCGTATTGCTGACGACTGCGGCCATGATGGCCACCAGTGCCTATGCCAAGCCGAAGCCTGCGGCGCCCGCGCCGGCACCGGTTTTGGCGCCGGCGGCTCAGGCGGCGGTGTTGCGCGACGACGCCTTGAAGTCCAATGCCGCCTATCAATGGGTCAGCGATATGACCACGCGGATTGGCGCGCGGCCGGCCGGCAGCGCCCGGGAAAAGGCGGCGGCCAATTGGGCGGCGGCGCGGCTGAAGGCCATGGGTTTTGACACGGCGACGGTGGAGACTTTCCCTTATTATCCCTGGGTACGCGGCGCCAATGACTCCATCGAGGTGACGGGTGAATTTCCGCAAAAGCTGGTCGGTGTGGCCCTGGGCGGATCGACCGGCGGCACGGTCGAAGCCGAGGCGGCCATATTCGACAGCTGGGCGGCCTTTGCCGATTCGACGGCCGATGTGACCGGCAAGATTGTCGTCATCCTGCAACCCATGCCGCAGGCCTCGGACGGGGCGGGTTATGGCGCCATGTCGGGGCAGATCCGTTGGCAGGGGCCGGTGGAAGCGCAAAAGCGCGGCGCGGTTGGCTTTGTGCTGCGGTCTTTGAGCACCGACGATCACCGTTTTCCACACGCCGGGGCGACCAATTGGTCGGACGGTAACGGTATTCCGGCCATGGCGATCTCAACGCCCGACGCCGAGCAATTGGGCCGGTTGGTAAAGCTTGGGCCCGTGCGGCTGAAGATGGCGTCGGGCGCGACCTTCCCGGGTCTGGGGACCTCGGTCAATGTGGTGGCCGAGATCAAGGGTTCCGAGCATCCGGAACAGGTCGTGGTTATCGGCGGGCACCTGGATAGTTGGGATCTGGGGACGGGTGCCATCGACGACGGGGCCGGGCACGCCATAGCCCTGGCGGCGGCGAAGACCATACTGGATCACGGTTTGCGACCGAAGCGGACGATCCGCGTGGTGCTGTGGGGCTCGGAAGAAATGTCCCAGCCCGCGGGTTTTGGCTCAGGCGGCGACAACTATGCCAAGGCCCATGGCGGCGAGGCAGGCAATATGGTGGCGGCCATGGAGGCCGATTTCGGTGCCGACAAGGTCTATGCCGCCAGCCTGCCGGCGACCGCCGACCCTCAGTTCAACAAGACCATGGCGGAATTGCTGACGCCGATTGGGGTGATCATCAAGAAGGACCCGTCCAAGGGCGGGGATTCCGACACGGACGTGCTGTATCAATTGGGTGTGCCGTGCCTGACCCTGGAGCAGGACGGCTATACCTATTTCAACACCCACCATACGCCGGACGACGTGTTGGACCGGATCGATCCGCAGAACCTGAACCAGGTCGTGGCGGCATGGTCGGCGACCCTGTGGATGATCGCCGGCACGGACGTGACGTTTACACGGCCGGAGGTTAAGCCGGCTCAGTAAGTACTTTACGGGGAGGGGCAATTGAGGCAGAAGGCGTGTCCTCTACCTGCCCGAAGCATGCGGCCGTGGCGAAATTGGTAGACGCAACGGACTTAAAATCCGTCGGGCTTAACACCCATACCGGTTCGACCCCGGTCGGCCGCACCACATTTCGCCAAGGCTCCGCGAGGATTGTGAGCACATTTTTGCACCGCCGCGAATGAGTAGACGAGCACTCATTCCGCCCACTGCTTTTATTGAATTTATTGACTTTTTTGCCTCACGAATGAGTGGATGACTTTGGTATCATGATGCCGCAACGTGCGCTTTCATGGCGGCGCCCAACCAGGGGGCGAAGCCATCAGCCATGCTGTTGAAACGGGCAATGAAGTCGGGATGTTCCAGATACATGTCGGCCAGGTTGGCATAGGCGCCGGGCGGGCAGGGCGTGTTCCACATATAGCCGACCCATTCGCGGTGGCGTTCCAGCACCGGCGCCAGGGCCGCGGCGTCAGAAGCGAGACCACGCCGGAAAGCTTCGATCAGGTCGCTTTCGATGGTTTTCAGGCGGTCCATGGCGGCCTGTTGATCGGCCGGCGACAGGTTGTCGAAGCGTTGCCGGCTGTTCGCGATCCAGTTTTCGGCCTGGGGGCCGTAGCGTTCGACCAGCCATTGTTCGTATTCGGCCTGTTTGGCCGGGGATTGCCAGTTGTAGAGCCTATTGTTGTCCATAACGGTGTCCTTTTCCATTTGCTCCAGCGTCGCATCGATGACGCCGAGCAGTTGCTGTTGGTGCTCCAGGCGTTGGAAGAGACGGTTGCGGTGACCGCGCAGGGCGTTGGCAATATCGAAACCGGGGGCGTCGAGGACGGATTTTATGTCCTCCAGGGCCAGACCGAATTCGCGATACAGCAGGACCTGCTGCAGCCGGTAAAGCTGCGGCTTTTCGTAGTACCTGTAGCCATTGTCCCCGAGCCAGGCGGGTTTGAGCAGGCCGATATCGTCATAGTGATGCAGGGTGCGGATCGAAACCCGCGCCAGGTCAGCCAGTTGTTTGACGGTATAGCGTGTCATGCCTTATTCGCTTAATCCGGGGACGCAGGACGGTGGCATAGTCCCTCACGCCACGTGAGGGTCAAGGCGTGCTTGGCGGGGCGGGCAAAAAAAGTTGCATCGATATTGACCGGGACACCGGAGCGGGCGAAGGTCCGGAAACAATCGGGGGTAACATGACCATCAGCCGGATCGCGAGTTTTGGGGCTTGTCTGTTGGCGCTGGCGGTTGGGACCGCGCATGCGGAAACGTCCGATCCGCCTTTGGTGAACAACCCCGCCGCCTATAATTGGACGATCTGGGGCAAGGGCGAACATCACGGCTTTATCCGCGATACAGGGGTGCCCGGCGGTTCGGCTTTTCATGTTGAAGTTGATACGCGGCCGGCCGACGGCCACCCGTGGGATATCGGCGTCCATACCCCGACCGGTGCCGATATCCATAAGGCCGATCCGGTCGTGATCGCCTTTTGGGCGCGGTCGGAAAGCGGCCCAGTCCATTTTTACGCCGGCGCCCGGGGCGACAGCGACGGTTCTCCGGATGTTGCCGCGGCCACGGTCGACATCGATGAAAACTGGCGGCTGCACTATCTCGAAGGCACATCGCCGGGCGACTTTGCGGCCGGCCATGTCGATCTCAATCTGCAGGTGGCCGGCCAGAAACAGACCCTGGACTTCGGTCCGGTCTATATTTTGGCCGGCCCGACGGCCAATCGCGACATGGCTTTGGAAAGCCGGCTGGCGGACATCGCCGTTGGCAGTGTCGAAGATTTCACGATCGACAATGCCGCTGCCGGCGTAACCCTGGCCGCGACCTTACGTATGCCGGCAGGCCAGGGGCCTTATCCGACCGTTGTCCTGTTCTCTGGGCACGGTCCTTTTACGCGCAATAACGATTCCGTCCTGACGCGGGCTTTGAACGCCAATGGTATAGCCACCTTGGAGTATGACAAGCGCGGTACGGGTGCTTCAACGGGACATTACGACGACGCGGCGCTCAGCGACTTGATCGACGATGCTGCCAAGGTCACAGCGTGGTTGCAGACCCGGCCCGAGGCCGACCCCAAACATATCGGCGTGCTGGGCGGCAGCGAAGGCGGGTTGATCGCGCCGGCCGTCGCTGCCGGCAATTCGTCGGTCAGTTTCGTGGTCGCCCTGGCCGGACCGGCGGTGTCGTCCGACCACATACTGCTGACCCAAGTGGAATTGCAGATGAAAAGCGCCGGCGCGCCCGAGGCGCAAATTACCCAGGTGCTGGACATGTATCGGGCCGGGCTGGCGTCGCTGAAGACGGCCAACAGTGACGCGGAGGCTGAAGCCAATCTGCGCGCGGCCCTGGCGCCCTATGTGGTGAGCGGGTTAATAACCGCCGAGCAGGTCGACGGTGTGGTGAAGGGCTTTGCACCGCGCGGCATTCGGGAATTGTCCAAACACGATCCGCAGGCGGTGCTGCGTCAGGTTCATGTGCCTGTCCTCGCGGTTTTCGGTTCGGTCGACCGGCAGGTTCCGGCCGCGGACAATATGCCGGCCTGGCGTCAGGGGTTGGAGGACAATCCGGACGTGACCGTCGTCGAATTGCAGGGGTATAATCACCTTTTCCAGCACGCCAAGACCGGCACGGTCGAGGAATGGAGCGAACTGAAGGAGGCTCAGGGTTCGGATCCGGAGTTTCTCAAACTGATCGTCGATTGGATCAAGGCCCATACGCGATAGGCCAGGCGACAGACATACTTATGAGGAGTCAGGATGGCACCGTTTTACGTTGATCCCGACAAGGTGCGGGAATTCGTTGACGCCGAGGCGTTTTATGCCTGGCTGGCTGAGCATCACGCCAGTGAAACCGAGGTGTGGATCAAGATGCATAAGGGCGCGTCGGGGATGGCTTCGGTCAATTGGGCCCAGGCGGTCGAGGTGGCCCTGTGCTGGGGGTGGATCGACGGGATCCGCAAAAGCTTTGACGACAAGAGTTTCCTGCAGCGTTACACCCGGCGCGGCAAGGCTAGCACGTGGAGCCGGATCAATATCGACAATGTGGCGCGGCTGATCGAAGAGGGGCGGATGACCGAGCACGGCTTGGCACATGTCGCGGCGGCCAAGGCCGACGGGCGCTGGGACCGCGCCTATGCCGGCAGCGCGACCATGGAGTTTCCGAACGACTTGCAGGCGGCGATCGATGCCGAACCGGATGCCAAGGCCATGTTGGCGAAGCTCAGCAAGCAGAATCGCTTTGCCCTGGCGTTTCGGGTGCAAAATCTGAAGACGGAGGCGGGGCGGAAGAAGAAGATTGCCGATTTCGTGGCCATGTTGAAACGCGGCGAGACGATTTATCCGCAGAAGGGGTGAAAAGGGGGCTGTTTACGGGTGTCGCATGGCCTTATGACCCTGGTTTTCGCCGGTTGGGGCGGCTTGGCGGGGCTTGAAAACGGCATGGCTGATTTCAAACCAGCTAGGTTGGGCGCGAAAAGCGGCCAGCTGTCGGGACCTTATCGGGCGAACGGCGCGCTTAGTCACCCATTTACACCCATTTAGCGGGGTAGCGGTTTGCCTTATCGGGCGAATGGCGCTCTTAGTCACCCATTTACACCCATTTAGCGTGACGATGGGGGAGGAGGAGGGGGCGCGACTCGGATATTTGGGATTCAGTAAGGCCTCCCCGCAATGCAATGAATCGGCGGGGGCATGGTGTGTAGAGTCTCTGCCCGGACGCGACAGATAAATTCTCTTAAGCCACGGTGACGCGATAAGTGCGCGGGCCGTTTGTCAGAGGGATGGTCAGCAAATTGTCCCGGTAAGTGAACGGTGCGGTCTGGTTGTCGATGTGTACAGATGCAGGAGCGCTGACGGCATAGATCAGCAGAGCACCTTCATCGCGTACGATCAGGCTGAGCCTGTCGCCGTCCCATGTCAGGTCGCCGACCGATGCCAGTCCGTTGAGCTTTTCTTTCAACCCGAATACGGCCTTACCGTGACGAAGTGGCGCGACACGGACCAGTTCGTGCTTTAGGCGGCTGCAGCGAATGGGTTGGGCCTGGTCCCAGTCGACGGTGTAGACCGTCTCGCCGAAATGGCCATAGCCGGCATAGTCGCCCTGCGGCAGCCCGGTAATATCCGAGAGACGCCATTCTCCCGAAACCATGTCGGCATCGGCCAGGTTGGCCAGCAGCAGCAGCGCGCCACCTCCGGTCAACGACGACGCCTTGAAGGCAGCCGGCGACTGGAGTTGGAAGAGACAGTCTTTCGTCGGGCGCAGCGGGGTGTCAGCGCGTAGCGTCAGGCCTTCGGCATCGACCAGCGATTTAAGCAAGGATACGTCATGCTCTCCGGCCTTGTCGGTGATATAGATCGGCGCACAGTTGGCGGCGCGCACGGAGGCATGCAGTGCTGCATTTGGGTTGGTCGATTCAAACATGTCGAAATCGGGAAAGACCATCTCGCCGAACCACAGAGCGTTATACATGGCCTGAAGACAGTGGGCGGCGGCGTTGCCTTCCTGCAGGTCGTAGGTCTCACCTGGTTTATAGGGGAAGTAGTCCTCTACCGAACGGGCAACGGCCGTTGTTCCGAAGTTTAGGAAGGCGTCATTGGTCATGTCCATGCAATTGATCAGGGCGTTATCGAAATGCTTGGCCGCCCCCTTATTGATGGCATTGTGAATGGCGGTGGCCAGGTCCCATACCGGGTAGTTGTCCTTGGCCATCCGTTCGGCGACCAGTTGGTTGTCGACCTTCAGAAGGCTGATGCCGGCGGCTTTCAGATCGGCGTAATAGGTATCGAAATAGGGACCTAAAATTGCGGGATCGGGTTTGAGGAAGCTGTAGGTCACCAGCTTTCCCGACGTGTCGGTGGGCGACGTGGTCTGGGTCCAGGAAAACAGATCGCCGTTATGTTGCCTGCCGAGTTCGGAATTGGGGTCAATGCCATTCCAATAGCCGTCAAAGGCATGCCATAGGCCGACATGCTTGAACCCATGATCGTTTATCAGCTTGTCGACCAGGGGCTTGAAGCCGCCGGGGAACCTGGCTGTATCGGGCTGTTGGGATTGCAACTGACTGTCGACCGCCTGGAAGTGACCATCATCGAGCACGATCGTCCGGATCGGCGCGCCAGCCGCCTTGATCGTTTCGACCTGGGCCAGTACCCAATCCCCCGACAGATTTTTGCCGAGATTTGAAGCATTCCAGGTGTTCCAGCCGAGATTGGTCAGGGCGTCGGGAAGGGATTTATGCTTGCGCAGATTTTCCGGCGTGCCGAGCGCGTCCATGGCGTCTTCAAAAACCGCGGTGATTGTGGCGTAGAGATCGGCGCCAAAGGCTATGGCGACTTGCGGCATCGGGCGCGTCGGGCGGGCAGGGCCAAGTGCCCGGCCGATCGTCATGAGCGTGTGGCCGTCCGTGCCGAGCGTGGCGCGGAAGCCGCCGCCACCGAGTGGCAGGGCAACGCCATAAGTGCCGTCGTCATATTGCCAGTAGGCGAACTGGACGTCATCCGTTTGCAGGTCGGCGGCGTGCGTCATGGCCATCGGCTTGGTCCACGATTTCCACGGGGCGTAACGCCAGAAGGCGACGCCTTGCTTGAAACCGGGCAGGTCGCCAAAGCTGAGACCAACGACCGCTTGTGAGGGCAAGGTAGCGGTGCTGGCCGATTTGAGCGACAGGACATGGCTGCCGTTCTTGCCGGTGATCTGAACAAGTACAGGCTTGATCGCCGCTTCAGAAGCATAGGCTGTTATGCCGCGCAAGCGCGTCTTTCCGCCATGCACAAAGGCGACAGGCCTGGCGGATCGGCGCTTTGCCAAGGCAGGCGACCCGGCGAAAACGCCTATGGAAAGAGCGGTAATAAAGGTACGCCGCAGCATGGTCAAAGGTCCAGGGTAACGGTCTGTGACGGTGACACGGTGACAGACTTGGGGAGTAATGTGCTGTCGCCGTCATGCACGGTCACGGCGAAGGTCGTCGTCGCGTCGGCACCCGGATAGGTACCATCGGCCGGCGCGAAGGTCAGCTTGCGCGCCGCATCGCTCCAGGTCAGCGGCCAGTGGCGGCGCGCCCCTTTTTCATAGTCGTGACCGTCACCTTCGTCGTCATAAAGTGTGAAGGCGCCATCGGCTCCGGCATAGATGTGTAATTCAATCTGCTCGGATTTCTGCGTGGCATACTGAATGCCGGGCGTTTGCGGAAGGATCGACCCGGCCTTGATATATACAGGAATGTCGCTGAGCGCAGGCCGGACTTTCAGCGTCTGTCCGCCGCTGTGGCGCTGGCCGTCCATGAGACTATACCAATCCGAACCGGCCGGCAGGTAGACATCGAGTGTCTTGTCCGGACCGACTTGCAAATCTGCCTTGCGCGAAGGTCTTATCCATTCGACCCACAGACTGACGATGTCGGGCGTGGGCAGGCTCTGTGTGAGTTCGAAGGTGTAGGCTTGGCCGGCCTTTAGCACCATGTCGAAGCCATAGACATCGTCGCCATCGTGGCCGCCGAACGAGACGCCTCCATTGGCCTGGGTCGCGGTGCCGGTATCCGTCCCTTTACTGGCGATTTTCGTCACACCGTCCAGCGAGAATTTTATCAGGCCCTGGGTAGTGATCTGGATCCGGTGCGATCCTGATTCCTGGGCAATGATCTTGCCTTTCCAACGCGCGCTGTAAGGTTTTCCTCTCAGGCTGAACGGAATATCGCCGAACCAGCTCATCTTCAGATCGTCACCGTGACGCGTGTCGACCCGTTTCTCGAAATTGGCGCCTTCGTAGAAGGTGATTTCAGGGGCCGGTCCGTCGATACCCACGGCGGCATAGTTCGGAATGAACTCGAAATAGTTCTCCTGCTCCGCTTCCAGGGGGGTATTGACCACGGCCACGAGAAGGTTGCGGCCAAACATATACTGATTTGGATAGTCAGCAATGTTGCCATCAGCGGCATAGTCCATGACCAGCGGCCGCAGGAAACTTTCGTTTCTGTAGGTCACTGCCGCTGCCTGGCTATAGATATAGGGCATCAGCGTGTAGCGTAGATTGAGCGCCTTTTTTAGGGCTTCATAGTGCGGATCGCCGTCGGAGCCCATCGCCCAGAGCTCACGGCGAATTTGGGTACCGTGCGCCCGGAAGACCGGCATGAAGGCGCCGAACTGGAACCAGCGGACGTAGAGTTCACGATAGGCCTTGTTGTCCAGACCACCAGGGAAACGGTGGGTAACAAGGAAGCCGCCGATATCATTGGTCCAGTAGGGCAGGCCGGACAGGGCGATTTGCTGGGCCGCAACGATCTGGTAGTTCAGGGTTTGCCAGCCGGCAAAGATATCGCCTGACCAACTCACCGTGCCGAAGGCCTGCTGGCCGGCATAGACCTTGCGGGTCAGTGTCAGTGGCCGCTTCGCATCGGTCTGGGTCCGCTGGTTCTGGTAGAACAGCCGTGTTTGATAGTAGCTGAAGGTCAGAAGGTGATCCTTGATCGGACCCGCCGCGCAGTCGCCGTTTTCGGCATAGGATTTGGCGGTAACGTACCGGCTGCCGGTCGCCATGAATTCCGGCTCATTGCCGTCGGTCCACAACCCGTCAAGCCCGACCGACAAGAGGCCATCATTGACATGCTTCCAGTAGATGTCGCGCGCCCGCGGCGAGGTGATGTCGAGTACCTTGCCGCCGCTCCAATGCGCTCCCTTGAAGAGCAGGCCCTCGGCGTCGAGGTCCTTGAACACCTCGCTGGCGGGACCGAAGGCGGGCCAGACCGAAGCGATGACGTGGGCGTGTTGTGCATGGACGTGATCGCACATGCCTTTGGGATCGGCGAAACTCACCTTGTCCCACACCATGCCGCTGAAATAAGCATCGTCGCCCCAATAGTGCCAATCCTGCACGATGACGTCGATGGGCAGCTTTCTGTCGCGATAGCCGTCTAGAATACCGGTCAGTTCCGCCTGGGAATTATAGCGCTCCTGGGATTGCCAGAAACCGTAAGCCCATTTGCCCAGGAGTGGCGCATGACCCGTGAGACGGCGGTAGCCGGCGATAACGGCGTCGGCATCCTTGCCAAGACAGACGTGGTATCGGATCAGGGGCGCCGTGTTGGAGTAGGTCAAGCCTGTACCGGCGTTTTTCAGGTGGGTATCCGTGTGGGTATCCCACAGAAGGCCGAGGCCGTTCGGGCTGAACAGGAACGGGTTGACCGCGTCCATATTGGCCTGCGCCAGGTAGATGGCCTTATCGCGGTAATTGGGCATAGCATCGCGAAACTGCCCCAGGCCATAGAGATCGCTGGCGGCGGGGAGGTCGAAGGTCTGCGTGTCGAGCCGTGAAGAGGTATCGCTGAGGTAAGGTATGCCGGCGCGATAAAATCCAATATTCATTGTCCGCTTGTTGATGCGGACCTCAAGGTCGTCGCTTAGCAGGCTGGCGCCGGCGGCGGTTTGCGACAGTTTGACATTCTCGGCCAGCGATTCCGGGGACAGAAAAAAGCCCGCTCTGTCCGGAGAACTGCCCGTGGCATATTTGACGATACTGACCGTGCCCGAGGCGGCAAACAGAATGTCGACCGTCAGGTCGCCGGCGGTGAAGCTCGCCCCGCCATTAACCGCCTTCAGGTCGCCGAACGTGATGAGTTTATGCTTTTTCCGCGTCGTTTTCGCTTCGGCGGCCGTTGCCGTCAAAGGTACGACAATTCCGGCGGAAACCACCATGCGGCGGCTTGGACGAATTTTGGATATCATTTTGCGTTTCCCTGTACGTCAGCTCTCGAGGCGACCCTTAAGGAATAAGTAAAACAAAAATATTTAAATCACAAGCGAGCTTGGGTGATAATTCCCCTTCGCCACAATAGGGCCGCCAATTGCGCAGGCAATGATGGGCATCGCGGGTTTAAAGGCCTTGAAATTGTCTGACAAACCTGCTTTCCTGATTAAATAAAAAGCAAATAAGAAATCTGGGCGGACATGGCTTCTTTTTCACGACGAACGTTTTTGGCGGGTAGCGGGGCGGCGCTCTGTGTTTGCGGGTCCGCGCATGGCGCCGGGCTGAACATGCCGGTCGCCAAGCCCGACTTGCGTCTGTTCGAACGGTCTCAGGTGCAGTTGGGCGCGGGGCCGTTGCTGGACCAGTTCGAGTATCAGCGCGACCTCTTCCTGAACCTTGACGATGACAAGCTGCTGAAACCTTTTCGTCTGCGGGCCGGGCTGCCGGCGCCGGGCGAGGATATGGGCGGCTGGTACGACGACTCGCGCGATTTCCATGTCGATCCGAACGACTGGAGCACCGCCAACTGGCACGGCTATATTCCCGGCCACAGCTTCGGGCAATATATCTCCGGACTGGCGCGCGGCTATGCTGTCACCGGCGATCCGGCTTTGGCCCAAAAGGTAAGGGGACTGGTCAGCGCCTATGCGCCCACCGTCGGACCGGATTTCTTCAAGGGCTATTACCTGCCGGCCTATACCTACGACAAGCTGGCGATCGGGCTGATCGACGCCTACCGGTATGCCGGCCTCAACGAGGCCGTGGACGTGCTCGACCAGTTGACGGACGCCGTGCTGCCGTTTCTGCCGGAAAAGGCCCTGACCCGCGAAGAGCGCCGTGCAAGGCCCTATACCAGTGAGGCCGACATATGGGATGAGCCCTATACCTTGCCGGAAAACCTGTTCCTGGCCTGGCAACTCGGCATGGGGGAACGCTACAAGGCATTGGCCCTGCGCTACATGCAGGACGAGGCGCTGTTCGATCCACTCGCCAAGGGAATAAGTCCCTTCAAGGGCAAGCATGCCTACAGCCATGTCAACGCGCTCAATTCCGCCATCGAGGCCTATTATGTGACGGGTGACGCCAAATATCTGGCGGCCGCCAAAAACGGCTTCGATTTCGTATTGGCGCAATCCTACGCGACCGGAGGCTGGGGGCCGAATGAAGAACTGGTGGCGGCGGACGACACCGAAACACTCTACAAGATGCTGACGGAGACGCACCGGTCGTTCGAGACGCCGTGTGGCGCCTATGGCCACTTCAAAGTCGCGCGCCATCTGCTCTGCCTGACCAGGGATAGCCGCTATGGCGACAGCATGGAAAGAGTGCTCTACAACACCATCCTCGGTGCGAAGCCGACCCTGCCGGATGGCAGCACCTTTTATTATTCCGACTACAACATGGCGGCGCACAAATTTTTCCGTGACGAAAAATGGCCGTGCTGTTCGGGCACCTTTATTCAGTTGACGGCCGACTACGGTACCTCGGCCTATATGCTGGACAGCCGCGATCTGTACGTCAACCTGTACATTCCCTCGACGGTGTCCGCGGAGTTTTCCGGGCAGGCCGTGACGCTTGCGCAGACGACCGCTTATCCGTTGGAGAACACCAGTCGCCTAGCTTTGAATGTCAAAAAGCCTACGGCCTTCGGCTTGCAACTGCGCATTCCGGCATGGGCCGGTAAAGCAACCCGCATCACGATCAATGGACGTGCCCATACGGGCGCCGTGACGCCGGGCACATTCCTTAAGCTGCGCCGGACGTGGCGCGATGGCGATGTGGTCGAGGTCTCGTTCGACATGGACCTGCGTCTTGAGGCGCTGAACGCCGCGCATCCGGATGTCGTGGCGCTGATGACAGGGCCGCTGGTCCTGATGCCGATCGGAGGAAATACCAGCCTCAGTCGCGAGAACCTGATGGCAGCGAAGCGTCACGGCGCGGACGAATGGCGGAGCGGGGACCTCGTGCTGAAGCCGTTTATGCACATCGAAGACGAGCCGTATCGGCTCTATACCGAATTACAGTCCTGAATCTTAGAAAGCCGGATTGAGGCTAACGCAATGTCGTTGGTGAGGCCAACGACAAAAAAGGAGCGACGACCATGACCAAACCCCTATCCGGCCTCAAAAGCGCTTTGCGCAGCGGGCTGGCGGTTGCGGCGATCGCCTTTCTTGTCACGGTTCCGGCCGTGGGCGCGACTCCGGCTAGATCGCCTTGGATGGATACCGCCCTGTCTTCGGACCAGCGCGCCGGGTTGCTGCTGAACGCGATGACAGAGGACGAAAAGTTGCTGATGGTCTTCGGCTATGCCTCGGGCGACCAGTTGACTCAAATCGATCCGACGGTCATTCCCGGCATTAATTCCAAGGAAATCGTGGCCAAGGTTATACCCGGTTCGGCCGGCTATGTCCCGGGCGTAAAAAGGCTAGGCATACCAGCCCAGTTCCAGACGGACGCCTCCATGGGCGTGCGCAATCCCAATCTTGAGCGAACATCGCTACCATCGTCATTGGCCACGGCGGCTTCCTGGGACCCGAAGGTGACCGAAGCCGGGGGCAGGATGATCGGCTCGGAAGCACGCCTGTCCGGTTTCAATGTGATGTTGGCGGGTGGGGTCAATCTGCTGCGTGAACCCCGGAATGGTCGTAACTTCGAATATACCGGCGAGGACCCACTTCTGGCCGGAACCATGGCGGCCGGTTTGATCAGGGGCATCCAGGCGAACAACATCGTTTCGACAGTCAAGCATTTTTCGATTAATTCGCAGGAGACCGGCCGCACCATCGTGAGCGCGCAGGTCTCCGAACCGGCGCTTCGTATGAGCGATAATCTGGCCTTCGAGATGGCCATCGAGCAGTCCAGTCCGGGCTCGGTCATGTGCTCCTACAATAAGATCAACGACATCTATGCATGTGAGAACGACCAGCTTTTGAATCAAACTCTGAAGAGCGACTGGGGCTTCAAGGGTTATGTCATGTCTGACTGGGGTGCCGTCCACTCTACCGTCCACGCTGCCAATTCCGGCTTGGACCAGCAGTCAGGCTTCCCTTTCGACAAGAAACCCTTCTTCGGTGTCATGCTGAAGGATGCGCTTGACGATGGTTCGGTCGCTCAAGCCAGGCTTGACGATATGGTCCGTCGCATCCTGTGGGCTTTGTTCGATAAGGGGGTGATGGATAATCCCATTGACGAAGCGCCCGCAAAGGCCGCATCGATCGACTTCGCGGCGGATCACCAGGTTGCCCAGGCCGCCGCCGAACAGTCTCTTGTTCTGCTGAAAAACGATCGCGATCTGCTGCCGCTGAAGACGCCAAAATCGGTGGCGGTCATCGGATCTTATGCCGATAAAGCTGTGTTGGCGGGTGGCGGGTCGTCCGGCGTCACGCCGGTCGGGGGAAATGCCGTACCGGGACTGGAACCGACATCTTGGCCGGGGCCGGTGATTTGGCAGCCGTCCTCCCCCATGAAGGCGCTGCAGGGGCTGCGACCGCGGACACGCTTCACGTACAATTCTGGCGATGATATTGCCGCGGCGGTCAGGGCGGCCGCGGCCGCCGACGTGGCCATTGTATTTGTCCATCAGTGGGCTGGCGAAGCCTTCGATGTGTCTCTGTCATTGACGGGCCATCAGGACGACCTGGTCGCCGCCGTGGCCAAGGCCAATCCGAACGTCATTGTCGTCGTCGAGAGTGGTGGCCCCGTGCTGATGCCGTGGGCAAAAGATGTAAAAAGCATTCTTGCCGCCTTTTACCCCGGCGCGCGCGGTGGGGAGGCGATAGCTCGGGTTCTGACGGGCGAGGTCAATCCGTCCGGCCATTTGCCGATTACCTTTCCGGCGTCTGACGAGCAATTGGTACGGGCTAAACTGGATGGGGAAGGGTTGCCCGAGGGCACGCCCTTTACCGCCCGCTGTAGCGAAGGCGCGGCAATTGGCTATAAGTGGTACGACGCCAAGAGCTTCAAACCGCTCTACGCCTTCGGCCATGGTTTGAGCTACACGACCTTCCTATACTCAGACTTGACCGTCCAAGGCGGGCCGGGCGATCTGTCGGTTAGCTTCACCATAACCAATACTGGCAAGCGAGAAGGTAAGGCGGTCGGCCAGGTCTATGTTTCAGGCCCGGACAGCGCGGGATGGGAGGCGCCCAAGCGGCTGGCGGCCTTCGACAAGTTGACCCTTGCCGCGGGCGCAAGCGGCAGGGCGACGGTCAAGATCGATCCGCGTCTCTTGGCTGTATACGACGAGGCGACGCATGAGTGGGTGATTGCGCCTGGGCGCTATTCATTCCGCTTAGGCGGTGCGTCCGATGAATTGGGGACCGAAGCGGCCTTAACGGTGCCGGGACTGCGGTTTAGCGCCCGCCATGGCAAATGAGCCAGGTTGTAGGTTCGGTGATGGCTTACCAATCGCATAAATAGAATTGTCATGACGGCCACTCGTTTGAATGACCCCGGGTATGACGGACGCGACTACACGCTGGGTGCGTGACCGAAGCCCGCCCCCCTGGCCAGACAAACCAGTTGAGATTGGCGGCGACCAAAACGGGGCAGGAGAAGTGAAGCGCAAAGCGGTGCAGAAGTATGAGGTCCGATCAGCACAACGAATAAGCGCGCGAATCATGAGTCAAAGCCATACGCCGTTGGTATGAGACCGAGGGCGGTTTTCACTGGGCGGAGATCAGCTTGACCAGACCCGGCGCGGTTTTGGCGAAGGTTTTGTCGCCGGCGGGAACGCTTAGGGTGCCTGAAGCGTCGTTCCAGTGCAGCTTCGTCACCGTGCCCTTGCCTTTTTCGTAGTCGTAGGATGTGCCGTCGTCGTCATAGAGGGTGAAGTCGCCGTCCTGGCCGGCATAGACGCGGATGGAGGCGATGGCCTGCTTTGTCGCCGTCGATTGAATGTCGGCGCCCAGGGGCACGATCGAGCCTGCACGGACGAAGACCGGGATCTGATCGATCGGGGCGGCCACCTTGATCCATTGGCCGCCGGCGGTCTTTTCATTGGTCCAGTAATTGTACCAGTCGGCGCCGGCCGGCAGGTAGACCGATTTTTCAGTCTGGCCCTGTTCGGTCACGGGCGCGACCAGGAAGGCCGGGCCGAACATATATTGCGTGCCGAGGTCGGCGACATTGGGATCGTTCGGGAAGTCCATCCACAGGGGGCGCATGAACGGTGCGCCGGTGTCATAGGTCGCCTTGGCCTGGCTGTAGATATAGGGGATCAACTGATAGCGCAGGCGATCGTATTTCGCCAGCACGGCTTCGGCCTGTTTGCCATAGGCCCAGATTTCCGTGTGTTGGCGCTGGCCGTGCAGACGCAGGGTCGGCAGGAAGGTGCCGTATTCGAACCAGCGCGTCAGCAGCTCAGGGTAGTCGTTGTTCTGGCCGACGACATCGCGGGCATCGGACGGGTCGAGCAGGGGCGGTTTGGTGGCGTTGGTCGACTGCGGCAAATACTGCCAGCCGCCGATATCGTTGCCCCAATAGGCGATGCCGGACGCCGTCATGTTGAGCCCCGTCGGGATCTGCCGCGTCAGGGCTTCCCAACTGGGGTTGATATCCGACGACCAGAACAAAGCACCGGTGCGCTGTGATCCCAAATAGGCGGCGCGCGACAGGATCAGCACGCGCTTTTCCGGTTTCCAGGCGCGCATATTGTCGGCGAAACCTTCGACGTGCAGCAGGGGGTAGACATTGTGGTAGCGGTCGCCCGAGCCGATCGCATAGAAGAAACCGTCCGGCACCAGGTCGGGCTCGGTCTCGTCCAGCCACGGATAGTCGAAACCGCGCGACATAATGTTATCGCGGGCATGCTCCCAGTACCATTTGCGAGCGTCGGGATTCGTCGAGTCGATCAGGGCGCCGGCGCGGTCGGAACGGAAGGGCAGGCCGTCGACGGTCTTGCCGTTCTTGTCCTTGAGGAAATAACCCTTGGAATCGAGTTCGTTATAATAACGGCCCGAGGTCTCATAACGCGGCCATACCGATACGATCGACTGCATCCCGGTGTCGTGGAGCTGCTTGTTCATGGCGTCGGGATCGGGGAACTGCGCCGGGTCGATATCCATCTGACCCATACGCGTCCAGTAGAACCAGTCGACGACCATGACATCCAGCGGGTACTGCTTTTGACGATAGGTGTTGGCGACGCGCAGGACCTCGTCCTGGCTGTTGTAACGCACCTTGGACTGGATCAGGCCGAACGCCGCCCTGGGCGGGATGGGCGTTTTGCCGGTGACGCGGGCATAGGCGCCATAGATGGCTTCGGGCGTGTCGCCGGTGATGACGAAGAAGCTCAGCCTTTCGCCGACCTTGGATTGGAAGCTGGTCTTGCCATTGATGGCGGCGATGAAGCGGGTATCGGAAGCGTTGTCCCAGACGATGCCGTAGCCCTTGGACGAGACCATGAACGGCACGCAGACGGTTTCACCGCCGGGGGCGTCATACCAATGTTGACAGTCGATGACGCGGCCGCGCAGGTCGAGGGGGCCGAGGCTCTGCTGGTTCTGACCCATGCCGTAATAATGCTCATCCGCCGGCGCGGCGAAGGTGGCGCCGACCTGATAGGTCTGCTCGCCATTGACCTCGTGCGGCGCCATTTCCCAGCCATTCATGGTGAGGACCGTCTCGCCGCGGGCGTTTTTGACCTGGAGCCCTACCGGCGCCAGCGGCGGCACAAAATACTTTTCGCTCTGCGACGGCGCGTGGGGCGGCGGGGCGGCATCGATATGCAGGCTGAGCGCGGGGCTGGCGAAGGTGTCGCCGCTGCTGTCGCCGGTTTGTTTGAAGGCGGCATTGTCGGCATTGCCGGTCAGGATGCCGTAACCGGCGGTCTTGAGCGCCTCGGACTTGTCGGCGGCGATGGTGACGTGAACGACATTGGGGCCATAGGCTTCGACGGTGACCCAGGCGCCATCGCGGTCGAGGGTGGCGATCGGCGCGGCCAGGACGGGCGCGGCGGTCAACAGGGCGAGGGCGGACGTCATGGCGGCCAGGCGACGGATCATTGGTTTCCTCCAGCTTTATCGCGGTTTTGCGCAGACAAGCGTATGCGGCGGGCAAAAGGCCAAGCTTTTGTGGCAGGACGGACTATGATGTTGCGAACCGGATGGCAGGCGGGCCTGTCGGAGGATATGGCCTTCACGCGGCAAGGCGACGGAGGTATGGATGCGGCACGGTCGGCCAGGGGGATCGCCATGACGGCGAAATATGCGGGGATTTTGAAAGTCATCGGGTTCGCTGCCGTCTGGACGGCGATCGGCTGTATATTCGCCCTGCCTTACGTGTTGCGCGGCGGCGGGTTCAACGCTCTGTTCGCCGTCATGGTGAACTGGCAGCTTTGGGGGCTCCTGGCGCCGGTGATCCGTGCCTATGACGCCAGGTTGCCCGATCCGCGGGCGCGATGGCGGCTGTGGATCGGCGCGCACCTGGTCTTCGGTATCTTGTTGTCGGCGGTTTATGTCGCGGTCGCCGCCACGCTGGAATATGCCCTGGGGTTCAACGACTGGAATCCTTGGCAACAGCCGGTGGCGTTGCTGGATTGGTTCCTGTGGTCGCTGATGGTCTACGCCCTGATCACCGGGGTGTGGCAGGCGATCAAATATTATCGCCATCATTTGCGCAACGAACTGCGCATCGAGCGGTTGGAGCGGCGCTTCGCCGAGGCCCGGTTGCAGGCCTTGCGGGCGCAGCTGGACCCGCATTTCCTGTTCAACGCGCTGAACGGGATCAGCGCCGATGTCGAGCGCGATCCGAAAACGGCGCGCAGGATGATCGAGCACCTGGCCGACCTGCTGCGTTTGTCATTGAAGGCGCAGAACGCACAGATGGTGCCCGTGGGCGAGGAACTGGCGTTTCTCGACGCCTATGTCGCCTTGCAGAAGATGCGTTTCGGCGAGCGGATAAGCTTCGACACCGTCGTGGCGCCGGAAGCGCGGGCCTTGCACATGCCGTCCTTGTTGCTCCAGCCCTTGGTCGAGAACGCGGTGCGCCACGGGATCGGCGGGCGGGTCAAGGGCGGGCGGATATGGGTGGCGTTGACGGTTGAAGGCGGTAACCTGGTCGTCCGCGTGGAGGATGACGGCGTCGGCTTGCCGGCCGGATGGAGCCTCGAACGCGATGGCGGGATCGGGTTGTCGGCGACGCGCGAACGCCTGTTGGCGCTCTATCCGGCGGGGGCGTTCAGCGTCCGTCCGCGCCCGGAGGGGGGCGTCATCGCCGAGACGCGCCTGCCTGTTGCGCAGGGAAAAGGAGGCGCAGATGCCGCCTGAGGTGTTTTCGGTCCTGGTGGCCGACGATGAAGCGCCGGCACGGCGGCGGTTGATCGACCTGTTGAGCGGATCCCCGGCGATCGGGTCGATCATCGAGGCCGACAACGGCGACATGGCGGCGGATATCATCGCGCATCAACGTCCGGACATGGTGTTTCTCGATATCCGGATGCCGGGATTGTCAGGGCTGGACGTGGTGTCGGCTGTCGGCACGGAGCGGCTGCCGCCGACAGTGTTCGTCACGGCCTATGATCAGCACGCCGTGGCTGCGTTCGAAGCCAATGCGATGGATTATCTCCTCAAGCCGTTCAGCGACGAGCGTTTCATGGTGGCTCTGGGGCGGATGATGGAGCGGCTGGCGAAGGCGGCGCCGGCGCCGGTGGTGTTCTGGGACCGGCTGGTCGTCAAGGCGGCGGGCATAACGCGCTTCGTCCGGACGGAAGATATCGACTGGATCGCGGGCGCGGGCGTCTATGTCACCCTGCACGGCGCCGGTAGGGAAATCCTGCATCGTATGCCGCTGAGCATGCTGGCCGAAAAGCTCGATCCCCGGCACTTTGCGCGGGTGCACCGGTCGGCGATCGTCAATATCGACAAGATCGTGCAGTTGGAGCAACTGACCCACGGCGAGTTCGATGCGGTGCTCAAAAGCGGCCAGCGCGTGAAGGTCAGCCGTCATTATCGCGCGGTGTTGGAAGCCCGTCTGGATCAGAAGCTGTAGTCGGCGTCGGGCTCGGCGCGTGCGGCGAGATGAGTTAACGATAGCTCTGGCAATTTGTCCCTTGACATGAAACCAAAAGGTTTCCTATAAGGTCGTCATGACAGGAAACCAAAAAGTTCCACATCGGGTGGCGGATCAGGCGGCGGTGTTTCGGGCGCTGGCGGATGACAGCCGGCGGGCGCTGCTGGACCGGTTGTTCGCGGAAAGCGGGCTCAGCCTGATGGAACTGTGCAAGGGTTTGGAGATGACACGGCCGGCTGTGGCCAAGCATTTGAAGATTCTGGAAGAGGCCAATCTGGTCGCTGTCCAGTGGAAGGGGCGCGAAAAGCTGCACTTTCTCAATCCGGTGCCGATCAATGAGATCGCTGAGCGCTGGATCGGCAAGTTCGAACGGCCGCGGTTGCGCGTGCTGTCGGATTTGAAGGACGGGCTCGAAGGCGGGCCCATGGGTATCACCACATCACAAAAGGAAGATGGTCATGACGGATAGTCGCTTTGTTTATGTCACCTATATCAATGCCGCCCCCGAAAAGGTGTGGCAAGCCCTGGTTACGCCGGAGTTCATGCGGCAGTATTTCTTCGGCAGTACGTTCGAGACCGATTGGCAGGTCGGTTCGCCGTGGACCCTGGAAAAGCCGGGCGGCGGCGGGATGGCGGATTCCGGCGAAGTGCTGGAGGTCGAGGCGCCGAAGCGGCTGGTCCTGAGCTGGCGCAGCGAGTGGATGCCGGAAGCCCATGCCGAGGGCTATGGCCGTATGGTGGCCGAGATCGAGCCGTCCGGGGAGACGGCCGCCAAGCTGACCATTACGCATTCGATCGGCGTGCCGGATTCGAAGCTTATCGGTGCCGTGTCGGGCGGATGGCCGAAAATCCTGTCGAACCTGAAATCGTTGCTGGAGACCGGCTCGATCGTCGGAGGGCTGGTGATGAAGGCGGAGCTGAGCCAGGTATGACGGTGAATAGGTGGGGTTTGTCCAATCCTGCACGGCGCTTTGCGTGGCGCTTGGAAAGGCAGGGGAAGTAGGGCACCCCACCACTACGCCTCAAGGGCGCAGGGATGCGTGGAAATCAATGGCTTAATGTTAAGGAGATGTGGGATGAGTGAGGCCTATACAGGCGGGTGCGCATGTGGCGCGATCCGTTACGAGATCGCCGGGGAACCGCTGTTTTCCAACCATTGCCAGTGCCGCGATTGTCAGCGCGAAAGCGGTTCAGGGCATGCGTCCTACGTCACTTTCCGGCGGGAAAATGTGAAGGTGACAGGTGACGAGAAGACCTGGGACATGCCGACGGACAGCGGCTCGACGAAAAGCCGGCATTTTTGCGGGACGTGCGGGGTGGCGGTCTATCTGACCTTTGCCGGCATGCCCGATTTTGTCGCCGTGCGGGTGGGCAGTCTCGATGACCCGGGCCGGTTTGCGCCACAGGTCGTCACCTATGGCGCGCGCGGTTACCCGTGGGATGTGCTGGATCCCGGTCTGAAGGTGTTCGACAAGCAGCCGAGGGGTTAGGCCGTGATCTGGCCTTCGCCGCGATAGACGAAATCGCGGAAGGTGGCGGAGCCCGTGCCGGTGACGAAGACGCCGTATTTCAGGCTGAGGAAACTGCCGAAGACATTGTGGTGGTAGCCCGAAACCTCGAGCTGCCACGGGTGTTTGATCCACGGGCCGCTGTCACCGGAATAGTAAAAGGTGACGATGTTGCCGTGATTGGTGACGCGCAGCCGCACCGTCTTGAACGCCAGGTCCTGGCGCATCCAGCCGTGTTCCTGGCCGTAATTATAGGTGTACATCTGGGTTGGGGTGAAACCAACGCCGCAGTACATGCGTTCGCTGTAGAACAGGGTGATGCCGGCCTGGCTATCAGCAGCCAGGTCGATGGTGATGTCGGCCTCGTAGCTGCGGTCGCCGACCAGGAAGGTGAGGGGCGACGAGTCGGCCGGGGTCGTGCCCTTGCCCGTTACGGTCAGGGATTTGTCGCCATAGGTGGCGCGTTTGGCTTCATCCGGGCCCGGGTTGAAGAAGGTCCACTGGGTGCCGAATTTATTGGCCGAGAAGTCGTCGGACAGGGCAAAGCCCGAGGGGCTGGGTTGGCCTTTTGCCGGTTTGGCGATGGGTTCGGACAAGGTGCCGCCCTTGGCGTGGAACCAGCCGTCGCTGGTCCAGGCGATTGGTTCCAGCAGGGCCTGGCGGCCAAGGGTATAAAAGCCGTTTTCGTAGCCGTGATAGATCATCCACCAGTCGCCGCCGGGGCCTTCGAAGGGCGTGGCGTGGCCGCGCGACCACCAGGGTTCGTCGGCGCTCTTGGTGTGGACGATGGGGTTGTACGGGCAGTTTTCCCACGGGCCGTGGATCGATTTGGAGCGGGCGGCGGTCACCATGTGGCTGGTCGGCGGGCCGGACGTGCCGCCGACGGCCGAAACGAGGTAGAACCAGTCGCCGCGGCGGAACAGTTTCGGGCCTTCGGGAGCGAACATTTCGACCACCCAGTCGTCCGGATAATGCCAGGGCGTATAGACCTGCTCGAGCGGGCCGTCGGTTGCCAGGCCGTCGTCGGTCAGGGCGATGCGGCGGACGCCGTTGAAGAAGAGGTAGCGTTTGCCGTCTTCGCCGACAGCGTGGCCGGGGTCGATACAGCCGTCGACCTTCAGGTCGATCGGGTCGCTCCATGGGCCGTGAATGCTGTCGGCGTGGATGACCAGGATCGATTGTTTGCCGCCGGGCGTGGCGGGAATATAGATGAAGTAGCGACCGTTGTGCTTGACGAGGTCCATGGCCCAGACTGAGCCGATCGGTTGGGTGAGGGCGGGGCCGATGGGCGCCCAGTTCACCAGGTCGCGTGAATGCCAGATGATGATGCCGGGATAGGACATCATTGACGAGAACGTCATGTAATAGTCGTCGCCGTCCTTCAGCACCGTCGGGTCCGGGTGATCGCCGGCAATGATGGGGTTGAGATAGGTGCCGTTGCCGAGGTCGGCCTTGCGCTGGCCCTCGATGCCGCCTGCATGTTTGGGGACGGCTCTGGGTTTGGCGGTCTTGGCGGCCGCCGGGTCGGCAAGAAGCTGGGTCGATGCCGCGCCGAGGAGCACGGTTTTGAAAGCGTCGCGGCGGGATGTCAGTTTCATGGGGTGACCTGGGTTGAAAGGATGGCCGACAGTATGACGGGGAGGGGCGCGGAAGCAAGGCCCGGTGGTTTACCTGAGGGCCGATTTGTGCGAATCCGCTATGGGTTTACCGGAGACCGGCCATGATGATTTTCGAACTTCTGCTGGCCTTGCTACTGGGGGCGACATTGTTGTCGCTGTTGGCCCAGCGGTTACGGGTGCCGTATCCGACCTTATTGGCCGTAGGTGGAGCCGGGCTGGCGCTGGTGCCGGGTTTGCCAACCATCGCTATACCGCCGGACCTGATACTGGCGCTGTTCGTGGCGCCGGTCCTGCTGGATGCCGCCTATGACAGTTCGCAGCGCGATATGAAGCGCGATTGGCGGCCGATCGTATCGCTGGTGCTGGTGGCCGTTGTGTTGACCGCCGTCGTCGTCGCCGCTCTGACGCGCGGGCTGATTCCCGGCATACCGTGGGCGGCGGCGATCGCGCTGGGGGCCTTGCTGGCGCCGCCGGACGCCATCGCGGCGCTGGCGGTGCTGCGCGAGGTCAATCCGCCGCACCGTATCCGCACCATACTGGAGGGCGAGAGCCTGCTCAATGACGCTTCGTCGCTGCTCATTTATCGCACGGCCGTCGCGACGGCGGCGGTGGGCGGTTTCAGCCTGCTGCATGACCTCCCGGCCTTTCCGTTCATCATCATGGGCAGCGTGGCGCTGGGCTGGCTGATCGCCTATCCCGCCGGCTGGCTGCTCAAACCGGTGAAGACGATGGCGCCGGCGGCGGTGTTGCAGTTCATCATGACCTTTATCGTGTGGTTGCTGGCCGAGGGGCTGGGGCTGTCGGCGGTGGTAACGATCGTCACCTTCGGTTTGACGGCGGCGCGGCGCGGCGCGTTTGTCGTCCCGGCGAATATGCGGGTGGGGACCTTCGCCGTGTGGGAAACCGCGACCTTCGTGCTCAATGTATTGGCCTTCACCATGGTCGGCTTGCAGTTGCGGCCGATCGTGGAGGCGCTCGATGCCGCCGAACTGGTGCGGTACGGCGTTGCGGCCTTTGCCATATTGGTCGCGGTCATCGTGGTTCGGCTGGGCTGGGTCGGGCTGATGTGGGCCATGCAGCGCTTGCCGGGCCAGCACCACGGCCGGCTGAGCAGCCAGGAGGCGACGGTGGTCGGCTGGTCCGGCATGCGCGGCATCGTTACCCTGGCCGCCGCCATGGCGCTGCCGGCAGGGTTTCCCTATCGCGATTTCATGCAATTGACCGCGTTTGTCGTCGTGGTGGGGACCTTGCTGGTGCAGGGGCTGACCCTGGGGCCACTGGTCAAATGGCTGGGTTTCAGGGAGGACACCCTGATCGCCGACGAGGTGACGCGGGCGCGGGCCGGGGTGTTGAAGGCCGCCATCGCCTCGCTGGACGGCGCGAGGGGGGACGCCGCCGAACGCCTGCGTTCCGATTACCGGGAGTCGCTGACGGCCACCAAGGCTGGCGGCGACCCCTTTGCCGGCGAACTGTATGCCCTGCGCCGGCGATCAATCGCGGCGGCGCGGCAGGAGCTCGACCGCCTGCGTCGCGAGGAAAAGATCGGCGACGATGCCTATCATGTCGTCGAGGAAGAGCTGGACTGGACCGATCTGAGCGCGGGATCCCGAGACGCGTAAGGCTTATAAAGCCGCGGCCGTGCGACTGGCGAAATTAAGACTTGAAGCCGGGGCCATTCTTTGTCGATATCGCCGCCAACGATACCTGCCGCCGTCACGGGCGCAGCGCGCACAAAAGAGGAAATAGTCCCCATGACGTCACAACAGCAAAAATTCTATCTGGGCTGCACCGCCCTAGCCATGGCCTTTATGGCCGCGCCGGCCCTGGCCGATAGGGCGCCGCAGTTCGCCAAGGCCTTTACAGATCATGCGGTCCTGCAACGCGACGAGCCTGTCCATGTCTGGGGGACGGCGACGCCTCAGGACAAGCTGACCGTGGCGGTGGCGGGTCAGTCGGTGGCGGTGACGGCGGATGCCGGCGGCCGCTGGAGTGCTACGGTGCCGGCGTTGAAGGCCGGCGGGCCGTACAGTCTCAGCGTGACGGACGCCGGTAGTGCGTCATCGGTGCTCAACGATATCCTGGTCGGCGACGTCTATCTGTGCGGCGGCCAGTCGAACATGCAGTTTCCGGCCAAGCTGGCGACCGGCGCCTGGGGCGACATCGGCTCTTCGGCCAATGCGAATATGCGTTTCTTCAATGTCCAGAACGACAGCGAAGCGGCCGTGCAGGAGGATATCAAGCTGCCGGCCAAGTGGCAGGTGGTGGGACCGGATACGGTCGGCGAGGCCTCGGCCGTCTGTTACTACATGGCCAAGGTGTTGCAGAAGGATCAGAACGTGCCCGTCGGCTTTATCGGCTCCTATTGGGGCGGGACGACGGTCCAGGGCTGGATCAGCGAAGACTCGCTGCGCACCGTGCCGGCCTATACGGCCGGGGTCGACGCCATCGCCATGTACGCCAAGTCGCCGGACAAGGCCCTGGCGCAACAGTCGAAGGTCCAGGAGACATGGTGGGACGCGCACGACCCCAAGGCCAAGGCCCAGCGGGCGTGGATCGCGCCGGGCTTCGACGATTCGGCCTGGCCGACAATGAACCCATCCGGGTCGTGGAAGGATGCGGGCATCGACGCCTTCAAGGATTTCGACGGCGTGGCGTGGTTCCGCACCTCGGTGGTGCTGACGGCCGATCAGGCGAAGACGGCCAACGAGATTCAGCTGGGGCCCATCGATACCTATGATGCGACCTGGATCAACGGCGTGTGGGTCGGCAGCGGTGGTATGTCGTGGTTGTGGCGCGATTATACGGTGCCGGCCGGCGTGTTCAAAGAGGGCAAGAATGTCATAGTCGAGCGCGTGCTGAGCGGCGGCAGTGGCGGCGGGTTGACCGGCTCGCCGCAGAATCGTTTCATCAAGATGTCGGACGGCCAGGTCGTGCCGATCACAGGTCCGTGGAGCTATCAGATCGGCACGCCGGCCAAGGGCTGGGACCCGCAGCCGGCGACGCCGTGGGCCATTCCGACCAGCCTGTCGACCCTGTATAACGGCATGATCGCGCCCGTCAGCGGCTATACGATCAAGCTGGCGGCGTGGTATCAGGGCGAGGCCAATGCCGACAAGGCTAAGGAATATCAGGCCCTGTTGCCGTTGTTGATGAAGGATTGGCGCCAACGCTTCGGCAAGCCGGAACTGCCGTTTTTTGTGGCGCAGTTGTCGTCTTACGGGGCGGTGTCGACGACGGCCGGCAAGTCGGATTGGGCGGAATTGCGCGAGGCCCAGCGCTTGACGGTGGACCGTGATCCACATGCCGGACTGATCGTCACGATCGATGTCGGCGACCGCACGGACATCCATCCGACGCAGAAGAACATTGTAGGGCAGAGGTTCGCGCGTGCCGCGCGGAGCGTTGCCTATGGTGAGAATGTCAGTCCTGGCGGCCCTGAAGCGACCGGAGTGACTCGGTCGGGGGCGGATTTGGTCGTCAGTTTCAAGGATACCCAGGGCGGACTGCTGACCTATAGCTCGCATCAGGCGATCGGGTTCGAGGTGTGTACGGCCGTGGATGTCTGCGATTTCGCCGAAGCCGTGGTGAAGGGCGAGCAGATCGTGCTGCCCGGCGCCAATCGCCCGGAGGTCGTCAGTGTGCGCTATGCGTGGTCGAACGCGCCCTATGTCAATCTGTACAGCGTTGACGATTTGCCGGCCGTGCCATTTGAGATGGCGGTGGCGCCTTAAAGACGGACGCCCCGCGGTTTGATAACCGTGGGGCGTTTTGTTCGGGGAGGTGGAGCGGTGTTTAAGCGTTCAGGCCGGCGACGGTCTTGGCGGTATTGTGGCGGAAGACGTTGACGGCGCCGACGACGTCGTCGTCCGCGTTACGGATCGGGAAGACATTTACAAGGGCCAGAAGGCGATTGCCGTTGGGCTGTTCGCAGATGACGTCGGCGTCGCGCACCGTGCCGCCGTTGTTGATCACGACCGAGGGCGGCGCCGAGGCGTGCGGCATGATTTCGCCGGAGGGATAGCGCAGGATATGGGCGCCGCAATATTTCTCGGAGGCGCCCAGTTCGGGTGAACGGCCCCAGGCGCCGATGGCGGTTTGGTTGCACGACACCAGGGTGCCGTCCTTTTCGATGACATAGATGCCGACCGGAATGCCGTCGAGCGTCGCCTGATCGGCGAGCACGCCCTCGACGACGAGCTTGCCGTCGTCGAGGTGGCCGCTGAAGCGGATGCCTTCGAAATCGGCGTTACGGATGCGGGCTTCGGTCGCCTCATTTTGCAGTTGGTTATCGTGAAAACCCATTATGTTTCTCCCATTGTTGTGTGGTCGAGTGAGGGAGGTAAGCATGATATGGGCGCGTCCGCCAGCGGTATTTTTTGGTTAAGTTATTAAAAAATATAGACATTTGATAGAATTGAATAAAAACGTCCAATCTGAAAAATGTAGGTATGTAGGCTCAAATCTTTGGCCATGACGGCAACGTTGCCGCAACACGGCCGGCGTCGAACCCTCTCTTGCACACGATAGCGATTGCCGTCACAAGGCGCCATGGACCCGACAGCGAAATCTCAGGACGACAGGATGCTGGCCGTCATCTATCTGATCATCGTCATCGATGCCGCCGGCATGGGTTTGGTCCTGCCGTTCCTGCCCGATCTGTTGCGCAGCCTGGGCGGGGAGGCGGCGACCGGCTGGCCGTTCGGCGCGTTTCTCGGTCTTTACGCCCTGATGCAATTTCTGTTCTCGCCGTTGTTGGGAAGTTTGAGCGACCGCTTCGGCCGGCGGCGGATACTGCTGCTGTCCCTGGCCGGGGCGAGCGTCAACTATGCCGTCATGGCCCTGCATCCGCTGTTGTGGCTGTTGTTCGCCGGGCGCGCCATAGCCGGCATGACCGGCGCCAATATGGCGGTCGCCTCGGCCTATCTGGCCGACATCACGCCGCCGGACAAAAGGGCGGAGCGTTTCGGCCGTTTGAGCGCCTGTTTCGGCCTCGGCTTCATCGTCGGGCCGGCCTTGGGCGGGGTCATGTCCGGGTGGGGGGCGTCCTATCCGTTCATCGCCGCCGCCACGGTCAGTGCCGTCGCCCTGGTCATGACCATGGTTCTGTTGCCGCGGGTGGCGCCCATGGCGGCGACGGAGCCGTTCGACTTCAACCCGCTGTCGGCGTTTCGCTGGGTGTTCAGCTTTCCGGTTTTGGCGCCGTTACTGGCTGTATTTGTCGTCTTCGCCATGATCGGCGAGGTCGGCGRTACGGTCTGGGTGCTGTACGGCGAAGGCAGGTTTCACTGGCAGGGGCTGACCGTCGGCCTGTCGCTGGGCCTGTTCGGGCTGTTCCACGCCCTGGCCCAGGCGTTCCTGACCGGGCCGCTGTCGCGCCAGCTGGGGCAAAGGGGGACGCTTTTGCTGGGCATGGCCTGCGACACCGCGGCCTATGTCTGTATCGCCCTGGCCGACCAGGGCTGGATGGCGTTTGTCCTGATTCCATTGTTTTGCCTGGGCGGCATCGGCGCGCCGGTTCTGGAAGGCCTGTTGTCCAACGGTGTGGCGGATGACGGGCAGGGGCGGCTGCGCGGTGTCATGGCCAGTTTGACCAGCCTGGCTTCGATCATAGCGCCCGTTGCGGTGGCGGCCATCTATTTCGCCTCGCGGTCGTGGTTTCCCGGTCTGGTCTGGCTATTGGGGGCGGCCCTGTATGGCCTGTGCCTGCCAGTCGTGCTGCGCCGTCGTTTGCCGGGTTAGCGTTTCGTCTGATGATTACAAGTTGGTAACATTATCGTCTGGCGGCCGACAGGCTCTTGACGGTTGCACGGTTAAAGGGCTCAATTGTAACCAATCACGATCACGGAGTGCACGCCTATGCCTAAACCAATGAAAAACCTTAAGTTTCTCATGAAGACGGTCGCCCTCGCGACGCTGGCTGCGGCGCTCACCGGTTCCATGGCGACCCTGGTTCAGGCAGGTAGCTACACGCCGCCGGCCAAGCCGATGTCGATCGACGACATCGCGCAATATCCCGCCATCACCAATGTCGTCATTTCGCCCGACGGCAAGCACATTGCCGCCCTTGTCGCGGCCAAGGGTCAAAAGTGGCCGGTGATTTCGATCTGGGACGCCACCGACCTCAGCAAGACGCCGATCTGGATTCCGTCGGCGACGCAACGCATTGTCGGCGTCAACTTCTTCACCTCACAGAAGATCTACTTCGTCACCGAACAGGCGATCAACGGTTATGACGGCAAGCCGACCTTCACCAACAAGCTCTATTATGCCGACCTGGAAGGCAAGCATATCGAAGAGCCGTTCAAGATCACCGGCACGCTGAACAAGGATGTTCGCGATCAGTTGGAGCGCGGCATTTCGACCACCATTTTCAACAACAACCTTTACGATCCGAACAAGGTGCTGATGGCCGGCGTCGACCCCGAATCGTTCGTGCAGAAGATTTTCGAACTCGATACCGAAACCGGCAAGACCAAAACCCTGGTCCTGGGCAGCGACGAATTCACCTTTCTGTCCGAGGGCGTCGACCTCAATACCGGCGATCCGCGGCTGAAGGCGCAGGTCACGCCGGAAGGCGGCGAATATATGTACAAAGTCTATTACAAGGACGACAGCGGGGCGTGGGTTTACCAGGCGCCGCTCAGCTACCTGGTCAAGGACCGCAAGAAGATCGACGTCCTGGGTTATGACAGCGATCCCGGCAAGCTGTTGGTCGCGTCGAATCTGAACAGTGATCACGTCGCGGTCTATGATTACGATATCAAGACCCAGACCTTTGCCGCCGAGCCTTTATTCGCCAATGAAAAGTACGATATTGCCGGCCTCGGCTTCGATATCGACCGCGTTCACAGGACGACGTCCGTCTTCGACGTCGCCGTGGCGGGGCCGGAAACCAGCGTCGCCTATCTCGACGACACGTGGGCGGCCGCCCAGGCGTCGTTGAAGGCCGCTTTCCCGGGCAAGGATATCACCTTGCGCATCAATCGCGACACCAAGGATACAGCCGTCGTCGAGGTGTCGGCCGAGAACTTCCCGCCGCAATATTATCTCTACAAGGACAGTAAGGTCGTTTCGCTGGGCGGGGAACGGCCGTGGATCGATCCGGCGACCTTGGGCAAGCCGGAGTTCGTCACCTATAAGGCGCGCGATGGTTTGGATATTCCGGCCTATATTACCTATCCGAGCGGCTGGACGCCCGACCAGGGACCGGTGCCGTTGATCGTCCTGCCGCACGGCGGTCCGTGGGCGCGCGACGAGGGCGGCTGGGATGCGACCGGTTGGCCGCAGTTCTTTGCCACGCGCGGCATTGCCGTCATCCAGCCGCAGTATCGCGGCTCGGAAGGGTGGGGCGACAAGTTATGGAAGGCCGGGGATAACGAGTGGGGCCAGAAGATGTCGGACGATAATGACGATGCTGCGGCCTATATGGTTTCCAGGGGCGTCGCCGATCCGAAGCGGATGGCGATCTTCGGTTACTCCTATGGCGGGTTCGCCGCCATGGCCGCCAGTGTCCGCCCGAACAGCCCGTATAAGTGCGCCATTGCCGGGGCAGGGGTATCGAGCCTGCAACGCATCGGCAACCTGTGGGGCGGCAGCCACATCCAGCGTGACATTCAGGGACACACGGTGGCCGGCATGGATCCTTTGAAGAATGTCGCCAACGCCAATATTCCGATCATGCTGTTCCACGGCGATCACGATCGCCAAGCCGATACCGACCACTCACGCATGTTCTATGCCGCCATGAAGTCGGCAGGCAAGGATATCGAATATCATGAAATCAAGGGGATGTGGCACACCATACCCTGGCATGTCGAATGGCAGGAAGAAGCCCTGGGTTATATCCAGGACTACCTCAAAAGCCCGAAGTGCGGTCTGATCAATTGATCAATAAAGTGTAAATAATGCTATAATTATAAAGCCCCGCAAGTTCGCTTGCGGGGCTTTTTGCGACAAAAGTGCGACATCATAATCACACGTATGACGTAACTTTCTTTTGCAACCACTTCGCTATTGCGTCACGATTGTGACGAGATAGTGTCTCCATCGACACCGGGGAATTGTCATTCTGCCACATTGGAGCTTCTTAATGTTGAAACCGAACCACACCCGCAAATGGCTGTTAGCTGGTACCGTTCTGACCTCGCTGGTCATCGGTCTGCCGGTCATGGCGCAAGATGCCGCCCCGGCGACTCAGGACCCGGCCGCCCAGGACACGACGACGCCCCCGGCCGCCGCGCCTGCCGAAGACACCGGTACCGAAGTCGTTATCACCGGATCGCGCATCCGCAAGAGCACTTTCAACTCCGCTTCGCCGGTTCAGGTGATCACGGCCGAAAAGTCCAGCCTGTCGGGCATGGTCAATCCCGCCGAAGTTCTGCAAGGCGCATCGGTCGCCAATGGCGCCGGTCAGATCAACAGCACCTTCACCGGCTATATCGTTGGCGGTGGTGACGGTATCAACACCCTGTCGCTGCGCGGCCTCGGTGCCAACCGCACCCTGATCCTGATCAACGGCCGCCGCATGCCGCCGGCCGGCATCAGCGGCACGGTCGGCCCGGTCGACCTCAGCTTCATCCCGCAACAGGTGGTATCGCGCTATGAAATCCTGACCGACGGCGCATCGTCGATCTACGGTTCCGATGCCGTTGCCGGTGTCGTCAACATCATTACCGACAAGAATTATGACGGCTTCCAGATCGAAGCCACCGACCGCATGTCGGAAGAGAAAGGCGCTGACGAATATACGCTGAGCGCCAAGTGGGGCAAGACCTTCGACAAGGGCAGCTTCCTGGTCAGCGGTCAGTATTATGAGCGTCAGGCTCTGCGTTACTCGGATCGCAAGGCGCTGTCGTGCTCGCGTCTTCTGCGCACCAAGCCAGACGGCACCAGCGCCGACCGCATCGACCCGCGTACCGGCGAAACCAAGTGCTACAACCCGTCGGGCATCTTCCAGGGCAGCGTCTACGACAATATCACCGGCGACATCTTCTTCTACACGCCGGGCCTGAACCAAAGCGGCCGCCTGCCGGGCGGTTTCACGCAATATGACGGCACGAATGCCGCCTATGAATACGACAATCCCCCGGAAGCGCTGAACACGACCGCGATTTCTCCGGCCAAGGATTTCAACCTGTATGCCCAGGGCAATTATCGCCCCGACTGGCTGGGCGGCGGTGAACTCTACACCGAAGCGATGTTCGGTGAACGCAAGTCGTCCCAGACCGCCTGGGGTGAATTGTTCCCCTACTATTCGAACAATTCCAGCGTCAACATCCTGCCGGACACCATCGGTTACGGCCCGCAGCAGATCTACGCCCAGCCGGTTGTCCTGCACCCGTCCAACTCCAGCCAGAAGGTCGATCTCGGCCGCTTGCTGGGTGGCGTTCGTGGCGACATCGGCACCTGGCAGTACGACGCCTACGTGTCCTATTCGAAGAGCGTCGGCAAATATGACGACGACGTCGTCTATGCCGACCGCGTCAACTGGGGTACCGGCTTCGACCAGAACCAATTCATCAATATCGACGAATGCGGCGCCGGCGCACCGGCCGGTTGCGTCCCGCTCAACCTGTTCTCCCCCGACGCCCTGTTGTTGGGCAAGCTGACCCCGGCCGAAGAAGCCTATTACTTCACGGTCGACCACGGCAAGACCGACTATACCCAGACGACGGCTGAAGCTTCGCTCACCGGCGACATCATGCAACTGCCCGCCGGCGCCCTGGGCGGCGCCTTCGGTATCAGCTTCCGTGAAGACAAGATCGATGACACGCCCGGTGCGCTGTCGCTGAGCGGCAACTCCTACAATCGCACCAGCTCCGGCGAAACCAAGGGTACGGACCGGTTGTCGGAAATCTACGGCGAACTGGAAATTCCGCTCCTCAAGGGCCACCGGTTTGTTGAAGACCTGACGGTCAACCTGTCCGGTCGCGTCAGCGATTACAAGAGCGTCGGCACCGCCTATACCTATAAGGCCGGTTTCGATTGGGCTGTCGACGACATCTTCCGCGTTCGCGGTACGGCAGGCACTTCGTTCCGCGCTCCGGCTCTGTACGAATTGTACCTGAACGACCAGACCGGCTATCTGAACCAAACCTCGGTCGACCCCTGCATTCGCTATAACCAATTGGGACCAGACGGCGATTTCAAGGTCAATGCCACGATCCGCGCCAACTGCGCCGCCGATGGTGTGCCGGGCGATTACACGGGTAACAACCCGTCGGCCCTGATCACCACGGGCGGTGGCCTGGATCTGAAGCCGGAAACCTCCTACGCCACGACTCTCGGCTTCGTCCTGACGCCGCCGAACACCGGCTTCAAGTTCGCCATGGACTTCTGGAAGATCAAGATCAGCGACCAGATCACCTCCAACGGTGCCGCCGTTATCGCCGCCTGCTATAACAGCGTCCAGTTCCGTTCCCAGCCGGGCTTCTGCGACGACTTCACCCGCGATATGAATTCGGCCTCGCCGACCTATAACGGCATTCTGACCATCGACGGCAGCTATCGTAACATTCCGACCGAAGCTTCGGCCGGTATCGACTTCACGGCGAACTATTCGCATGAATTCAACTACGGCAAGCTGACCTCGGACGCGACCTTCACCTACTACAAGTACGACAAGCAGCAGCAGTATGAAGGCGCCGATGTCATCAACTATACGGGTACGATCGGCCAGCAACACTGGGCGGGCGACATTCAAACGGCCTTCCAGCACAAGGATTGGACGGTCGCCTGGACGGTCAACTATGTCGGTAACGCCAGCAATATCGGCTTCTTTGGCGAAACCGGCCTGACCGCCTCCGGCAACAGCTATGTCGCCGAAGTGCCCCCGTTCGTCACCCACGACCTGTCGTTCCGTTACCGCGCCAAAACCTTCACGGTTGTTGCTGGCGCGCGTAACATCCTGAACAAGTTCGCACCGACCATCGGTTCCGGTGTGGCTTCGGGTTCGGCCGGCCGGATCGGTGAAATTCCGTTCTCCAGCCAGTACACCTATTCCGGCCTGATCGGCCGTCAGTTCTTTATCGACATCTCGAAGGACTTCTAATTGGAAAAGACGTTGAGTTGACCTGAACGTCTTTTCGTCAACAGGTTGAATAGTGAAGGCGGCAGGGGTGACCCTGCCGCCTTTTCCTTTGCGCGGGTGCGTAAAAAAGTCTCCCGGCCAGAGACCGGGAGACTGAGTAGCCTTCGGGGAGGAAGGGGAACGGGTTAGAGAACGCCGAGCATCTGCGCCACCAGGGGATGGCGGACGATGTCCTTGTCCTTGAGGCGGACGACGGCGATGGTGTCAACGGCTTCGAACTTGTCGGCGACATCGCCAAGGCCAGAAAGGCCGGTGAGCAGGTCGGATTGTTGCGGATCGCCGGTGACGACCATGGTCGAGTTCCAGCCGAGGCGTGTCAGCAGCATCTTGAGCTGGACATAGGTGCAGTTCTGGGCTTCGTCGATGACGACAAAGGCGTTGTTGAGCGTGCGGCCGCGCATATAGCCGACCGGGGCGATTTCGATCAGGCCTTCGGCCATCAGCGCCTTGACGCGCTTCATGCTGAGGCGGTCGGTGAGGGCGTCGTAGAGCGGGCGTAAGTAAGGCGCCAGCTTGTCTTCCATGTCGCCGGGCAAGAAGCCGATCGATTCTCCGGCTTCGACGGCCGGGCGCGACAGGACGATGCGGCCGACCTTGCCGGCTTCGAGGGCTTCGACGGCCTTGGCGATGGCAAGATAGGTTTTACCGGTACCTGCGGGCCCAAGCGCCAGGACGAGGTTCTTTTCATCGATGGCGTTGATCATGGCGGCCTGGCCTTCGGACTTCGGCTTGATCGTCTTGACGTAGGATTGGTCGCGGTCTTCGTTCGAGGGAGCCCCTTGGCCGTTCATAGGATTCCATGCACTGGCGCCACCGGTATGAACACTGAGGCGGCGGACCTTGGTGTCGGAGGCATATTGCTCTGTGTCCAGAGTACCTTCGCGCATAAAGCGTTTGACGGATCGCTTGGTCATGGATGGGCTCCTTGAAGACATGAAAAAGGGCGAGGCCCGTGAAGGCTCGCCCTGGATACGATGGGGAGGAAGGAATGGGGTGAACGTCCGCAGGGGGCGCCACCATCGGCCGTCGGGCCGGCGTTCGGCGGTGGGGAGAAAATCAGGGTGAAATACGCGACCCGTCTAACCACTTTTACCTCTAAGGCTGAAACCTTAAACGATTCCGCCGGTCCGGAGCGGAAGTGATTCCCGCCCTGTCTCGACGCTACCAGATTCGTTTACTATGGTTAGCGATATATTAAAAATACCGGCCGCCGTGACAATTTCGCAAAAACATCATAAAGGGAACACGCTTGTGGAGAGAAGCCATGCCGCTATATCGACTGGGTTTGAAGACACCGAAGCTGCCGGCGGACGAGCGTTATTGGATCGCGCCGGATGCCGATATTATCGGTGACGTGACCCTGGGCGAAGACGCAAGTGTCTGGTTTCACGCGGTTATTCGTGGAGACAATGATCCTATTGTTATTGGTGCGCGGACCAATGTCCAGGATGGTGCGGTGCTGCATTCCGACGACGGCGTGCCTCTGACCATCGGCGATGACGTGACGATCGGGCACAAGGCCATGATCCATAGTTGCACGGTGGGGGAGGGGAGCCTGATTGGAATCGGCGCGGTGATATTGGGGCATGCACGGATCGGGGCGTGTTCGATCGTTGGGGCCGGGGCTTTGGTGCCGGAGGGTAAAGAGTATCCGGACGGCGTGTTACTGGTCGGCTCGCCGGCGCGGGTGGTGCGCGAACTGACACCGGAGCAGATCGGCATGCTGAAACATTCAGCGGCACATTATGTCAGGAATTGGCGGCGGTATAAGCGGGATTTGGTGGCGTTGTAGGCGTGACTTCGCGTCGGAAGGCGCCATGCGTGGCGCATATCGCAAGGCTTTATCCGCAAATTACGCAGATTACGCAGATGAAGATGGCCGCTACCGCGGCCAGTATGGGGCGATGTGGGTGGATCATCGTGATGCGTAGCGTCATGAAGACCTGATATTGACGTTTCGCGCCGGAAGCGTGGGGTTAGCCGACGCAGTGTTTCTCATCTGCGTAATCTGTGGATCAAACCTTACCGCCCTCAAATCCGGACACGGCGGCAAGAAAAGGCATGACCCGTTTTACGCCCGCATTCGGGCTTCTTCGATGCCTTTGTTGGCCAGTTGGTCGGCGCGTTCGTTGAGTTCGTCGCCGGCATGGCCCTTGACCCAGTGCCATTTAATTTTGTGCGGGGCGCAGGCGGCGTCGAGGCGCTTCCACAAGTCGTCATTCTTGACCGGTTTCTTGTCGGCGGTCTTCCAGCCGCGCGCCTTCCAGCCGCGGATCCATTCCGACATGCCCTTCAGGACATATTGGCTGTCGACATAAAGAGCGACGTCGCTCGGTTTCTTCAGGGCTTCGAGGCCGGAGATGACCGCCATCATTTCCATGCGGTTATTGGTCGTCTGCGGCTCATAGCCGTAGAGTTCCTTTTCGTGGACGCCGGACATCAGGACGGCGCCCCAGCCGCCGGGGCCGGGATTACCCTTGCAGGCGCCGTCGGTATAGAGGGTGACTTTGGGTCGATCGGAGGTCATGGGGGCCTTATAGCGGAGTCGCGGGGGCGGGAAAGCCCCTGTTTACGCTTCGGTCAGGACACGCGGCAGTTTGAAGGTTACGGTTTCGCGGACACCGGCGTTTTCGATGATCTCGGCGTCATAGCGCGCCGCCACGGCTGCGACCAGGTCGGTGATCAGGTTTTCCGGCGCCGAGGCTCCGGCCGAAATGYCGAGTGTCCTGACGTCGTCGAACCACGACCAGTCGACGTTCGAGGCATCGTCGATCAGGTAGGCCGCCTTGGCCCCGGCGCGCATGGCGACTTCGACCAGGCGTTGGGAATTGGACGACTTGGCCGAGCCGATGACGAGGACGAGGTCGCAATCGCCGCTGACCGACTTGACCGCCTCCTGGCGGTTGGTGGTGGCGTAGCAGATGTCTTCCTTGTGCGGCACGGCGATCGATGGGAAACGCGATTGCAGGGCAGCGACGATTTCGGCGGTGTCGTCGACCGACAAGGTGGTCTGGGTGACGAAGGCCAGATTGGCCGGGTCGATCGGTGTAAAGACGCGCGCCTGTTCGACGGTTTCGATCAGCTTGACGGCGCCGTCGGGCAGTTGCCCCATGGTGCCGATGACTTCGGGGTGGCCGGCATGGCCGATCAGGATGATTTCGCGACCTTCGGAGAAGTGGCGTTCGGCCTCAACATGGACCTTGGAGACCAGGGGGCAGGTGGCATCGAGGAAGAACATCTTGCGGTCGCGCGCGGTTTCCGGGACGGATTTCGGTACGCCGTGGGCGGAAAAGACCACCGGACGGTCGGGCGGACACTGGTCCAGCTCCTTGACGAAGACGGCGCCGAGGGATTTCAGGCGGTCGACGACGTGGCGGTTATGGACGATCTCGTGGCGGACATAGACGGGGGCGCCGTACAGTTCGAGGGCGCGTTCGACGATTTGGATGGCGCGATCGACTCCGGCGCAAAAGCCGCGCGGCGTGGCGAGATAGACGGTCAGGGAAGGGCTCATGCCTGTCTACATAAGCGTTTTCGGGCCGCTTTGCCAGATGAAAGGTCCGGTTTGATTAAGTTGTCACAGGTGACCGCTATCCGCCGTGTTTTGGCCGTAGTCGCTCGATAAAACTCTTTGAAAAGCGAAACCAAAGCGCTACACAGCGTTACGGGGGCCTTCGCTTGTTCCCGGATGAATTACAAGGATCCTCTATGTCCGTTCTCTCGCGTCGCCTCATGTCAGGTCTGGCTCTCGGTCTTCTGCTCAGTGCCGGAACCCTGGCTGTCGCCCATGCGCAGGACCAGGGGCAGGGCGGTGGCGATAACGACCAGGCAGCCAAGCAGAAGCGCGACGAGGAATTCGACGGCAAGAACCTGCGCATGAAAGAAATCAAGGCGGAAGGGCCGTGCCCCTTCGTCAAGGTGCTGTACGACGCTGCCCGCTATCAGGAATTCAAGGACAACAAGGAATCCACCCAGGCGGCGCAATGGACCGGCGAAATCAACGGTATCGCTTCGGATTGCGCCTATAAGGGCACGGATCCGATCAAGGTCGCCATGGATATCAGCTTCTCCCTGGGCCGCGGCGATGCTGCTGTTGGGCAGAGCAAGGTCTATCACTACTGGATTGCTGTGACCGAAAAGGACAAGACGGTACTGGCCAAGCAGGAATTTGAGCTGCCGGTGACCTTCGCCAATGGCGAACCGAAGATCGACGTTAATACGCGCATCGAGGATATAGTTATTCCGCGCGCCAATATCACGGTGGCCGGCTCGAATTTCGAAGTCCTGGTCGGTTTCGACGTGACGCCGCAAATGGTCGAGTTCAACCGCGAAGGCAAGCATTTCCGCTATGTCAGCCCGGTCGAAAAGAAGCAACCGGCCCAATAGGACTTGTCTTTGACGGCAGGCGTGGCGTATGGGGAGCGGTAAATTTTCCCCGGATTTCTTCTCCCATGTCTGACTTTGTCGAAGCCTTTGCCGATTCCCACGATTTTCGCACACAACTGAGCGATGTGACGTCGCGTGCCTTTGTCGCCGAAGGGTTTGACACTGCGGCCGGGCGCGTCAACGCGTCGGATCGTCCGGATTTGGCGGATTTTCAGTGCAATGGCGCTTTGGCCGTGGCGAAGGCGGCCAAGGCCAATCCGCGCGAGGTCGCCAGCAAAGTCGTGGCGCATCTGAAGGACGACGTGCGGATTCAGTCGCTGGATATCGCCGGACCGGGTTTTCTCAATTTCGTTTTGAACAACGGCGCCTTGAGCACGCGCGTCAATGACATCGCCGGCGACGCGCGTTTGGGCGCGCCGAAGGTCGCGGCCAAGCGCAAGGTGATCATCGATTTCGGCGGACCGAACGTCGCCAAGGAAATGCATATCGGCCATCTGCGGACGGCCGTGATCGGTGAGAGTTTGAAGCGCATCATGCGTTTCCTCGGCGACGACGTGGTCGGCGACGCCCATTTCGGCGACTGGGGCCTCCAGATGGGGCAATTGATCGTCGGCGTGTCCGAAGAGATGCCGGACTTACCCTATTTTGATGAAGACTATTCCGGCCCTTATCCCGAAGAATCGCCGGTGTCGCTGGCCGACCTTGGGCGCATCTATCCCAAGACCAGCGCGCGTATCGAGGCCAAGGATACGGATTTCCTGAACGCAGCGCGTAAGGCGACACGCGAGCTTCAGCATGGTCGCCCGGGCTATCGCGCCCTGTGGCAACATTTTGTCGTGGTCAGCCGCGAAGCGCTCAAGCGCGACTATGCCTCCCTGGGGGTAGAGTTCGACCTGTGGAACGGCGAATCCGACGCCGACCCATACGTCGAGCCGATGATTGAAGACCTGAAAGCAAAGGGATTGCTGGTCGACGATCAGGGCGCCCGCGTGGTCCACGTCGCCAGGCCGGGCGAGACGCGAAAAAAGAAGCTGGACGACGGCACGATCGTTGAGGGGCCGAGCCCGCCGCCATTATTGGTCGTATCCTCCGAAGGGTCGGCCATGTACGGTACGACCGACGTAGCCACCATCGTGCAACGCAAGGCCGAACAGCAGCCGGATCTCAGTCTCTATGTGGTAGACAACCGTCAGGCCGAGCATTTTGAGCAAGTGTTCAGAACCGCTTATCTCGCCGGCTATGCCGTACCTGGCCACCTGGAACATGCTGCCAATGGGACGGTCAACGGTCCGGACGGTAAGCCGTTCAAAACGCGCTCCGGCGGGACCTTGAAACTGCATGAACTGGTGTCGGAGGCCGTGGACAAGGCGACCGTTCGGTTGCACGAAACGGGCCTTGGCGAGGGGCTGTCGGAAGAGGCTTTTGCCGATACGGCGCACAAGGTCGCTGTGGCGGCGCTGAAGTTCGCCGAGTTGTCGAACCATCGCCTGACCAATTACATCTTCGACCTCGACCGTTTCATGAGCTTCGAGGGCAAGACCGGGCCGTATCTGCTCTATCAAGCGGTGCGGATGAAATCGATCCTGCGCAAGGCCGTTGAGCAAGACGTCGCGGCGGGTGCGATCGTGGTTGCCGAGCCGGCGGAACGCGAATTGGTGTTGTTATTAGACGCCTTCGACAATGCCTTGAAGGAAACCTATCTCAAGCGGGCGCCGAATATCCTGGCCGACCATGTTTACAAGCTGGCCCAGGCGTTTTCCAAGTTCTACGCCGCCTGTCCGGTGCTGGTCGGCGACGACGCGGCGGTTAAAGCGTCGCGTTTGGGGCTGGTGACGGTGACCCTGAAGCAGTTGGAATTGGGCCTCGACCTGATGGGATTGAGTGCTCCGGAGCAGATGTAAGCCGCTACAGGATAACAGCGTTTGTAACTTGCCGCGCGAGGCGCTAAGCGTACGGTAACCCCAAACAGTCCGTGCCGGGCTGACCTGTGCGGAGGCGAGCCATGACATTGATCGTGAAAACTGTGGCGGGTGGGGTATTAGCGGCTGGTGTCCTGATTGCCGGTGCCGTCTCAGCCATGCCACCGCCGCCATTGATCCTGATCGCCATTCCCGGCGACGCCGATGCGGACACGGTCGCCGCGGCGAAAGCCATGAATACGTCCATGACCAACGACGACGCCAACACGGCCATACATATGTTGATCGCTGCCGCTGCAGCACATCCCGATAGTGCGTTCGCCGTTTATGCCGAGGGCGTAGGCTTCTATCGCGGCGGTCAATTTGATGTCGCCCGCATATTGGCCGACAAGGCCATCGCCGCCGACCCCAAACGGGCGCCCTACTATTATCTAAGAGGGGCAGCCAGGCGGTATGATCCCAATGCCTGGGACGTCTACGACTCGCGCAATGCCATCATCGATTTCAAGAGCACCTACACACTCGATCCGAACTTCGAGTCCGCCTACCGTGAGCGTGGATCGGCGACACTCTATCTCAGCCGGTTGGCGCCCAATAACGACAGCGATTACGACGGCTCGGATATGGCGGATTTGGCCAAGGCGATCCAATTGGACCCGAATGATCCGGAAGCGCATTTTGCCGAAGGCATAGCCTACCTCGCCGGCGGGCAGTGGGCGGCGGCGCGCGACGACATGGCCAAGACCCTCGCACTAGGCATCGCCCGTAGTGAGGTCTATGAAAATATGGGCTATGCCGATTACAAACTTGGGCAAAAAGACCAGGCGGCAGCTGACTATCAAAAGACGCTGGAAGTCGATCCGAACAATGCCACGGCGCGGGACAATCTGGCGGCCTTGTCAAGCGGCGGAGACGTCGCGTGGGTGCCGCTGACCTTGCAGCCGTGGGTCGTGCAGATACGAGATTTGCAGTACAAATATTATGAGCAGGTGGCCGGAGCCAACGCCAATGCCAATGGCGAAACGGGCGAAACGGATACGTGTATCCGCGACGGAAACTGGTGGGCCGATATCCACAATGGCAATGACTATCTCAGTCAAATGATACCCTTGATGCGTTCAGAGTCGGACAAGAAGCAATATGGCCAGTCTCTTTCCGAGAGTCAGGCGCTTGAGGCGAAGGCCTTGCAGGATTGGCACGACGCCAACTGCGGCTGACTCCGAATTAATCGTCCGTCGGAGGAAACCTGCTGACAAACGCCCGGACTTGGAGTTTACTGTTACCAAAGTCTTAACGGGTGGTTCATGGCGTCGCGTGAGGGGAAGTCTGGGGGATGGAGGTTGCCGCTGTTTCGCAAGCGGGCCGCCTTCTATTTCGACGGTTTCAATCTCTATCACGCCGTCGATGCCTATAAGCGGCCCTATCTGAAATGGCTGAATCTCAAGGCTTTGGCGCGGGCGATCGCGCCGAAGTCCGAGGTCGTTAAGCGGGTCGTGTGGTGTTCGGCGCATCAACCGCAGAACAAAGCCAATATGAAGCGCCACGAGGACTATAGGAAGGCCTTGCAGGGGCAGGGCGTCATATGCCGCATGGGACATTTCGTGCATTCGACGGACGGCTGTAATAGCTGCGGCCATACCTGGCAGATGGCGGTCGAAAAGCAGGGCGATGTCAATCTCGCTTTGTCGATCGCGGCCGATGCTGAGGACGATCTGTTTGACGTCTGTTACCTGGTGACGGCCGACGGCGATCATGCGGCAACGGCGCGCTATCTGAAAGAGCGCTTCCCGAAGAAGAAGCTGGTTTTGGTGACGCCGCCCGGCCGCCAGCACAACCGCCATATCGAGCGCATGGCCGATCAGTGTGTGGAGATCGCCACGGCGCATCTTGAGGCGTCGTTATTGCCGCACATGGCCAAGTATAAGGCGCGCTTCCTGCGCAAGAGCGAAAAGGTCGAGCGGCCGATGGTCTATGACCCGCCGCAACTGCGCGAAAAGGGCCATTTGAAGCTGATCGTCAACAACGGCTAAGGGCAAACCCGCGATCGCTCCCCCAGCCGCTGCCTGCTACCAGAAGTAAGGTATTATGATGCCGTAAACTTCTATTCGGAGTGTCGCTTCCCGTAAAAAGGGCCTCGGCTACTCCGAATATCGCCATCGCGCGCGGTTTATCGGCAAATACGGTCGACTATAGGTGTTCGACCTTAAGCGTCTGGCCCCATTTGTCGTTGAGATAGTCGGCCAGGAAGCGGCGATGACAGTGGTGATAGTCGGCTTCAGAACACAGCAGGCAAGCGCCTTCGAACAACGCCGGCTTGTAGAGGTTTTCGACTGTTCGCTCGGCCAACAGGTTCAAATAGCCCTTCTGGAAGACTTGGAAGTCGCCCTTCTGTTTCTTAAAGGCAGTGAAGATGGCTTCGTTCGGAGCGAGGGCAGGTTCGTGGCTGTACTCCATACCGCCCAAAGCTTTCAGGAAAAAGGCAAGGTCCTCGGACTTGGCGAAGCCGGCCAGTTGCGAGCTGTTATGCAGGCGGACATCGATGACGCGCTTGACGCCGGCCTGTTTCAGCCGGGCGAAGAAATGCTGCGCCGTCGATTGGGTGAAGCCGATGGTAAACGTGGTCATGAGGCGAACTTACGCTGCATGGCTTTTTCTTCAAGAGGGCGTGTTATGACAAAACCTGCCTTGACTCTGCCCAAGTGTTAACGCACAAGCGAAACAACCTTACGGGAGAGTTCGTGACTCGTCACGACGCCGAAGGCGCAACCGCCCCGGAAACGCTCAGGCCCACGGACCGTAAGATAACTCAAACGCTGGAAAGTGAACCGGAAGGTTCCACCGACGGAGCAACGGCGCAAGCCTAAATCTCTCAGGTTCCAAGGACAGCGGGGGCGCAGAAACGATCATTCGTCATCCCTGTTTTGAGTGCTGCCCCCATGTCCGAAGACCTATTGAAATCCACACCTCTGTTCGATCGCCATGTCGCCCTTGGCGGCAAGATGGTGCCCTTCGCCGGCTATAACATGCCGGTGCAGTATGAAGGGGTGATGGCCGAGCACAAATGGACACGCGAAAATGCCGGCCTGTTCGATGTCTCGCATATGGGCCAGGCAAGGCTGACGGGCGAGGGCGCCATCGCCGTGCTGGAAGGTTTGACGCCGACCGACTTCTCGATTTTACTTCCGGGAAAGCAGAAATATTCTTTGCTGCTGGCTGAAGACGGCGGCATTCTTGACGACTGGATGGTGTCGCGTCCGGAGGCCAGCGGCTTCCTGCTGGTCGTAAACGCCGCTTGTAAGCATCAGGATTTCGACATCATTGCCGATTATATTGCCGATGATGAAACCGGCGCCGATGTTGAGTTCGAGGTCCTGGCCGATCGAGCCTTGCTGGCTTTGCAAGGTCCCAAGGCGTCGCAAGTGATGCAGTCGCTATGTCCGGCGGCGTGCGACTTATATTTCATGGAATGTGGAACCTTTGAGATCATGGGCGAGACCGCCTATGTGTCGCGCTCGGGCTATACCGGCGAGGACGGGTTCGAGATCAGCTTCCCCGAGGCGCGTGTCGCCGACCTGTGGGATCGCCTGCTGACCGATCCGCTGGTCAAGCCCATCGGCCTGGGTGCGCGCGACAGCCTGCGCCTGGAAGCCGGCATGCCGCTTTATGGTCATGAGATGGATGCCAGCTACACGTTGGTCGAGGCCAATCTCGGTTTCGCCATGAACAAGTCGCGGCTGAGCCGTGGCGATATCCGTGGTGGCGACCATATCACCGAACAACTGGCGGGAAAGCTCGATCGCGTCCGCGTGGCGCTGAAGCTGCTGAGCGGTCCGCCGGCGCGCGACGGCGCGAAGATACTGGCCAAGGACGGTACGGCTTTGGGCGTCGTGACATCCGGCGTGCCGTCGCCGAGCCTCGGTTATTCCATCGCCATGGGCTATGTGCCGCCGTCGCAAGCCGCGATCGGTCAGACCCTGGATATCGAAGTGCGCGGGAAGCCTTATTCCGCCGAAGTCGTCGCCTTGCCGTTCGTTAAGAACGGCTACCACCGCAAACCTAAAGCCTGAGGGTATCAAGATGAAGTTCACCAAGGATCATGAATGGGTCGAGATGCAGGGTGATGTCGCCCTGGTCGGGATCACCGCCTACGCCGCCAACGCTTTGGGCGATGTCGTCTTCGTCGAGGTGCCTGACGTCGGCAAGGTCATCAAGAAGGGCGACGGGTTCGCCGTCGTCGAAAGCGTCAAGGCGGCTTCCGACGTCTATGCGCCGGTGTCGGGCGAAGTGCTGGATGCCAATACCGAGCTGTCGAACAGCCCGGACGTCGTCAATGCCGCTCCGGAAGGCGCCGGTTGGATCGCCAAGCTGAAGTTGTCGGATCCCTCGGAGCTGGACGCCCTGATGGACCGCGCCGCCTACGAAGATTATCTCGCCACTCTGTAAGGTCTGTATCATGCGTTATTTGCCCCTGAGCGCGGACGACCGCGTCGCCATGCTGGAAAAGGTCGGCGCTACGTCGATCGATGAATTGTTCGTCGATGTGCCGGCGTCGGCCCGGCGCAGCGGTACGGTCGATTTGCCGAAATATGCCGGCGAACTGGAAGTCGAAGCGCAATTGCAAGCGTTCGCGGGGCAAAATGTCAGCCCGGCCAAGGTGCCGTTCTTCGTCGGCGCCGGCGCCTATCGCCATCATATCCCGGCGACGGTCGATCATATCATCCAACGCTCGGAATTCCTGACCAGCTACACGCCGTATCAGCCGGAAATCGCGCAGGGAACGCTCCAGGTCCTGTTCGAGTTCCAGTCGCAAGTGGCGCGATTGACGGGCATGCCGGTGGCGAATGCGTCGCTCTATGACGGCTCGACCGCCGCGGCCGAAGGCGTGCTGATGGCGACGCGCATCACCCGCCGCAACAAGGCGGTCATGTCGGGCGGCTTGCACCCGCATTATCGTGAAACGGTCGAAACCCTGGCCCACGCCGTCGGTATTGAAACTGAGGCTTGCGCCACGGCTGTCGACGCCGAGGACGACGTCTTGGCCCATATCGACGCCGACACGGCCTGTGTCGTCGTGCAAACGCCGAACGTTTTCGGTACGGCGACCGATGTCAGCAAGATTGCCGCCGCAGCCCAGGCCGCCGGCGCCTTGCTGATCGTCGTGGTCACCGAGGTTATGTCCCTGGGCCTCCTGAAATCGCCGGGCGAGATGGGCGCCGATATCGTCGCCGTCGAAGGCCAGTCGATCGGCGTGCCGCTGTCCTATGGCGGTCCCTATGTCGGTCTGTTCGCCGCCAAGGAAAAATACCTGCGCCAGATGCCCGGCCGGCTGTGCGGCGAGACCGTCGATGCCGATGGCGAGCGCGGTTTCGTTCTGACCCTGTCAACGCGCGAGCAGCATATCCGCCGCGACAAGGCGACCTCGAACATCTGTACCAATTCCGGCCTATGCGCCTTGGCCTTCTCGATCCATATGAGCCTGCTGGGCCAGGAAGGTTTGAAGCGCGTCGCCAAGATCAACTACGCCAAGGCGCATGCCCTGAAGGACCAGTTGGTTGCCGCGGGTCACGAGGTGGTAACGCCGCGCTTCTTCAATGAATTCACCGTCAAGCTGACCAAGCCGGCCATGGGCGTCGTCGAAGTCCTGGCAGCGAAGAATGTGCTGGGCGGCGTGCCGTTCGCGCGTTTGCAGAACGAACCGGGTTTTGAACATCATCTGATCGTGGCCGTCACCGAAACGGTGTCGGATGGCGATATGGCGGCGCTGGTCGCGGCCCTGAAAGAGGTAGCGTAATGGGTATGCAATCTGTCGGTCGGCCTTCGGCGCCGGAAATCGATGTCGAAATCACATCCTTCAAGTCGTTGCTGGGTGGGCGCGGCCTGTTGCAGAACGAGCCACTGATTTTCGAGAAGGACGACTATAATCGCACCGGCGTCGACTTCGCCGATATCGCCATTGACACATCGGATCTCGGCGATCTGGTGCGCGGCGATGATCTCGGATTGCCGGGGCTGACCGAGCCGGAAGCCATGCGCCACTATGTGCGACTGTCGCAAAAGAACCATGCCATCGACCTGGCGCTCTATCCGCTGGGGTCGTGCACCATGAAGCACAATCCGCGGCTCAACGAGAAGATGGCGCGCCTGCCGGGCCTGGGAGATATCCACCCGCTGCAGCCGGTTTCGACCGTGCAGGGCGCGCTGGGGCTCATCGACACCCTGGCGCATTGGCTGAAGACCCTGACCGGCATGCCCGCCGTCGCCATGACGCCGAAAGCCGGCGCCCACGGCGAGCTCTGCGGGCTCTTGGCCATCAAGGCGGCCCACGAGGCCCACGGTCAGGGCCATCGCCGTACGGTGCTGGTGCCGACGTCGGCCCACGGCACCAACCCCGCCACGGCGGCCTTTGTCGGTTACACGGTCAAGGAAGTCGCCCAGACCGCCGACGGCCGCGTTGACGTCGCCGACCTGGCCTCGAAGCTGGGGCCCGATGTCGCCGCCATCATGGTGACCAACCCCAATACCTGCGGATTGTTCGAGCGCGACATCATTGAGATCGCCCGCGTCACCCATGCCGCCGGCGCCTATTTCTACTGTGATGGCGCCAATTTCAACGCCATTGTCGGCCGGGTGCGCCCGGGCGATCTGGGCGTCGACGCCATGCACATCAATCTTCATAAGACGTTTTCGACGCCGCACGGCGGCGGCGGTCCGGGCGCCGGTCCGGTGGTGCTGTCCGAAGCCCTGGCGGCCTATGCGCCCAAGCCGTGGATTTTGGCGGGCGAGGGCGCATTCGATCTGGTTGAGCACGACGAGGGTGCGTCCAGCGCCAATTTCGGCCGCATGTGCGCCTTCCATGGTCAGATGGGCATGTTCATCCGCGCCCTGACCTATATGCTGAGCCATGGTTCCGACGGCCTGCGTCAGGTCGCCGAAGACGCGGTGTTGAACGCCAACTATATCAAGGCGTCGCTGAGCGATTTGATGAGCGTGCCGTTCCCGCAGGGGCCGTGCATGCACGAAGCCCTGTTCGACGATCGCTGGCTGGAAGGTTCGGACGTCACGACGCTCGATTTCGCCAAGGCGATGATCGACGAAGGTTTCCATCCGATGACCATGTATTTCCCGCTAGTCGTCCACGGCGCCATGCTGATCGAGCCGACGGAAACCGAATCCAAGGACGAATTGGACCGCTTTATCGCGGTGCTGCGCGCCCTGGCCGAAGCCGCCTTGAAGGGCGACGTGTCGCGTTTCAAGGGCGCGCCCTATCTGGCGCCGGCCAAGCGATTGGATGAGACGCGGGCGGCACGGCAACCGCGGCTGGCCTTTAGCTGAGGCGACTTGCGGCATCGCGCCCTGTTCCCCATCTAAGGGAAGTCTGATATTTCAGATCGCCGGCATCGTCGATGCCGGCGAAACTGTGAGGGTAGTCCGGGGTATGGCAGTTCTTATCAAGGTATTGATGACCTTGCTCGGCTTGGGTTTGATGTTGGTAGGCGTGGTGATTACGCCGTTGCCCGGGCCCTTTGGCGTTCCCATCATCCTGCTCGGCCTGATCATCCTGCTCCGCAGTTCCGTGTGGGTGAAGCGCCTGTTCGTCCGGCTGGTGCAGAAATATCCTCGGCTGTTGAAACCCTTGCGCGCCATGTTGCGGCCGGGCGCCAAGGTGGTCGCGTTGTTGTGGCTGCAGGCCATGCGGGTCGAGCGGCGGCTCCTGCCGGCCAAGTGGCGTTTCATGTACCGGTTTCGCCACGATGTGAAGGGATTGCTGCGTCATCGTCGCAAAAGCAGACCCGAGCCGGATCCGTCGAAGGTCATGCGTCCGGCCGTGTGAGGCCTGTGGACAGAGTTTCACTTTCGGTAAGGCATTGCGACAGATGGAGTGATCCGAAAGGCGAAAAGTTTCGTAAAATCAATGGCTGAAGTGACAAACTTGCCCTTACGAAAATTAATTTTTATCCACATTCACCTGATCTTCAATCCGTGCCTTTACAATGCCCATATGCCTCTCCATATGGGGTTCAGCAGGCCGTATCACGGTGCAATATCCAGAGCTAACAGGCGACTAAAGGCGCCTTGATCAAGACCATGTCGAGCGAACCCGGAACATCCTTGGTGCACAACAAGCCGATCCTGCGTAATCTGCGTATGGCGAAGCGCGCCATTAAGCGCTTCTCCAAGAAGGTCTTGGGTTGGGTTCTGATCGCGCTTGGTTTCGTACTGATCGCGGCTGGTTTTGTTCTGATCATCGTGCCGGGCCACTATTTCCTGATCGTCGTCGGGTTGATCCTGGTACTGCGCAATGCCTTCTGGGCGCGCCGCCAGTTCATTCACCTGAAGCGCCGTCACCCCAATTGGGTCATGCCGATCCGTAAGCTGCTGCGGCGCAATCCGCCGCTGGCTTCGATCTTCTGGCAACAGGTCCTTAAGGTTGAACGTTTCTTCCTGCGTGGCAAGTGGGCGCTTGTCGGTTTCCGGCGCCGGTTTTTTCGCCGGCCGCGCACGGTCTGAGGCCGCAGTTCAAGAGAAGAAGAAGCCTCCAGCTTAAGGCCTGAGGGTTTTTTCATGGCCGTTGCGATCGTGACCATTCGTGGTAAGCTTGCCTTCAATAAGTAGGGGGAGTTTATGACGCCGAGCAATTCAAAGATATTTTTCAATACCCTGGCCACGGCCAATCCGGTTGACGTGTTCATGGGGCTTAACGCCCTGACGAAGCTGGCCGTGCTGGTGATCCTTGTCATGGGCATCGTCGCCATCATTGTCGCGCTGACGCGGCGCGGCGGGCGTAGCGGCCTGTTGTCCTTCATCGGCGTGGCTGCGCCCGGATTGGCTGCACTGATTGTGTTGTACAACGGTCTGCGGAGTTTTACGGCTTATAAGGCCGTCCACGCCACCCATATCGCCATTGTCTTTCCTACGATCATCGAATGCGGCCAGGTTCTGATCCTCGGAATTATCGTCGGCTTGATCGCGATGATCGGCAATCGGTCTAAATAACATCCGGGTGCAGGGGGATCGCCCCCTGCGACTTCCCTTAACAAAGAAAAAGCCCGAAGCGTTCTGGCTTCGGGCTTTTCTTGTTTTCGAAATGCGGTGGCGCTTAGTTGAAGCGGCCTTCGAGTTGGCCGATGGCCTTGTCGACGAGAGCGTCGGTGCCGGCCTTCTGGACGCGGTCCAGGAGGATGGTCTCGGCCAGGTTGGCGGCCAGGTCGGCAGCGGCGGCTTTGACGTCGGCGGCGGCCTGGGCCTCGGCCTGGGCGATCTTGCGTTCGGCCAGGGCTTCGCGGCGTTCGATCGTTTCGGCCAGCTTGGCGCGGGCTTCCTCGGCCAGACGGGCGGCTTGTTCCTCGGCGAGCGCGATGATTTCGCGGGCCTTGGCTTCGGCGGCCTGGCGTTGGGCCTTGATGCTGTTGAGCAGGTCGGTGGCTTCCTGGCGGATGCGCACGGCTTCGTCGAGTTCGGCGCGGACGGCGTCGCCGGTCGAGCCCAGCGACTTCCACAGATTGCCCGGCACCTTGACGACGATGAGGATCAGCAGGAAGACGACGAGGGCGATACGGACCCAGTTTTCGGGATCGGCTAAAAATTCCATGATCCTAGACCTTCCCGATGGCGGATTTGAGCGCGGCGGCGGTGGCGGGCTTGCCTGTCAGCTTTTCGACCAGGGCCTGGGCCGTTTCCGAAGCGATGTCGGCGACGTGGGCCATGGCCGCGTCACGCGAGGCGCGGATGCGGGTTTCGGCTTCGCCGAGACGCTTGTTAAGTTTTTCGTCCTCGGCAGCGGTGAGGGCGGCAACTTCGGCGTTGGAGCGGGCGACGGCTTCGGCGGCCAGCTTGCGCGCGGCGGCGTGGGCTTCGGCCGTTTCAGCCGCGGCCTGCTTGGCCTGGGCTTCGGCTTCGTCGCGGTTGGCGCGGGCATTGGCCAGGTCTTCGGCGATGGTCGAGCCGCGAACGTTCAGGACCTTGCGGATGCGCGGCGTGAACACGGTGGCCATCAGGACGTAGAAGACCGTGAAGATGATCAGCAGCCAAACGATTTGGCCGCCCCAATGCGCGGTATTGAGCTGGGGCAGGCCGCCTTCGCCTTCGGCGGCGGGATGCCCGGTCGTCGCCGTCGTGGATTCCGCGACGCCGCCGGCCTTGGCTTGCGCCAACGCCTGGGAATTGTTCAACGGCACCGTCGAGGCATAGGTCGTCACAGCCGGCGCGAGGCTGCCGTCGGCGGAGGAGGTGGTCGTGGCCTCGGAGGAGGTAGCGGCTTGCATAGCTTGTCCTTAAAGGCCCGACCCCGAAAACGGAGTCAGGCACTCAGGTGTACGAACGTGTTTGGTGCGCGATTTATAGCGCTTGTCGATCTTACTTCGGGTTGAAGAGGATCAGCAGGGCGATAACGAACGAGAAGATGCCGAGGGCTTCGGTCAAGGCCATGCCGATGAAGAGGTTGGTCTGTTGCGACTTGGCGGCCGAAGGGTTGCGCAGGGCGCCGACATAGTAGTTGCCGAACAGGATGCCGAGGCCGATACCGGCGCCGATCATGCCGAGGGTGGCGAGGCCGGCGCCGATGTACTTGAGGCCGAGTTCGATGGCTTGGGCGGAAGCGAGATCCATGGGGTGTAAACTCCAGTTGGTATAGAAGGGTTGAGGAAAATCAGTGGTGGCCGATATTGACGACGTCACTGAGGTAAACGCAGGTCAGAACGGCAAACACGAAGGCTTGCAGATAGGCGACCAGGAATTCGAGGGTCGTCAGGGCGACGATGGTGGAGAGCGACAGGAGGCCGATGGCATAGCCGCCGAGGCCGAGGGTCGCCGTGGCGATGATGAAGCCGGCGAAGACCTGGGTCACGATGTGACCGCCCAGCATGTTGCCGAAGAGACGAAGGGTCAGGGTGACCGGACGCATGACGAAGGCGATGACTTCGATCGGCACCAGGACGACCAAGATGTACCAGGGTACGCCCGACGGCACGAACATCTTGAAGAAGCCGATACCGTGTCGCAGGACGCCGACACCGATGACGATGAGGATGGTCATAGCCGCCAGGGTGATGGTGACGGCGATTTGCGAGGTCGCGGTGAAATAGGTGAACATGCCGAGCAGGTTGCAGCTCAGGATGAAGAGGAAAAGCGTGAAGACGTACGGCATGAACTGCTTGCCGTCGTGGCCGATGATGGATTCGGTCAGGTCGTCGATGAGGCCGAACAGGCCTTCCGCCATGACCTGGCCGCGGCCGGGAATGATGCTGGCGCGGGCGGTCGTCAGGGCGAAGAACAGGATGGTCAGGCCGACCGCGATCATCATAGCCAAGACCGAATTGGTGATCGACAGGTTGATACCGGCGACCGTCGGCAGGTGCACGACTTCCTGGATTTGGAACTGTTCGAGCGGATCGTGTGCGGCCATCAGCCTGTAACCTCTTAAACTTGTTCGCACCCGAAGGGCGAAGAAAACCAAATTGACGGATACCTCAGGGATGAGGCTGTCATGCCGTTCTTAACCTTTAGACTGGCCCTGCTTGACGATCAGATAGACCGCCGCGACCATGCCCAAAATTGCCCCCGCGATCATGCAGATGGGCGTGCTGCCCAGCCACTTGTCGCAAAGCCATCCCAGTCCCAGACCGCCGAGAATCCCCCCGATCAGCTCGCCCAGGGCTTGATAGCCCTGATTGGCGCCGACTTCCGCGCTATGATCGCCCTTGCCGCGCTTACGCGCTTCAATGGCTTTCAGGCGTTGGTCGAGATCCTTCAACTCATCTTCGGAGCGGGGATCTACTGGGGGTTCATCTGTCACAGTTCAGCACCTAACAGGCGGAATAACGGGGTCGCTATTCCGGCTTCGAACGGCGCGGAACCTACTCAAGACCTCCCCAAAGGTCAAGCAAATGACGGGAATAAAATGCTGGCCTTTGAAAATAATATCGAAACAACGCTGTCATGGCGTTGTCATGCCGCGGCGGAAATGTGGCGTTGGAGGATGGTTAGAGTGTTACAAAGTAGCCTTTGGCGGCCGCCAAGAATAAAATGTCCCAAAAGACGACGCTTTCGGTGGATAGATTGGCGCACCGAACACTATATTTCGACATGCGGACAGTTTAGGCGACGTTTTCGGCCACCAAGGCTTCCGCCTGCGACAGATCGACGCTCACCAGTTGCGAGACGCCGCGTTCACTCATGGTGACGCCGAACAGGCGGTCCATGCGCGACATGGTCACCGGATTGTGGGTGATGGCGATAAAGCGAGTCTTGGTGCGGTTGCGCATCTCGGACAGCAGACGGCAATAGCGGTCGACATTGGCGTCGTCGAGTGGGGCGTCGACTTCGTCGAGGACGCAGACCGGCGCCGGATTGGCAAGGAAGACGCCGAAGATCAGCGCCGTGGCGGTCAGGGCCTGCTCGCCGCCGGACATCAGGCTCATGGTCGACAGGCGCTTGCCCGGCGGGCAGGCGAAGATTTCGAGGCCGGCTTCGAGGGGATCGTCCGATTCGACCAGGCGAAGTTCGGCCGAGCCGCCGTCGAACAGGGTAACGAACAGGACCTTGAAATGCTCATTGATGATGTCGAAGGCCTTGAGCAGGCGTTCGCGGCCTTCAGCGTTCAGTTCGTCGATGCCGTCGCGCAGCTTGGCGATGGCGGTGATCAGGTCGGAACGTTCGCGGCTCAGGGTATCGAGGCGGCCTTCGTATTCGGCGGCTTCTTCTTCGGCGCGCAGGTTGACGGCGCCCAGCTCGTCGCGCTGGCGCTCAAGACCCGACAGCAGCGATTCGGCGCCGGAGGCGTCGGCCGGCGTGGCGATGGCTTCTTCCTTGAGGCGGCGGCCGAGGTCGTCCGGCGTACCTTGGGTCTGATCGAGGATCGTGGCTTCGATATCGGCGGCCTTGGCCTGGATGGCTTCGAGGCGGGCCTGGGCGCCGGCGCGCTCTTCGCGGGCTGCCGAGGCTTCCTGTTCGACGCCGCGCAGGTTGATTTCGGAGTCGCGGCGGGCCGACTCGGCGGCATTGAGCTTGTCGCGGGCCTCGCTCAGGCGCTTTTCGGCGGTTTGCAGCGAATCGACGAGGGCCAGGCGCTTCGATTCGAACTGATGCGGCGCCGACTGGGCGGCCTCGAGGGCGGCGCGAGCGGTTTCCTGGTCTTTTTCCAGTTTGAGCAAGCGGGCGCCCGAGTCCTGGGTGCGGCGGGCCCATTCGGTCAGTTCACGCGTCAGGGTGCGTTCACGGCCTTCGCGGGCGGAGCGATCGCGGACGTCCTGGTCGAGCATCTGCTGGGCAGCCATGACGGACTGGCGTTTGCTTTGGGCGATGGCGCGGGCGCTGTCGAGAGCGGCCTTCATGCCGGTATTGTCGATGGCGGCCGATTGCGAGGCGACCGCCAGCTTATAGAGGTGCTCCATCTCGCCGTGGTCGCCGGACAGACGCGCCAGGCTGGCCTCGAGGCCTTCGAGGCGGGCCTCATAGTGGGTCTGGGCGCGCAGGCGTTCTTCGAGGGCGTTTTGACGGTTGCGGGCGCCGCGTTCGAGGTCGGGCAGGCGGTTACGGGCCTGGCGCAACTGCTCTTCGTGGACGCGTTGGGCGTCGGCGGTTTCGCGTTGCGCGGTCTGGGCGGCGGTGAAGGCGGGCTTGGCCTTGTCGATCTCGGTTTCGAGCTCGTCCAGGCGGGTGCGCTGGGCTAAACGGACGGCTGCGGGCTTGGGGGCCTTGGCGCGAACGATCAGACCGTCCCAGCGCCACAGATCGCCTTCTTTGGAGACCAGGCGCGCACCGACGGGGAGTTGGGTTTGCAGGCGGTCGCCATCAGCCGCCGCTACTACGCCGATGGTCGACAGGCGCAGGGCCAGGGCGGCCGGGGCGCGGACATGGGTGGACAGGGGCGCGACGCCCAGGGCCTTGAGATCGATATGGGCGGCCTTGGATTCGAAGTCCTCGCTCCAGAAGGCGAGGGTCAGGCTATCTTTTTTCGACAGGGTGAGATTGAGGTCGTCGCCGAGGCCGGCGGCGAGGGCCAGCTCATAACCCTTGTCCGGGCGGACCTCGTCGAGCACCGGTTTGGTGGTCTTGCCATTACCGGACAGGATCTGGGCGAGGCCGCGGGCCTCGGCGGTCAGGCGGCCGAGGCTGTCTTCCAGTTCGCGGGCGGTTTTGCGCGCCAGGGCTTCGGCATTGACGAGGGCGACCCGGTCGGCTTCGAGGGCTTCGACGGCTTTGCGGGCAGCGTCGAGATCGTTGTGCGCCGTTTCGGCCTGGGCCTTCAGGGTGTCGACGGCGGCATAGTCAAAGGTGCCGAGGGCATGGCGTTCGTTGTGGGCGGTCTGAAGCTGGGCGGCAATGCGGTCGAAGCGCGCCTTGGCTTCGGCCAGGCGGGCGGCTTCAAGGCGCTGGCGCTCGACCTGGGCGGCCTGCTCGGCGGCCATGGCTTCGATGGCGGAGTCGGCCTGACGGCGTTCGGCCTCGGCGGCGTCGAGGGCGGCCTTGAGCTCGGGTTCGCGTGAGGGCGCGTCCTGGATCTCGGCCTGGACGCGGGCGAGGGACGATTGCAGGCGCTCGACCTGGATCGAACCGTCGGACGACAGGTCGAGTTCGCGCTGGAAGTCGGTTTTCAGGCGCGCCAGCTCGGATTTCAGGCGCTCGATCTCACCGGCGACCTGCTTTTCCTCGAGGTCGAGGCGTTCTTTCTCGATATTAAGGCGATGATTGACCGTGGCGGCGATGGCTTCTTCTTCGCGCAGCGGGGCGATGGCTTCATTGGCTTCGAGAGCAACGGTTTGGGCGATGGCGGCGGCGCGGGTCGAGGTTTCGACGCGCAGGGCCTGGGCCTGCATGTCGGTGACGGCGCCTTCGAGCAGGGCGCGGACTTCGAGCCATTTGGCGTGCAGGATAGATTTTTGCAGGGCGCGGATTTCGGCGGAAATCTTCTTGTACTTGTCGGCCTGACGGGCTTCGCGTTTGAGGCGCGACAGGGCGCTGTCGAGTTCGCGGGCGATGTCGTCGAGGCGCGACAGGTTGCTTTCGGCGGCTGTCAGGCGCAGTTCGGCTTCGTGGCGGCGGGTGTGCAGGCCGGAGACGCCGCCGGCTTCTTCGAGGACGCGGCGGCGGTTTTGCGGTTTGGCGGCGATCAGTTCGGAGATCTGGCCCTGACGGACCAGGGCCGGGGAATTGGCGCCGGTCGAGGCGTCGGCGAACAGGAGCTGGACGTCGCGGGCGCGAACTTCCTTGCCGTTGATACGGTAGGAGGAACCGGCGCCGCGGTCGATGCGGCGGGCAACATCGAGAACAGGTTGATCGGTAAAGGGCTGGGGCGCCAGGCGTTCGCTGTTGTCGATGGTCAGGGTGACTTCGGCCCAGTTACGGGACGGGCGTTTGTCGGAGCCGGCGAAGATGACGTCGTCCATGCCGGCGCCACGCATGGCCTTGGCCGAGGTCGCGCCCATGACCCAGCGCAAGGCTTCCAGCAGGTTCGACTTGCCGCAGCCATTGGGGCCGACAATGCCGGTCAGGCCCGGATCGATGCGAAATTCGGTCGCATCGACGAAGGACTTGAAGCCGGAAAGTTTGATCTTCTGGAACTGCAACGGAAGCCTTTTTAGGCGGGTACACGAATCCTAATTGATTCTTAACGGCTATAGCATGTCAAGCCGAGCCGTAAAACAAGCCACAGGGGAATGCAGTTTTACCCAGCCTATTTGGCTGCGGCAATAGCAGCGTCGAATTCAGCGATGCCCGTGCCCTTGTAGATGAAAGGCTGACCATTGATGAAGAAGGCCGGGGTGCCGCTGACGCCAAAAGCGATAGCCGCATTGTTGGCGTTGTTCAGGGCCGTCAAGCCGGCCTGGTCGAGAACGCATTTATTATAGGCGTCTTCATTGAAGCCGTAGTCGCCGGCGATGCGTTTCAAGACGGGCGCCGCCAGCATGTTGTTTTCGCCCATGGCATAATATTCGCTTTGGGCGCGCATGACTGTGTCGACGACGTCGAAATATTTGTCCTTGCCGGCGCATTCGGCCAGGCGGGTGCCGGCGACGGCAATGGTGCGGACACCCGTCAGCATGGGGCGGAAGATATAACGAACCTTGCCGGTCGTTATATATTTCGACTTAAGGTCGGGCATGACGGTGTCGTTGAAGCGGGCGCAGATCGGGCAGGCGACGGAGCCGTATTCGATGATGGTGATCTTGGCCTTGGCGTTACCGAGGATGCGGTCGGTGGGCAGGACCGTGCCGACGACGGGCGGTGCCGCCGGCTTGGGAGCGGCGTTGACGATCGCCGATACGAACAGGAACAGCAGGGCGAGGAAGGCGATCAGGCGTTTCATACGCTTACTTTTTGTCCAGTTGCGAGGTCAGTGCATGGTCGAATTCGGCGAAGTCGCCAGAGTGGCGCTGAAAAAGTTTGCCGTTGATGAAGAAGGTCGGGGTGCCCTTGATACCGTCGAACTTGGTGTAGTTCTCGTCGTTGGTGGCGATGCGGGTATTGCCGTCCGGATCGGTAATGCACTTGTCGAACTGGTCCTTGGTCAAACCGACCGAGGTGCCGATCGTGCGCAGGGTCGGCAGGGCATTGGCGTCGGTGCCGTCGGCGAACATGGCATCCTGGCTGCGCATGATGGCGTCGATGACCTTAAAATAGTTCTCTTTGCCGGCGCAGCGGGCGAGGAGGACGCCCGAGGCGGAGATATTGTTCGGCGGCGTCAGGACCTCACGGTAGACGTAGCGGATCTTGCCTGTGTCGATATATTTGGTCTTGATCTGCGGCAGGATGTCGGCGTTGAACTCGGCACAATGCGAACAGGTGACCGATGCGTATTCAACCAGGGTCACCTTGGCATTGGCCGGTCCCATACTCATGTCTTCGTCGCGCAAGGGCGTCATTTTCCGGCTATTGCAGGCGGTAAGGCTCAGCAAGAGCAGGGCAGCGACGAAGACAGAGCGTTTCAACATGTTCGGTTACTTGGCTGCGGGCGCGTTCTTGATGGCGTCGTCGAAGTAAGAGATGTCGTTCGGGATACCGGTGACCTTCTTGCCATTGACGAAGAAGGTCGGCGTGCCTTCGATACCATCCTTGGTCAGGTATTGCTGGTTCAGGTCATTGAGATGTTCGATGGCCTTGGGGTCCGAAACGCATTTGGTGAAGGCGTCCGCGTCTATACCGACGGATTTGGCGATGTTCAGCAGGACAGGGCGGGCATTGGTATATTGTTCCGGCGGGCCGCCGGCATCCATTTCCTGTTGCGAGCGCATGACGGCGTCGATGACGCTGAAATACTTGTCCTTGCCGGCGCAGGCGGCCAGAAGGTGACCGGCGGTGGCGACGGAAGGGTTACCGGTCATCATCGGACGATAGATATAATGGACCTTGCCGGTATCGATATAGCGCTTCTTGAATTCCGGCATGATGGTGTCGTTGACGCGGCCGCAGATGGGACAGGCGACCGAAGCATACTCAACGACGGTGATCTTGGCCTTGGGATCGCCCTGGGACATGTCATCGCCGGCCGCGGCCGAAGGTGCCTTGTTGCACCCGGCGACCAGGAGCATGGCGCCGGCAACGAGGCCCAGGAGGGCTGCGCGCCCGAAGGAGAGGTTTTTCATATCGTGTTTCCGCCGATGGAGGTTCGGGCGAGGCTTTGCCCCTGATGTGTGCTCTTTATTATAGCGTCTGCTTACGCTGTAAATATCTATTCCCTGTTTCGGGCCGAAAATTGGCGGGGAAGCCTGCCATTTTATTTCATATTTTGACGCTTCATGACGGCCCGGCCGAGCAGGAGCAGAGATTTTTTCAGCTTTTCATCCGGGACGTCGCCCAGGGACTGCTGCAGCCGTAGTTCCTCGGCGGCGCTGAGCGGTTGCGGGCGTGCCGGCGGGGGCGCTTTTTTCGGCGCTGTCAGCGGGCCCTGGATGAGTCGCAGGCGCTCGATCGACTTGCCGCCGAGATAGAGGTTGATGCGGTCGAGCAGGACGGCCGATTGATGCTGAATCAAGGCGGCATAGGCGCCGGCGACGCGGATTTCGAGGACGCCGCCCTTGGGATTGGCCGCCGTGGTGCGTGTCTTGATGACGCGGACGGGTTCGCACAGCTTGCTTAAACTTTCGCCGACGATCTCGGGCCAGCGCGCTTTCAGCTTGGAGGAACCGTCTTCGAGGCCTTCAAATCGTGCGGCAAGGCTTTTCAGCAGGGGCTGAACCTGTTTTTGTACGGACGGCCCCACGCGCGGGGCGCGTTTGGTGTGAGTCGTGCGCAGGATGCGTACCGAGTCTTCCAGTGAGGGCAGAGGACGTTTCATGGCGGTGATTATACGGAAAGACGAAGCGGTTGTCGCCTCCTTAAGGGCAGCCGTTTTGCGCTGGTACGACGGCCATGGCCGCGACCTGGCGTGGCGTAGGGGAGAACGTGACGCTTACCGTGTCTGGTTGTCCGAAGTCATGTTGCAGCAGACGACCGTGGCGCACGCCACACCCTATTATGACAAGTTTCTGCGCCTGTGGCCGACGGTGGGCGAACTGGCGTCGGCAGAGGACGGCCGCGTCATGGCGGAGTGGGCGGGGCTTGGCTATTATGCGCGGGCACGGCGGTTGCTGGAATGCGCGCGGGTCGTGGTGCGCGATCATGGCGGGGTGTTTCCGGACGATGAGGCGGCCCTGCTGAGCCTGCCCGGGTTCGGGCCCTATACGGCGGCGGCCGTGGCGGCGATCGCCTTTGGCAAGGCGGCCAATGTCGTCGACGGTAATATCGAACGTATCATGACGCGGCTTTATGCCATCGAAGAGGCTTTGCCTGCTGCCAAAGGGACGGTGCGCGAGGCTGCGGCACAGTGGGTGTCGGCGGATCGGGCCGGCGACTGGCCCCAGGCCCTTATGGATCTGGCTAGCCTGGTGTGCCGGCCGAAGGCGCCGTTATGTGGAGCGTGTCCGTTGGCGACGGCCTGCCTGGCTTTTCGGCGCGGTGAGCCGGAGCGGTTTCCGGTGAAGCTGGAAAAGGCGGCGCGGCCGCGGCGGCACGGCATCGTATTTTTGATTATTGCCGGCGACGCCGTGGTGGTCGAGCGCCGGCCGGACAAGGGCTTGCTGGGCGGAATGCTTGGGTTGCCGCATACCGAATGGCGGGACAGACCGTGGAGTGATGCCGAGGTAACCATGCCGGACCTGGCCTTTAGCAAGGCCGGACGTTACGAGCATGTCTTTACCCATTTCGCGCTTACGCAGGAGGTATGGCTGGCGCGTATTTCAGGCGTGCAAGGTCAAGCCCTGATAAGGGCACATAATGATTGGCAATTGTTGCCATTGGCCGATCAGCGCAGTTTACCTACGGTTTTCCACAAGGCATTGAAGTTCGAAACTTATGGTTCCTTGATTTAATGGACACTGTCTTGTCATTGGATCGGCGTGGGTGACGCTGATAGGTTGGCGCCATGATGGCCCTGATGCGGCTGGAGGTGGATGATGAAAAAAGTTCTGGTAACCCTGGCCGCTTTAGGCCTCAGCCTGCCCGGCACCGTGATGGCCCAGGATGCGCTGCATATGAGCGATGTCACGATCAGTTATCTGCCGGCGCCGCGCAGCTATCAACCTGACGGCACCAATTACGACCTGGCCGATGCCGGCAAGAGTTTCGATGTCGCTTGCGTCATCGGCGCCGATGGGCATCTGGGGGGCTGCCGTGCCGACAACAATAATATGGTCGACCAGAATTTCGTCAGCCGGGCCTTGACCAATGTCGGGCAGTGGGTGGTTGAGCCGAAGGCGCATAACGGTCAGCCGACGGCCGGCAAGAAGTTTGTGGTCACCTGCCAGTTCACGCGATTGGACGACATCAACCAAAAAATGGCGACAGCCATGCCCGCGCAGTAATTTTTGACTTTAATGTCAAAAAGTGACAGGTTCACCGCAAAGTACGAGCAGCGGGGAGGCTGTCATGCGGGGAATTTTGTTGGTTGTATTGGCCATGGCGGGTGTGGCGGGCGCCGCGCAGGCTGAAGATTATGTCCGTTTATCGGATTTGGTGATTCTCTATCAGCCCGATGCCAGGCCGTATCGGCCCAGTGGTTCGGATATGGATCTGGCCGACCAGGGCAAGTCTTTCGACATCGTCTGCACGATCGCCCATTCCGGCCATCTGACGGATTGCCAGGCCTTTGCGGATAATATCGCCGACCGGGGGTTTGTGAATTCGGCTGTCGATAACCTGCATGGTTGGGTGGTCGGCGACACCACCCGTTCCGGCCAGGCGACCGAAGGCATGCGAGTGCGTTTGACCGTGCGCTTTCAGTTGCAGGCGTAAGGGCCCGAATGTCGTGGTGAGATTCGGAGTGGTTCTGGCGGTTTTCGGCACTCCGACCACGCTCCGAATCTTTGTCAATGATTGATTTTATCCCGTATCGAGTCATGATACCGCTTAGGCAAAGCGGTGTTATGACGCCGTCTTCGGGACAATCGGAGCGCCGCTCCGGCAGCTGAACGGCTAGCCGCAAACCCGTGCAACTCTTAGCGTGAACCGGCGTTCGCGAGCGTCAGTTTCGGGTCCAGGGTCCGCGACCCTGGCTAGTTCATGTCGGCGCGGATGCGGGAGCGCAGGTCGTCGATCGGCTTGAGGCCGGCGTCGCTCTTGAAACGCCAATAGGTCCAGCCGTTGCAGGCGGGGCTTTGTTCCATCATGGCGCCCATCTTGTGGATGGAGCCGGAGAGATCGCCGTGGACGAGGGAGCCGTCGGCGCGGACGCGCGCGGTCTTGTCGCCCTTGGGGGTATAGAGCATGTCACCGGGATGGATGAGGCCGGCCTCAACCAGGGCGCCGAAGGGGACGCGTGGCTCCGACTTTTTCGAACCCATGACGGAGAGGTCGGCTTCGGTCGCCGCGATGACGCGGGCGATGCGCTCGGCGGCGACCTTTTGATAGGCCGGGTCACGTTCGATGCCGATATAGTGGCGGCCGAGGCGCTTAGCGGCGGCGCCGGTCGTGCCGGTGCCGAAGAAGGGGTCGAGGACGACGTGGCCGGGCTTTGAGCAGGCCAGGAGGACGCGGTAGAGCAGGGCTTCCGGCTTTTGGGTCGGATGGGCCTTGTTGCCGTTTTCGTCCTTCAGGCGTTCTTCGCCCGTGCACAGCGGGATCGACCAATCCGAACGCATCTGTGTGTCTTCGTTGAAGGCTTTCAGGGCGTCGTAGTTGAAGGTGTAGCGCTTCTGGCCCTTGGCCTTGGTCGCCCAGATAAGGGTTTCGTGGGCATTCGTGAAGCGGGTGCCCTTGAAGTTCGGCATAGGGTTGGCTTTGCGCCAGATGACGTCGTTCATCACCCAGAAGCCCATGTCTTGCATGGCGACGCCGAGGCGGAAGATGTTGTGGTAGGAGCCGATGACCCAGATGGCGCCATCGTCCTTCAGGACGCGACGGCATTCGTGCATCCATTCGCGGGTGAATTTGTCATAGGCTTCAAAGGAGGCGAATTGGTCCCAATCGTCGTCGACGGCGTCGACCTTGGAGTTATCGGGACGCAGCAGGTCGCCACCTAATTGCAGGTTATAGGGCGGGTCGGCGAAGACGAGATCGACGCTGGCGTCGGGCAGGGATTTCAGCACTTCGACGCATTCGCCGAGGTGGATGGTGTCGAGTTTCAGCTGGGCCGGCGTCGCGGAGATGAGGGCGGGCAGTTTGCGGACGGGGGATTGGCGCACGGGTTGATCCTTCTGACACGGGTATTCGGTCCATTTCGGACCAGCGAGGCGGATAAGCCTCTGAATCTCATGACTAGAATCAGGACGCAGTTAAGAGCGGGTTAAATTAACCATGTCGCCGAATCGGCGGATTCGTTTTTTTAGGGGTGAGTCGCGAAGGTCGCGCTTTTGGATTCGTTTTGTTCTTTTTTATTGCTCAGGCGCCGCAGGGCTCGCCGCATAGGGACTAGGCCCCCCCGGACGGCACGCAGTCGCGCTTGCCCAGTTCTTGGCCAAGTCTTTGCAAGACTTAGAGTTCGTTCTTCTACGGAGGTGGAGAGAGCGGTTGAGCTCGGGGGGCTATACTATTCCGCCAGGACTGCTGGAGCGGCCGGGACAGCGAGGTCTTTGATGGTCGCCCAGGTTTGGCGATGGATGGGGCAGGGACCATGGACACGCAAGGCTTCGAGGTGCGCTTCCGCCTGGTAGCCCTTATGGCCTTTGAAGCCGTAGACCGGATAGATATCGTGCATCTCGATCATGATACGGTCGCGAGCGGTCTTGGCAAGGATCGAGGCGGCGGCGATGCTGAGCGACAGGGCGTCGCCCTTGACGATAGCGGTAGAAGGAATGGTGAGCTTCGGGCAGCGATTGCCGTCGATCAGGGCGTGGTGAGCGGTGGGGCGGAGCTCTTCGACGGCGCGCTTCATGCCGGCCATGGTGGCCCACAGGATGTTAAGCGTGTCGATCTCTTCGACCGTCACCGTGACGACGGACCAGGCGCGGGCGGCGGCCTTGATTTGCGGTTCGAGTTCGAAGCGCTGTTTTTCGCTCAAAGCCTTGGAATCGGTGATGCCGGCGGGAATGGCTTGGGGATCGAGGATAACGGCGGCGACACATAAGGGACCGGCGCAGGGACCGCGGCCAGCTTCGTCGACGCCGCAAACCAGGCCGACGATTTCCGATTCATAACTGTAATCCACCATGATGAGGCGTTTACAGTGAATCGTCGGTGATGTCAGCGCCTTTTGCCGAAGGTCGGCGGGCTTGACGTCACGGTGGCGGGGCGGGCGAAGGGCCGCGTCGGCGGCGAGGTGATATTACGCGGCACCGGCTTGGCGACGGAGCTGAAGTCGAAGACGGGTTGATGCGGTTCCAGTTCGCTTTCGGGCGCATCGAAAACGGACGCGATGTCGACGCCTTGTTTGGGGTCGGGACCGAAGCGATTAGCCCCGGTTTCGCCTTTCCGCACCATCAGGATGAACAGGGCGATATTGGCTGCGCCTGATAGAAGGCTGAGAATGGGATTGGCAACGGGCAGGCCGTGGTTTGCCGACATCTGCGCGCCTGCAAGCGCGCCATTCAGAAGGCCGGGGACATAGAGCAACATCCAGAAGGCGGAGCGGCCGCTGTCGTGCAGACGGCGCACTGTCACGGCCAGATTGGGCAATAGCAGGATGAGAGCCAATAGCCCCATAATGCCGAACAGGCCAACAGCGCCGACCGGCCTGTCGGCCATGGTGACGACCGCCATTATGGCGAGGGTGAAGTAGACGGCAAATTGCAGCAGTTGGAACAGCCAGTACTCACTGCGACGGGCACGGCCGGAAAAGACGGCGAACTTCGCCAGGGGCTGCAAGATCAGGGGCATGGCGGCTTTTTCTGTCTGGGGAGGTTTCCGCAGACTAGACCGCCATAGCTGAAAGCGAGCTTAAAAGTTTTGGTTAAGGTGTGTCGTTGAGCGCCGGGCCCTTGGGGTCATTGCCGAAGCGGTTGGGGCCGCGTTTGCCTTCGGTGACGTAGAAGACCAGCATGACGATCTCGGCGATGAGGATCGGGAGAAAGACACAGAGGAACATCGAGCCGAACATGGTCAGGGCGAATTTGACGCCTTGCTCATCGCTCATATGTTCCTGGCCGTTGCTGATCAGGGGGATGACTTGCGTCCCAAAGATGATGAAAAACAAAACCATGCCGACCGTCATGACGACAATCGGCATGACCAGCCACCAGCCTGTGCGGCCGATATCATGCAGGCGCCGAACCGCCACGGCCAGGGTGGGCAGAAAGAGACCGAGATTAATCAGGCTGAACAGCGGCATGACGGTAAAGTAGCGGGCCATGAATTGTTCGGGTTCTGGGTGCTCGAAATTGATGCCGGTAAAGATCGTCATCATGGCGATGGAACCGAGGCCCATGCCGAGCAGGATGCGGAATAATACCCACAGCCAGAATTCGGAACGGCGCGAACGGCCGTTGAATTCTGCGTATTTTTGCAGCGGCTGAAACATCAAAGGCCAAGTCGACATGGTTTTCCCCTCCAGGATTTGTGGCGAAAATTAGGCAAATCCCTTCTAACAGGCAAGTGAATTCGCTGTAATCAACCCTTGACCGGCGCCGGGCCGAACCTGTTGTCGCCGGCGGATCCGGGCAAGGCGAGGAAAACGTAGAAGATCAGTTGCGCGCACAGGCTAGGGATTAAGACCCAGGGCAGCATGAGTTGGAATAGCGGCCATTCCAGTTTTAGAACCGTCGTCATGCTGGTCATGGGGTTCATCAGGGCGCCAGGATTGCTTGTCTCCATCTCCTGCATTTGCTGCCCCATATTGAGCATCAGGGTAAACAGCTCTTCACCCTTGACCATGAGGAAGACGACATAGGCCACGACGCTGATGACCATGGGCGCCACTATCCACCAACCGCTATGATTGATGTCGTGCAGCCGCCGGACGGTGACCGCCAGGATCGGAACCAGGATGGCAAGGCCGAACAGGCTGATGATCGGCGAAAACTGCATATAGTGCGGCAGGAAGGTCTCGAGATCGAACCGGCCGTTTTTCAGCGAGCTGAGATAGAGCCCGCCGTAAAGCAGGCCCTCGATGAGGTAAATGCCGAGCAGAAACCACCAGAATTCGGCGCGATTGGAGCGGCCGTTGAACTCGGCATAGCGAGTGAGTGCTCTGAACATGGCGGGCGTCTTGGACATGGCGCAAACTCCCAAATACTGTGGTCAGAAGACGTTGATATTGCCGCCACGGCCCTTTGGGTCGGGGCCGAAACGGTTGTTGCCGGGCGTGCCTTCGGTGACGCGGAAAACGAAGGTTACGACTTTTGCGAGAAAGAACGGCAGGAAAATCCACATCATCGGACGGATGATCGACATAACCATGGCGATGGCGGCACGTGGATCGTTACTGTTCGACATACCTTCCATGGTCTTTATGTTATTAATGAAGGATTCACCATTCAGAGAAACGACCACGATCATAGCGACCAGCAGGACGACATAGGGAAAGACGATCCACCATCCGGAACGGTTGATATCATGCATGCGGCGGACAGCGACGGCCGTGCTAGGTAGAAGGACGGCAAGCCAGAAGACAATCTTCACCAGGTAGATCAGGCCCATGGCACCCGCTGCGCCGGCGGCCGCGCCGTCTTTACCCTGGCTGCTGGCGGCCATGCCGAATATCATGGCATATTGCAGGATGGTCAGGCCCGTGTAGGCGAGGAATAGAAAGAGCGCCCAAAGCCAATATTCACTGCGGCGCGCGCGGCCTTGAAAGTCGACATAACGCACGAACGGCCTGAACATTAATTCCATGAAATCCCCCTATGGTCGAAAACGACGCTATCGGCAATTTATGTCATTTTCAGCAGTTCGGCAACCTTAGCGCAGGCAATCCAGAAGTTGCACGGGCGCAGACAAGACCGTTGGTTATCGAATAGGGATCAGAAAACGTTGATATTGCCGCCGCGGCCTTTGGGATCGGGACCGAACCTGTTGGGGCCGGGGGTGCCGTCGAGCACGTTGAAGATAAATACGATCAGCCAGGATAAGAGATAGGCGAGAGCGACCCAGATCACCGGCATCAGCGCGGCCGGCTTGCTGAGCGCCGGAGACGCCACCGTGCCACCTTCGCTGAGTTGCTGCAGGATCGGCAGGGCAGAGGGGCCCTGAGTAGCGATAAAGAAGATGATGCCGGCGATGCCCACGACGATCGGGAAGGCGACCCACCAGCCTGTCCGGTTGGTGTCGTGAAGGCGGCGAACACCGACCGCAAGGGTTGGCAGCAGGATAGCCAGCGAAAACACGCCGTTGACAAGTTGGATGACAGCGGCGCCGCTGCCACCCATTGAACTCTTCAAAAACCCGAATATGAAGCCGACGATCACCTGAAAGAGGAACCACAGCCAGTATTCGCTACGACGGGCCCGACCTTGAAAATCGACGTACTTCACAAAAGGCTGAAACATCAAGGCCATGGAAATCCCCTTATATTGCCGGCGCACAATGTTGAAAAGGCCAGCTTATTGGGGAGGCTAGCTCTTTTCCATCAGGTCGGCAACCTCCGCGTGACGGAAACAGGTGACGACGTGGTCGTTGACCATGCCGACGGCCTCCATGAAGGCGTAGACGATGACCGGGCCGCAGAATTTGTAACCCTTTGATTTCAAGAGCTTTGACAGGTCCTGCGAGGCTTTCGTCTCGGTCGGAATCTGGCCGTGCTCGAAATGGTTGTTGAGCGGCTTGTGATCTTGGGTGGCCCAGATGAAGTCGGTGAAATTTGTGCCTTTGTCGCGCAGGTCAAGGGTGATGCGGGCACTGTCGATCGCGGCGAGAATCTTGGCGCGCGAGCGAATAATGCCAGCGTCGTTCATCAGGCGCTCGATGTCGGCATCATTGAACCGGGCGACCTTTTCGGGATCGAAGCCGGCAAAGGCCGCGCGCAGGGCGTCGCGTTTGCGCAAGATGGTGATCCAGGACAGGCCGGCCTGAAAACCGTCGAGGACGAGTTTCTCCCACAGGGCGCGCGAGTCGAATTCCGGCACGCCCCATTCGGTGTCGTGGTAAGCGCAATAGAGCGGATCGGACTTGGGCCAGGAACAGCGTGGCAGGTCGCACATAGGTTAAATCTCTGATATATCTAATTTTTATACAGATGTTGGAACGTGGCTTTTTATCCAGTCGGGCCTGTCGATTTCGAGGTTCATGCCACTGGAGGTCGCTTGGCCGCCTTCGAGGCGGTCCAGCCGCATCAGGCCGAGGGACGCCCCGTCATGCGTATTGAGAACCTCGCCGATCTTGCGTTCTCCGAGGAGAATTTCCGCACCTTTGACGAGATGGCCCGCATGAATCAGCGGCAGGATGCGATTCTTGATTTGGCCACGGCGTTTCATGCGCGAGGTCAGTTCCTGGCCGATGAAGCAACCCTTGTGAAAATCGATGGCGTCGAGGAGGTCGAGATTGGCGTCGATAGGATAGAGTTCGTCCTGGACGAAATCGACGCCTGGATCGCTGAAGCCGTGCCGGAAGCGGAAGGCGACCCAGGTATCCGTATCTGCATTTTCCGCTTGGGGCGTGTAGGCGAAACCGAACGTGGCTCCAACGATGGCGCCGCGCGGATCGGGCGCGAAGCCCACCGGCAAGTCTCCACCAAAGGCGACGAAGACAGGGCGATCGAGCGCCACTATCGTCACCTTGGCGCGTAATTTGTACATGTTGAGTTTGGCCAGCAGTTCATCGCGTTCGGATAGCGGGACATCCAGCCAGATCTCGTCAGCAGATACCGCCTGCAGGATACAGTCGCAGATCATCTTGCCCTGAGGCCGCAAAAAAGCCCCGTAATGAAGGCTATGGAACAGCCCCTTCGCCGAATCATCCATGACGGCGTCGATATCGGCCGTGCACAAACCTTTCAGGAAGGCGGCCCAGTCGGGGCCGGCAATGCTGATCAAGGCGCGGTGGGCTAAGGAGGTTATGCGTGTCATGACAGATACGTGTGTATGAAGACCTGTTCTTGCTATAGGCGGTTTTGCGATTAAGTAGGAAGCATGAAATCTGACTTTCCGATTCTTCTGCTGGCGCTATGCGAACCGGCCAAGGCGCTGGCGCTCAGCGGCGTCATCCGCCGTTTGAAGCACGAAATCCCCCATGCCCGCATTACGCTGGTGACGACCAAGCTGTCGGCGGAATTGTTCCAGGATGACGACGGCATTGACGAAATCCAGGCCTTCGAAGGCGCGATCTTCAATCTCAAGGCTTTGGGAGCGTTGAGCGAACTGAGCCGCCGGTCGTGGGGGCTGCTGGTCGATATCGGGCCGACCATGATTTCGCGTATGATCCGCTCGAAAACGCGCTTCGTCCTCGACGCAAATGATCCGACCGGACCTCTGGAACAAATCTGCCGCAAGCTGGCGCTCGATCCGGAAGAGGTCAAGCCGATGCTCAAGGTCTCGCCGACGCGGGAAGCGCAGGTGAGGACTTTCCTTGACGCCCATGGCCGCGGCATCGCGCCGCTGATCGTCATCGCGCCCGGCGCGACCTGGCTGGGGCGCAAATGGCCGACCGAGCGTTATGCCGTACTGGCGACCAAGCTGATGCGTGAGAACGGACCATTCTCTAACCACAATCTGCTGATTCTCGGCACCCAGGCCGACCACGATACCGCCCTGGCCTTGCGCATGGCGACGCCGCGCGCCCTTGTCATGGAATTGACGGGCAAGCTGGATCTGCTGAGCGCCTATGCCGCCATCCGCCACGGCGCCGCTTTTATCGGCAATGATGAGATCTGGCTGCATCTGGCGGCCGCGACCGGTGTGCCGACCTTCGGCCTGCTGGGGCCGTCGGACGACGGCGACGCGCCGATGGGCGATAATGTTCATATTGTTCGTGGCCCGCGCCGCTTCGCCGATATCCGCGCCGTTGACCCGAAATTGAAGCAGAATGTCTGCCATATGTTGGATTTATCGATCGACAAGGTCTATGACAGCATCGCCGTCGCCACGCCGGAGCGGACCGCTGAAGAGGATGACCCATCCAGCGATATCGGTGCATTGAAGGAGCTCGGCCATGCCTAAGACATTTGATCTCATCATCCGAAATGCCGACCCGCGCTCAAGCAGCGGAGCGGTAGCGCAACATAAAATGATGGAGGCATACAGTGCCTAAGACATTTGATCTCATCATTCGTAATGCCGACATCATCAATCATGCCGAGCGCGGTAAGGGCGATATTGGCATCAGCAACGGCAAGTTCGCCGCTTTCGGCGATCTGTCTCAGGCCGCGTCGGCCGATGTTTTCGATGCCACCGGCCTGCTGGCCATGCCGGGGGTTATCGATACCCAGGTCCATTTCCGCGAGCCGGGATTGGAATGGAAAGAAGATCTCGAGACCGGCAGTCAGGCCGCCGTTATGGGCGGCGTGGTCGCGGTATTCGAAATGCCCAACACCAATCCGACCACGACCAATGCCGAAGCCTTTGCCGATAAGCTGGCGCGAGCCCATCACCGCATGCATTGCGATCACGCCTTCTATGTCGGCGGCACGCATGAAAACGTTCACGAACTGGGAGAACTGGAGCGGATCAAGGGTTGTTGCGGCGTCAAGGTCTTCATGGGCGCCTCAACCGGTACCCTGCTGATCGCCGATGATGCCGGCGTGGCCAGTGTGCTGAAAAATGTCAATCGCCGCGCCACCTTCCATAGCGAGGACGAATACCGCCTGGCCGAACGCCGGCCGCTGGCGCGCGAGAACGACTGGACCAGTCACGATTTCGTCCGCGACGCCCAGACGGCGATCCAGTCGACGCACCGGCTGGTGCGGTTGGCGCGCGAGGCCGGCAAGCGCATCCACGTCCTGCACGTAACGACGCGCGAAGAGATCGAGTTCCTGGCCGACCACAAGGATATCGCCACGGTCGAACTGACGCCGCAGCACCTTACCCTGGTGGCGCCGGAGGCCTATGAGCGGCTCAAGGGCCTGGCCCAGATGAACCCGCCGATCCGCGACCAATATCATGTGACAGGGTTGTGGCGCGGTATTACCGGCGGTGTCGCCGATGTGCTAGGCTCGGACCATGCGCCGCATACGCTGAAGGAAAAAGCCAAGCCCTATCCGCAGTCGCCGTCCGGCATGCCGGGCGTGCAGACCCTGCTGCCGGTCATGCTGAACCATGTCGCGGCCGGCCGGATGACGCTGGAGCGCCTCGTCGACCTGACCTCGGCCGGCGCCCAGCGTGTCTTCGGCGTCGCCAACAAGGGGCGGATGGCCGAAGGCTATGACGGCGACGTCACCCTGGTCGACCTCAAGCACAAGCGCGTGCTGAAACATGCCGATATGCGCACCAAGAGCGGGTGGACGCCGTTCGACGGCATGGAGGTCACGGGCTGGCCCAAGGCGACCATTATCCGCGGCAAGGTCGTCATGCGCGATGACGAAATAGTCGGTCCGAGCCAGGGCGAAGCCTGCCGGTTTATGGAGTCGCTTTAAGGCTTAGGCGGCTTGGGCGGCGCGGGCGGATGACAAATCCTGAGCAGGGCGTCGCGGCGGGCGGCATTGGCCTGGCGGTCGATAGCGCGCGACACGAAAATATCGGGCGACAGGGCCTGCTCGGGCGGACCCGCCCAGCGGCCGGCTGTGTCCAGGATCAGGCCCGGCATGCAGATGATCTGCGGCCCCGCTGAAACAGCGAACAGGTCGATCATATTGGCCGCGCCGTTGGGTCGGGTTTGCAGCAGCCATACCTTGTCACCGCGGGCAATCACGGTCATGCTGGGTACCGTCAGGCTCAGACCGCCGGGCAGGGGCTGAGGGCAGATCGCGGCGCTGCCCGTATCGCTTGGGCTGCAGGCGGGGGCGGGGGTGTCTTCGACCGCATAGACGGTGACATAGATGGTGTGCGTGCCATCTTTCAGGCCGATGCGAGGGCCGTCGAACAAGCCGGCCGCGACGTTATTTTCACCCGCCCGGTCATTGACCAGAACGTGGCGGCCGGACGTGCCCACCGGTCGCCACAGGTCGTCCTGATAGTGACTTCCGGTGGCGCTTTCGACATTGAGCAGGCTGACCGAGGTGGTCGCACCGGCGGGCAGGGGCTGCCACTTTCCGCGCTTTAGCACCAGGCAGGCGTTTTTGGCGCAGTCGCCTGGCCGGCTCTGCAGGCTGATCCCAGTTTCACCGTCGGGATAGGCGACGACCGGCCCCTTTGGATCGGGTGGCGCCGGAATGACGTGGGTCGGCGCCGTTTCATCATAGGGATGGAGCAGGGCGTCGATGCGGTCGCAACCGGCAAGCAGGAGCGACGCCGTCAGGGCGATGATGACTTTGCGATTCATGTCGCAGAACCTAGGCTATGACCGCGCCGGCACCAAACAAAAAACCCGTGAGGCGGACCTCACGGGTTTTCGTTATTCAGGTTTTGACCTGGTTATTCGGCTTCGGTGTAGGTGCCGTTGCCCGGGATCGTGCACTGCTCATATTCCTTGTGGGCGCGAGCGACCACGCAAGGCAGGGCTTTTTCCGCGAAGCTTTGGCGGTCAGCCTTCAGGGTGACGATATAGCCGCGCTTGTTGGCGCAGGCGATTTCGGCGACGACACCATCGTCGTAAGCGCTGGATTCACCGATATAGCGGACCTGGGTGACGTCGCAGCTCTTGGTCGGTTCAGCAGCCTTGATGAGCTTGTCGACCTGGGCCATCAGAATGTCCGGCGTAATCAGGCTACAGCCTTTTTGACCGACCTGGTCATGGAAGCAATCGTTCAACTTGTAGCTGGACGTGCTGCCTTCCTGCGGCACGAAGCCGATAAGGCCGAACGGCTGTTCCGGACATTTGAACTCTATGTAGTCGCGCTTGGTTTGTTCCTGGGTGCCGACAACATTGTAGTCCTGGACCGTGCAAGTGAAGCCGGCGGTTTTCAGGTGTTGTGAATAGGTGTCGTTGGCGTTGGCGGCAGCGACACCGGCGTCGGTATATTGGCAACCGCCAAGGCCGGCGGCGCTGGCGCACGAGATGCTACGCTTGAAGCTGTTGTCCAGGCCCGTCAGGACCATGAAGCCCGGCTTGTTGCTGCAGCCGAATTCGTAGAAGTAGCCATCCGATTCCTTGGTGATGCCCACCCAACGAACCTTGGTGACCTGGCAGTCGGCATCTGCCTGCGCGGCGACGGGTTTGAGCGCCGTTGTCGCCTGTTCGGCCGTGCTCAGGGTGCAGGGCAATTTGGTGTCGACGACCATGAGGCAGCTCAGGAAGTTGGGCTGGGCGTCGGAGGAGAGTTGCGGGTAGTCGAGAACGCCGCCCACGGATGTCCCGCAGGCCACTTCGTAACGATCGACCCGGGGGACGTCCGCAGCCGCGGTTGACATGGTCGAACCCATGACGCGAGCGTTGCTGACAACGCAACCCGGCAGATAGGTCTGTACGACGGGGGTCAGCCACTTATAGGGCGGTGTATTTTCGGGGAGGCTGCAGGTCGTCGTGTTTTGCTTAGGATCCTTGGGAGGTTCCGCCGACTGGATGCAGGTCACGGCCTGCGAAACCTCGGTAGGTGAAAAGGCGACAGCGAGAAAGCCGGGGCCGGTTTTACAGGCAACTTCGTACATGAAACCGTCAACCTTCTTTCCGTCCTTTGTCAAAGGCAGCTTGGGGTATACGTTGGCGGCTACCGGCTCACAGTGAATTTTGCCGGCCGTGATCAGGGTTTGGGCGTCGACCAGGGCCTGAGCCTGGGTAGCGGGGTCGATCTTGAGCGGGTCAGCTTGGGCGGCGGTGCCGGCGAAACTGGCCATCAGGGCCAGACCCGCGGCCATAACAAGGCAGCGCGCCTTGTCGGCAAGGTGTGAAATCTTCATGAGGCTCTCTCTCTGTAAGCGGCTCGAAACCTGCAAACACCGGCGCCCGTAACGCGCGGATATTGTATCGAAATCATTATTTACAGGATGTGGCGGTTAGAAGGCAAGGCGGATTTGAAGTGTCTTCGCCGCTCAAGCGCCGCTTGGCTCGCCGCAAAGGCGGCGGCGGGCTTTGCCCTTGCCAAAATCCGCAGACGGATTTTGGAGATGTTGCCGCTGCGGCACCGTTGCAGGCGCGTCTTTTGTCGGCTAGGCCTGACGGAATAAAGCAGGGAACACGCATGGACCAGGTACTTAGTGAAACGCACGACGGTGTCATGACCTTGCGGCTCAACCGCGCCGCCAAGAAAAATGCCCTGACCAAGGCGATGTACGAAGGCCTGATCGCCGGCCTGAACCAGGCTGCGGCCGACGATGCGGTGCGCGTCGTAGTTATGGCGGCGGAGGGGGGCGATTTCTGCGCCGGCAACGATATTCTCGATTTCGCCCAGGATTTTCCGGCCATGCAGGCCGAGGGCTTCGATCCGGATGCCATGGCGGTGTTTCGCTTCCTCAGGGCCATCACCTTTTTCGAGAAGCCGCTGATCGCAGCCGTTCAGGGGCAGGCCGTCGGCGTCGGTGTCACGCTGCTCCTGCATTGCGATTTGGTCGTGGCTGCCGACAACGCCCGGCTCAGCCTGCCGTTCCTGAAACTCGGCCTGGTGCCGGAAGCGGGTTCGACCCTGCTGCTGCCGCAGCGTATCGGTCATGCCCGGACCTTTGCCTGGATGGCGCTTGGCGAGGTGATCGGGGCGGAGGAGGCCAGGTCGCTGGGCCTGGTCAACCGCTGCGTTGCGATCGAGGATCTGGGCGGCGCTGTCCAGGAGATGGCCGGACACTTGGTGCGGTTGTCACCGTCGTCGCTGCGCCACACCAAGGCCTTCATGCGTGACCCGGAAACATTGTGGCAGGTAATTCGCGCCGAGGGCGCAGTTTTCCGCCAACAGCTGCTTAGTCCCGAAGCGCAGGCCGCCTTCATGGCCTTTATGGCAAGGTAAACAAGAGGTTCGCTCTACACCTCTGTTACATTTTGATGGATTATTTGCTGACGGCCGGCCTGTCAGCACCGCTATTTTATTTGACCGAAGACCTTATTGCGCCTACGGGATTGCGAATAAATACGTTGGGATTGATCAGGTTCAGTGGAACTGTGGGGGTGTAGCATGGCGTTGGATACACTGACTTTGGATACAGTTACTCTCGATTACAGCATTCGTCTGGAAGCTCCGGCGCTCGATCGCCGTATTACCGAACTCACCGATCGCGCTTTCGGACCCGGCCGTTTTGTTAAGACGGCGGAACGCCTGCGCGAAGATTCAGCTCCGATTGCCGACCTGTCATTTGTCGCCATGCAAGGCGATCGTTTGCTGGGTTCGGTGCGCATGTGGCCGATCTTTGTTCACGACGGCGAGACCAATCACTATGAGCCGCTGGTTTTTCTCGGCCCCATCGTCGTCGATCAGCTCTATCGCGGCCAGGGGATCGGCAAGGCCTTGATCGGTGCGGCCATTAATGCCGCCTTCAAAAAAGGCCTGCGCGCCGTCCTGCTGGTCGGATCGCAAACCTATTTCACGCCATTCGGTTTCCACAAGGCCGAGAATATGGCCATGCCGGGACCGGTCGATCCGAATCGTGTGCTGATCCGGTATCGCGAGGACGGCCTGAAGTTTCATGGCCGTGTCTGCAAGGTCATTTGAGATTTTTGCTGAATTCGCCAGGCTGACGGCTTAGGTTGCGGGGATTCGCAAGGATCCTTTCGTGACCATCATTACCTTATCCGAAGATATGCAGACCGCTGCCACACGTGCGGTCTTTGCCGCGCTCGAAGCTCGGGGCGGGAAGGGCTGTGTCCGCTTTGTCGGTGGCTGCGTCCGCAATGCCCTGATGCAGCGGCCGGTGACCGATCTCGACTTGTCGACGCAGCTTCTGCCCGACGACGTCGAAAGCGCGCTTGCGGCAGCCGGAATCAAGAGTGTGCCGACGGGCAAGGCGTTCGGTACGATTACGGCGGTGTTGGGCGGTGAGCCCTTCGAGATCACCAGTTTACGCGAGGACGTCGAGACCGACGGCCGGCGGGCCGTAGTCAAGTTCACCGACGACTGGACAAAGGACGCCCAACGTCGCGATTTTTACCTCAATGCCCTTTATGCCGATATCGACGGTCTGGTTTACGACCCGACGGGCTTTGGTATCGCCGATGCCGAAGGCGGTCGCGTGCGCTTTATCGGAGAGGCCGAACAGCGAATCCGTGAGGATTATTTGCGTATCCTGCGTTTCTTCCGCTTTACCGCCGGCTATGCGGCGGAGATCGATGCGGGGTCTCTGGCGGCGTGTGAGGCGTTGCGGGGCGGTGTCGACGGCCTGTCGGGCGAGCGGGTGCAGCAGGAATTGCTGAAGACCTTTGCGGTTGCCGATCCGACCGGTGTCTTTCGCATCATGCTGGAGCGGGATATCCTGGCCCATGTCCTGCCAGGATTGATTTTTCCGAGCGCCGACTTACCGGTTTTGGCGACCATGGTGTCGATCACTGACGATCCGGAGCGGCGTCTGATGGCCTTGCTCAGCGAAGCCACGGCCCTGAGCGTCGACGCCCTGCGCGGTTTGCAGGTGAGACTGCGCTGGTCGACGCGGCTTTTGGTGCGATTGCGGGAGGCTGGTGAGGCCCTCGCCGGCCTGGCTGGGGGCGAGAAGCTGCACAAGCTGATTTATCTTTATGGCCGTGACGCCGTGGTCGACGCCTTGTACCTGGCGTCGGCGCGCACCGGCGAGTCGGTCGAAGCGGCCATGGCCGATGTTTTGTCGTTCAGAATCCGCATGTTCCCGTTAAAGGGCTCTGACCTGATCGCGCGGGGCATGACGGCCGGGCCTGAGGTCGGGCAGCATCTTAAGCAAATAGAAACCGACTGGGTTAATCATGATTTTTCACAAAGCGTGATCGATCAGGCACTTGACGCACTTGCGAAAAGACCGACCTAATTGGTCCGTGGACTGGACTCTTTCTTGCAGGAAAGTTGCCTTGCAGAGTCTTGGTGAGCGTGAATGTCGGGGTGCGGTATGCGTACGGACTATATTGCGATTTTGGAGACGGGCGTTCCGCCCGCGGGGCTGGATGCCACCTACGGCACCTATTCGGACATGTTCGCCGCCCTGCTGGCGCGCGAAGGCCGCTCATTCAAGGTCTTCAAGGCGCTGGCCGGCGAACTGCCGGTTCTGGACGACAACCTGAAAGGCGTGGTGATCACCGGATCGCCGGCTGGGGTTTACGAGGGCGATCCGTGGATCGTATCGCTGATCGACTGGTTGCGGGCGCTGAAGGTCGATGTGCCGGTCGTCGGCATCTGTTTCGGCCACCAGATCATGGCCCAGGCCTGGGGCGGCCATGTCGAGAAGTCGCATAAGGGCTGGGGCGTCGGTTTGCACGAATATGAGGTGCATGCGCACGATCTGTGGCAGGAACTGGCGGGGACGCCGGTGGCCAAGATCGCCTGCGCCGTGACACACCAGGATCAAGTTGTGCAAAAGCCGGAGAGCGCCATCGTTTTGGCCGGATCGGAGTTCACGCCGCACGGCGCGCTTTACTACACCAACCGCAAGGGCCTGTCGTTCCAGTGCCATCCCGAGTTCTGTGAGGACTTCGCCAGCGACCTGCTGATCAGCCGGCGCGGAATTCGCATCGATGCGGCCCTGGTCGACAGGGCCGTGGAGACATTGAAATCGCCGTCGAGCCGCAATCAGGTGATCGGGGTGATCTCGAATTTTCTTGGGGTCTGATTTACGGCCATTTCACTACGGGTGGCATGGATGACATGATCGAGGCGACATTGCCGCCGGTCTTCAGGCCGAACAAGGTGCCGCGGTCATAAAGCAGATTGAACTCGACATAACGGCCGCGCTGGACCAGTTGGGCTTCGCGCTCGTCATCGTTCCAGGTCTGATCGATGCGGCTGCGGATAATCTTGGGGTAGATGGCGAGGAAGGTTTCGCCGACCGCACGGGTGAAGGCGAAGTCGGTGTCGTGCTTGCCTGAATTCAGATGATCGTAGAAGATGCCCCCGACGCCGCGCGGTTCGTCGCGGTGCGGCAGGTAGAAATACTCGTCGCACCACGCCTTGAATTTCTCATAATAGGCGGGATCGAAGCTGTCGCAGGTTTCGCGCAGGGCTTTGTGAAAGGCGACGGCATCGGGGGCGTCCTGACGACGATCGGCCTTCATCAAAGGCGTCAGGTCGGCGCCGCCGCCGAACCAGCTTTGGGTGGTGGTGATGAAGCGGGTGTTCATGTGAACCGCCGGCACGTGCGGGTTAGTGAGGTGGGCGATCAGGCTGATGCCCGTTGCGAAGAAGCGCGGATCTTCGGCGGCACCGGGAATCGATTTGGCAAACTCTGGCGAGAAGGTGCCGTGGACGGTCGAGATATGGACCCCGACCTTTTCGAACAGACGACCCTTCATGATCGACATTTCGCCGCCGCCGCCTTCGGCGCGCTGCCATGGCGTGCGCACGAAGCGGCCGGCGTCGCCGGCATAGAGCGCCGCGGGGGCGTCGTCTTCGAGGGTCTCAAAAGCGGCGCAGATGGAATCGCGAAGGCTGCGGAACCAGGCGGTAGCGGAAACCTGGCGGTCGGTCAGGATGGGGTCTGTCATGAGGCGCCTATATCAAGTTTCAAGCCGCTTGGGAAAGCTGTTCGTTTGGCGCAGGGCCTCGCCGAGCGCCATGGCGGCGGCGTTGATGACATTGATCGACCGGGCCTGGGCGCTGATCGGGATGAACAGGCGGTGGTCGGCAGCGGCGTGGACGTCATCGGGTACGCCGGCGCTTTCGCGGCCCATCAACAGGATGTCGTCGGGCGCGAACCGGAAATCGTAAACGCTGGACGCCGACTTGGTGGTGAAGAGGATCAGGCGTGTGGCCTGAGGCAAAACATCGCGGCGAAAGGCCAGAAAATCGCCCCATCCACTGTGGTGCGACACTTTAGCGCAGGCGCCGTAATCCATGGCCGCGCGCTTGATCGCCTTGTCGCGCAAGGGGAAGCCGCACGGTTCGATGACGTCGAGATCGGTCTCGAAGGCTGCGCTCAGGCGTATGGCGGCCCCGAGGTTTTGCGGGATGTCAGGCTGATAAAGCGCCAGGCGCATAGAGAGGTCCTCAAGTCGGGGCACGGGTGTCTTTGCGCGAATGCGGCGGCCACGTCGAGTGGTAAAAGCCACGCATAAAATTATTCACCGGAAAAGCTACAGGCGGTTTGTATCTCACGGATAATTGTGTTTATAGAGGCGTTTGGCGATCAAGCGCCGATTTGCGTTACATCCGTGACGGAATCAGTCATGAGTGCCGGAAAGAATTTTTTGAGTAGGCCGGCCGGGAGCGTTAAGCACCGGCAAGGCCCCTGCGGCGGCCCCGGTCCTTACGGCGGTAACCGGCGCAGTCAACGGAAGAGGTGGCAAGGTGAGCGAACCTGAGCATAATGGCGATCAAGATCCCAATCGCCGTGACTTTATCTATATCGCGGCCGGCGCCGCGGCTGTCGGAGCGGCGGCCATGGTCGCCATTCCGCTGATCGACCAGATGAACCCGTCCGCTGATACCCTGGCCCTCGCTTCGATCGAATACGATCTCGGCAAGGTCGAGGAAGGTTCGCAGGTCGTGGTCAAGTGGCGGGGTAAGCCGCTTTTCGTTCGTTACCGCACCAAGAAGGAAATCGCCGAAGCCAAGGCAGGTGATTCCGAGACCTTGCGTGACCCACAAAAAGACGCCGAGCGCGTCAAGCCGGGTCACGAGCAATACCTGATCCTGGTCGGTGTTTGTACGCACCTGGGCTGCGTGCCGAACTTCGGCGCCGGCGATTACGGCGGCTGGTTCTGTCCGTGCCACGGTTCGCAGTACGATACGTCGGGTCGCATCCGTCAGGGGCCCGCCCCCAAGAACCTCGAGGTTCCGGAATACACCTTCCTCACTGACACCAAGATCAAGGTGGGCTAAGCAAAATGAGTGATCATCCCTCAACCTACGAGCCGAAATCCGGCGTCGAAAAGTGGCTGGACTCGCGTCTGCCCATTCTCCGTCTCGCCTATGACAGCTTCATCGACTATCCGACCCCGAAGAACCTGAACTACTGGTGGACCTTCGGCGGTATCCTGTCGCTGTGCCTTGGCGTTCAGATCATCACGGGCGTCGTCCTGGCCATGAACTACGTGCCGCAGGCCGACCTGGCCTTCGACTCGGTCGAACGCATCATGCGCGACGTCAATTACGGCTGGCTGCTGCGCTATACGCATGCCAACGGGGCGTCGATGTTCTTCTTCGCCGTCTATATCCACATGTTCCGCGGTCTCTATTACGGTTCGTACAAGGCGCCGCGCGAAGTCTTGTGGCTGCTGGGCTGCATCATCTACTTCCTGATGATCGCCACCGCCTTCATGGGTTACGTCCTGCCGTGGGGCCAGATGTCCTACTATGGCGCCGTCGTCATCACCAACCTGATCGGAGCCATTCCGATCGTCGGTCCGTCGATCCTGACCTGGCTCCAGGGCGGCTTCTCGGTCGACCAACCGACGCTCAACCGCTTCTTCTCGCTGCACTATCTCCTGCCGTTCGTCATCGCCGGCGTCGTCATCCTGCACATCTGGGCGCTACACGTTGTCGGTCAGAACAACCCGACCGGCGTCGAGATCAAGTCCAAGGAAGATACGCTGCCGTTCACGCCGTACGCCACGATCAAGGATGGCCTGGCCATGGTCATCTTCCTGATCATGTTCGCAGCCTTCGTCTTCTTCGCGCCGGACGCCATGGGCCATGCCGACAACTATGTGAAGGCCAACCCGCTGCAGACGCCGAACCACATCGTGCCCGAATGGTACATGCTACCCTTCTACGCGATCCTGCGCTGCATCACCTTCGACATCGGGCCGATCCCGGCCAAGCTGATCGGCGTGTTGCTGATGTTCGGCGCCATTGCCGTCATCTTCGCCCTGCCGTGGCTGGATACGTCGAAGGTCAAGTCGATGCGTTACCGCCCGGTGATGCGCTGGTTCTTCGTCCTGTTCGTCATCGCCTGTATCGGCCTCGGCTGGTGCGGCGGGCAATTGCCGACGGACATGGTATTCTCGCTGGGTGCCGACGCCAAGGGCAACCCGATCGGCCTGTCGGTCGTGACCTTGTCGCAAATCCTGGCCTTCTATTACTTCGCCTTCTTCGTGATCATCCTGCCATGGATTGGCCTGAAGGAAGACCCCTTGCCCGTGCCGGCTTCGATCTCCGAAGCCGTCCTGGCCGCCCACGCAAAGAAGGGTTAAGTCACATGTCTGCTTTTATGACGAAAACCTTCAAACTGGTCGCCGGCGCTGTGTTGGCCATGGGGTTACTTGGTGCTTCGCACGCCTTCGCCGAAGGCAATGCCGAAGAACTCAAGGATCCGGGCTTCAGCTTCGAAGGGCCGTTCGGCACCTTCGACCAGGGCGAACTGCAACGCGGCTTCAAGGTCTATCGCGAAGTCTGCGCGTCCTGCCACGGCATGCACCTGATTTCGTTCCGCAACCTCGGACAAAAGGGTGGGCCGTTCTACGATCCGAAATACAAGAATTCGAATGACAATCCGTATGTGAAGCAGATCGCTTCCGAATACGATGTCGCCGAAATCGACCCGGACACCGGTGACGACACCACACGCAAGGGCACGTCGTCGGATCGCCTGCCGTCGCCGTTCAAGAACGATGAAGCAGCCAAGGCCTCCAACGGCGGCGCGCTGCCGCCCGACCTGTCGGTCATCACCAAGGCCCGCGAAGGCGGGGCGAAATACGTCTATTCGATCCTGACCGGTTTCGAAGCGGCGCCGGTCGGCCTCAAGATCGCCGATACGCAGCACTACAACCCATATGTCAACGGCTCGCTGGCGACCCAGTGGACGGGCGACCCCAAGCACGTCCCGAAGGGTGGCGTCCTGGCCATGCCGCCCCCTCTGACCGACGGTCGGGTGACGTTCGACGACGGCACGCCGTCGACGCTCAATAACGAGGCCAAGGCGGTTGCCGCCTATCTCGAATGGGCAGGCGATCCGCACGCTGTCGAGCGCAAGCAGACCGGCTTCGCCGTGATCATCTTCCTGATGCTGTTTGCCGGCATTATGTATGCGGCGTACCGGCAAGTCTGGCACGGCAAACACTGAGAGGCGGGAACGCCCTGATGGTCTGCAAATCATCATCTCTTTGCGCGCCCTAGCTCATGTACTGAAGTACACTTCGCGTCGGGTGCTCAAGAGCTAATAATTTTCGCCTCATCATGACGTCCCCGTGACTCGCGGATAGAAGTAAGAAATGAGACAGAGCCCGCTGGCAGCCGCCGGCGGGCTTTTTTATTACAAATGCTGTCACGTTGAGTGCGGGGACTCGTCAAGGTTTACGGTTGTGATAGTGTTACAGCAACAGTTCGGGGGAACGGGATGGTCCGGTTCGCTGGACGGCGGGACAGCGAACGAGGCGGTTACGGTCAGACCGTAACCGCCTCGGCCATATTTAGGGAGCCGTTATGAAACACATCTTGTCGGCCATCGCGATCGCGGCTGTCCTGCTGGGCAGCACCGCCACGGCCAACGCCCAGGTCAGCGAAGACCAGTACGGCAAATACTATGATTTTATCATTTCCAATGTCTGGGTATGCGTCAGCGGCCAGCCGTTCGACGGCGTCGAGGACGGCGAACTGAACATGGAAGAGGAGCTGCATTTTCGGCCGAAGAACAGTTATGAAGCCTACCGTTTTGCCGGCGATGGCACAGAAACCATGAATATCGACGGGCAGGTCTATACCGGCCGTTTCAGTTTCGAAGGCTTCGGGTTCAACGACTCATCCTTTGGCACGGGCGTGTCGATCACATCGGCCAATATGACGACCTACGACCGGGCGCCCGACGGCTGGACGTGGAACGACGGCGAGAATATCCAGCTGCATCTGGTGCCGCACGATGACGGCTACACGCTGGAAGGCTACCAAAACTATAATGGTGGCTCGATTACCTATACTTGCGAGGGCAAGGGGTGACCCGGGCGGCCGCCTTGCCTAAACGTTGAAGCGGAAGTTCAGGATATCGCCGTCCTTGACGATATATTCCTTGCCTTCCTGGCGGAACTTGCCGTGTTCCTTCGCCCCGGCTTCGCCCTTATATTGGACATAATCGGCATAGGCCATGGTTTCGGCGCGGATAAAGCCCTTTTCGAAGTCGGTATGGATGACGCCGGCGGCCTGGGGCGCCGTGCAACCGACCGGGATCGTCCATGCGTGCGCTTCCTTCGGGCCGACCGTGAAATAGCTCTGCAGGCCCAGCAGCTTATAGGCCTCGTGGATCAGGCGGTTGAGACCAGGCTCTTCCAGACCAAGGGTCTCAAGGAACTCGGCACGCTCTTCGGCGTCCAGCATGGCGATTTCGGATTCGATCTGGGCCGAAATGACGACGCTGTTGGCATGATCGGCCTTGGCGCGCACGGCGACGGCGTCGGACAGGGCATTGCCCTTGTCGGCGGCCGATTCCTCGACATTACAGACATAGAGGGCGGGCTTGCTGGTCAGCAATTGCAGCATGTTCCACGCCTTGGTGTCTTCCTTCGAGACCTTGCCCTTTTCATAGGCCATGCGGGCCGGGCGGCCGGCGCGCAATTCTTCAAGGGCGGCGTTGATCAGCGACAAGGTGAGGGCGGCTTCCTTGTCACCACCGGACTTGGCGCGCTTTTCGACGCCGACGACACGCTTTTCCAGCGATTCAAGATCGGCCAGCATAAGTTCGGTTTCGATGATTTCGAGATCGCTGATCGGATCGATACGGCCTTCGACGTGGGTGATGTCGGTATTGACGAAACAGCGCGCGACAAAGGCAACGGCGTCGCAATCGCGGATATTGGCGAGGAACTGGTTGCCTAGGCCTTCGCCTTTCGAGGCACCGCGGACGAGGCCGGCGATGTCGACGAAATTGATGCGGGCCGGGATGATCTCCTTCGAACCGGCAATGCCGGCCAGGACGGCCAGGCGCGGCTCAGGGACGGCCACGTCGCCGGTATTGGGCTCGATGGTGCAGAACGGATAATTGGCGGCCTGGGCAGCGGCGGTCTGGGTCAGGGCGTTGAACAGGGTGGACTTGCCGACATTGGGCAGACCGACGATTGCGACTTTCAGGGCCATGGAAATCTGAGCTTTATAAGAGGGACAAAAAGGATGCGCCTCCCTAAAGCATTTTGGTGCGGGGGGCCAGATTTAGTTGCGCCGCCATGACAAGGAGGTAGCTATCACATGTTCGTTATGGTTGTATTTGCGGCAACTTTGGGTATTTTAATGCCGGGTCGGCTGTGTTAGCCATGACCTGTTCCGGAACAGTTCGCTTTCGTTTTTTCTTTCACAGGAGAATGTCATGAAAAAGAAACTGCTCGCCGGAATTGGGCTTGCCCTCGCGGTATCGTCGGCCGGCCTAATGGTCGCCACCAGTGCATTGGCCTTTACCAGCACACATATCCTCTATTATTCCGACGCCAGCCATACGGGCCCGATCGTCGGCCGCGACGTCTGGAACTGCTTCCATCAGCACATCCAGACGGGTATCGTCACCGACTACTATGTCGAATTCGAAACCGAGTGCGATTGACCGCTTCCGGTATCGATCACCGACGGCTAACGTCAGCCCCGTCTTCTTAGGCAGGCGGGGTTGTTTCGTTGTTCCGGTAGGTCAGGCAGGAACCTTAGCGCGCACCGATTGCAGCAGGATTTCGGCGGCACGGGCCGGGCCGTCTTCGGCGGCGATGATAGGCGCGATGGTGGCGCAGATGGCTTCCGTTGCTTGCGAGGCCAGAAGATGGCGCAATACGGGTACCGCGCGGCCCGGCGTAAAGCGCTTGAAATCCAGCGTATCGCCTGCGCCCAGCATATGCACGCGGCGCGCATTGTCGAATTGATCGCCGAAGACCGGAGTCACCAGTTGCGGACGGCCGGCGCGCAGGGCCTGGGCCGTAGAGCCGATGCCGCCGTGATGGACGACGATGCGGGCACGCGGGAAGAGCAGGGAGTGCGGAGCATAGGGCGCGACCAGGACGTCCGGGCCGAAATCTTCGTTGAGCAGGGGGCTTTCGCTGCCGGTCAGCAGGATGCATCTCTGGCCCAAAAGTTTGCTGGTTTCGACAGCGGCGCGATAGAATTTTTCACCGCTATAGATGGCGACCGAACCCAGGCTGAAGACGAGAGGGGCCGGGCCGGTGTCAAGGAAGGCCGCGACCTGAGGCGGCAGGACCGGTGGCTTGCCATCCTCGCTGTCGAAGAAGGGAAAGCCGACCATTTCGGTCCGGGGCGGGTAGTCGGGTTGCGGTTCGGCTAGCAAAGGCGAGAACAGGGCGATGGTGGCCCCATCGGAGACGACGCCGCCCAGGCCTTCCTGCGGTGCCAGACCGTGACGGCGGTAGACATCGCGAATCGGCGCCAGGCCGGGGCCCAGCTTCAGGCGCCCGATGGCGAAGATCAGCTGGTTGATTTTAAGGCCCCAGGCATGCTCAGGCTTGAGCACGAAGGGCGCTTCGGGCGTTTTGGGCGGGTCATAGGCCGACATCAGCACGGCCGGCATCAGGGCGCCGGTGATGAAGGGCTTACCGCACAGCTTGGCGGCAATATGGGCGGCGTAGGCCAGGGAGGTGCCGACGACAAGATCCGCCGCGGCCACTGTCGGCAGCAATTCGTCGATCCACGCATCCATGTAGGGCGCGACGATTCGGCGCAGCAGGAAGGCATGGTCCAGCATCATGCGACGGATGATCTTTTCCGGACTCATGTCGAGATCGCGCTCATAGGCCTCGCGTTCCGGACCGAGCGGGCGGAAATCGAGGCCGGCGGCCTTAACCTTATCGCCGAAATAGGGGTGCGAGCATAGAATCACCTTGGCGCCGCGCTTCTGTAGCGCAAGGCCCAAGGCGATGAAGGGATGCAGGTCGCCGAGGCTGCCTTGCGGCACGAGCACAACGGTCGGGGCTGTTACGTGTGAAGCCGTGTCCATATCAGAATGCGTTACTCAAGGGCGTTAACGGGTTGCGGAAGCCGGACCGGCGGCGTCTCAGAGTCCGATTTAGCACAAGGTCGTATCATGATGCAGCCAAATTCTCACAAACGCATCACGGACTCTCACGAAATTGGGGCCAATATGCGACGTAGTTAAGCTTAGCTCAACGATGTTATACCGTCCACAGGTCGTTCTCTAATTCACGAACCGTAGAAACTTGTGGACAATTCTTACAACTCTCTGGCGTTTAACTGGCGGGAATCGAGTTTAGGCGCCGGCGCGAGGCGCATGACTTCGGCCTGGAAGCGATCAGCGGCGTCGGGAGCACCGGTGAACAGCATGGGCAAGGCTTTGACGCAGGCGTCGTTGAGCGCGTCTATCCACGGCTGATCGGCCTTGGCGAAGTCGGCAAGCACCCAGTTCAGCACCATTTCCTTGGCGCCCGGATGGCCGATTCCCATTCGGCCGCGCATGAAGTTCGGGCCGATATGGGCCATGATCGAGCGCAGGCCGTTGTGGCCGGCATGACCGCCGCCCAGCTTCATGCGCAGGCGGCCGGGGGCCAGGTCGAGTTCGTCGTGGAAGACGATGATATGGTCGGGCTTGATCTTGTAGAAGGTGGCGGCTTCGGCGACGCTTTGGCCGGACAGGTTCATGAAGGTCTGCGGTTTGAGCACCAGCAGCTTTTCCTGACCTTTGGGCGTGTCGATCAGGCCGTCGTGCGACAGGGCTTGGAATCGCTTGCGTTCCGGACCGAAGGCGGGACCGCGCACCAATTCGTCGATCAGCATGAAGCCGATATTGTGACGGTTCCTGGCATATTGGGCGCCTGGATTGCCGAGGCCGACGATAAGGTACACGGTGTTACTCCGTAAATTAATGGGGTGTGGGGTCCGCGACCCCACGACTTTCTTCTTCCTTCCTGATCCTTGGCCCATTAGGGCCAGGATCGGGAAGGAAAAGGGAAGGATGTGGGGCCACAGGCCCCACGCCCCGTTAGTTATAGAAAAACCCCGCGACCTTACGGCAACGGGGCTTTTCATCAAACAGGTTTTAAAAAGCTTACGCTTCTTCAGGCGTATCGGCGTTCATGCCGCCGGTCGCCGTGACCGAGGCAACAACAATGCCGCCGCCCTGAACCGACGTCACGTCCGACGGCAGCTTCAGGTCGGAAACGTGGACACTTTGACCGATTTCGAGACCGGTCAAGTCGACGATGATGTCTTCGGGGATGTGATCGGCCGGAACATTGATTTCCAGCTCATGGATCGAAACGTTGAGCGCGCCACCCTTCTTCAGGCCGGGCGACAGTTCGTGATTCTTGAAGTGAACCGGAACGCTGATCTTGATCTGGGCGTGTTCGTCGACACGGTACAGGTCGAAGTGGATCGGCGTGTCGTGAACCGGATGAAAGTCGATCGACTTGGCGATGACCTTCTGGGTCTCGTTGCCGTACTTCAAGGTGACCAGGTGGCCGGCCAGCTTGCCGGTATACAGGGCCTTCTTGAAAGCGTTCAGGTTGACGGCGATCGGCACGGGGGCGAGCGCGCCGCCGTACAGGATACCCGGAACCTTGCCTTCGTTGCGAGCCGCGCGTGCGCCACCCGAACCGGTGCGATCACGCACTTCAACGTCCAAAACGATCTCGGCCATGAGCCTCTTCCTCAAACAAAATGGCCGCGCAACCGATCCGGGCACGGCGTGAAACCTTTAAAGAGCGGTGCTGATACACGACAATTGCCGGACACGCAACCGGTTATGGCGGTGAATTTGCGCCGGCGGGGCTTAAAAATCACCATATCCAATATGAAAAGGGCGCGGCGTGCAAAAAGCAACGCCACGCCCCTAGTGCGTTCCAGCCAGCCGGTCTTAACGACGGCGGCGCTTCTTTGAGGCCACTGCCTTCTTCTTCACCGGCGGCGCCGGCTTGATATAGGGCTCAGCGTCGGCATGAGCCATCGAGCCGTCTTCATTAAAGCCAATATGGGTGGCCGGTTCGAAGCTGAGCGCGTTGCTCGACATCTTGCCCAGGCATTGGCCGGTGTCCATCAGCACGTGCTGGCCCAGGCAGAAGACGTCTTCGTAATAGGGCTTGGCGACAGCCAGGCACTGGTACAGGTTCAGCTTGCTCATGTTCAGGCATTTGCTGCCGTCATTGTCGTCGAGCAGGCTGACCAGATTGTCGGCACGATCGGAACCACCTTCGCCGAGAATGGCGATGGCCGCGATCGTCAGCGCGCGGTTGACGGCGGGAGTATAGGGCTTGTTGAACAGATCCGGACGATCGAAATCGGTCTGGGCGGTCGGCACCAGGGCCGCGGCCGGTTGCGCGGCGTCGGTGGCGGTGGCAGCCCAGGCAGGAGCTCCGGGCGTAGTCGCAGCACTGCTTTGGCCGCCAACTGGCGCTTCGGTCGCGGCGGGTATGCCCGACGGCGCGACACTGCCGTCACCCTGAATAACATAACCGCTGCCGGTCGATTGGCCGGTCGTGGCATGAGTCACCAAACCGTTGCCGGTCAGGGCCGCGGTCAGAAGCTGCGCGCTTTCGTCGCTCTGGACGCTGCGCAACTGAATGGAGTTCTGCTTGGCCATGGTGAGGCGGCCGTCGCGGTCGGCGACCATCTCCTTCGACCAGCTCTGATGCTGGACGTCGTAGGCGGCGCGCTTGACGCCGGCGCCGGAATTATAGACCGACTGGCCGTCGCTGCTCAGTGCCAGGATAACGCGGCGGGCGGCGATGTCAGCGCCGGGGATCGCGGCAGCATAGCCAGGGTTGGACATTAGCTGCGACACCATCTGGGCGCGGGCGGCGTCATTGGCGGCGTAACCGCGTAGGGCGCTGCGGAAACTGGGTTCTTGCATGGCGACGATGGCGGCATAGGCCACGGCGCCGCGTGCCAGCTGCGAAGGTTCGAACGACGCGCCGGCCTGCAATTGCGACTGTACGGCGGTGCCGTTGCTGAAATCGGCGCGCATCGACCGGGCCATTTCGACATAGTCGACATAGACGGCGGCGGCGTCGGAAATCTCCGGGGCCAGCGCTACGGGCGGGCCGGCAGGCGCGGGTGGGGGCGGTGGGGGCGGTGGGGGTGCATCCGTGGCGCAACTGGCCAAGGTCACGGCAAACGTCAGGGCTAAAAGGCTGGCACACAAGCCCTTCGTTACGGCCATGGTCATATACGCTACTCCCTTTGAATTACGGAACGGCGACCACAAACATAGAGGATCGCCGGTTAGTCTATGATGTTGTGAGACGAGAAGGTTAAGCCAATTATAAGGCTTACCCCAAGTTTATAAGGGTTCAATAAAAAAAGCGCCGAAAATAAGGCGGAAACTGGCCACTTTTCCGTGTTCAGGAAATGTATTAACCAGAAAATTTTATAAAATTCAGATGTTTGGCAACGATCCGGGCGTCAGCGTTTCTTGATTGACTTTTTAATCAAAAAGTTTTGATACCGATTCTTCGTTGGCGATACGACGAATGGCTTCGCCGATCAGGGGGGCGATGCCGACGATACGCACCTTCGGATGGTTGCGAATGATTTCGGTGGCTTCAATGGAGTCGGTGATAACCAGTTCCTTCAACACGGAATTGGCGACGCGGTTGAGCGCTTCTCCCGACAACACACCGTGCGAGACATAGGCCGATACCGAGGCGGCGCCGCGGTCGAGCAGGGCCTTGGCGGCATTGCACAGGGTGCCAGCGGAATCGACGATATCGTCAAACAGAATGCAATTGCGGTCGGCGACGTCGCCGATGATGTTCATGACTTCGGATTCGCCAGCGCGCGGGCGGCGCTTGTCGACGATGGCCAGGTCGGCGCCCAGGCGATCGGCCAGGGCACGGGCACGGACGACGCCGCCGACGTCGGGCGACACGATCATCAACTGGCCGGCATCCTTGTAATTGGCCTGAATGTCCTTGGCCATGAAGGGGATGGCCACCAGGTTGTCGGTCGGAATATCGAAGAAGCCCTGGATCTGGCCGGCGTGCAGATCCATGGTCAGGACGCGGTGGGCACCGGCGCGGGTAATCAGATTGGCGACCAGCTTGGCCGAAATCGGCGTGCGGCCGCCGGTCTTGCGGTCCTGGCGGGCGTAACCGAAATAGGGAATGACGGCGGTGATGCGCTTGGCCGAGGCCCGGGTCAGGGCGTCGATGCAGATCAGCAATTCCATCAGGTTGTCATTGGCCGGGAAGCTGGTCGACTGGATGACAAAGACGTCCTCACCGCGGACATTTTCATCGATGGTGACGAAGATCTCGTTGTCGGCAAAACGTTGTACGCGCGCCTTGGTCAGCGGCATATCGAGATAGTCGCCGATGGCCTGGGCCAGAGTCCGGTTGGAATTGGCGGAAAGCAGTTTCATCATCGATGCCTTTTGGGGTCTTCCGGTAGCTGCGTGGCGCTGTTGGGACATGTGAGGCGGCTTTTAGCAGGTGATCGCGACCGGGCAAGGGGATTCGTCGCAAATCCGTCAAATTGTTAATGCCGGTCTCAAGGACGGATCATGATCGCGGAGATCAGGCGGCCATAATCGCTCTCACCGGTCTTGAAGCTGCGGCGATTGGAAAAGAACAGGCCACTGTCGGCGCAAGTGTCGTGGCCGGTGGCGGCTATCTGCGTCAGGCCTGCGCGACGCAGACGCATCAGACAATAGCCCGGCAGGTCGAACATGCGCTTGTCGGGGGTGCTGCCGGCGACGAAGAAGGGCGGGCTATCGACGTCATCGCGGGCGAAGGTTTCGGCGTAGTCGGCGCCGACTTCGTAGGAGGCCTGGGCGATGCACGGACCGACGACGCAGCGGATGTTCGCCAGTTGTGCGCCTTGGGCCTGCATACCGGCCAGGGTGTTTTCGATGATGCCGTAAAGAGCGCCTTTCCAGCCAGCATGGCAGGAAGCGATGACGCAATTGTTCGGATCGGCGAACAGCAGCGGTGCGCAGTCGGCTGAAAGGGCGGAGATGACGAGGCCGGGCGTCGTGGTGACAAGGCCGTCGGCTTCCGGTCTTTCCTGTGTCCAGGGACCGTCGACTTTGAAAGCGATATTGGAATGGATCTGGTACAGGCTGAGCAGGTGGTCGGCCGGGCGGTCGAAGCTGGCGGCGACGCGACGGCGGTTTTCTGCGACGGCGGCTTGATCATCCTTCGAGCCCAGGCCGATATTGAGCGAGTCGTAGGGCGGGCCGGAGACGCCGCCCTGGCGGGTGAAAAAGCCGTGCTGGATGCCGGGGAGGTCGAGGAGAGGGTGCAGGATACGGGGTGGCAGAGGGGACATGGGAAGCCTGTCAGGTTACGAAGCCGGCGCGTCGAGGCCGGGGAGGTTTAGGGTTTCGGGCCACGCAAGGCCCAGCACTTTGAACAGTTCGCCCATCTGGTCCGCGGCGGTCAGGCGCTGATATTGGCGCTCCAGTTGTGCGGCGTGATCCGGATTCTTGGTCGACAGCGCCAGAAGGCGGGTATCGATACCCATACGGTGCAGGAAGGTGCTTTGTGGCGTGATGGGGGAGACGCGCACGCCGGCATGATGCGCGGTGGCCGCGACGGCGGGAAAGTCGGCCCATTGGGTCAGGTCGTGGCGGCCGGGCGCCTCGAGCGGATGGCGCTTCTCGTGCTTCGACAGAGCCTGCAAGGTGTCGCCGGTGCCAGGCGCGTCGCGGCCGTAGTCGATGAGCAAGGCTGCGCCGGTGCTGGCTTTCAGGTGATCGGCCAGTTGCCGGGCGAAACGTTGCTGTTCGAAGGCGATCTCGACGATTTCGCCGACAGGGGCGTCGAATGGCGGCTCGAAATCGGGGCCGACGGGAACAAGCCCAAAAATCAGGTCGCCGTTACGGACACCGACGCGGCGTTCATGCCAGCCGTCTTCGGTGTTGACGAATTGACGGATCGGCAGGCAGTCGAGCACTTCGTTGGCAATACAGATCGCCGGCAGGTCGGTCGCCAGCTCGCGCAGATGGGACAAAGCGATAGCGCCGGGTACGCTGGCCAGTTGTTGCGCCGCCATCCGGCCTGGCTCGATGAACACGACGGAGGCGGCCTCGCGCAGGCCCGGTACATTGCCGGCGACGCGTATAATGTCCGTCATCAAGGTGCCGTCGCCGCCGCCGAGTTCGACCAGGTTGAAGCGGGCGGGGGAACCGAGATCGTGCCAGACCTGCGCTACCCAGACACCGATCATTTCGCCGAACATTTGCGATATGGTCGGAGCGGTAATGAAATCGCCGTCGGCTCCGATCGTGACGTGGCGGGTATAATAGCCGTCGAGCGGGTCGAGGAGGGAGAGATAGACATAGTCGGCGATGGTCAGCGGGCCGTCCATGGTAATGCGTTCAATCAGCCGCTCTCTCAGGGGAGCGGGTTTGATGGCGGCATCAGGCGACACGGTTCGCTTCTATGGTACGTGTAGCCTGCCAGATCAGGAAGCCGCCAACCAGGACCATCGGGATCGACAACAGGGTACCCATGGTGATGATCTTGAAAAAGGGCAGCATCTGTTCGTCCGGGTTACGCACGCTTTCGAGCATGATGCGGATCAGGCCGTAGCCGGCGATGAAGACGCCCATGATCAGGCCGGGTTTCTGCAACTTGTTCAGGCGCCAGGCAAGGAAGGCGCAGACACCAAACAGGATCAAGCCCTCGCCCAGGGCCTCATAAAGCTGGCTGGGGTGGCGAAAAACCGGAATGCCGTCGGGATCGGCGGGGCAAGTGCCTTGATATTGCTGCAAAATGTACTTGTTGCAGAAGTCCATACCCCACGGCAGGCTGGTCGGGCGCCCCCACAGTTCGCCATTGACGAAGTTGGCGAGGCGGCCGAGAAACAGGCCGATCGGGGCGGCGCAGGCCAGGACGTCGCCCAGGCTCAGCATCTGCGCCGGGGTGAACTTTTGCCAGCGGCAATAGATGATGGTCGCGATCGCGACACCAGTAAAACCGCCGTGGAACGACATGCCGCCGTGTTGAATCATGAACACTTCCACCGGATCGCGCCACATGATCGACATATCGTAGGCCAAAATATAGCCGATGCGCCCACCCAGAATAATGCCGGCTGTGATCCACAGGATCAGGTCGTCGAGTTGCACGGTGGTCGCCGGGGGCGTGCGCGGCGCCCACAGGGACTCGGTGCGCAGAAGCTTGCCGATATAGAGCCAGCCGAGGACGATGCCGGCGACATAGGCGACGGCATACCAGCGGACGGCGACAATCGAGACCTGGAAGATGACGGGATTGATATCGGGAAGGGTCAGGTGCATGCCCGTCGGCGCTCCGCGTGAAGTCTGCATAAAGAACTGGGCGGGGTGTAGCAATTTCACTGTGACTCGTCGCCACAAAAGAGAGGTACAGGCGCCAGAATCATGAAAAAGTTGGAAGCGGCTGAGATATGTCTCTATATTGCGGACGTATCTGAGTTTAAGGAGGCCCCCGTGCAAAGCCAGAATCCATTCCTCGACGAATTCGCCAAGATGACGACCAGCGCCATGAGCCTGGCCCAGGCGGCCGGCGAAGAAGCCAAGGCGGCCTTCCGTGCCCAGGGCGACAAGTTCGTCGCCGAGATGGATTTGGTGCGCCGTGACGAACTGGACGCCTTGAAGGCCGAAGTGGCCGAGCTAAGGGCGCAGCTCCTGGCCTTGAAGCCCAAGGGCAAGGGCGCAGCCGCCGCACCCGGCGTGCCGCAAGACTGAATATAAGCGAGACAAAGATTACATGAACACGCCTCAGGCCTATGACAGCGATGCCGCCTTCGATCCGCTCGATATGGTGGAATCCATCCTGACCGAGGAAGGGCTCGAATTCGAACGGACCCCGGAGGGCGATCTCGGATTTGCGTTGACCGGCGACTGGCGAACCTACGAAATGTGGTTTTCGTGGCGGCCGGAGGGCGAATGCCTGCAATTGTGCTGCTCGCTGGACGTTGAAGCCGGTGCCGGTAAGCCCCTGGCTGAGGATCGCTTGGTCGGGCTTTACGAATTGCTGTGCCTGGTCAACCAGCACGTCTGGTTCGGCCATTTCGAGGTCTTCCGCGATCCCGACGCCGTGACCTCGGGTCTCGGTGTCTATGACGTGATCTTCCGCCATACCCTGGCGCTCAATCCGCTGGAACGTACCTCTGTCGTGGCCAGCGCCCATATGATCAACAGTGCCGCCGAGGCGGTCGACCGCTTTTTCCCGGCCTTCGATTTCTGGTTCAAGGGCGTCGAAACGGCGTCGGACGCCTTCGCCGCTTGTTTGTTCGAGACCCAGGGGGAAGCATGAGCCTGCCCAAACCTATCCTTCTCGTCGGGGCAGGCGCCCTCGGCTCTTCGATCCTGAAAGGCTTTCGTGTGGCCGGGCAGGCGACACCGGAAGACCTGATCATTGTCGACCTGAAGCCGGGCGACGAGCCCAAGGCCTGGGCGGCCGATGGTGCGCGCCTCAATCCGTCACCGGATACCTGGCATGTCGCCAAGACCGTTATATTGGCCGTCAAGCCGCAGGGGTGGCACGCCGTTGCCGCCATCCTGAATGGCAATCTGGCCAAGGACGCGGCGATTATCTCCGTCATGGCCGGCATACAGACGACCAATCTCAAGCAGGCTTTCGCCGGCCATCCGGTGGCGCGGGTCATGCCGACCACCGGCGTTGCCACCGGGAAGGGCGTGGCGTCGATCTATTCCGATCAGGCCGCGGCGACCGAGGCAGCGCAAGGCCTGTTCGGCCCGATGGCGTCGACTGTCGTTCTGACCGAGGAAGCCATGATGGATTCGGCGACCGCCGTGTCGGGATCCGGTCCAGCCTATGTCTACGCCTTTGTCCGCGCCCTGGAAAAAGCGGGTCGCGCCACCGGCCTGTCACCCAGCCACGCCCGTGACCTGGCGCGCGGCACCTTGGTCTCCGCGGCGCGTTTGCTCGATTCTACCGGAGAGGAGCCCGAAGCCCTTATTCGCAAGGTGGCGTCGCCGGGGGGCACGACCGAAGCGGCCCTGAATATCCTGTGCAAGCCGGGCGAAGGCCTGGATGAACTTGTCCTGGCCTCGGTCCAGGCCGCTTATCGGCGTTCACAGGAATTGGGTTAGCGCATGTTCGGCGTCTTCAAGGGGCGCAAGGCGTCTGACGATCTGCCTGCGCCACCGAAATGGCCGGCCGGTCTTTTCGAGGATGACGACTTCAGCGATGGCGAGGGTGAAGACGGCGCCTGGCTGTTCAACCGCGTAACCTTGAACGCCTTCCAATATATTGCCGGCCATGAGAGCTTGCTGGCGACCGTCACCGGTGACCTCGAGGTATGGGAGCGCTATTCGTCAAAAGCTTCCGGATCGCTGTATAAGCGGTTCAAGCACATGTACCAGCAGCGTCAGGAATTCCGCTCCCTGGTGCTGTTCCGCGTCAGCCGCCTGGTGGGTTCGATCCACGATTATTTCATCCTGTTGATGCCGGCCCCAGAATGGATGCACGTTACCAATCTCTTCCTCGAAAGCCCTGAGGTCGGCCCGGGTCTTTATATCGAGCACGGGTTTTCGACCATTGTAAACGCCCGCAAGATAGGCCGTAACTTCTGGGTCAATCAGAATGTCACCATTGGCTCCGGCCAGGGCGGTGCGCCGGCTTTCGGCGATGATTGCGCCGTACGCACGGGCGCCGTGGTCGTCGGCGGTATCACGATCGGCGATCGCGTGACCATCGGCGCCAATGCCTTTGTCGATTTCGACGTGCCAGACGATTCGCTGGTGGTGTGCCAGCGGGCGCAGATCATCAAGAAGAAAGAGAAACCCTGATTAGCCGATCGGCAGGCTGATCATCGCCCRCAATCCGCCCATCGGACTGGTGTCGAGTGTCAGTTCACCGCCATGGCCGCGCACGATGTCGCGGGCGATGGCCAAGCCCAGGCCCACGCCCTTGATATTCTGATTGCGGGAATCGTCGAGGCGGGAAAACGGTTTGAAGGCTTCCTCGCGCTTTTCAGGGGCGATGCCGGGCCCATCGTCATCTATGCACAGATGCAGGGTTTGGCGGTGGCCAGTTTTGACCAGTTCGGCGTTCAGGGCGACGGATTTGCCGTAATGAAAACCGTTCATGACCAGGTTGGTAATGGCGCGCTGCACCGCCAGTTCGCGGATGGTGATGCGGATATCCTGGGGCAGGTAACGGGCTTGCAGATCATGGCCGGCGCGCTCGATATTGGCGACGATGGTCTCCATCAGGAAACGCACCGACACGCTGTCGGTATTCTCCGCCATCTCGCCGCGCGCGAAGGCGAGATATTCGTCGATCATATAGGCCATTTCCGACACATCCTGCTTCATACGGGCATTGGCCATGTCCTGTTCGCCCATGGCCAGTTCCAACTTCAGACGCGTCAAGGGCGTGCGCAGGTCATGGCTGACCGAGGCGAGTAGGGTGGTGCGTTGCTCGATCTGGCGCTGGATACGTGCCTTCATCTTGAGGAAGGCCTCGGCGGCGGCGCGAACTTCGGTGGCGCCATAGGGCTTGAAATTGGGGTCGTCCTCGCCGCGGCCGAATTTTTCGGCGGCATGGGACAGGCGTTCGATGGCGCGCACCTGGTTGCGAATGAACAGCATGGCAATCGCCGTCAAGATACAGGTGGCGCCCAGGGTCCAAAAGATGAAGATGTAGCCGGTGGTGGCGAAGGCGCGGTCCTTGGGGGCGATGATGCGCAGGACGCCTTCCTTGACCTGGACGCGAATGTCGACAAAGCCGGGATAGCGCGTGGTGGTGAACCAGTAGTCGTCATCGAGTTGATGGTTGAGGGCGCGATCGATGGTGCGGTCAAGCGCCACGAAGAAGGACGGCCGCATGCTGGTCGGCAGCGTGTCGCCCTTTTTCAGGGTGATCGACAACTGCATGGTCTTTTGCGCCTGATCGGAAATCCTGTCGAGATTCTTGGCCGTCGGATCCTGTTCATAGGCGCTGACTGCCCAGGCGATATCGCCGGCCAGGCCTTCCGAAAGTTTGGCCGTCACGGTTTCCCAGTGCATGTCGAAAAAGGCCCAGGTGACGGCCACCTGCATGATGGCGATCGGCAGGACGATGATCAGCAGGGCGCGCGCCATCAGGGTGCGCGGAAAATTACGCTTCAGGACCTTGGGCCACAGGCTGAGCTTGGGCAGTTTTTTGGGAAGGCCGGCCAATTGCCTAGTCCGGCGCCAGCATATAGCCCTTGCCGCGCACGGTTTGCAGGTAACGCGGGTTCTTCGGATCCTGCTCGATCTTGCGGCGCAGGCGCGTGACCTGGACGTCGACGGCGCGGCCGGTGGTGTCGACACTGTCCTTGGCCAGGTCCATACGGTCGACCGGGACGTTGGCGCGCTCGGCCAGGTATTTCAGCAATTGCGACTCGGCTTCGGTCAGGCGAACCAGGGCGCCGTTGCGGGTCAGTTCGGAGCGTTCCAGGTCGAAGGAGAAATTGCCCATACTGATCGATTTGGGTAGGGCGGGCTTGACGCCCGTCCGGCGCAGAATGGCCTCGATGCGCAGCAGCAGTTCCTGCGGCTCGAACGGCTTGGACAGATAATCGTCGGCGCCGATGCTCAGGCCCATGATGCGGTCGTCGGGCAGGCCGCGCGCGGTCAGGATCAGGATGGGCACATTGGAGTTGGCGCGCACCCATTTCGACAACGAAAACCCGTCCTCGCCCGGCATCATGACATCGACGATCAGCAGGTCGAAGTCGAGCAATTGCAACATGCGTTTGGCGGCGTCGGCATGGGCGGCGGCGGTGACGCGGAAGCCCTGACGGGTCAGATATTCCTTGAGCAGGGTGCGGATGCGGTCATCATCATCGACCACGAGGAGATGGCGGACGGTGGCGTCGTTTTGACCGGCGGCTGTGCTCACGTGCGGCGACTCTTTATGGAGGTTCGGGTCTGCGACCCTAAACGGAATTGCGTTAAAAGACTGATCACACTTCGTTGAGAAATGTAAAGCCCGGAATGCGCATTCCTTGGTCGAAGCCTCTGTCCGTCACACCGTGTCGTTGCGCTTCATCAAGCGGTCTTCCCAGTCGAGCGCATTGGCGACGATCAGGTTGAGATCGTCGTATTTCGGCACCCAGCTGAATTCACGCAGGGCGATGTCGTTTTTCGCGGTCACCGCCATCAGGTCGCCGGGACGGCGGTCGGTTTCACGGACGTCGAAGTCGCGGCCCGTCGCCTTGGTGACCGCACTGATGACGTCGCGGACCGAATAGCCCTTACCGTAACCACAGTTGGCGACGAGGCTGGAGCCGCCGTTGCGCAGACGCGTGAGGGCCAGGTAGTGGGCCTGGACCAGATCGCTGACGTGGATGAAGTCCCGGATACAGGTGCCGTCGGGCGTCGGCCAGTCGGTGCCGTAGATCTCAAGGTGCGTGCGTTTGCCCAGCGCCGCCTCGCAGGCGACCTTGATCAAATGCGTGGCGCCGGCTGTTGATTGACCGGTCCGCATGGCAGGGTCGGCGCCGGAGACGTTAAAATAACGCAGCGCCGTATAGGTGATAGGATGGGCGCGGGCCGTGTCCTTCAACATGATCTCGGTCATCAGCTTGGAATGGCCATAGGCCGATTCCGGATAGGTCGGCTCGTCCTCGCCGACCTGGCTTTGTTTCGGATTGCCGTAAACCGCCGCCGTCGACGAAAAGATAAAGTGTGGCACCTTGTGAGCGACGGCGCTGGCGATCAGGGCACGCGAATTGACCGTATTGTTGAGGTAGTAGCTCAACGGATCTGCGACCGACTCCGGTACGATGGTCGAGCCGGCGAAGTGGATAATGGCTTCGATATCGTTATCGGCCAAAACCCCGCGAACCAGGGCTTCGTCACCGAGATCGCCGACGATCAGCTTCGCTGCGCCGGGGACGGCCCAGGCGAAACCCGTACTGAGACGGTCGATGACGATGACGTCTTCGCCTTCATCGAGCAGCTTCCACACCATATGGCTGCCGATATAGCCGGCGCCACCAGTCACGAGGACGGTCATGGGGTATCCTTTCGCTTGGGTAGTCTCGGGCTGGCAGTTAGAGGGCGATCAGGCGGCGGGGCGTGATTTGCCGCGGGCTGCGACCATCTGGGCGGTCACGGCTTCGGGCGGACGGCTTGGGGTCGCCTTGGCCCCGGCCGCGACGACTTCGTCGACTCGTTTGGCCAGCTTCTTGTTGTTCGGGCTTTCCAGAGCGATGGCCTTCATGGTGGCGATCGATTCGCTGATTTTCCCCATGCCGATCAAGGTCTCGGCGCGCGCCCAGCGGGCAAACATCGACCCGGGTTTGGCTTCCTGAGCGGCCAGAAAGAATTTCATGGCATCGTCATAAGCCTTAAGGTCGAATTTCTTCAAGCCGGCCACATAGTTGAAGTTAAAGCCACGCGCCGGATTGGCGATGTCCTCTATGACCTTCGGTTTGAGCGGGGTGGCCGGAGGCGCCTTGGCCGTGACGGTGGCAAGCGGTGGGGCCACGGCCACGGCTGCGGAAGCCAGCGGCGCGGGGACAGGCTTGGCTGCGGCCGGTGCGGGAACAGCAGGCGCGGCGGCGACCGACGGCTTGGCAGGGGTAACTGCCGCCGCGGGCTTTGCAACTGCGGAAACGGACGGCGCCGGCGTTGCGGGCTTGGCGGCGGATTTGACTTCAGCGACGGGGGCCGTTTTGGTGTCTGCCGTTTTTACGTCCGTCGTCTTGGTATCCGTTGCCTTGGTTTCCGCGGCAGTGGCGCTCGTAGCCTTGTCCGCTTTTTTGCCGAAGGTCAGGGTTCGGCTCACCATCGGAGCGCTGGGCATAATCGACGGCTCGGGTTTTTTGACCACCTTGGCCGGAACAGGCTTGGCGACCTCGGGGGCAGGCTTTTCAACGGCTGCCGGAGCCGGGGTGGCGGCAGGCTTTTCGGCTGGTTTGGCGGCAGCCGGTGCAGGGGCGGTCGCGGGTGTTGAAGCGGGGGGTGTTGAAGCCTGTGCCGTCGCGGCCGGGGCTGCTGCCGGAGCCGGTGCCGGAGCTGGCTTCGCGGTGTTGCGCTTGGCGACGTCGAGCTCGATTTCGCCCAACCGTCCCATCATCGCGTCGGTGACACCGTCGCCGAGGTCTTTTTTCAAAGCCGTGGCGCGGATCAGGCGATAGATATATTCCTTGAGCAACGGCACGAAGTCGTTGGTCAACGGCTCCCAGCCGGTCAGCATGGCGGCAACCTTGCGGTCATCTTCGTTCAGCTTGCCAAGATACTGCTCGTGGTAGCTCATAATGCAGCGCACGGCGACCTCACGCTGGATATCGCGCTTGGTCGAACTGATCTGTCCTTCATGGGTGCGGTAGTAAACAGCGGGGTGCTGGATAACCCGGCCATGGACGCCACCATTGGCTCCGCCGTTGCGGAACAGCCAGTCGCAGTCGATGCCGCCGGTCAGCTCCATGCTGAAGGGCTCCTTGAACTTCGACTTGCGGAAGGCGAAGGCGGGGAAGGAGGCTGGCATACCGAAGAACTGGCGCACCTTGAAATCGTTAGCCAGCGGCCAGTGCGGCCGGCCGACCAGATAGGCGTTCTTTTCGTTGAACAGGTGGAAAGACAGGCAGTCCAGCTTGGACTCGTTCATTGCCGCGATTGTCGCGGCGGCGCGGAAGGGCAGGGACAGATCATCGACGTCGGCGATCAGGCAGATTTCGCTTTCCGCCGCCGCAACCGCCTTGTTGAGCGCAGGGCCGCGGCCGATGGGTTCGCTGCGGATGACCTTGAGGCGCGGGTCATCCTTCCATTGGGCTTCCATGGCTTCGGCAGTGCCATCATCCGATCCGTCGTCGACAAACACCAGTTCGAAATTGCTGTGGGTTTGCCAACGCAGGCTGTCGGAGAATTCTTTGACGAAGATTTTTGCGTTTTTCGCGGTGGTGATGAAGGAGACGCGCGTCTTGGCCTTGGAGTCGTCGAGCGACGACAGGGCGTGATACTTGGCGCGACTGGCAAAGGCGTGAATCTGGCGGCCATTGTCCATGACATTGCGCAGGGAACGCAGAATGTCGTCATAGGGGCCGACGCAGTGAGTGACGTATTTGGCGTTGCGGATGTGCGACAATCGCTTGGCGGCTTCGCGCTCAGGCGATGACGAGAAATCGTGAAAGAGCACGGCGTCGGGCGAATACATGAAGGCCAGCGGACCGACAAAGCGGAACATGGTGAGGCACAGCAACAGGCCTTCGTGGCCGGCCAGAAGGACGTCGAAACCGGGCGAACGATCGAAGAAATCCTTGCGCCAGATCGACACGCCCTCGGCGGTGATGATCGATGGTTTGACCTCGGTGCCCATGTCATAGTGGCTGGCGGTAATGCCGCCGCCCGTCTTGGGGACGACCCGCCCGCGCACGGCCTGGGCATTATTGTCCTTCAGGGTTTTGATCAGGGCTTCAACGCAGCCATCGGCAATATAGCCGTCATCGTCGAGGAACAGGACGTAATCGCCACGCGCCATGGCCACCCCGGTATTACGGCCACCCGAGCAGCCATAATTGAAGCCGACACTCAGGAAGCGGAACTTGGGGTAGCGGACGGTGCACAGGGTTTCGATAAACGGATTGCCGTTGTCGACAATGATAATTTCGAAATCGGGATTGTCGGCGTACGGAATGAATTTGTCGAGGGCGACAATGACATCGTCACTATGCTGATAGGTGACGATAACGATAGAATATTTCGGCCTGACCTTGGTTTCCGGCTTGGGTGGGATCGTCCCTTCGACGAGTTGCCAAACCTTTTTGGCAATCTCGCGCGCAGTGTCGAACATTTCGCCCTGGAAGGCTTGCTTGGCGCTGTCGAAGAGCTTGGCGGCTTCTGCACGGCGCTTTTGAATCTCGTCGTCGCTTAATGCTACTGTCGTTTCCACTGTTGAAGTCTCCCGGAATTTGTCCGTTTTGTTATAATCTCAGCTTTAAAAAACCTTGGGTATGTTGGGCAGGCCGCTGGCGTCGAGATAGCGGTTGAAGTTACCGATCAGGCCGTCGATGTGTTCGAAGAAAGGATCGAAATCGACTTCGCCGGCCAGGTCTTCGACGGCCATGTTGGTGGCTTCGTCCAACTCGATGGCGGGCAGGTGCAGGAAATCCGTCAGTTCACGCGTCCGCGCATCGTGGCGGACCCACATGGCGGGTTTGCCGCTGAGGATCGATGCCATATTGACGTGGAACCGTGTGCCATAGGTGAGGGCGACCTTTTCCTCGTTGAACTTGTACCAATCCGGCAGGTTGCGGAAGAGGGCGTAGTTCGAACGGAAGAAGTTTTCGATATCCGGCACAGTCAGGCGCTTTTCCTTGATCGCGCCTTTGAGGTAATAGGGGACGCTGGCTTCGGAGAAGGTATTGTTGGCGACATCGAGATAGACGCCATGGGTCGCCTTGTTGACCGGTTCGATCATGTAGGCGCCGCTCTTGATGGCGTTTTCCAGCATGCGGCGTTCCTTGAAGTCGAAATACTTCGTACCGGCATAGCAGAAATTGCCCGTCGATTCACGCCATGTGTCGTGAAGTTTACGCAACATCTTCGGGCGCGAGAAGGTCGACGGACAGCCCGTGACAAACGTGTTCTTGACACCGCACAGCTTGGCGAAGACGTCGGCCGTGAATTGGCCGCGCACACCAAACACGTCGCAGCGGCTGGAAATATATTGGATCAGATCCACGGCTTCCGGGCACATTGAGCCTTCGACGATGTTGAAGTCGGGTGACTGTACCCCGAAACCGAAGATAACGAGCGGTTTCTGAAATTTATGCAGGAAGGATTTGAACCGTGTGTAACGCGTACCATCGGTCTCGCCCATCCGGATGGTGTTGGCGAGGGTGAAAATGATATGCGAGCATTCCTTATTTACGAATGTGGCAAAATCCTTATGGCCGTATTCGCGCCAGTTATCATTGCTATGAATACAATTCGGGAACATCTCAAAGGGTGCGTTAGCGTGCACCATGTTGCCGGCATTTTCAGGGAATTCCATGGGGAATTCACTCGGCAACGAAGTTGCGCACCCAGTCACTGCGATTGGCATTATTGCTCCCAGATTATGATTTTAAAATACAGCCAAAGCGAGAATTTTTGTGACTATCTCGCGCCTAACTTACTGAAATGCAATACTAACCATATGCATCAGACAGGTCAACATTGCACAGCACTGGAAATCAGGCATAATTGTGGCAATCTGCTCTCTTCCACTGGGTAGGCCGCGAAAATATCCCTTGCCAAGACCGGTAACGGTAACAATAGTGACCATCTCTATTTGCCGCACAGAGACAATGTAACATTTGCTCTTTGCGACATTTTTTTGAAACATCGCGCATGACATTCGCGCGCCAGGAGAGTTTTGATGCCGCTGCACTACGGCCCAGAGAATTTGCAAAGTCTTCTTGGCATCGCCGTCATTTTACTGGCGTGTTGGGGCCTGTCGGAAAACAAGAAGCGCTTTCCGATCTGGCTGTGCGTCGGCGCGATTGCCGTGCAAGTTGCACTCATCCTGATCCTGTTCGCCATTCCGCAATCGCATATTGTCCTCGACGGCATCGGCGCTGGCATGACCGCCTTGTCCGATGCGACCGGCGCAGGAATGCAGTTCGTCTTCGGCTATATGGGCGGCGGTGCTCAACCCTATGCGGTTGTCAATCAAGGCGCCCTGTTCGTCTTCGCTCTGCGCGTTCTGCCATTGATCCTGGTGATCGCTTCGCTATCGGCCCTGCTGTGGCACCTGGGCATTCTCAAGCTGATCATCCGCGGTTTCGGTTTAATTTTCGAGAAACTGATCGGTTTGGGTGGGGCGGCTTCGCTGGGCGTGGCGTCTAATATTTTCGTCGGCAATGTCGAAAGCCTGATCATCATTCGCGCCTATCTCGACAAGCTGACGCGTTCGGAACTCTTTATCATGATGGTGGTCGGTATGGCCAATGTCGCCGGTTCGACCATGGTTGCCTATGTCCTGATCCTCCACGACGTCTTGCCGAACGCCGCCGGTCATATTCTGGCGGCGGCCATCGTCTCGGCGCCGGCCGGCGTTCTGCTGGCCCGGATCATGGTGCCGGAACTGATCGACCGTAAACACGAAAAGGTCGATTATTCGTCGTCGCTGAAATATGACAGCGTCGTCGACGCCGTTTCGAAAGGCACCCAGGACGGCATGCTGGTGGTGATGAACATCGCCGCCATTCTCATTGTCATGGTGTCCTTGGTTGCGCTGTTCAACATGATCCTAAGCGTCTTCCCGCAAATCGGCGGTCAACCCATCACGATCGAGCGCATCCTCGGCACCATCTTCACGCCGCTGGCCTGGTTGATCGGCATTCCGTGGAAAGAAGCTTCGACCGGAGGCTGGATCCTGGGCGTCAAGATGGTGCTGACCGAGTTCGTCGCCTTTCTCAAATTGGCCGCCATTCCGGTCGCCGACATGTCGCCACGTACGCGCATCATCCTGACCTATGCCACATGCGGCTTCGCCAATATCGGCTCGGTCGGTATTTCGGTCGCCGGGTTCGGCGCCTTGATGCCGGAGCGCCGTTCGGAGATTTTGGGGTTGATTTGGAAGGCCCTGTTCGCCGGCTTCCTGGCGACCTGTTTGTCGGCGGCCGTGGTCGGTGCTCTGCCGAACGCGGTCTACGGGCTGTGATACTGCCATGAAGCTCTACGTCGCGGACTATGCGCCCAACCCGCGCCGCGTGCGTTGGGTGATGAATGAGAAGGGCATCAGCGATATTGAGGTCGTGACGCTCGATATCATGAAGCTGGAGCATCGCGGCCACGACGTTGTCGAACGCAGCGGCGCCAGCGGCCTGCCGGTTTTGGAATTGGATGACGGTACAGTCATCGCCGAGTCGGTCGCCATCGGCCGCTATCTCGAAAGCCTACACCCTGAGCCCAACCTGTTCGGCCGCGATGCGCGCGAAATCGCCGACATCGAGATGTGGACCCGGCGCATCGAGCAGAACCTCGCCACGCCCTTGATGCTGGGCGTGCGCATGAAATTGCCGGCCTTGGCGGTGTTGGAAAAGCCTAATGATGCGGCGGCGGACTATTTCCTGGCCCAGGCCACGGCATTCGCCGCGCGACTCGACGCGCATCTGACGGGGCGCGAGTTTATTTGCGCCGATCGCGTGACCATCGCCGATATTGCCGCTGTCTGTGCATACGATTTTGCCCGTATTATTCGTTACCGGCCCGACAAGACGTTCGAGCACCTGCCGCGCTGGCTTGACGCCATGCGCAGCCGTCCCGCCAAGCCCGCCGTTTAGGCGTCCCCCGACGGCCTGACATTTTTCCGCGCCAATATGCCGGAAAAGCTCATGATCACACGGTCCTGGCATTTCAATTGGCCGCGGCCGAAGATGGTCGTCTTGCCGGCGCGGGTGATTTCGCCGGTGGCGATGATGATCTCGCCTTCACGGCCGGGCGACTGAAACTGCGAGTCGAACTGCAGGGTTACCGCTCCGCCATCGCCCAGGTGCGGCATGGCGAAAATGAACAGTGACGTGTCGGCCAGGGTCAGCAAACAACCCCCGTGGACGCTGCCGCCACCATTGAGGTGGCGCTTTTCGGCGCGAAAGGCGACTTTGGCATTGGCCGGATCGGACAGGTCGTAGTAATAGGCGCCGATCAGGCCGTTGAAGGTGTCGCCGGCTTCGGCGCGTTGCCAGCCGGCAAAATCATCAACGCTCATCGTGGACTCCGGAGTATTATATGTCGCAATTGGTCGAAGAGACTCTTCTGGCGCTGTTATCGCAGGTGCGAGAGGGCGAGTCCATAAGCCCCAATGATGTCGCCAAGGCCGTCGACGCCGAACGCTGGCGTCGCGAACTGCCAAAGGTGCGTGCCGTCATCATCGGCTTGGCGCGCCAAGGCCGTATCGAAGTCCTGCGCAAGGGCAAACCGATCGCCCCGGAAGGCTTCAAGGGCGTCTACCGCGTCAGGTTGACGCAGGGGGCTAATACCGACGGTTTGAAAAAAGCTTGATTTTTCAGTCTTAGGCAGCGGGCGAGCGCCCGCCGCCGCTGATGCGGTGAGCCATGCGGTGTGTGAGCTCAAGATTAGCCCTTGATATGCCGCGGATCGGCCACGATTTCGGCGCTGTTAAGGTGTAACAGGTGGCTTGTGTAACGAGGCGGACATAATCGCCGCCCGTACTGGGATCTGTACCATGACAAGAGTTGTCGATTTTGAGAGCGAAGACGCGGTCAACTGCTATCTGGCCACGGTGTTTAACAAGATGGAAGCCGGCGAGATTGCGCCTTCCGACGCCAGGAACGACCTGGCCGAGCTGTTGAAGGCGGCCATGCTGGGCCGCCGATATGTCGAAAATCTCCTGCGACAGGGTGCATGACTGCAGTCTTGTGAAAGCTCCGTAACTGCGGCATGGTTTCCCTTTCCCAGGGGAGGCCGTCATGGTCCAGTCCGTTTTGCGTTCCGTTGCGTATGGCGTGGTCGGGAGCTTGATCCTGGCGACGGGTGCCCATAGCCAGATAACCCCGCCCGCACCGCCACAAACGCCGCCTCCAGGCCTGTTTCAGACCGTGGTTCAGGCGGTAACCAAGGTCGCGGGTAAGACGCAGGAGACGGGGGCGGATGCCGGCCTCGCGACGCCACCAAAAAAGGCCCAGCATTTCACCATCATGTCGATAGCCGGCGTTCACGGCCATGACTCGATCTGGAAAGACGACAAAGGGCGGATCGTTTCGCGCGACAATATCCTGTTGCGCGGGCAGGTGTGGGATCTTGAACAGACCATCACCCTGGGCACTGACGGTATGCCGAGCCACATTGCCATCCGCGGTGTCAGCCCCCAGGGCGATGCCGCCGAAACCTTCGACGTCGTCAAAGGCCAGGCCAGTTGGAAAAGCCCGATCGACGCGGGGACCGCCGTTTATGACAAACCCGCCTTTTATGTCACTCAGGGCGGGACCTTCGGCGGCAACGCCGCCTTGCTGGAAGCTCTGCTGGCGGCGCCGGACAGGAGCCTGGCCCTGCTGCCGGGCGGTAAGGCGCACGCCGAGGAGATAACACGCCTGTCCGTCGGTCAGGGCAAGACGCTGAAGACCGTCATCGCCTATGCCATTACCGGTTTGAACAATGCCCCCATTGTCGAATGGGCCGGTGAGGACGGCAAGTTCTTCGCCAGTATCGGCGGTTTGTCCATGCTGCCCGAGGGTTATGAAGGCGCGCTGGCGACCCTGAACAAGGCCCAGGACGATGCTCTGGCCCTGCAAAGCCCGGCCATCGCCCATCAGTTCATGACGCCCGAGGCATCGGCGCCAGTCGCCTTCACCCATGTCGAGGTCTACGATTCGGTGGGGCAGCGCTTCCTGGCCGATCAGACGGTGGTGACCGGCAACGGCTTGATCGCGGCGGCCGGTGCTGCCGATACGGTCCTTGTCCCGCAAGGGATCAAGACCATCGATGGCCATGGCATGACCCTGCTGCCTGGTCTGTGGGATGCCCATCAACATGTCAGCGACGATTTCGCCGGACCCATGCTGCTGGCGCTCGGCATCACCTCCGGCCGCGATCCCGGCAATGATAACGCCTTGACCTTGGCGCGGGCAGCGCGGCGAGCGAAGGGCGACTTGTTGATGCCCAACATCTATCCGTCGGTCCTGCTGGACGGCAAGGGGCCGAACTCCGCCCAAATCGCCACCATCGTCCAGTCGCAGGACCAGGCCATCGCCGCGGTCGACAAGGCCAAGATGGACGGGTTCGTCGCCATCAAGATCTATGGCACCTTCGATCCATCCTGGGTCAAGGCGACGGCCGACGAAGCTCACCGCCTGGGCCTGCATGTCCACGGCCATCTGCCGGCCGGCATGCGACCGACCGACGCGATCGCCGACGGTTATGACGAAATCACTCATATTTATTTCGTCATGATGCAGGCCATGCCCCAGGATGTCGTCGACCATTCCAACGGTATCGCCCGCTTTCAGGGCATCGGCAAATACGCCAAGGATGTCGATCTCAACGCCGAACCGATGAAGAGCCTCATCAACGAAATGGGTGCCAGGCATATCGGCGTCGACCCCACGCTTGTCGTGCCGGAAGGCCTGCTGTCCGCGGTGGCAGGTCAGATGTCGCCGGCCTATGCGGCCTTTGCCGGGACCCTGCCGCCGGCGATCGAACGCAATTTCAAGCAGGGCGGATTCGCTGTCGCTGACGGCTATACGCGGGCGGATTATCAGGCCAGTTATGCCAAGCTGGCGGCCCTGGTCCTGTCCCTGCACAAGGCTGGTGTTCCGATCGTCGCTGGCACCGACGGCAGTGGGCTGGAACTGGTACGCGAACTGGAACTCTATGTCGCTGCCGGCATGACGCCCGCCGAAGCGCTGGAGACCGCCACCCTGGAACCGGCCAAACTGGTCGGGGCGGCGGACCGCACAGGTTCCATCACGGTCGGCAAGACGGCGGATCTGGTGCTGGTCGCGGGCGATCCGTCACAAAACATCGGCGACACCCGCCACACGCGCTGGGTGATGATGGGCGGCGTTTTGATGGACGCCGATGCGCTACGGACGGCGTCGGGCTTTTCGGGACCGCCAAAATAGGGGCGTTGAGATAGGCGGGCAAACGTACATTGTAACGATCATACATAAAAACTGTACGCAGCCGTACACTTTTTGAGCGTTCGCTATTGCCTATTTATCAATTTCCTTCATGTATGAAGGGATTGTACGTCCGCATGGAAAGCTGAGTCTCTTTTGTCATCCAGGTCACCTGCCAACGCGAAGCCGACCAAGGCCGATTTCAGCGTGGACGCCCCGGACAAGGGCGAAGGCCCAGTCGTGGACGGGGGAGAGGCGGGGAAAGCGGCCGTCCTGCACCTGACCGGCCCTTGGGTCGTCACCCAGATCGACGGCATGACGGACCGCCTGACCAAGGCGCTGAAGCCCTACGCCAAGGTGCGGGTTGAGGCCGATAGCCTGGCGGCGCTGGATACGGCCGGCGCCTATCTGCTCAAGGTGGTGATCGGCGATCGGGCCGAGGGCGATATTTTCGCCGGTCACGACAATTATCAGCGCCTGTACCGCCTGGTCGGCGACCATGTTCCATCACTCGACACCTACGACGTCGAAAACCCGGAAAAGCCGAAATTCTGGCTGCATCCGATCTATCTCAGCCTGATCGGCCTCGGCAAGCTGATGACCGCCTTTTGGCGCGGCTTCATCAATCAGTCGATCTTCATGGGGCACATCACGACCCTGTTGATGATTTCGATCGTGCGGCCGTCGCGCGTGCGCTGGGCCGCCCTGTTCAACATTATGCAGCGTGCCGGCCTCGAAGCCATTCCGATCGTTGCCCTGACCAATGCCTTTGTCGGCGCCGTCCTGGCCTTCCTGATGGTGTTGTCGCTGAAGGTCTATGGTGGAGCGGTGTTTTCGGTCGATTTCGTCTGTATCGGCGTCATGCGTGAATTCGCCCCGGTTATCGCCGCCGTGCTGATCGCCGGCCGCAGCGCCTCGGGCTTCGCCGCCGAAATCGGTTCGATGAAGATGAACCAGGAAATCGACGCCATGCGCGTCATGGGGATCGACCCGTACGAAGCCCTGGTCCTGCCGCGCGTGGTCGCCCTGACCATCATGACGCCGCTGATTACCTTTATCGGCGCGCTCAGCGGTATGCTGGGCGGCATGCTGGCCATCTGGGGTTCGTTGGGTCTTGGCCCGGAATTCTTCGTCCAGCGGCTGTATGACTATGTGCCGTCGGTCAACCTGTTCGTCGGTATGATCCGCACCCCGGTTTTTGCCGTCACCATCGCCATTGTCGGCTGCCGCCTCGGCATGACCGTCAAGAACGACGTCATTTCGCTGGGCCGTCAGGTGACGACCGCGGTGGTCCAGTCGATCTTCCTCGTCTTCATGATCGACGCCATGTTCGCCATCCTGTTCAACGGGTTTGTCTTCTGATGCGCCGCAGACCCTTACCCCCGCTGGACACATCACAGGTCGATCCCATCGTCATTACGGGATTGCGCAATCAGTTCGGCAGCAATGTCATCCACGAAGATCTCGACCTGACCGTCAAACGCGGCCAGGTTCTGGGCGTGGTCGGCGGCTCGGGCTCCGGCAAGACCGTGCTGCTCAACTCGATCCTCGGTCTGCAAAAACCCAGAGGCGGCGATATTCATCTTTTCGGCAAGGAACTGAAGGGGCTGAGCGACAAGGAACTGCGTCAGGTCCAGGCCAAGACCGGCGTCCTGTTCCAGAGCGGCGCCCTGTTTTCGACCCTGTCGGTCGCCGAGAACATCATGACGCCGATGATGGAGTTTTCGCGCCTGAGCCCACGCGAAGCCCGCCGCGTCGCCATGCTGAAAATGTCGCTGGTCGGTTTGCCGTTGCGTTCGGCCGACCTGATGCCGTCGGAACTGTCCGGTGGCATGATCAAACGCACTGCCCTGGCGCGCGCCCTGGCGCTCGACGCCGAACTTCTGTTTCTCGACGAACCGACCGCCGGGCTCGATCCCATCGGTGCCGCGGCCTTCGACCAACTGATCAAGGAACTGGCCGCCAGCCTGGACCTTACCGTCTTTATGATTACCCACGATCTTGATAGTCTCTACGCCATTTGTGACGAAATCGCTGTTCTGGCTGATCGTCATGTGGCGGAAAAGGGACCGGTCGCGGAATTGGAAAAATCAACCCATCCGTGGATCCATGAATATTTTCATGGTCCGCGCGGCAGATTGAAGGCTTAACCCCATGGAACGCCAAGCTCACTATGCACTTGTCGGCCTCGCGACCTTTGTCCTCGCCCTGATCCTGGTCGTCTTCGCCTTCTGGTTCATTCAATTCGACTTCAACCGTAGTTTCGGCACCTACGACGTCGAATTCAACACCCCGGTCGACGGTTTGACCAAGGGCGCGGAAGTGCATTTCAACGGTATCAAGGTCGGCGAAGTCACCGGCCTGCGCCTCGGTAACGCCAATACCCACCAGGTTATCGCCCGCGTCCAGTTGGACTCGACGACGCCCGTGCGGGTGGATTCGGTGGCGTCGCTGGAACCGCAAGGTATTACCGGCCTTTACTACATGCAGATTTCGCCCGGTTCGGCCAAGGCGCCGCTGTTGAAACACGTGCCCAACGGCCCTCCGCCGGTGATCCACAGCGTCGAAAGCGCCCTGTCGAAACTGCTGTCGGGGTCGGGTTCGGTCATCGAAAACACCTATGAGAGCCTGAACCGCGTCAATCGGCTGCTGTCGGATCGCAATATCAAGACCTTCTCCGACAGCCTCGATAATCTCGAGAGCCTTACGGCCCAGTTGAAGGATCAGCAGCAACTGATCGACGACACCCATGAGGCCGTGATCAGCGCCGGTCAAGCGGCCGATGCCGTGACGCAATTGGCCCATTCGGTGAACGGTGTGGCCAGCGACAAGCTGCCCGAGACCATGGATCAGATCAACGCCGCCACGCAAAAACTGGCAACTGCAGCCGATCACGTGTCAGCCCTTGCCGACTCGATCAAGGGGCCGGTCGACCAGGTCAATCAAACGACCCTGCCGGAATTGCAGGAGTCGCTGCACAATCTCAACGATGCCTCAGCCTCGCTGAAAACACTGGTCGATTCGGTCAATGCCAGCCCGCAAGAGCTGATCAACAAGCCCGTCGCCAAGGAAAGAAAGGTTTCGCAATGAGCCGGATACTGAAACTCGTTACGATATCGGCTGTGCTGAGCCTTGGCTTGAGCGGCTGTATCAATGTCCTGCCCAAGACCAAGCCGGTGACCCTTTATCGCTTTGGTTATGCGCCGCCGGAAGGCCAGGCTGTGCCACCGACGGCGGCGATCCCGGTGGCCTTGTCGCTCGGTTCGATCCAATTTCCGGCCGATAGTGGCGGCGACCGCGTTACCACGGTCGAGGACAATGAAATATCCTATGTCGCCCAGGCACGCTGGACGGCGCCCGCTCAGGCCTTGTTCAACGATGCGGTCAGCGAAGGTTTCGCGCGCTCGGGCGGGCAGGTGCGGCTGGATACGAAAGGCGTGACCCTGGCGCCGTATCGCCTGGATGTCGCCGTGCGCAAGTTCGAAACCGTCTACACGCGCAACAAACCGACCGTGTCGGTGGCGCTCGACGCCCGCATCATCCGCATGAGCGATAAGGCGGTGGTGGGCCAGAAGTTCATCACCGAAGAGATCGCCACCAAGCGCAACAATATGGAAGTCATGGTCGATGCTTATAATTCGGCGACGACGGCGGCAGTCAGCGACTTGATCGCCTTCAGTCAGGCCACCCTGGCCCCTTTGGCTGAACCGGCGACGCCGATGACCCAGATACCGGACAACGGCAAGCAAAAGGCCGAGGGCCTGTAGGAACAAAAAATGGCGGCTCTTGCGGAGCCGCCATTTTCGTATCTTTGTGAGGCAGCTTACAATGCGATCTCGTAGGCGGCCTCGGTTTGCGCCGCGACGTCCTCAAGCGTGACGCCCGGCGCCAGTTCCTTGAGAACCAGGCCCGAACCGTCCGGCTTGACGTCGAAAACACCCAAGGTCGAGATGATGACGTCGACGACCTTGGTGCCGGTCAACGGCAAGGTACACGCCTTTAGCACCTTCGATTCGCCATGCTTGTTGGCGTGTTCCATGACCACGACGACGCGGCGGACGCCGGCGACCAGATCCATGGCGCCGCCCATCCCCTTGACCAGCTTGCCCGGGATCATCCAGTTGGCGATATCGCCGTTTTCGGCCACTTCCATGGCGCCCAGGATCGTCAGGTCGATATGGCCGCCGCGGATCATGGCGAAACTGTCGGACGACGAGAAGAAGGAGGTTTCCGGCAGCTCGGTGACCGTCTGCTTGCCGGCATTGATCAGGTCGGGATCGACCTCGTCATCATACGGGAACGGGCCCATGCCCAGCATGCCGTTTTCCGATTGGAAGGTGACCGTCATGCCTTCGGGAATATAGTTGGCGACCAGGGTCGGGATGCCGATGCCGAGATTGACGTAGAAACCGTCCTTCAATTCCTTTGAAGCGCGTTCCGCTAACTGTTCACGTGTCCAAGGCATTAGACGGTCTCCCTCGCTCGCACGGTGCGTTGTTCGATGCGCTTTTCAAAAGTCGCCTGCACGATGCGGTCGACATAGATGCCGGGCGTGTGAATATTGTCGGGATCGAGCGAGCCGACAGGGACGATTTCCTCGACCTCGGCGATGCAGACCTTGCCGGCTGTGGCCATCATCGGGTTGAAGTTACGCGCCGTCTTGCGGAAGATGAGATTGCCGCGGGCGTCGCCTTTCCACGCCTTGACGATCGACAGGTCGGCGACAAGGCCGGTTTCCAGTACATAGTCGCGGCCATTGAAGTTCTTGATGTCCTTACCGTCGGCGACGACCGTGCCGACGCCGGTGGCGGTATAGAAGCCAGGGATACCCGCGCCGCCGGCGCGGATGCGTTCGGCGAGGGTGCCTTGCGGATTGAACTCCAGTTCGAGTTCGCCGGCGAGATATTGGCGCTCGAATTCCTTGTTTTCACCGACATAGGAGCTGATCATCTTGCGAATCTGGCGGGTGGTCAAAAGCTGACCCAAGCCGAAGCCATCGACTCCGGCATTGTTGGAAATAACCGTCAAACCGGTAGCGCCAGAATCGCGCAGGGCGGCGATAAGGTTTTCTGGAATGCCGCACAGGCCGAAGCCGCCGGACATGACGGTCATGCCGTCAAAGGTGAGGCCTTTCATCGCCGAAACGGCGTCAGGATAGACTTTGGGTGAGGTCGGCATGGGGTCCTCTTATGGGTTTTGAGGCGTCATAGTCGGTTTGCRGAGCGAAGTCACGAATGATTTTGAACAGGTGTTGAATTTATGTCGCCTGGAAGTAAGGTTTGAGCGAAGCGCTAGGGTCGGCAACGACGGTTTCGTCCAGCGCGACGCCCTTGGCGATCAACAGTTTGGCGGCCATGAAGTCGGCGGGACGGCTGACGCATTCAGCGGTTTTCAGATGACCGTCGTCGTCAAGATGGAACACGCTGAAGGCGCCGCTTTCCGGATGGCCGCGCAGGACGGCATGAGTCCCGGGGCGCAACAGACCGGCGATCTGCAGCTTGAACTCGTATTGATCGGACCAGAACCATGGAGTCTCGACCACCGGGGGCTTATGCCCGGTAATGGCGGCAGCCGCCTGCTTGGCCTGTTCCAGGGCGTTGGGCACGCTCTCCAAGCGKAAGCGGCCGTCATAAAAGGGCAGGGTGCGGGAGGTTACGTCGCCGATGGCGAAGATGGCGGGATCACTGGTGCGCGCTTGTTCGTCGACCACAATGCCATTACCGCAGTCGAGGCCGGCCATGCGGGCAAGGTCGTCGCAGGGCAGGGCGCCGATACCGACCAATATGAGGTCGAAATCATGCGCGGTGCCGTCATTGAGGTGGACGACCTTCTTGTCGCCATCGCCAAGGGACAGATGGCTGAGAAAAGCCTCTGTGACGAATTTGACGCCGCGTGCGCTATGCGTGTCGCTGTAAAATCGCGACAGGGGCTCGGACGCGACACGGGCCAAGATCCGGCTTTCGCGCTCGAAAACCGTGACTTCGCAACCGAGATGGCGGGCGGAGGCTGCGACTTCAAGGCCGATATAGCCGGCGCCGATCAAGCCGATATGGCGACTCGGCTGCAGGGCGTTCTTCAGGGCCTCGGCATCGTCCAGCGTCCGGAGCAGATGGTGCGGGACGCGGTCGCTACCCGGGATGTCGAACGGCCGCGCTTTTGAGCCGGTGGCCAGGATCAAATGATCGTAATAGACATGATCGCAGGACGTTAGGACGACTGTTTTTTGATCGGGCAAAATGGCGTCACAACAGGTGTTGGTACGTGCGTCAATGCCTTGATCCGTATAGAAGGTATCGCCGCGTAGATACAGATCGTCCAACGCTGCTTCGCCCTTCAACCAGGCCTTGGACAGAGGTGGTCTTTGATAGGGCAGGTAGGGCTCGGCGCCGATCAGGGTGATGGAGTCCGCATAACCATACTGCCGCAAAAAGCCAGCGACCGCGCCGCCGGCATGACCGCCGCCGATGATAACGACACCTTGGCTGCCACGATCCGTCATTTAGACGCCTTCCGGAACAGCGAAGTGGTTTTGCAGGCAGAAGGCCTTGATCGTATTGTTGAGCAGACAGGCAATGGTCATCGGTCCGACGCCTTTCGGCACCGGCGTGATGGCCAGGGCACGCTCTTTGGCGCCATCGAAATCGACGTCGCCGCACAGCTTGTTTTTGCCATCGACCTCGATGCGATTGATACCGACATCGATAACATAGGCGCCGTCCTTGACCCAGTCGCCGGGAATGAATTTCGCACGACCGACCGCGGCGACCAGGATATCGGCGGTCAGGCACAGGTCCTTGAGATTCTTGGTCTTGGAGTGCGCGATCGTCACCGTGCAGTCCTGGGCCAGCAGCAGTTGCGCCATCGGTTTACCAACGATGTTGGAGCGCCCGACGATGACCGCATTCTTGCCTGCGAAGGCATCGCTATAGGTTGCCATGGCGTCCTTGAGGAGCATCAGCGAGCCCAATGGCGTGCACGGTACGATGCCGTCGAGGCCGACCGCCAGCTTGCCGGCATTAATGACGTGGAAGCCATCGACATCCTTGTCGGGATGGATGGCGTCGATAACCTTCAAGGACGACATCCGCTTGGGTAGAGGCAATTGCACCAGAATGCCGTTGACGACCGGATCGCGGTTCAATTCGTCGATAATGGCCAGAAGCTCCGACTCTGCGGTGGTGTCGGGCAGGCGGATCGTCCGTGATTCCATGCCAACGGCTTGAGTCTGCTCGCCCTTACTGCGAACATAGACCTGGCTGGCAGGATCCTCGCCGACGATGACCACGACCAGGCAGGGCGTCTTGCCGTGGGCTGCTTTCAGCGCCGCGACATGGCCGGCCAGGCGTTCGCGCAAGGCGGCTGCGTAGCCGGCGCCATCGATGATATTGCCGCGATGTGAATTGGTCATAGCTGTCCTGGTTCAGAGAGCCTTGAGCAGGGCCTCGACCAGCGGGCGGAGCGTAGAACTCAAGGGAGCTGCGATGCCTGCGTCATACAGATGCGGGCTGGCAGTGTCTAGGTAGCAGTCCTGGACAATTTCGATTTGCAGGGTCTGGATGCCGTTTTCCGGCCGGCCGTAATGGCGCGTTGTGTAGCCGCCCTTGAAGCGCCCGTCGCGGACATGGCTATAGGCGTCGATCTTGCTGCGCTCGGCGTCGAGGACGTCGAGCAGCGCTGGCGTCATCGTTTGCCCACTATTGGTGCCGAAATTGAGGTCGGGCAGGCGGCCGTCAAACAGGCTGGGGATGACGCCACGGATGGAATGGGCGTCGATCAACAAGGCCTTGCCGTGGCGCGCCAGGGCGGCGTCGAGCGCTTGACGCAACTGCCTGTGATAGGGGTGCCAATAGCTGTCGCGGCGAAAATCGATCTCGGCGGCGCACGGATTGTGGCCCTCTGGATAGATCGGATTTTGGTCGAAATCGCTGATCGGGCACAGTCCGGTTTCGAACTTGCCGGGGTAAAGATTTTGGCCTTCGGGATCGCGGTTGAGGTCGATAACGTAGCGCGAATGGGTGGCGAAAAGGGTGGTGGCGTTCAAATCGCGGGCAAAGTCGAAGAGGCGGTGGACGTGGAAGTCGGTCTCACGTACGGCCAGGCCGGCGGCATTCATTTTCGCCGCGATATCGGCTGGGATATGGGTGCCGACATGGGGCGCGGCGATCACTAGCGGGCTGTCGCCGTTGTGGTAATCGAACAGGGGGACTTCGTCCGTGTCGGGATGGTTGACCATGAAACCAGATGACCGGCGGACAGGCGCGGTGTCAAGAGGCATCAGCGCCCGGCCTTCACCGTCAACGGCCACAGAATCGTGCGCACAATCGCCGGATCACCCCACGCTTGCCGTATCGAGCCGGTCAAGTCGTCGACCGGGTTGACGCCCGTCGCCTTGTGCATGCGGGCGGTTGCCGACCAGCTTTTCAGATAGCCCAGCAATTGATCGAGCGACCACTCGGCCTGCATGGCGAAACGTGGCGTCACGATCTGGGCGAAAGGAAAGGCCAGTTCGGCATAGCCGTTTTCGACGTGTCGGCGGTCGGGTGGCCAATATGGGCCGACAATGTCGTCGTAGAAATGGTTGAGCTCGATATTGATGGCCGGCTGATCGGCGACGGTCAGGATATTATAGGTCCAAACAGCCAACACCCCGCCGGGCTTCAGGACCCGGCGCACTTCGGCGTAGAAGGCGTCAAGGTCGAACCAGTGCAGGGCCTGCGCAACCGTAACCAGATCAGCGGAGACATTCGCCAGGCCGCTTAATTCGCCGACGCCGTAGCTGATGTTGTCACAGGCCGGTGCCGCCTGGAGTTGCTCAGCGCTGATATCGGTAGCAATGACTTGCCTGAAATGCTCGGCCAGGGCCAACGACGCCTGGCCGTTGCCTGCCCCGGCATCCCAAGCGAGATCGCGGTGCGGCACTTGATTGCCCAGCCATGCAAACAGCGCGGGCGGATAGGTCGGGCGGGACTTGGCGTAATCTGCGGCGATGGCGGAGAAATAGTCGGACATGGTTGACAATAACGCGATCGGGAGCGCTGCGAAAGAGTTGACAGGCACGAGACCCAGCCCTAGCGTTCAAACAACATTCAGGGGGGACATGATGAAATTCAAAATTTTGGCCATGGTTGCAGCTTTTGCCTTGGCCGCGAGTGGAGCACACGCCGGGACATTCCAGGCTGCGCCACACGGCAGCTACTTGCTGGACATGGATACCGGCGACGGCAATTTCTCGCTGTGGGAAACCAAGGATGTAGCCGACATCAACGCCCTGCAAGCGTACATCACCTTCGCGCGCAAGGGCAAGAGCAAGGACTATGCGCCGTCTTTTCGTATAACCCTGGAAACGGCTGGTGACGTGAGCGCCAGGGTTGACTTCTCAGCCTTACCCAAGAGCGGTCCCCTGATCGGTTTTGTGACGACCTATAAGGGCCGTGATGAGACCGGGCGTGAGCTCATAATTATGGGCCCAGAGTTTGCCGAACCCTTCGATTTGAAAATTGCCTGGACGGCCGATGGCAAAATCAGCGTCGACACCTACGATAAGGCCGTCGCGAGCATGGGCGGCCAGGGTTTCGAGCATCATAAAGCCGATGTCGGTCAGGCGATAACCGGCATCAGTGTTTCGGTGTCGACTGGCGAGGTCGAATTCAACAAGCTGGAACTGGGTACGGTTACGCCTTAAGGCTTCTGATAGACCCGGACATAGTCGACCTGCATCTGGGCCGGCAGCGCATTGTCATCGATGCCGTGCTGGCCGCCCCAGGCGCCGCCGATGGCGACATTCAGGATCATATATTCCGGTGTCGTGAAGGGATATTGCCTCTCGGTATCGCCTGCCGCTTTGTCGAGGTGGTAATAGGCCTTGTCATCGACCAGGAAGGTGATGCCGGTTGCCGTCCATTCGGCCTGGTAGTTATGGAAGGCCGTGCACAGGTCGGGAACTTCGATCTTGCCGCCCTGGTGCACATGATCGGTCTCGCTTGCGACGGAATGAAGCGTCCCATAGATGGTCGTCCGCTCGAAGCCAACCTCCTCCATGATGTCGATCTCGCCGGTATTGGGCCATTCGCCCTTGCCCAGCAGCCAGATAGCCGGCCATTGACCGACGCCGCACGGCAACTTCGCGCGCACATCGAAGAAGCCATAGGTCCATTCGGCCTTGTCGCCGGTAACCAGCTTGCCGGAGCTGTAGTGCTGGCCACCCCAATCGTCCATCGCCTTGAGGTCTTCCTTGCGCGCCTCGATGATGAGCTTACCGTCTTCGATCCGGACATTTTCCGGACGGTTGGCGGCGTAATATTGCGCTTCGTTGTTCCACCAACCTTCCTTGTTGCGGTCGGTGTCGTAACTCCATTTCGCCGGGTCCGGTGCGCCGCCCTTGTCAAATTCATCGGCCCACACCAAGTGATAGCCGGCAGGCACGTCCTGGGCATTGACGGCGGGAGCCAGCAGCAAACCGGCGGTCAGTAAAAGGGCGAACCTCATGACATGCTTCCTGTTTTCTCGTAATGTTTAACGAGTTTGGCAGGTTTGCCGGTAGGCGGCAAGGCTGACTATTTCTGGTACACGCGAACGTAATCGACCAGCATTTGGGCGGGCATGTCGTCCGGATCGACATCGCGGGCCGAAGTCCCCTGACCACCGACCGAGATGTTGAGGATCAGATATTCCGCTCCCGTAAACGGCCAGTAGGCGCGGTCGTCGCGGCCGGGACGACTGAGGTGGTAATAGGGATCGCCGTCGACCATCAGGGTGATCCTGTCGGGCGTCCATTCGGCCTGGTAATTGTGGAAACTGTTGCACAACCCACCGACGGTGATATCGCCGCCTTGATGGATACGGTCGCGCTGGGTGTGGGGGGAGTGCAGGGCGCCGTTGATGCGGGCATTGGTAAAGCCGTCGGACTGCATGATGTCGATCTCCGCCGTCCGATGCGATCCCGCCGGCAGCATCCAGATGGCAGGCCAGATACCTTCGCCGCACGGTATCTTGGCGCGGATATCGAAGAAGCCGTAGGTCCATTCTGCCCGGCCACGCGTGACCAGTCGTGCCGAACTATATAATTGGCCGTTGGAATTCGGCAGGGACGCCGTGTTTTCCTTGCGCGCCAGGATGATGAGATTTCCGTCTTCGACCCGGGCATTTTGCGGCCGGTCACGGCTGTAATATTGCAATTGACCGCTTCCCCAGCCCGAGCCATTGCGGCTGGTGTCGTAGTCCCATTTGGCCGGCGACGGCAGCCCGTCTCCGTTGAATTCATCCGACCACACCAGGCGGTAGCCGGCTGGTCCCGGGGCGCCATAGCCGGATTCGGCGTCCGCCGCAGCGGCCGGTGACGCCAGGACCGAAACCGCCGCCGATACCGCGGCGGATGACATCTGGCCGGCAGGCGCGACAAGGGACGCGGCGTCGTGTTTGATGGTGTCTGAGGTCGATTCCGATTTTGAGCAGGCGGTTGCAAGGAGGCATACCGCGAAAACGCCCATGGCGCGCAATATTGGCCCCGAAAATCTGCAATCGTCTCTTGTCATAGTGTAATGCCTTCTCCAACTTAGCGGCCAACCTTAGCAGCCGGCCCCGGCGGAATAGTGTCATGGACATCAAATTTCTTCTCAATGTGTTTGTCTTTTTGGTGGCAGGCTGCTTCGTCGTGCCGCTGGCCCAGCGCTTCAAACTGGGCTCGGTCCTGGGGTATCTTATTGCCGGTATCATCATTGGCCCGTTCGGCCTGGCCTTGATCGGGCAAGCCGACAAGATCATGCATTTTGCCGAATTCGGCGTCATTATGATGATGTTCCTGATCGGCATGGAACTGGAGCCGGCGATTCTATGGCGGCTGCGGCGTCTGATCGTCGGCCTGGGCGGGCTGCAGGTGACCGTGACCTCCGCGGCGCTCATGGTTCTGGGTGTCGTTCTGGGCCATAGCTGGCAGGCGTCCCTGGCCGTCGGCATGGCCCTGGCCATGTCGTCGACGGCCCTGGTCCTCCAGATGCTGCGTGAGAAGAACCTCACCCATTCCGTGGTTGGTGAGACCTCGTTCGCGGTCCTCCTGTTCCAGGACATGGCGGTCATTCCGGTCTTGATTATCATCCCGCTGCTGGCCGGCATGCTGGGATCCGCCGCTGCTCCGGTGGGCGAGACAACCAGCATGATCGCCAATTGGCCAATGTGGCTGCAACCGGTCGCGATTGTGGCGGTTATCGCCCTGGTGATTCTGTCCGGCCGTTATTTGTCGCGCTATGTCTTCCAAATAATCGCCAAGGCGAATCTGCGCGAAATCTTCACCGCAACCTCGTTGGCCCTGGTTATCGGCGTCACCGTGCTGATGGAACTGGTGGGCGTATCCCCCGCCTTGGGCGCCTTTATTGCCGGCGTGGTTTTGGCCAACTCGGAATACCGGCGCACGATCGAAACCGATATCGAGCCGTTCAAGGGCCTGCTGCTCGGCTTGTTCTTTATCTCGGTCGGCATGGGCATGGACTTTACCGTCCTGTGGCAAAACCCGTTTGGGCTGATCGGCGCGGTTTTGGCCGTCATGGCGGTCAAGGCCGTTATCCTGTGGGGACTTGGGCGATGGTTCGGTCTCGATAACGCGCCGGGCTTAGGGCTCGCCTTCGGGCTAAGTCAGGGTGGTGAGTTCGCCTTCGTCCTGCTGCAACTGATCGGCGGGCTTAAGATCATCGATCCGGAGACGCAGAAGTTCCTCATCCTGCTGGTCGCCCTGTCGATCGCCTTCACACCGATCCTGATCGCGCTCTATGGCAAATTCATCCTGCCGCAATTTATGAGCCGGCTGCCGGAACGCGACTACGATACGATCAGCGAGCACAACCCGGTCATTATCGCCGGCTTCGGCCGTTTCGGTCAGATCGTCGGCCGTTTCATGCTGTCCCAGGGTGTGAAAGTCACCGTGCTGGAGAAAAGCCCCGATCAGGTCGAAGCCGTCGGCCGTTTCGGTTTCAAGGCCTATTTCGGTGATGCGACGCGCATGGATCTGCTGCGCAGTGCCGGCATCCACGAAGCCAGCATGCTGATCGTCGCCATAGACGACGCCGACGCCGCGGTCGACATCGTCAAACAGGCCAAGGCCAACTTCCCTAAGCTCAAGGTCTTTGCCCGGGCGCGCAACCGGCGCCATGCCTACGAACTGCATCGCGCCGGCGTCGATTATTACCACCGCGAAACACTCGACTCGTCACTGACCCTGGCCCACGACGCCATGATCGCCATGGGCCACAGCAAGGCCGACATGGACCGAAAGGCCAAGAAATTCCGCGCCCATGACATCGCCACCCTGAAAAAGTCCTTCGAATTCTTCGAAAGCGAACCGGACATGATCAGTTTCGCCAAGCTGAGCCGCGAGGAGCTGGAAGGCATCCTGCGCGAAGATAAGCAGGACGGCTAATTTTTTCGAAGCTTTTTTTCTTCGGCCATGAACGCTTCTCCCGTCCGCGGGCATTCATTCAGCGACGGCGATACGCCGGTCTGATGGTGGAGAATGTTCATGAAAACGTGGCGTGGCATGACGAGGAACAAGGCGATCGCCGGCGCGACCATGGCTGTCGGCCTGGTGGCCCTGGCGGCCTGTGGTGGCGGTTATGGCGGCGGCAGTGGTGGTGGTGGCTATGGCGGAGGTGGCGGCTCGTCATCCAGCTCCAGTAGTTCAAGCTCCAGCAGCGCAGCCAGCGCCTTTTCGGCCAGCATCCTGACCTCCGACCAGGCCGGCGCCGGCGCTCACACCGACGCCAATCTGGTCAATGGCTGGGGGCTGGCCTTCAATCCCGCGGGCTACGCCTGGGTGGCCGACAACGGCACTTCGAAATCGACGCTCTATGATGGCGCCGGCGTGTTGCAGGCACCGGTGGTGAGTATTCCCGCCGGGGCGGGTGGTTTGGCCCTGCCGACCGGGGTGGTCTACAATGCCGGCGCCAGCTTCGTACTCGATAATGGTGGCGGCGGAGGCGGCGGCGTCTATGGTGGACCGCTCAGCGGTGTCAGCCTGTTTATCTTCGACACCATCGGCGGCACCATCGCCGCCTGGTCGCCCGACGTCGACGCCAATAATGCCTTCACGGTCTATGACGGCAGCGCCGGTGGCGCGGTCTATACCGGTCTTGCCATCTTGAACGGCACGGTCAACCGCCTCTATGCCGCCGATTTCCATAATGCGCGCATCGATGTCTTCAACGGCACTTTCGACAAGATCGCCGTCGCCGGCGGCTTTACAGACCCCACCTTGCCGGCAGGTTATGCGCCGTTCAACGTCCAGGCCATGGGCGGCCAGGTCTATGTCGCCTATGCCAAGGTTGACCCGGCGACCGGTGAAGAAATGGCGGGCGCCGGCCTCGGCTATGTCGATATTTTCGACGCCGACGGCACCCTGGTGAAACGCCTGATCAGCGGTGGTTCGCTCAACGCGCCGTGGGGCATGGCCATGGCGCCGGCCGGTTTCGGCATGTTCGCCAATGACTTACTGGTGGGCAATTTCGGCGACGGTACCATCAATGTCTACGACCCGGCGACCGGAACCATGGTCGGCACGGTCAAGGATGCGGCCGGCACCGCCATCGTTGTCCCCGGCCTGTGGGGCATAGCTTTCGGCAACGGCCAGCACAATTTGTCGGCCAATACCCTCTACTACGCTGCCGGTCCAGGCGATGAGACCCACGGCGCCTTCGGTAGCATTGTCGCCCAGTAACCGAGGTGTCGTGGCAATAAATCGCCTGTACTTGTGAAGCGGCGTCAAGCCCCCCGGACGAACGCCGTCTTCACGCGTCCTCACCCTTCCCGAGCAGCCCCGGGAAGGGTGAGTTTTTTTCAAAAAATTGGAATCGCGATGAACCTTTTCGCCACCTCCGGGCATATACTCCTCTTAAAGGAGGCGGCATGCTGACGAGGCAGGAAACGGGCGGCAAGCGAGGGACCACGATGGCGCAGGACGATGTCCGGCTGATCGAAGCTGTTCGCCTGGGCGACCTGCGTGCTTTCGAGACTTTGTACCGCACCTATCATTCGCGTTTATCGCACTTCCTGATGCGCATGCTGCGGCGCCCGGTGATGGTCGAAGAAGTGCTCAATGACACCTTGATGGTGGTGTGGAACCGCGCCGACAGCTTCAACGGCGGCAGCAAGGTTTCGACCTGGATATTTGCCATCGCTTATCGCAAGGCGCTCAAGGCGCTGCGCAAATTGGATGAACCCATGGAAGACACATTCGCCGAAAAGCGTCCCAGTGGCGAGGCAGGCCCCGAACAGTTGCTGGGGCAAAGCCAGACGCGGGCGGCCCTGGCCGAGGCGCTCGATGACCTGACCCGCGATCACAGAACCGTGGTCGATCTCGCCTATTTTCACGAGATGGGCTATCGCGAGATCGCGGAGATCATGGACTGTCCGGTGGACACCATAAAGACCCGGATGTACCATGCCCGCCGGAACCTGAGGTCCCGGCTGGCAGGTCAGCTGGTCGACTGGTTGTGAGGCGGACATGACAGGACGCATCATCCCCCTGCACGGCGACCTCCACGACGAGGTCAGCATGCTTTTGCCGTGGTACGTGACCGGCCGTCTTGACGACGAGGAAAAGGCGCGTGTCGATCTCCATCTCAAGACCTGTGTACAATGCCAGGCCGACCTTGCCGCCGAGCGCCATTTACAAGCCGAGGTCGCGGACCTCCCCGAGGACAAGGCCGGGCACATCGACAGCGGTTGGGCAGCCTTGCGTGAACAGATGGCATCGGCGCCGCAACGCCCAGGTCAACTGAGCCGCATCGACCAGCAATGGCGGGCCAGTGCGCCATGGCTGCGTTGGGCGGTGGCAGCACAATTTAGCCTGCTGTTCATCGGCGTCGGTGTCTTCGGCTGGCAGGCGACGCGCCCGGCGCAACCGCAACCCCAATATCATGCATTGGGCGCCAAGCCGGTTGCGGTCGCCGGCAATATCGTCGTCGTCTTCCGGCCCGAGGTCAGCGAACGCGATCTGCGCCAGGCCCTGCGCGACAACCATGCCCGCATGGTCGATGGACCGACGGCGGCCGACGCCTACCTTTTGAGTGTGCCCGCCGGCGATCGCGATGCAGCCGTGACCCGATTGCGCGGTGATCGCGCAATCGTCCTTGCCGAACCGGTCGATGCCGGAGACGCTCCGTGAGCCAAGGTTGTTCCCGTTTGTTGCGTTATGTAATGGTTCTGCTGATGATGTTGGCGGCGCCCATGCTGGCTGTGCCGGCGGAAGCCGCGCCCGTTTCTGATCCCAGTCATCAGATACTGGTCATGCTGCGCCTGCCGGCGGAGCATTACAGTCCTGGCGCCGGCTATGGCGGCAGCTATGGCGGCGGGGACGGCCGTGGGGCACGCCATCGTGTTGCGCAGAAGTTGGCCAAGGCCAATGGATTGCGGCTGGTCGACGACTGGCCCATGCCGATGATCGGGCTGGATTGCTACATTATGGAAGTGCCCCCGGAACGGACGGTCGAGGACGCCGCCGCCGTCTTGTCACGCGATCCGGCGATTGCCTGGGCCGAGCCGATGCGCACCTATCGCACGCAAGGGGCCACAGCCCCGAACCCGACCGGTGCGGATCCTCTGTACCCTGTTCAGCCGGATGCCAAGGAATGGCGACTCGACGCCCTGCATCGCATGGCGACCGGCCGCAATATCCGCATTGCCGTCATCGACAGCGCCATCGAGCGCCAGCACCCGGATCTGGCCGGTCAGGTCATGCTGAGCGAGGATTTTGTCATCGGCCGGCCGGCCCAGGCGGAAATACATGGGACAGGTGTCGCCGGCATTATCGCTGCCCTCGGCGGTAACGGGCAGGGTATTGTCGGCGTGGCGCCGCGCGCCAGGCTGATGGGCCTGCGGGCGTGCTGGCAGGAGAGCGCGAGTTCAACGGTCTGCGACACGCTCAGCCTGGCCAAGGCGCTCTATTTCGCCGTCGATCATAACGCGGACGTTATCAATATGAGTCTGAGCGGACCGTCGGCTCCGCTATTGGCGCGGCTGATCGACCTGGCGCAGTCGCGCGGCATCACCGTCGTTGGTGCGGTCGACCCCGGCCAGGCCGACGGAGGCTTTCCGGCCTCGCACACCGGCGTGATCGCGGTAGTGGACGAGGGCGGGCCACCCGGCCGCCACGTCTTCGGGGCTCCGGGCCACGATATTCCGACCACCCAGCCCGGCGGCAACTGGTTCTTCGTCAATGGTAGTTCCTATGCCGCGGCCCATGTCAGTGGGCTTTTCGCACTTCTGCGGGAACGAAGTTCAGGGGCGCAAACGGCGTCATCCTTAATCACCGTGCAGGGGAGCGATGCGATCGACCCCTGCGCGTCGCTTTTGCGGGTAGCTGAATCCACGACCAAATCCGACACCTGTGGCGCATCGCACAGCCTAGCTCAGACCTCGACGTCAAATTCGGCCTCCCGGGCGCGCCCTTAGATGCGTCTTCGGCGGTCGCATATCGGCTTGGTTCTCTTCCCCGCGCTCCTGGTCGCAGGGGCGGCGCCCGTTCATGCCCAGCTGGCGTTCAGCGCCAGCGCCGAGTCCGATTATCGCTTTCGCGGCCTGTCGCTCAGCCACGGTCAGCCGGACGTGCGCCTGAATCTGTCTTACGACCATAGAAGCGGCGCCTATGCCGGTCTGTCGCTTATCGGCGCCGATGACGACAATCGCGGGCTCAGGCTTCTGGGCTATGTCGATTATGCCGGCTATGTCGTGCGGCCGGAAAAGGGACCGGCCTGGGAGGTGGGCGCTACCAATATGCATGTCCACGGCCGCTATAGTTACGATTTCACTGAGGTCTATGCGGGCGTCGTGGGCGAACATATCAGTCTCAGGCTGTCCTATGCGCCGCATTATTTCGGCCGGAATTGGGATAACCTCTATGTCGATCTCAGCGGCGGGCGCAGACTGTCGACCCATTGGCGCGCCTTCGCCCATGCCGGGGTGGCGACGCCGCTCAATGGTCCCTTTCGCGAAGAGCGATATGACTTCAGCGCGGGTGTCGCGGTCAGCGTGCGCACCTACGAGATCGAGATGGCGTTGACGCGGACCAATCCGGTGCCGGATTATCCGGACCGGCCGATCGACAACGGTGACGGCCTGCTGGTAACGGCGACGGCGTTTTTTTGAGGTATGTGAACCCGATCCCTGGGCGGCGGTATTTATCCGCCGGAGGCTGAGATGAAGCGACTGGCGATCTTGATAGCGATGATGATGGTCTGGGCGGGGGCAGCCTGTGCCCAGGACGCAGCGGGCGTCTACCGCTTGGCCGAAGCGGCCACGTCTGTGACCTTCACGACCGGCGCGTTCGGGGTCGCCCATACAACCGGCCGCGTCGCCGGTGTCGACGGCACCCTGACCTTCGATCCTGGCCATCCCGACGACAGCGCCGTGGATGTTACGCTCGACATGACGACCCTCAGCACCGGGGTCGGCATGTTCGACGAGCAATTGCAGGGCGAAGATTATTTCGACACCGCGCATTACCCCAGCGCCTCGTTTCGCAGCACACGCATCGAGATGACCGGCGAGAAGATAGCCAATGTCACGGGCGACATGACTTTGCACGGCGTCACACGCACAGTCATCCTGACGGTCGTCTTTGACCAAGAGGGCGGCACGGGTATGGAATTTACCGCCACGGCGCGCATCCACCGCCGTGATTTCGGCATCGACAAGTTCCAGCTTTTCATCAGCGACGATATCGACCTGCATATCCGCGCCGAGGTGCATCCATAGCATATAATCATATAAAGATATCTTTATATCTTTATTGACTCTCAAAAATGCCGCGCCTATAAAGCGATGGTCGTGGTTCCGCGCACCGGGTTTTGGTGGGCGGCTAAGAGGGAAGCCGGTGTGACGCCGGCGCTGCCCCCGCAACTGTAGACGGTAAGCCTTCGTTCAAGCGTGCCATTGGAGGCGACTCCGAGAAGGCGGACGGAGGCTTTGACCCGTGAGCCAGGAGACCTGCCATCGACCTCATATCCATGCCGGGCGGGGCGCCGCGGCCATGCGTAAGCCTTCCGGCCGCCTTCTGCCGGATAGCGGCCGCGTGTCTCTGAACCCCGCCTTCTTTTTCGGGGCTAGCCTTGTCAAATTTGTCTCTGCCTGTTGCCACCTTGGGAACGCCGCGTATCGGCCTCAAGCGTGAACTGAAATTCGCCCTCGAAAGCTATTGGTCGGGCAAGTCCGACGAAGCGATGCTGCGTCAGACGGCCCGCGACCTGCGCGCCCGCAACTGGGCGCGGCAAGAGGCGCACGATGTTACCATCATCCCGTCCAACGACTTTTCGCTGTATGATCAGGTTTTGGATACCAGCGTCATGGTCGGCGCCATTCCTGATATCTACGGCTGGACCGGCGGCGAGGTATCGCTTGATACCTATTTTGCGATGGCGCGGGGCTCTCAGGCCGATGTCCATAACGAAGCCTGTGACCACGGCTGTACTCGGCACCACGGCCATGGCGTACAAGCGCAGGAAATGACCAAGTGGTTCGACACCAATTATCACTACATGGTGCCGGAGTTTTCACGCGATCAGACCTTCAAGCTATCGTCAGTGAAGCCCGTCGAGGAATTCCTTGAGGCCAAGGCCCTGGGTTATCATACGCGGCCGGTCCTGGTCGGGCCGGTGACCTATCTCCGCCTCGGCAAAAGCCGCGAAGCCGGTTTCGAGCCGGTATCGCTGATCGATGCCCTGATCCCCGTCTATGTCGATATCCTGAAACGCTTGGCGGCGGCCGGCGCCGACTGGGTGCAAATCGACGAGCCGGTGTTGGCGCTCGACGCCGATGTCGCGACAGCCGCCGCGCTGAGCAAGGCCTATGCCCGGTTCGCGACGGAGGTGCCGGAGATCAAGATACTGGTGGCCAGCTATTTCGGCGGGCTGGGCGATAATCTCGATGTGGCGGCCGCCTTGCCGGTGGCCGGCCTGCATATCGACCTGGTCCGTGCCCCGGAACAATTGGACACCGTTGTGGCCAAGGCGCCAAAAGACTTGGTCCTGTCTCTGGGGGGCATCGATGGCCGCAATATCTGGCGAGCCGACCTGCGCGCAGTACTCGATCGTCTGGATCCGGTAATTACCGCCCATGGCCGCCACAGGTTCCAAATCGCGCCTTCATGCTCCCTGCTGCACACGCCGATCGATCTCGACCTGGAAACCGAGCTCGATCCGGATGTGAAATCCTGGCTGGCTTTTTCGCTGCAAAAAATGACGGAACTGGCCGTCGTCGCCAGGGGATTGGGCGAGGGGAGAGAGACCGTCAAGGCGCAACTGGATGCCTCGGTTTCGGCCGCCGTCCTGCGCAAGGTATCGCCCAAGGTCCACAATCCCGAGGTTACCGCCCGTCTGGCCGGGATTACCGAAGCGCACGCCCATCGCCTAAGCCCGTTCAAGGTGCGTGCGGAGATTCAGCGCGGGCGCTTCGCTCTGCCGGCTTTTCCGACCACGACGATCGGGTCGTTTCCGCAAACCGCCGAGGTGCGCCAGGCACGTTCGGCCCACGCCAAGGGGCAACTGACGCCGGCGCAATATGACGCCTTCCTGAAGGACGAAACGGTACGCGCCATCCGCTGGCAGGAGGAGATCGGTCTCGATGTGCTGGTTCACGGCGAGTTCGAACGCAATGACATGGTGCAATATTTCGGCGAGCAGCTGGCCGGGTTTGCCTTTACCAAACATGGTTGGGTGCAATCCTACGGTTCGCGCTGCGTACGGCCGCCTGTTCTGTTCGGTGATGTCCATCGTCCGAACGCCATGACCGTGGCGTGGTGGCAATATGCGCAATCCCTGACGGAAAAACCGGTCAAGGGCATGTTGACCGGTCCGGTGACCATCTTGAACTGGTCGTTCGTGCGCGATGATGTGCCGCGGTCGCTGGCCTGCCGGCAGATTGCCCTGGCTATCCGCGACGAGGTGCAGGATTTGGAAGCCGCCGGCGCGGCCATGATCCAGATCGACGAGGCGGCTTTGCGTGAAGGTTTGCCTCTGCATCACGGCGATTGGCAGGCCTATCTCGATTGGGCGGTCGAAGCCTTCCGGCTATGCGCTTCGGGCGTGGCGGATCAAACCCAGATCCACACCCATATGTGCTATTCGGAATTCAACGACATCCTGCCCGCCATTGCCGCCATGGATGCCGATGTCATCTCCATCGAGACGTCGCGTTCGAAGATGGAGTTGCTCGATGTTTTCAAGACGCAGGACTATCCCAATGACATCGGCCCGGGCGTCTATGACATCCATTCGCCGCGCGTACCCGACGTTGCCGATATGGTCGATTTGCTGTCACTGGCGCGCCAGCGTTTGTCCGACGATCAGTTGTGGATCAATCCCGACTGCGGTTTGAAAACGCGCAAATGGGAGGATGTGAAACCGGCCCTGGTCAATATGGTCGCCGCCGCGCGCGAACTGCGGGGAAGGGCACGAGTTGAATGAACCCCGCGATATGCCGTATACTCTACCGGGTTATGGGTCCAGGGGCTGTGCCCCTGGTGGACGCGACAGGGATTGAACCTGTGACCCTTCGCGTGTGAAGCGAATGCTCTCCCGCTGAGCTACGCGTCCGATCCAGTGGGGAGGCGAGCTATTAGCGTGACGCGCGGCGGGTGGCAAGCCGGATTCTTTCGCCGGCGTCGTCCCGGCCCGGAAAAGCGCCGGTTTGTGTGTGGGTGGCAATCGAGACTTGACGCCCGAAGCCCGCCTATCGCATGGTCACTGTCACCTAGGAGCATGACATGTCTGAGGCCGTTCGGCTGGTAATCTGGGACCTGGACGAAACCTTCTGGCAGGGCACCCTCAGCGAAGGCGGGCACAGCTATAGCGACGACAACCACAATATCGTCGTCGAGCTGGCGCGGCGCGGCATCATGAGCGCCATATGTTCCAAGAACGACATGGCGGTGATCAGGCCGATTCTGGAAGAAACCGGCATCTGGGACTATTTCGTCTTTGCCTCGATCGACTGGAGCGCCAAGGGGCCGCGCATCGCCGACATCATAGCGCGGTCGCAGCTGCGCGCGGCAAGCGTGATGTTTATCGACGACAATCCGATGAACCGCAACGAGGCCCTGCATTTCGCACCGGACATCCAAGTGCGGCCGGAAACCTTTATCGCGGATATGCTGGATTCGCCGCGGTTCACCGGCAAGGACGACCGCGAGCTGACGCGGCTGAAGCAATACAAATTGCTGGAAAGCAAGCAGCACGACCAGGCCCGGGCCGGCGGCGACAACCACGCCTTCTTGCGCAACAGCCATATTCGTGTCGTCTTCGACCACGATGTCGCCGGCCAGATCGACCGGGCGATCGAATTGATCAACCGCACCAACCAGCTCAATTTCACCAAGAAGCGGTTGCCCGAGGACGCGGAGGCGGCGCGGGCGGAATTGGGGGTCTTGCTGAGCCACCGCCGGACGAACGCCGCCCTGGTCCGCGTCGTGGATGATTACGGCGACTATGGCTATGTCGGTTTCTATGCCATGCATCTGGAAGACGGACGCATGATCCTGGACCATTTCTGTTTCTCCTGCCGCACACTCAATATGGGCATCGAAACCTGGGTCTACCGCGAACTGGGCCGGCCGCAGCTCGAGGTCGCGGGCGAGGTGCTGAGCGACGTCATCGGCGACGAGACAGTGATCGACTGGATCTTCGAGACGACGGCGGAAGCGGTGCTGGAGCCAGAGTCGGTCGAACCCGTGCGCTTCGATACCTTCGCCTCGCGCGGCGGCTGCGACCAATCGGCGCTTGGCCACTATTTCGCCCGCCACGCCGACCGCAGCCTGATCGTGCACAATTTCATGCGCAACACCATGATGGTGCGGCCGGAGAACCACCAGACCCTCCGTAATGTCGTCGACCGCGTGCGCATTCCGCCACGCTACCGCAAGGCGTTCGAGGCCATCGGGCACATCCAGGCCGACCTCGAGCCCGATCTCCTGCGGCTTGAGGGTACCAACAATCTGATCATCCTCAGCTTCTGGATGGATCACGCAGCGCCGCTATACCGTCACAAGGCGACCGGCATCGTGGTGCCGATGGCGCACGAAGCCCTGGCGCCCAAGCGCGACGGCAAGCTGACGGCTGCACAGACGCGCGCTTTGGCGGTGCTGGAAGGGGAGTTCGAAGCTTTGGGCCCGGCCACGCCGCGGATATTCGAAGCCAATGTCCGCTACGCCGTGCGCAAGTTGAGGGGGCGCGGCCAAATCTTCGTGATCCGCAGTAATTCCGGCTGGGCGTTTAAGGGGCAGGACAAGCGGCCGGATACGCTGCGCGAGCGCTATAACCGCGTGCTGGACAAGCTGTCGCTCTTTCCCGACGTCGAGACGCTCGACATTCTGGATTTCATCGAGTCCGAAGATGAGATCCAGACGGTCAACCATTTCGACCGCATGGTCTATTACCGCCTCTACCAGGCCATCCTCAGCAAGACAGTAGCCCGCCGGGACGGCAGCGACGCAGCCTGATCAGTGACCCAAGATCAATGACACAAGATCAGTGACCCAAAGCGCCGGCGATGGCCGCCGGCAACTGGTCGTAATGATCGAGCAGGGCGTCGGGCGTCAGTTCGGTCAAGGGGCGTTCGCTGTAGCCGAAAGTGAAGAGGATGCACGGCACGTCGGCGTTTTTGGCTGTCAAATAGTCGGTCTCGCTGTCGCCGATCATGATGACGCGGCGCATATCGCCCTGCATCTCGTCGATACAGGCCTTGAGGTGACCGGCGGCGGGCTTCTTATAAGGCACGACGTCGGCGCCCTTGACCGAGCCGAAGCGGTCGAAGAGGTTGAGCTTCTTCAGCAGTTCGAGGGCCAGGTAATTGGGTTTGTTGGTGCAGACGGCGAAGCGGGCGCCGGCCTTTTCCAGGGTGTCGAGCGCGCGGCTCAGGCCTTCATAGGGTTGGGTCAGGGTGTCGATGTCTTTTTCATAGAGCTCGAGCAGACGATTGAGCAGGGGCTTTTCCTGGTCGGCGGGCAGGGGGACGCCGGCCAATGCAAAGGCGCGGCGCAGCAATTCCATGGCGCCGCGGCCGATCATCGGGCGGGCTTCGTCGAGGTGGAACGGCTTGATGCCCTGCTCCACCAGGACCTTGTTGAGGGCAGCGATGATGTCCGGCGCGCTGTCGACCAGGGTGCCGTCGAGATCGAAGGCGATAATATAGCCGTTTAAATCCATAATGCCCCTCATATAGACTTTGTTTCACGGAGGCTTTGGGCTAAATCGGCCTCTTCTGCAAATGAAATGAGTCACGACGATGGTTGAAAATACCGCCCGCAAACGTGCTGCTGTCATTTTGGCGGCCGGTCAGGGTACGCGCATGAAATCGCCGCTGGCCAAGGTGCTGCACAAGATCGGCGGCCGCACCATGTTGGATCGCGCCATCGATGCGGCGCAGGCCGCGGGATGCGAGCGGATCATTGTCGTCGTCGGCAATCACAGCCCGGCCGTGCGTGAGACGGCGCTTAAGCGTGTCGGTGAGCGCAATATCGTCGTCCAGGATCCGCCTCAGGGGACCGGGCACGCCGTCAATGTGGCGCGTGAGGCGCTGAGCGACTTCAACGGCGATGTCATCGTGACTTATGCCGACGCGCCGTTGGCCTCCGCCGAGGTTCTGGAGCCGGTTTTTGCCCTGGCGGAACGGGCCGACGTCGCGGTGCTGGGTTTTGTCGCCGCGGTGCCGGGCGCCTATGGCCGGCTGATCGTCGACGGCGAGAAACTGGAGGCCATTGTCGAGGCACGTGAGTGTTCGAAAGAGCAATTGCGCGTCGATATCTGCAATTCCGGCATCCTCGCCTGCGACCGCGAACTGATGTTCTCGCTGTTGAGCGAAGTCAAAAACGACAATTCGAAACAGGAATATTACCTGACCGATATTGTCGCCCTGGCCAAGGGGCGCGGTTTGCAGCCACGGGTCTGCATGGCGCCAGAAGACCTGGTCGGTGGCGCCAACTCGCAGTCGGAGCTGGCTCAAATTGAGCGCATCTGGCAGGACGCGACGCGAAAGGCCTTTATGGATAGCGGCGTGCATATGCCTGCGCCGGAAACGGTCTTCTTCGCCTGGGACACCCAGGTTGAGGCCGGTGTTATCATCGAACAAAATGTCGTCTTTGCCGAGGGCGTGACCGTGGCGACGGGCGCCGTTATTCGCGCCTTTTCGCATCTCGAAGGCGCCAAGGTCGGCGAGGGCGCGCTGATCGGTCCCTATGCGCGGCTGCGGCCAGGCGCCGATATCGGCCGTGACGTCCATATCGGCAATTTCGTCGAGGTCAAGAACGTCACTATCGGCGAGGGCGCCAAGGCCAACCACCTGAGCTATCTCGGTGACGGCAGCGTCGGCGCCGGCAGCAATATCGGCGCGGGCACCATCTTCTGTAATTATGACGGCTATTTCAAATACAAGACGGTGATCGGCGAACGCGCCTTTATCGGCTCCAACACCTCGTTGGTGGCGCCGGTGACCATCGGTGACGGCGCTATGACGGGCTCCGGCTCGGTCATCACGGCCGACGTGCCCGCCGATGCCCTGGCGTTCGAACGTTCGCAGCAGGTCGAGAAAGAGGGCTGGTCGAAGGCGTTCCGGGCGCGCAAGAAGGCGGAAAAAGAGGCTTTGAAAAAATGACAGCCGATGAACAGAAGAAGGCGGTGGGCTATGCCGCTATGGACTATGTCAAGGACGGCATGAAGGTCGGCCTGGGCACCGGATCGACGGCGGCGTGGTTCGTCAAGGCGATCGCCGAAGCGGTCAAGGACGGCATGAAGCTGACCCTGGTTTCCACCTCGGTACAGACCACGGTATTGGCGCAAAGCCTGGGTTTGGTGATCCGCGATATCAACGACGTCGGCACGCTCGATGTCTGCGTCGACGGCGCCGACGAGATCGGCGACGGGCTGGCCTTGATCAAGGGTGGCGGCGGGGCTCTGCTGCGCGAAAAGCTGATCTGGGAGCAGGCGAAATCCTGTGTCGTGATCGCCGACGCCGGCAAGCACGTGCCGGTCCTGGGTAAGTTTCCCTTGCCGATCGAGGTCGAGCCGTTCGCCTATAAGGGCACGGTCAATCGGATTTGCGACGTCCTGGCCGAGTTCGATATCGCCATGATGCCGGTAGTGCGTAAAAAGGATGGCGCCAACTGTATAACCGACGGTGGCAACCTTATCTTCGACGTGGCGTGCGGGGCTATTCATGAACCGGCGGGACTGGCAGCGGCGTTAAAGTCGGTGACCGGCGTCGTCGATCACGGGCTGTTTCTCGACCTGGCCGAGGTGGCCTTGTTGGGGACCGAGAACGGCGTGAAGGTCTTGCATCCGTAAAAGGTTTGGCACCCGTAAGAGACATTTAGAGCCCGGCTTATACCGGCGAAGGAAAGAGCCGATGGCTGAGTTCGACTATGATCTGTTCGTGATGGGCGCCGGCTCGGGCGGGGTACGCGCGGCGCGCCTGGCGGCCAATATGGGCCTGAAGGTCGGCGTCGCCGAAGAGGACCGGCCGGGCGGCACCTGCGTGCTGCGCGGCTGCGTGCCGAAGAAGTTCATGGTCTATGCTTCCGAAATTCCGGAACAAATCGAATATGCCCGCGGGTTCGGCTGGGACGCCCATGCCGGCGCCTTCGACTGGAACCATTTCCGCGACAAGAATCAGGCCGAACTGACCCGCCTGTCGGGCATCTATCTCAGCAATCTGACGCGCGCCGGCGCCGAGGTCCTGATGGGCCACGCCGCGTTTAAGGACGAGCATACGATCGTCGTCACCGCGTCCGACGGCACCAAACGCGAGGTAACGGCCAAGACCATTTTGATCGCGACCGGCGGCTGGCCGTTCCTGCCGCAGCATTGTCCGGGCGTCACCGAATACGGGCTGACATCGAACGAGATGTTCAAATTGCCGGAACTGCCCAAGACCCTGGCCATTGTCGGCGGCGGCTATATTGCCGTCGAATTCGCAGCGATCATGCATGGCCTTGGTGTCGACGTGACCATGCTGTACCGCGGTGAGAAGATCCTGCGCGGTTTCGACGACGAGGTGCGCGATCATCTGATGTCTGAGATGAAGCTGCGTGGCATCAAGGTCCGCACCCAGATCGATCCCATCAAGCTGGCTAAACACGGCGATATCAAGATCATCACGCTCAACGACGGCACGACCATGGAGACCCATGAGGTGCTGTACGCCTCGGGCCGCAAGCCGAAGACCGAAGGCCTGGGCCTCGATGTTATCGGCATCACGCCGGATGTGCATGGCGCCGTGCCGGTCGACAACCTGTCGCGCACGATCCATCCGCACATCTATGCCATAGGCGATGTCACCAACCGGATGAATTTGACGCCGGTCGCCATTCGCGAGGCGCACGCCTTTATCGAGACGGCCTTCAAGGATAATCCGACGGCCTTCGACTATGAGAATATCCCGACGGCCGTCTTCTCGCAGCCGCAGATCGGTACGGTCGGCCTGAGCGAGGACGAGGCCAAGGCCAAGGGCATTGCCTACGACATCTACTCGACCAGGTTCCGCACCATGAAGACCGCCTTTATCGGCGGCGAGAGCCGGTTCTTCGCCAAGCTGGTGGTCGACGCAAAGAGCGATGTTGTGCTGGGCGTCCACATCGTCGGGCACGAGGCCGGCGAGCTGATTCAGATGGCCGGCATTGCCGTCAAGGCGGGACTGACCAAGGCGCAGTGGGACGCGACCTGCGCCGTTCACCCGACAGCCGCAGAAGAATTGGTCACCCTGCGGGACAAACGTTTATGAGTTCCGGAAAACCGGAACTATGGGCCAAGGTCAAGAGCGAGTGGACCCTGTGGTGGTTCCTGATCTCCTTGACCGTCTTCCTGCCGACGGCCTATTTCACGCCGCTGGGCATACCGGCGCTTCTGTTCCTGACCGGCATTCCGCTGCTCTATCATCTGCGTGACATCAAGGCCTTTCCGTGGGTGGCCGGCGCAACGGCGGCAGTGGTGCTCTTTGCCTTCTTGCGCTCCGAATTTGTCGGGTTTGTCCTGAAAGGCATGGGGATCGCCCAGGCCTATGTCACGGCGCCGCACTACTATGTCGCGCTGATCTTTATCCTGATCATGGGTTGGGCCGTCGTGCTGGCGGCACGATCGCTGGATGACGAACGCGCCAAGACCGTTATGCGGTGGTTTTTGTGGTTGATGTTGATCTTTACCGGTCTGCTGATCGTGGAAGCCCTGACGCGAACCGGGCTGCACCACTGGATGAATGTCAATATCTTCCGCTCGACACGGCCGGACCTGGCCCTGGTCAAGGTATCGAACAGCAATTGTGCCCTGCTGATGATGTTCTGGCCGTTGGCGATTTACTGCATGGCGCGGGACCGACCGCAATTCATCGCCGTCATGGTCGTGGCCATCGCAGCGGCGGCGTGGGTCACCGACACCAATGCGCAACTGATTGCGCTGGCGGTGTCGGCCATGGTGTTCTACGCCGCGCGTTACTGGCCGCGCGAATGGAGCCTGCGCGGGCTGACGCCGGAACGTGTCGCAGCCGTCGCGGCAGGGGCCTTTATGCTGCTGTTCCCCGCCTTGATCTACGGGTTGATGACGACGGGAATGGCCGTACGCATCAAGGATGACCTGCTGCCGTCGTGGTCGCAACGCATCGATATCTGGACCTTCGCCGTAGCGCGCAGCCTGGAGAAGCCGTGGTGGGGCTGGGGCTATGAATCGTCGCGCAATTTTATGCCGATCATTCCCGATCACCCGCACAACATGTCGCTGCAGGCCTGGCTGGAACTGGGCATTCCCGGTTTGGTTCTCGTATCGGTTTTCTGGGCCGTCCTGTTCTGGCGCATGGGTACGAAGGACGACTTCGTCGCCGTTGCGGTCGCCGACAAAACCGAGCTGCGCGGTCTGGACGATGCGCCGTCAGCAGCGCGCGAGATGACCTTTGCCCAACGCGTGCGGCCCTATCTGATGGCCCAGGCCGTGGCCTATTTTCTGATCAACACTGTGAGCTACGGGTTGTGGCGGTCGTGGTATTTTTGTGTCGGCATATTCGCCGCAGCGGTGATGATGATGGCCGTCAAGGCCGCCCGCCAAGAGATGAAGTTACGAATTAAACTATAAGTCTCCGGATTTACAGACATTTTTCAATTGTGGTATGGGAATTGCTGCCGCATAACAATTGAAGTTCGTTGTTTGAGTACATAGATAGAGATGATGAAAAAGATTTGGTCCCCGAAAGATTGGCGCGAACTGCCGGCGATGCATATCCCGACAGATTATCCGGATACGCAGGCCCTGGCCGCGGTCGAAGACGAACTGTCGCATCTGCCGCCACTGGTTTTTGCCGGTGAAGCGCGCCGCCTGACGACGGCGCTCGGCAATGTCGCCAACGGCAATGCCTTCCTGTTGCAAGGCGGCGATTGCGCCGAAAGCTTCAAGGAATTTTCGGCCGATAATATTCGCGATACCTTCCGCCTGATCCTGCAGATGGCCGTCATCCTGACGTTTGCCGGCGGCCGTCCGGTCGTCAAGGTCGGGCGCATCGCCGGTCAGTTCGGCAAGCCGCGTTCCTCGCCGGTCGAAACCATCGACGGCGTCACCTTGCCGTCCTATCGCGGCGACAATATCAACGGCATGGATTTCACGCCGGACTCGCGGATTCCCGATCCGCAGCGCCTGATCAAGGGCTATCATCAGTCTGCGTCGACGCTGAATCTGCTGCGCGCCTTCGCCAATGGTGGCTATGCCGACCTGTACAATATCCACAAGTGGACGCTGGGCTTTGTTTCTGGCTCGCCCCAGGGGGAACGTTACCGTGTCCTGGCGGAAAAGATCTCCGAAACGCTGAGCTTCATGTCGGCCATCGGCGTGACCCCTGAAAGCCATCCGCAGATCCGCAGCGTCGACGTCTTCACCTCGCATGAGGCCTTGCTGCTCAATTTCGAGCAGGCCATGACGCGGGTCGATTCAACGTCCGGCGATTGGTACGACACCTCGGCCCACATGTTATGGATCGGTGAGCGCACGCGGCAACTGGACGGCGCCCACGTCAACTATATGAAGGGCATCAAGAACCCGATCGGCGTCAAGTGCGGCCCGACTCTGGAACCCGACGACCTGTTGCGCCTGATTGACACCCTGAACCCGGAAGCCATTCCGGGCCGTTTGACCCTGATCGGTCGTTTCGGCTCCGACAAGATCGCCGAACGCTTGCCCAAGCTGATGAGGGCAACGAAGAAGCACGGCGTGCCGGTCGTGTGGTCGATCGACCCGATGCACGGCAATGTCGTCAAGGCGGCCAATGGCTACAAGACGCGTCCGTTCGATCGCATCCTGGCCGAGGTCCGTTCCTTCGTCGATATCGCCGGCGCCGAGGGTGTTCACCCGGGCGGCATGCACCTGGAAATGACCGGGCAGAATGTCACCGAATGCACGGGCGGGGCGTTCGCCTTGTCGGAAGAGGATCTGCGCGATCGTTACCACACGCACTGCGACCCACGGCTCAATGCCGACCAGGCTTTGGAGCTATCCTTCCTGGTCGCTGAACGGCTGCATGGCCTGAAGCAAAACGCGGTCAAGGCGGCTTAGATCGCCATGTTTATTCGGGACGTCTGGGGTGAAGATGCCGACGGACGTCCCGTAAATTGTCATTATTCGGAATTGGATGAAGCGCGGTACAATATTCGAACCGTGATTCAGTTTCACGACGGCAGCTACTCATATGCCGATGCTCAGATAGAACGGGGTGGCATGTTCATCGGCGAAACCGTCGGTTTCGGTTTGGCCGAGAAGCCTTGGCCGAAGGAACTAGACTATCCTCCATGGGCAGCGCCATCTGTCGAAATTAGCCGTGAGGAATTCGAGGACGTCTGGCAAGCGGCGATCAGATTTTGGAAAGATAGATCATGAAAGAGACAGCGGTTTATCTTCACTTCGAGGGCAGTTGCCGTGAAGCCATGACCTTCTATGGTAAGGTGTTCGGCACGACGTCGGGCTTTACACCCTACGGCGAGACACCGCCGGGAGAGATTGCCGGCGCCGACCAATCACCCGATCTCATCATGCATGCGGAAATGGCGCTGCCGGGGTTTCACCTGATGGCGTCGGACATCCTGCCGGGAGACGATTTCGTCGCCGGCACCAATTTCTCGATCAGCGTGGCTTGCTCATCCAATGACGAACTGGAACGGCTGTTCTGGGCCTTGCTTGAGGACGGCACCATGGACCAGGCGATATATGACGCCTTCTGGGGCGATCGTATCGGACGTCTGACTGACAAGTTCGGTGTGAAGTGGCTGCTGAGCTTTCGCTAAGTAGGTTTATCCACAGATAAGCCAGATCAGCACAGATTTCAGGATCATCGCTAAGCGCCGCAGGCTATCCTCGGGCGCGTAGCGCCATCTGTGCTGATCTGGCTTATCTGTGGATAAACCTTTCTTACTTTCAGCCTTCGTCGGCGACCGCTTCGTCGATGGCCAGAGCAAGCGTCAGGGCCAGCAAGGCTTCGGAGCCCATGCACAGGGGGCGGTCACGCAAGTTCCTGACTTTGTCGAGGAAGCGGAAGACGCTGGTGCCCAGGGGGTCCTTGGCGATGGCGGCGTCAGCGAAATCGGCATTCAGCGCAAACGGCGTGCTGTTCTCGAATTTGCGATTGAGCAGGTCGATAAAGACCTCGCCCGACGGATAGACGATGCGCATGGTGCGTTCGCGCGCCTCTGCCATGCGTGACGATGTAAAGGTTGCGGTCATGCCGTTTTCGAAGGTGACGTCGCTTGAGACCTCGTCGGCGCCGGTGGCCGAGTAGCCCGGCTCGTCGCGGTATTTCGCAGTTGCTTCGAGGGCGCCCGCTTCGGTGCCAGCCAGGGTCAGGGCGAGGTCGAGATCGTGGATCATCAGGTCGAGGACGACGCTGACATCGAGATTGCGCGTCGACGCCGTGCCGTTGCGTACGGCTTCCAGGCGCAGGGGCTTTTCCGGTACGTCATAGAGACCCATGGCCTCGAAAACGGCACGTTCCTGGTGGCCGCAGGCGAGGACAAGGCCCTTGCTGTCGGCCAGGTCGACCATGGCCTCGCCATCGATGATCGTCGCGGCCAGCGGCTTTTCCGAATAGACGTGAACGCCGGCTTCCAGGGCCTTCAGGGCGACATCGGCGTGGGCAAAGGCAGGGGTGGCGATGGTGACGACATCGATATCCGCCAGGAACAGGTCGAGTTCGTCGCCGCCATAGGCCTTGACGCCATGGATGGCGGCGGCGGCTTCGGCACGGCCCTTGTCGAGGTCGTAAATACCAACAAACTCGATGCCGTCAGCCTGCTTGTACTTGTTGGCGTGGTAGCCACCGAATACGCCGGCGCCGGCGACACCGGCCTTCAAAATTTGCGTCATGGGGCCCTCATAATTACCGCCGCAGGCTGTTTAACCTGCTTCGCCACCAAAAAGGAATACGCCTTCACAACCTAAACTGTGCAAAGGCGCGTGATCGACGCAATATTACCTTTGTGCGCCTTCGCATTTGCGTTAAAAGCGGCGGGTTTTTTAGAGCTTAGCCGCTGACGGCTCGTCGTTATGGCGACGGCGGGGCGGCTTGGCCTAACCAAATTTCATCTGAGATTTGGCGCGTACTTTCGGAGAATTTGACCGTGCAACGTCTTTTTGGCGCCTACGTAATTGTTGACTATAGCGCCGCCGAGGGCAAGAAGACCGGCGAATCCTCGGTGTGGATCGGGGTGATGAAGCGCGATGTCCGCTTCCGCCTGTCGTACGAAACGCATAACCCGAGCACGCGCGCCGAAGGCATGACCCTGTTGCGTTCGATCCTGGCCGACCTGCACAAGCGCGGCGACCGTATCTTCCTGGGGCTCGATTTCGCCCTGGGCTTTCCGCGTGGCACGGCGGCGAAGCTGGACCTGAAAGAGGCCAACTGGCGCGGCATGTGGGATTTCCTGGCCAAGAACGTCGTCGACAAGCCGGACAATTCCAATAACCGCTTCCAGGTCGCCGCCAAGATGAATCGGCTGATGACGGATGAGGCGTGGCCGTTTTGGGGAGCCCCGAAGAACGCTTCGCAAAAGTGGTTGTCGACCCTGAAGCCGGACTCGTTCGGCGACTTTCCGGATATGCGCCTGACCGACGAGGCGACCAAGACCCTGAAAAAGAGCGCCCAGGCCAAGAGTCTGTGGCAGATGCACGGTGCCGGCGTTGTCGGCGGTCAGTCCATGCTGGGTATAGCCGCGGTGAAGGGGCTGATCGACGGTCTGGGCGACGGCGTGCGGCTGTGGCCGTTCGGCACCGGCTTCGGCGCGATCGACCTCGACGGTGTCTCGACCGTGGTGGCCGAGGTCTATTCGCCGATGTTCGAAGGCGCGGCCGAAAGCGGTGAAGTCAAGGATGCCACGGCCGTGCGTTTGACCGCCGCGGCCCTGGCGGAGCTCGACGACAAGGGGCAGCTCGAAGCCCTGTTCAACGGACCGAAGGGCCTGAGCGAAGCCGACCGCGAGATCGCCGCCAGCGAAGAAGGCTGGATGCTGGGGCTGTGAGCTTTCTTCAAACCTGGCAAGGTCTTCAAACGGAAGGTTTGGCAAGCCCGCCCGCCCGCCGAGGGGGACGCCTAGTCCCGTTGCGAGGCATCTCTTAAGTAAAAAGGCTTGATTTCGGAGGCTTTGCCTTTGAAATCAAGCTGGCATCAACTGGCCGCCATTGATGTGCAGGATCTGGCCGGTGATATAGCCGCTCATCTGCGACGAGGCGAGAAACAGGATCGGTCCTACGCAGTCTTCCGCCACACCCAAACGTCCCATGGGGACGGTGTTCAACATGGCCTGCATGCGCTCAGGCGGGGTCTTGGCATGGAAGGGCGTCGTAATGACGCCGGGCGCTATAGCATTGACGCGAATATTCTTCTTGGCCAGGTCGGTCGCCATATGGCGGGTGACATTGTGGACGAAGGCCTTGGCGCTGGCATAGAGGCCGGAGCCCGGCGCGCCGCCGTTATTGCCGGCGATCGAACCGAGATTGATGATGGCGCCGCCTGCTGCCATGTGCGGCACGGCCGCCTGGCTGGCATTGATGACGGCGCGGACATTGAGTGCCATGACCTTGTCATAGAGGGCGTCGTCCCACTCAAGGAAGGGCGTCCGGGTAAACAGCGAGCCGGCGTTGTTGACGAGAATATCGAGCCCGCCAAGTTTGGCGGCGGCCGCTTCGACCAGGGGCTTGGCGGTAGCGGGATCGGTCAGGTCGGCTTGCAGGATGCAGGCTTCGCCGCCTTCGGCCGCGATGGCGTCTATCACGGCTTGAGCTTCGGCTTGGCTTGAATTGTAGTGCACAGCGACGCGGGCGCCGAGGCGGGCAAAGCCCAGGGCCGCGGCGGCGCCGATGCCTGTGCTGGCGCCGGTAATCAGGACGGCCTTGCCGCGTAAATCATCCAACATTAGGTATGCTCCGAACGGAAGGTTTCTTGTCGAGCCACAGAAAGCGCGCCGTCTGGAAGGTGCCGGACAGCAGGGAGGCGACCGCGACGGCCCAGATCAAGCCTGCCACCCCGCCGCCCATGGGAATACTGAAGAGGAAACCCAATGGCAGCATAATCAAGCCGTAGCTGACATAGTGGATGACGGTCGGCGCCAGAATATCTTTTCTTGCGCGCAGGGCCTGGGCCGCCACGACCTGAAGGCCGTCGGGGATGAAGAACAGGCACGACAAAAGCAGGCCGTTGCGCACGATCGGTATGAGAATAGCGTCGTGACTGTAGAAGCGGGTGATCAGGTCTGCGCCGAGCAGGACAACGATAACGACCAGAATCATGAAGCCAGCTGCCGACAGAAAGCTGACCCGGCCGGTGAGGGCCAGGCCGGAGCGGTCGCCGGCGCCATAGGCCCGGCCGACCAGGACCGAGCAGCCGACCGACAGGCCCATGGGAACCATGAAGACGAGGCTGGCGAAGTTCAGGATGATGGCCCAACTGGCGACAGCCGTCGCGCCGATATGACCGGCGAACAGGGTCATGCCGGCAAAGGCGGCGACCTCGATGAAATAGGCGGCACCCGTGGCATAGCCGACATGGCGCTGTTCGACCGCTCCGGCGTGGTCGGCCGGTTGTTTGTCGAGCAGGCCGTAGGGCTTGGCTTGTTTCAGCGTGAGGACATAGGCCAGCATGCCCAGGCTCTGCACGGTGCGGGCGATCAGGGTGGCCGTGGCGGCGCCGACGGCGCCGCTGAAATGAATGCCGAACGCACTGAATTCGCCGGGCACCAGCAGGAACAGCAGGGCGATATTGAGGGCATTGGCCGACAGGGTGGCGATCAGGACGTCACGGGTGCGGCCGAGCGCCTCGAGGAATTGGGTACAGACGATCGATACCAGGAAGACCGGTATGGAGATGGCGAAGAGCGTGTTGGGGAGGCGCGCGCCCTGGGCCATGTCCGGCGTGACGATCAGGTGCAGGAAGGCGAGACCGGCGATGAGCAGCATGACCATGAAGACGACGCCCAGCACCAGGGCCTGGATCATGGCGCGTTGGAAGACGGCGCCGATACGATGAATGTCGCCGCTCCCCAGGAAGTGCGAGGTCTTGACCTGGACGCCCATCAGGAGGCCCATACTGGTCATGGCGGGCACCCAATAGAGGGCCTGAGCCAGCATCAGGAAACCGAGCTGGGCGGAACTGTATTGGCCGACGACGATGGTGTCCATCAGGCTCATCAGCACGACGCCGAGACGCGACATGACGACCGGCCATGACAGACTATAAAGGGCGGCAAAGGCCGCCCTGGTTTTATCGTCGAATGTGATCACGTTTCGCATGGGCGCGATGTAGCCGATTTCGGCCCCAACCTCAATGAGGCTTCGTCAATGGCCCTTGAAGATGATGCCGAAGGCGAGGACGCCGAAACCGCCGGCCATCAGCCAGTATTGGTACTGGGTTAAATATTCGACGCTGCGGAAATGGCCGATCAGGCTGGCCATGACCAACGCCACGGCGACAAAAAACAGCAACAGAGTAAAAGCTGAAACCTTCATAACCGACGCAACCCACCCACCTGAATTTTTCAGATCATACCCGTATCTGTTCAAACATTTGTGATGGGCGCAATAAAAATGTGCACCTGCTCACAAGGCTCGCACGACAAAGAGCATTTCGTGCAACACCGTGAATACAGAAAACAACGAGGCGGCGAGAAACATGCGTGCATAACCCAACTCTTCGGGCGCGAAAGCCGTGCGGCCTTCGATAATGGCGACGAAGGGCAGGATCGAGGTGCGCTTCGTGATCGAGGCATAGACGTCCCCCATCAAGGCGATACGCTTGCGGTCGATATTGATGGCGCCCAGCGCGGATTGCGCCAGCAGGGTGCCGAAGAACAACCAGGCCGCCAGATTGCCATTGCAAATGATGTGGATCAGGGCCCACAGGCCGATGCCGGCCAGGACCGGGTGCCGCGATACGCGAATAATGCCGTAGACGGGCTTTTCCGGTAAGCGATGCAGGGCGTAGAGATTGGTCGGAGACGGCGTGAACATGCCGAGCACGACCAGCAGGAAAGCGATGAAATTAAAGACCAGGGCGATAACGCGCAGGAACAGCGGCGCGGTCCACAGGACAACATTGAGGTTATCCTGATCGCTAAGGGCGATGGCGAAGGCGACGCACATCCAGATCAGGCCGATGACCGACAGCACGGAAAAGATGATGTACCAGGCGACGCCGCCGATGCGGGCGATGACGCGCTCCTTGAGCGGTGTGCCGCTGATCATCAAATGAATGCCGAGGAAAAATGCGCAGGCGAGCGCCAGGGTCCACATGGTCGGTTCCAAGCCTTAAAATTTTGGTGCCCAGGCAGGCACATGATTTCCTACCACAGGATTCGGGGCGCCGGAAGCGATTGAAGACATCGCCCCCGGATGCAGGGCCTCAGATGTAAGGAATGATCGGCGCGTTGAGGACGTCGCCCTCGGGCTTGCGCGGCGAGGGCAGGGCGTCGGGATCCGCCGGCTTGGGCGGCAAGCTGGGGGCAGGGGCCGCGACCTTGGCCGGTTCCGGCACCGGCGCGATCGGCGGCGGCGCCTTGACGGGAATGGGAATCGGCCGGCGCATAATGGCTTCGACGTGGTAGAACCACTTGCGCGCATTATTCATGGCGGCGCGGGGCCCTTCGGCGCGGGCGGTCAGGGCGTCGTGCGGATCCCACAGGACCAGTTCGAAATCGGGATCGCCGGGATCGTCGAAAACGAGTCGCATGGTGACGCGGTTGACCACGGGCGCGATGTCGTCGAACATTTTGTGGGGCCCGGAGCGCATGACGCGAGCAATGACGCGGTCGTCGACGAAGACTTCCATGCCGATCAGGTCGGCAATCTTGTAAGGCTTGTGCGGGATCTTGCCGAAATTGCGCACGATGACGATCCGGTCGCCGGCATAGGAGCTGGCGGCTGCCGCCTTGCGCACGGGTTCGAGCGCCTGGACGTCGGCCTTGAAGCCGCCCAGGCCTTCGCGCAGCTCATCCTCAAGCTTCTTCGGCTGCTCGACCCGCGAATCGTAAATCCGGTACAGGATCAACAGAATCGCGAAAACGGCGGCGGACAGAATAATGATCGTCGGCAGGTAGGTCGGCAAGGTGTTGAACCTGATATCTGTGGGCGTTCGCGTGTACATACGTCGCGCAATGACGCGCGCTGCCGATAAGTTAACCACGAATTAAGCCCGAGGTTAAGGGGCCAATGACCGATTGGGGAAAGTTTAGCTTTTTTCCTCGCCGTACGTGTCATCTTCGTCATAGGTCGGCCTGTCTTCGACATCGTCCTCCCATGGCGGTGCGGCGGTACCGATGGCGGGCCCGCCGGCGACGACCGGCGCCTCTTCGGGATAGGGACTGGGCGCCGCCGGTACGCGCTTGATCACCGCATCGATGTGCGACAACCATTTGCGGCCCAGGCGTACCGCTTCGGCTGCCGTTTTAGCGTGGACGGGGTTGTGGCTGACGTCGCCGAAGAGATTGACCTCGAATTCCGGCGTCTGGACATCGTCGAACATCAACCGCAGGGTCACGTGCGACGCCTGGGCGTAGGTTTCGTTGAGAACGCGGCGGGCTTCGCCTTTTTGCGCCCGGGCGACGACGCGCTCGTCGACGATCAATTCGGCGCCCTCTATCTCGTCGAACGTGAAGACCAGGCCTTGCGCCCCCGTATTCCACATGATGGCCAAGTCGCCGGCGGTAAAATCGAGGCCGGCGGCCTTATGGGTATTGAGATCGTAAAGCGTGGCGTCGGGTTGCTTGCCGAGCGCGGTCGTCAGGGCCCGGCTGAGCCGGCGCGTATTTTCGAACCACCACATCAGGCCCGAGGCGATCAGGGTCAGGGCGATGCCGGCGAAGAAAAAATAGAGCAGGATGCGCGCCGCATGGACCATGTAAACGTTCACGCTCGAAGACTGTTACGGATAACGAATCTTTAAGTAGGCACGCGCCGGTTAAAATAGGGTTTCTCAGCTCTTAACGACCACGCATTAATACCGAAGTTGGGTGCGGAATGATGTCTGGCGGAAACCGGGCATCGGCGTCATCGCAGGCTTGCAAGACGAGCCGTGGCTCCTATAGTGGTTGTGTGGGCTTCGAGCCTGGGATGACAAGGAGGCGAAAATGGGCGTGACGGGAATCGGCGGCTTCTTCTTTCGTGCAAAGGATCCGGAGGCCATGCGGGCCTGGTATGTCGAACATCTCGGCGTGGGTTCGCTGCCCTATGGCGAGTGGCAGACCCAAGGCGGGCCCAGCGTCTTCGCGCCGTTCCCGGCGGATACGGATTATTTCGCCGCGGACCGCCAATGGATGCTCAATCTGCGTGTGGACGATCTCGACGGCCTGTCCGCGACGCTGCGCACGGCGGGGGTCGCCGTGATCACCAAGCCCGAATGGGATATGCCGGGCATTGGACGCTTCGCGCGCATCCATGATCCTGAGGGCAATGCGATCGAACTGTGGGAACCCGATCCCTCCGCCTGAGGCACGTATCGACCTTGATGCTCCAGCTTAAACGTCGAGCTCGATGACGACCGGCACATGGTCGGACGGCTTGGCTTCGTCGTGAGACCGGCCACGGGCATCCTTGTGGATGGTGACGGAGGTCAGCCGGTCGGCGGCTTGAGGCGACAGCAGGTGATGGTCGATCCGAATGCCTTCGTTTTTCTGCCAGGCGCCGGCCTGATAGTCCCAGAAGGTGTAGCGGTTGCCTTCGGGCGGCATGGCGGAGAAGGCTTCGGTGAAGCCCAGGTTCTGCAAACCCTGGTAGGCTTGGCGCACGGTCGGTTGGTAGAGGGCGTCGTCCAGCCAGACGCTTTCCTTCCACAGGTCGGCCTTGGTCGGGATGACATTGAAATCACCCGTCAGGACGGTGATTTCCTCCAGCGGCAGCAGGTCTGCGGCGCGGGCGTGGAGGCGTTCCAGCCAACGCAGCTTGTAATCGTATTTGTCGGTGCCGATCGGATTGCCGTTGGGCAGGTAGATGGAAGCAAAGCGCACCGGGACGGGCGCCTCCAGCACGGCTTCGATATAGCGGGCGTGATCGTCTTCTTGGTCGTCCAGCCCCTTGCGCACGTCGCTGAGCGGGAATTTCGACAGGATGGCCACGCCGTTATAGCTTTTCTGGCCGTGGACGGCGCAGTTGTAACCCAGGGATTCGAAGGCTTCGACGGGGAATTTCTCGTCGATGCATTTGATTTCCTGCAAGGCGCAGGCGTCGGGTTGCTCCTCGCGGAACCAATCGAGGATCAGCGGCAGGCGGGCATTGACGGAGTTGACGTTCCAGGTGGCGAGTCTCATGGCAGGCAAGTTAGAGGTCGGATTGCGCTTCCGCAAGCCGAAATCCGGCGATCACGTTTCGGATAACGGCGTCGTGTCGGCTTGTCAGGCGCGACACTGCCATGATACGGTTTGCTACAGGCCACGCATATAAGCGGCCGTTCAGCAGGGTGTGACGAGACTTCGCGATGTTTAACGGGTTGCCGCATTCCAGGCACCCGGGGCCATGCAACACGCAGGCATTAGTATCCCGCGATGACGTCAAGCGCCCGCCTTTTCGGGAGTGCGACATGACCACGACGATTACAGCCAGCAACGGAACCGACGGTGTCAACGGCGTCGTGGGCACCGATTCAACCGACCTGGACACGCCGGCCGGCGACGGCGGCGACGGCACCGGCGGGACCCGCGGTCATAATGCCACACACACGATCACACAGGCGGAAATCGACGGAGGCCTCGTCGATATTCGCCTCCGTGGCGGCAATGGCGGCCACGGCGGCGACGGCAACTATGGCGGCCAAGCCTTCATGCATCGCGACGAAAACCTGACCGGTCAGGCTGAAACCTGGCATGATACCTATTCTTTGCCTGGGGATGGCGGAAGTGGCGGCGACGGCGGCGACGGCGGCGAAAGCCGTTTGAGCGGCAGCGGTCTGGTCGCGGCCAATGGCCTGAAAATGGTGGCGACGGCCGGCGATGGCGGTTGGGGCGGCACGGGCTTCCAGGGCACGGCCGGGGCCAGTGATTATCACCAGTTCATCTTCGACTGGATGAGCGAAGAGGGTGATGGCGGGGTCGTCACCACCTCGCTCGACTGGACGGTCGATCCGCGCAATGGCGGCCTGGCCGGCAATGGCGCCAATGCCGGTGATGGTGGCGATGCCGCCGCCACGCTGAAAACCAGCACCATCCATGGCAATGTGGTGGTCGAAGCCCACGGCGCCTTTGGCAACCTGGCGGGCGGAGGCGGTTTGGGCACCGGCGGCGGTAATGAAGCCAATGACGGCGGAGACGGTGGCGACGGCGGCAATGGTGGCGACGCGACGGTGACGGTCGACGGCAACTGGCTGGACTTCCATCAGACGGCGCACTTCGTCGCCCAGGCCGGATCGGGCAGTCCCGGCGGAATGGGGGGCTCGGGAGGCTACGGCCTGACCATTCGCGACGACAATCACACCGTGACGATCGATTACGTCTACGGCATGGGTGGTGAAGGCGGTGACGGCGGCGACGCCGGCAAGGTCAATATGACGATCACCAACAACCATTTCACGGGGACGGCGGCCGACGAACGACTGAACCTGCAAATCAATCTGTCGACGGGCGAGCGCGGGCCGGGCGGCCACGGCGGCGTCGGCGGCCTCGATGACAGTGGCGCTCATGACGGTCAGGATGGCGATGCGGGGGCATCGGGCAGCGCTGCCTTCTGGTTCGACGGCAATAGTATCGACGGCGGTGACGGCATTGACGGCCTGCACCTTGAGCTCTTCAACCAGACCTGGGAGCGGTCGGACGACGGCAGCGGATTGACCAATCCCGGCACGATCACCGTCGATCTCGAACAGGGCAAGGTCCTGATCGGCGAGGGCAGCAACACGATCCAGAATGTCGAAAATATCGACTTCTACTACGTCAATACCTATTACGACGTCGGCAACAACATCCATTACAACGGCAATGCGATCGTCATCGGCGACGACAAGGACAATGTCATCAGCGGTACCTTCGGCAACGACTCTTTAAGCGGCGGTGGCGGCGACGATACGCTGAACGGCGTCGGCGGGATGGATGTGCTGTACGGTGGTGGTGGCAACGATACCTATTACTATTATCGCGGCCAGACGGTTCTCGAATATGCCGACGGCGGTATCGACACCATGCTGGCGACGGGGACAACGACCCTGGCTGACAATGTCGAGAATCTCACCCTGTTGCTTAACGGAGACCGCTACGGGACCGGTAATGGTCTGGACAATGTCCTGACCGGCAATAACGGAAATAACCGGTTGGGCGGCCGCGACGGTAATGACACGCTAATCGGTGGGGCGGGCCATGACCTGATGCTGGGTGGCGCCGGCAATGATCTCGCCTACGCCACCGACGCCGGCGATGTGATGCGCGAATATGGTGGCCAGGGCTTCGATGTCGTCAAGGCGTCGGTCAGTTTCACGCTCGGCACCAATGTCGAGGAATTGATCCTGACGGGCGGCGCCAATCTGTCGGGGCAGGGGTCTTCCGGCAACAATACGCTGTACGGCAATCGCGGAAACAACTGGCTGAACGGCGGCAGCGGCAACGACATCGTCGACGGCATGGCGGGCGCCGACAAGCTGACCGGCGGTTTGGGCGCCGACACCTTCCGTTTCAGCCATGGCAACGGGCACGATGTCATTCGCGATTTTTCCGCCGCGGAGAACGATCACGTCAATGTTCATGCCTATAGTGGCGGCGAGGCATGGGGCGGCGGCATCCAGATCACACAGGACGGCAATGATGCGGTGATCGATTTCGGCGACGGCAACTGGGTTCGGGTACTCAATACGACAGCGAGCGACGCCGCCTTCCTCGACCAGATCGTGTGGTGATTACAAGGAAAAGCTGGTGCCGCAGCCGCAGGACGCGGTGGCCAGCGGATTGAGGATCTTGAACTGGGAGCCGACCAGTTCCTCGACGTAGTCGATGATCGACCCCGCCATCAGCGGCGCCGAGATATCGTCGACCAGGGCCGTGGCGCCGTCCAGGGCAATCTGAGCCTCGTCGGGCTGCGGCGTGTCGGTCAGGTCGAGCTTATATTGGAAGCCCGAACAGCCGCCGCCTTCGACCAGGACGCGCAGCATGACTGGATGACCGGCCTCGCGGCTCAGGCGATTGAGGTGGGCGGCTGCCGATTTGGTCAGGGAGATGTTGTGGCTCATGGCATCCATATAGTCGCTTTTTCCGGCAAGATCAGGCCCTTATCGATAAAAAGCATCACTTTTTTAGCGAATGTAGTATAGCGGGAGACGAAAAATACAGGCCATACCGCATGACGCTCGCTCCCTATGCCGAAGACCCCGCCCGTAGCCGTGGCCGTTTGTATCCCGAAGCGGATAGCGCCACGCGCACGGTTTTCGCCCGCGACCGCGACCGCATCATCCATTCGACGGCTTTCCGCCGGCTGAAGGGCAAGACCCAGGTTTTCGTCGCCAATGAAGGCGACTATTTCCGCACGCGGCTGACCCATAGCCTGGAAGTGGCGCAGATCGCGCGTTCATTGGCCCATTCGATGAATATCGATGTCGACCTGGCCGAAACGATCGCCCTGTCGCACGACCTGGGTCATCCGCCGTTCGGCCATGCCGGCGAGGATCAGCTCCATGCCTCCATGATGCCGTGGGGCGGTTTCGACCACAATGTCCAGACCTTCCGCGTCATCACCAAGCTGGAAGTGCGCTATCCGGCCTGGGACGGGCTCAACCTGACCTGGGAAACCCTGGAAGGCATCGTCAAGCATAACGGCCCGGTCGGCCACCACATGGCCGAGCCGTCGTGGAAGTCGATCGTCGATTTCAACGATCAGTGGGATCTGCGCACCGACACCTTTGCCTCGCTGGAAGCACAGGTGGCGGCGATCGCCGACGATATCGCCTACAATAATCACGATGTCGACGACGGTCTGCGCGCCGAGCTGTTCACCATTGCCGACCTGATCGATGTGCCGATGATCGGACCGGCGATCCGTTCCGTGCAAAAGGATTGGCCGGCCATCGACGACCGCATGCTGCGCTTGGAAGCGGTGCGGCGAATGATTGGTGTCATGATCAACGATGTCCAGGAAGAGACGGCCAAACGCCTGGCCGAGGACGGTATCGCGACGGCCGAGGATGTCCGAACGGCGCGGCGTCAAATGGTACAGTTTTCCAAGGGTGTTTACGACGACCTGTCGCGTCTGCGCGGCTTCCTGTTCGAGCGCATGTACAAGCATTACAAGCTCAACCGCACCCGCAGCCATGCCAAGCGGACGCTCAACGAGATGTTCAACCTGTTTATGACCGAGCCCGACACCTTGCCGACCCAGTGGTTCCAACTGGTCTGTTCCAAGGATACCGAAACCGCGCGTGCCCGGGTTATTTGCGATTATATCGCCGGCATGACCGACGCCTTCGCGATCGAGGAACACCGGCGGCTGTTCTCGTTTGGCGGTTAAAACTTATGGCTTCTTTATAAGTTGGCGCCCTAAACATACGGCTACATTATAACATACGCGACATTGTGCCGGTGTTCACCATACAGGCGAACACATCCAACAATGGAGCTCCCCCTCATGCGTAAATCCCTTATCCTGGCGGCTACCGTGGTCGCTATGGCAGCGCTTTCGGCCTGTTCGATGATGCATCATGACGACACGACCAGCTCGGAAACCATGTCCAGCTCGTCGTCGTCTTCATCGATGTAAGGCGGAGCGGTGTCGAGACATAACGTCTTTATCTCAGACGCGAAGTAAAGGCACCGCATCCTTATCCGGCGGGGCGCATCATGGTAAATGTCCGCCCTCGTGCTTTATGTGACATCTTCAGGCGTAATGTGTTGGCGTTACAGGCTCCGGCGGCCTCGTTACAACCCGATAAGGACAAGATCCATGCGCAAGACCTTCATTCCCGTCGCCGCCATCATGGCTATCGCCGCTGCCTCCCTGGCAGCCTGCGCCACGCCGGAAACGACCACCACCACCACCAGCGTCACGACCCAGGACGGCGTCGTCACCGGGCAAACGGTCAGCCAGACAACCAGTTCGACCGCCCCCGACGGCACCAGCGTGACCTCGACCAGTACGTCGACCTCGACCAGCTACTGATCCACCTATAGATAGATGAAGAGGGCGGCAGGTGACTGTCGCCATTTCTTTGGCGCCATTTCTTTGGCGCCGTTTTTTGGCGCCGTTTTTATTCGGCCAATTCTGTGCTGCTAATGCTGGACCGGCTGCAGCAAATCCCAGAGATTGCCGAACTTGTCGCGAAAAACGCAAACCTGACCATAGGGTTCGTGGCGCGGCGTTTCGGTAAAGGTGACGCCGGCGGCCGCGAAGCGCGCATAGTCGCGGGCAAAGTCATCCGTATGCAGGATCAGGAAAACGCGGCCGCCGGCCTGGTGACCGATCTGCTGCACCTGCTCGGGTTTGGTGGCCTTGGCCAGCAACAGGCGTGTCTCAAACGATCCTGGCGGCGCGACCAATACCCAACGTTTGCCGCCACCCATATCGGTGTCTTCGATGAGATCGAAGCCGAGGCCGTCGCAATAGTGGCTAATGGCTTCGTGATAATCGGCGACGAGCAGGGCGATGGCGGCAATATGGCTCATCGCGCCGCTTTTTTGACCAGGAACATGGCCGCATCGGCTTCGCTCAGCCAAGCCTCGGCCGTGGATTGGTTGGCATAGGCGCGGACGCCGAAGGAGCCGCCAACCTTCAGGTACAGGCCGGCATGCTCGAACGTCCCCAGAGCCAACTCGGCCTCCAACTTCATCGCCTTGATGCGCGACGACATCAAATCGGCGCGACGCAGCAGCACGGCGAATTCGTCGCCGCCCATACGGCCGACCGAGTCGCCTTCGCGAACACTGGCCTTCAGGGTTTCGGCGACGTGGACCAGGGCGGCATCGCCGGCGCCGTGGCCGTAGGTATCGTTGATGGCCTTGAAACTGTCCATGTCGAGATAGACCAGGCACGCGTCTTCACCATAGCGCTTACAGTCGGCCATGGCGCGCTGGACTTCGCGCAGAAAAGCGCGCCGGTTGAGCGTCGGCGTCAGAACGTCGCTGTCGGCCTGGTCCTGAGCGCTGTGCAATTGCAGGGCCTGCTGGTGCAATTGCTCGCGCAGGCGCTCATTCTCCATCATCAGCGATTCGATAAGCGCCTGAGCCGAAGCCGGCCATTGTTGCGGTTCGGGCGCTATGTCAGCCGGCGGCGTCGCAACGGCGGCTTCCAAACTGGCAAACGAACGCGCGACGCGCAGCTCGGTCGGCGGTGCGCTCAGGGCGAAAGCCTGGACGGGCGGCGGCGCTTCGGACGGGATGCCGTTTTCAAAATATTGCGCAATCAAGCTCTGCATCGACGCGGTCGTCGCGGCGCGCCCAGAATCAACCGAAGGCTCGCGTTCAGGCGAGGCCGCCGGCGAGCCGCCGGTGCGGGGAAGGTTGCTATCAAGTCCCATCAATCTACTTCGTGCCGGAGCGCCGGGCCGCCGGGCCACAGGGCTGTCTTGTATGTCGCCATCAAAGCATAGCATGGGGGACGGCGCAATGCGTCAGCGAACGTCTTAACAGGCTAATTCAGCGGGGTGGATAGATGCGGGGACAGCCTTGTTTGCGGTGCAAAAGAAGGACTTGCGATTTGGGGTTCGCTCACTATACTCCGCGCCTTCTCAAACAGCCTTTTGCGCAGGACATAACATGGCAGAGACGCCGCCGGTCGCCATCATTATGGGATCACGATCCGACTGGAATGTGATGAAGGCCGCCGCCGCCGCCCTCGACAGTTTGGGCGTCGCCTATGAGGCGCGGGTTGTCTCGGCGCACCGTACACCTAAGCGGATGTACGACTTTGCCACAACGGCCGAAGCGAAGGGATTCAAAGTCATTATCGCCGGCGCCGGGGGCGCCGCGCACCTGCCGGGCATGACGGCTTCGCTGACCAYCCTGCCGGTGCTGGGTGTGCCGGTGCCGCTCAAGGAAGGCCTGAAAGGCATCGATTCGATGTTGTCGATCGTGCAGATGCCGGGCGGCGTACCCGTCGGCACCCTGGCGATCGGAGAAGCCGGCGCCAAGAATGCCGGCCTGCTGGCGGCGCAGATATTGGCCCTCAATGACCCGGCCCTGGCCGAACGCGTTCACGCCTTGCGCACGGTCCAAACCGACAATGTTCCCGACACGGTGGAAGACTGATGGCGCCGCTGCAACTCGGCGCGACGATCGGCATTCTCGGTGACGGGCAGTTGGGACGGATGTTGTCCCAGGCAGCGTCGCGCCTCGGGTTCAAGGTGGCGATTTTCGGCCCGGACAAGGAATCCCCGGCGGCCCAGGTGTCGTTGGCTTCGAAAGTCGCCGCCTATTCCGACGAAGGCGCCTTGCTGCGCCTGTCGGAACAATGCGACGTCATCACCTTCGAATTCGAAAACGTACCCGCGGCCAGCCTGGATTTCCTGGCAAGCCAAGGCGCCGTGGTCGCCCCTTCGTCCAAGGCGCTGCGGATCACCCAGGATCGTGTGCTGGAAAAGACCTTTGCCCGCGACGCCGGTATCGGCACCGTGGACTTCTGGGCGATCGACACCCTGGCCGATTTGCAGGCCGCCATCGCCGCCAATCATAATGCGCCCGCTCTGCTGAAAACGCGGCGCGAAGGCTATGACGGCAAGGGCCAGGTGTGGATTCGCCAGCCCGAAGACGCTGCCGCGGCCTATGAGTCGCTGGGCGGTCGCCCGGCCATACTCGAAGCCAAAGCCGACTTTGTGCGTGAGATTTCCGTCGTCGCGGCGCGCGGCTGGGACGGGGCGGTGAAAACCTTCCCGATCGGCCAGAACCACCATGTCGGCGGCATCCTGTCGACAACCCTGGCGCCGGCCCAGGTCAGCCCGGCCATCACGGCCGCCGCCCACGACATCGCCCGCAAGGTGTTGGAAGGTCTCGACTATGTCGGCGTTCTGGCGGTCGAACTGTTCGTCCTGCCCGACGACAGCCTGCTGCTGAACGAGATCGCGCCGCGCGTCCACAATTCGGGTCACTGGACCCAGGACGGTTGCCTGTGCGACCAGTTCGAACAACATATCCGCGCCGTCGCCGGTTGGCCTCTCGGTGATACGACCGCGCGCTTTACGGTCGAGATGAGCAATCTGCTCGGCGCCGACATCTTACTATGGCCGGATCTGGCCGCTGAACCCCATGCCCGTCTTTATGTCTATGGCAAGGACGAACCGCGTCCCGGCCGCAAGATGGGCCATATCAACAGGATAGTATCGTAATGTTTATTTTGACCCTGACCTACAAGGTGCCGAACGACGAAGTCGACCGTCACCTGGAAGCCCACTATGCCTGGATCAAGGAAGGCTATGCCAGCGGCCTGTTTCTCGCCGCCGGCCGCCGCGTCCCGCGCACGGGCGGCATGATCCTGGCCAAGGGCGATCGCGGCGACGTCGAAGCCATGGCGAAGCGCGATCCGTTCACGGTCAACGGTGTCGCCGACTATACCATCAGCGAAGTCAATATCACCTCGACCGCTGACGGCCTGGAAGGGCTTATCGGTTAATTACGACGGTTCAGGCCGCGGTATCAGCGCCGCGGCCGAATCGCATCTTGCCGAGAGCACCCGCCAGGTTAAGTATGGCTTCCTCGGGCTTGAACGGCAGCTTTGCCTTGAACTTTTCGAAATCCATAACCGACTGAATATTGCGCGCCAACTGATCTTGCTGGGCATCTCGGCCCTGGCTGAGACGCGTCATCATGGCCGCCGTCAGTATGCCTGAGACGATCATACGCTTGGTATAGTGGTTTTCATCCAAAGCCTTGTCGCCGGCCAGGCGCCAGATGATGTCCGCGGTCTCCCACAGCAGGCGGTGATACAGGGCCGCGTGGTGGGGCAGGGCGAAAAAGCCCATCAGGTGTTTCGCCAGACGCTCGTCCGCGGCCGCCGCGTCGAGCCGCAGCGTCAACAGGTGGCCGATCTTGTCGCGAATCTTCATAGTGGCGAGGGCGGTCTCGGTGTCCGGGCTCGTCAGAACCGCGTCGTGGGCGCGCCACAGAATCGCAGCGATATCCCTGGCGCCGTTGGGTGCGATCAGGTCGCGCTCGCCGTCGCTGAAGCCTGCGGCCTTGGCGCCGGCATTGAGGCTGAGGCGATTAAGCCCGAGATCCGGCACGAAGGGCGCTACCGCCTGGGCCAGCTTGGCTTCGGCGGCTTTGATATGATGCAGGGGCGGCGGCGTGGTCATGGCGTCATGATAGGCGCTATGTGGCGTTGCGCCAAGGGCCGTGAGGCATTTCCGCGGTAACAAAATGTCGCATGGCCGAACTGGGCGCCAAACCCCGGCAATGACGCAATGGCCGACAAAACAGCAAAAAAGCCGTGTAAAACCCCTTTTTTAGAGGGCTTTGGCTGGACAGGCGAGTCGGGCTGATGTATGGGCAGTGCGATCTTCCTGCAGGCCCTCGGTTTGCGGGCACACGTTTTTTTTCACTATTGGCAGACGGGACGAGGTCAGGGCGCTGGCATTCCCGCCACCTTTGAACCCGAATGGAGAGATACCTCTGGTACAGATTTTTGTCCGCGACAACAACGTCGATCAGGCCCTGAAAGCCCTGAAGAAGAAGATGCAGCGCGAAGGTTCCTTCCGCGAAATGAAGCGCCACGTACACTACGAAAAGCCGTCCGAAAAGCGCGCCCGTCAGCAGGCTGAAGCCGTGCGTCGCGCCCGTAAGCTGGCCCGCAAGCGCATTCAACGCGAAGGTGGTGCACCTGCTCCCGTCCGGACCGTTAAAGCCTAGAATTTAAGACTGTTTCCGGCGTTTAAGCCGTTGAAACATCTAGACTTGAGATGATAAAAGGCGCTGAAGCCCGGCTTCAGCGCCTTTTGCTGTCCAGGGCCCGGAGCCATCATGCCGCACAGCGATTCTGTCGAAACCGCCCCCGATCCCAAGGATCTCGCCACCCTGACCACGGCCATGCCGGCCGACGCCAATCCTTCGGGCGATATTTTCGGTGGTTGGCTGATGTCGCAGATGGATTTGGCGGCCGGTAATATCGCGGCACGGATTTCGCGCGGCCGCGTGGCGACCATCGCCGTCGACGGCATGGTTTTCCTGACGCCGGTCCAGGTCGGCGACGAGGTCAGTGTCTATGCCAAGCTGCTGTCGGTCGGCCGGACCTCGATGAAGATGAAGGTCGACGCCTACCGCCGCCCGCGCGAAAGCGAAGAAAAAACACGGGTGACCGAGGCTATGTTTACCTTCGTCGCCATCGACGGCATGGGCAGGCCGCGGCCGGTCAATCCGGCGTAATTCCAAGCCTGAAAAGGCTTGGCAAGGGCGGAGCGCGCCGCCGATCAGGCGAGCCCAGCGGCGCTCGGGCGGAAAAATTTCTTCGTTTTGCGCAAAGTTAAATTATGTTAAGAATAGGGCATTGACCCAATGACCTCAGGCAGGCAACAGTGGGCGACCAGCGTAACAGGGGTTCTTAGATGAAGTCGTCATTTTTCGGTCGTTTCCAGGATTGGCTGAGCGAATGGGACGAGACCAAGACGCGTCAGGTTCTGGTGGTCATTCTGGCGGTCCTGTGCGGCTTGCTGCTCGGCATGGTGGTCGACACCATCTTCCACGCCATCGGTGACTATATGTTCCCGCCGCCGCCCGTGCTCGACATGGCCGACAAGGACCAACTGCGTGAGTTGCTCAAGACCATGCCGATGGAAGCCTATTTCATCAAGATCATCTCGTGGGCGCTTGGCACCCTGGCCGGCGGCTACTGCGCCGTGCGCATGGCCAAGCTCGGCCAGTTTCCGGCCTGGATCGTCGGCATCCTGCTGTTCGCAGGCTATCTGATCGGCATGATCAGCTTGCCGAACCCCCTGTGGGTGCTCATCCTGTGCCCGGTACTGGTCGCCGTCTGCGCCTACGGCGCTGGTTGGCTGGGGATGTTTGTCACGCTCCAAAAGCACATCAAATCCCAGGAAGCTTAAGGCTTTCGGAGGTCTGCAACCCGTCATCTTTCTCTGGGCGCTTGCTCGTGTACAAACGTACACGTCGCTGCGCGTCCTCGAAAGCCAACGCGTTTCGACTCACCGGTAAGCCTTAAGCGCGCCGGTGGAAAAGGAAGTAAGGCAGTAAGGAAGAGAGTAAGGCCCGATCGGTGATCGGGCCTTTGGTTATTTCGGGGCGTTGTCGAACATCACCGCGCGCGGAACGGCATTGAGGTGGATCTTCACCGCCCCGCCCATTTGCGATGGTACGAAATAGGGCGTGCCGGCCGGGTAGTCGCCATTGGCGCCCGTCTTCGGCAAGGGCTTGGTCTGGCCGTTGGCGAAGGTCACCGTGCCGTCGGCGCCGCCGACAAAGTTGACACGATCGAGCTTCGGCAGCCCGAAGGCCAGGATGCCGGCAATCTTGCCCATGGCAGCATTGCCCTGCTTGACGCCCGTGGCAAGGCCCACGGCATCGTAGTCCTGCTTCAGACCCTGGGGCGAAAAGACCTTGATCTTCATGCCGACGGTGCACGAGGCGGGGCCCGTGGTGGTCACCGTGGCGCCGCTGTTCAGTTGTGCAGCCGTCGGCAAGGGCGTGATGCGGCCATCTCCGGCGACATTCAGAGGTGTCGAACGGCCGCCGGATTTTAGCGTGACATGGACCTGGGACGCATCGCAGTGCTTGATGCGCAGGACATAGAAGACATTGACCTGACTGCGCTGCGACGCAGGCATGGCCAGGAAGGCCTTCAGGCCCGGAAAGGCATCGGCGGCATTGGCGGTTTGGGTGCTGATGCCATTGGCGGTCGTGGCATCCGGCAACTTGGGCTGGGCTACGACAGGGGTACTTAAAAGACCAACGACCGCCATCATCGAAGCGGCCTTGCTTACAGACTTCAACACGTTAGACATCCATCACTTACGGTATTGTTAGTGGCTTTTTTCAAGCCTTACCATAGAGACGTAGATATACAAAATTGTGGCTGAATGGGACCTGAATGGGTAAAAACCCAATCAATCCTTGCTTTCGATCGACAAAAGCGTCGGCGTTGCGTTGAAAATCAGGCTTTGTGCGGTCGGAAAATCGGCGGGTACATATGTCAGATGCGCCGGGTGTTTGCCGCCGTTCTTGTCGGTCGTCGCAGCCGCGAACGGCAGGGGTTTGACCTGACCGTCAGCCAATTTCACCTGACCGGAGGCGACGCCGTAGACCATCAGTCGATCCAGCGTCGGTACGGCCAGGGCCAGCAGGCCGGCCATGCTCTTGGCGCCTTTGCGGGCTTCGTCGATTGCCTGGTTGAGCGGTCGGACATCCATGGCCGCTTGCGGCTGGGCATTTGGGAATACGCCCAGGCTGATGCCGAACTTGCTGCCGGCAGGACGGGTATAGGTGACGGTAGCCTTGGCCTTGAGCTGGGCGTCGGTCGGGAGCGGCGACAGGACGCCGCTCGCGCCGATATTGATGGGCGCGCCGTTGAGCGACAGACTGATATCGCTGAGCTTGGCGCCCTGGCTGACCAGGCTATAGACCAGGTGGAAATGGGCCCGATCGGCGGGAGGCAAGGCATAGTAGTTGGTAATGAAGGGAAAAACCTTGTCGGCGGCGACCGTTTTGGTCTCATTGCCGGCCATGGCGGCGCCAGCGAAGCTGAAGGCGGCAGCGGCCACCACTGCGGTTAAAAGCAAGTGTCTGTTCATAAAAGCCCCCGTTTGTTGCTGGCACGATAACATCAGGCGATTGTGCAGAATTGAAGGCGCAACCGTGGCTTATTGCGGGTGGCGTGTCGCCATTGTCGCATATCCCCAGGTCAGCAGGGCCTTGAGGCGGTCGAGGTCCAGGTCGGTGATCTTTTTGAAATAGAGGCAGCCGCCCTTGGTGGTGTATTTGCCCAGGCCTTCCATCAGGTCGCCGCGTTCGGAGAGGCCGCCCATGATATAGACGGTCATGGAGGCAGCGCGCGGTGAAAAGCCGATCAGGGGCCAGGGCGCCGGCGGTTTGGTCTGGGTGATATAGCGGCCATAGCCGACGATACTGGTGCCCCACATGACCGGTTTTTCACCGGTAATCTCATCGAGCAGGGCGATCAAGGTTTCGCATGCCTCGCGCCGTTTGGGATCGGCGAGGGCGGCGACATAGTCGGTGACGCTGGCATCGGTCGGTTTGGTTTTCGGCTCGGCCATAGCAAGAACGCCCTAACTAAAGGCTCCACTTGTAAATGAATTTCTGATGGTCACCGGGTTGGATGCCACCCTTAACAGTGCTTGGATCGACATGGCACGAATGCAGGAAAGCATTGGAAGTCGCTTCCCCGATTCCATAACCCGGCGGCATCTCGCTGACGATGTCGCAAGCCGTCAATGTCCCGTCTGCGGCGAGCGTGCAATTTATCGTTGCCTGACCTTCGGGGCTATTCTCAAAAGCACCGTTCGGATAGATGCCTGCCATTTCATCGGCATCAGGATATGTCCATGACGCATGGGCGTAACGGTCTATCATATCTGGGGTCGTGGCCGTCGGATCGACCGGTTGTGCGGAGGCCGCGCCCGCGCCTATGGCGACGACTGATGCCATAAGACAGATCAAGAGGCGGTTGCGCATTATGTTCCCATCCAAGGTGAAGGGCAGGGTGTGGCAATATCTTGCCTGGGTCAAGTCAGTCGTACGGGAAGTGCTCGTCCTCGTAGGCCTGGATCAATTCCGTCAAGGCCTGCAACTCATCGCCTTCGGGCGAACCTGGTGCGGCACCCGTGAGTTTATCGAGTCTCTTGAGGGCGTCCTGATACTCGGCCTCTGTCCTTAGAAATTCATATTGCATGTTATGGGGTCCGCCGACGGTCCGTGCCCGTTGCCTTCTCTAAAGTCCCTTAACGATCCCCTCAACCATCTTCTTGGCATCGCCGAACAGCATCATGGTATTGTCTTTAAAGAACAGCTCATTCTCAACCCCGGCATAGCCCGCGCTCATCCCGCGCTTGATAAACAGGATCGTCCGGGCCTTTTCGACTTCCAGGATCGGCATGCCGAAGATGGCCGAGGTCGGGTCGGTCTTGGCGGCGGGGTTGGTCACGTCGTTGGCGCCGATCACGAAGGCGACGTCGGCGGTGGCGAATTCCGAGTTGATGTCTTCCAGTTCGAAGACCTCGTCATAGGGCACATTGGCTTCGGCCAGCAGCACGTTCATATGGCCGGGCATGCGGCCGGCGACGGGATGGATGGCGTATTTGACCTCGACGCCTTCTTCCTTCAGCTTGTCGGCCATTTCGCGCAGGGCGTGCTGGGCCTGGGCGACGGCCATGCCGTAGCCGGGGACGATGATGACCTTCGAGGCGTTCTTCATGATGAAGGCGGCGTCGTCGGCCGAGCCTTGTTTGACCGGGCGGGTTTCGACCTTGCCCGAGCCGGCAGCAGCGCTGTCCCCGCCGAAGCCGCCCATGATGACGCTGAAGAAGTTGCGGTTCATGCCCTTGCACATGATGTAGCTCAGGATGGCGCCGGAGGAACCGACGAGGGCGCCGGTGATGATCAGCGCGATGTTTTCCAGGGTGAAGCCGAGCGCCGCCGCAGCCCAGCCGGAATAGGAGTTGAGCATGGAGACGACAACGGGCATGTCGGCGCCGCCGATCGGGATGATTAGCGTAATGCCGAGGACCAGGGCGATCAGGAAGATGCCCCAGAAGGCCCAGGTGGCGAGGCCACCGGTGGCGATCAGGATGCCGATCAGCACAACGACGGCAACGCCGAGCGCGATATTGAGGGCGTGCCGCATGGGCAGGATGATCGGCGCGCCCGACATATTGCCGTTGAGCTTGGCAAAGGCGATGACCGAGCCGGTAAAGGTGATGGCACCGATGGCGCAACCCAAAGACAGCTCGATGATCGACTGCGTCTTGATGCCGTCCAGGCCATTATCGATACCGAAGGCGCGCGGAGCATAGAGTGCGCCAATAGCGACCATGCAGGCGGCCATACCGACCAGGGAGTGAAAGGCGGCAACCAGTTGCGGCATGGAGGTCATGGAAACCTTCTGCGCGATGGTCATGCCGGCGATCCCGCCGACGGCGATGCCGCACAGGATGATGACGATGGTGGTCGGGTCGAGATCGCCCTTGAAGAAGAGCGACAGCAGGGTGACGCCGACGGCGATGGCCATGCCGATCATGCCGTAGAGATTGCCCTGACGGCTGGTTTCCGGGCTCGACAGGCCGCGCAGGGCCAGGATGAAGAGGACGCCCGAGACAAGATAGGCGAGGGCGGCGATGCTGGCGAAATCCATTTTACTTGCTCCCCTCGGCCTTAACCGGCTTGTCTTTTTTCTTGTACATAGCCAGCATGCGGCGCGTGACCATGAAACCGCCAAAGATATTGACGGCGGCCAGGGCCGAAGCGATACCGCCCGCGCCCTTGGAAACCCAGGCACCGAGGCCCATGCCTTGCGCACTGGCGGCCGCGGCGATCAGGGCGCCGACGATAATGACCGAGGAAATGGCGTTGGTCACGGCCATCAAAGGCGTGTGCAGGGCCGGTGTCACGCTCCACACGACATAGTAACCGACGAAGATGGCCAGGACGAAGATGGCCAGGCGGAAGATGGTAGGATCAACGGCTTCCATAGTTTTTCCTCTTGATCGGGGCGGTCGAGAAGGCCGCGCTGGCCAGGCGGATCAGGCCCTGGTCGTTATATTCGAAGGTTTCCGCGACGATGTGGCTCGATTGGTTACGATAGACCAGGGTGTGGCCCTGGGCGCCGACGCAGTTGGCGACCGGCTCGTATTTCAGATTGGGCACGCGCGGCAAGGTGTCGGAAACGTATTTGTAAAAGGCCTGGATGTCGGTCAGGACGCCGCGCTCCGACAGGCCGAGCTTGGCGACGAAGGGCGACATGAAGACCAGATTGTCGGCATAGAGATCGCAAATGGCGCGCGGATCGTGGCTGTTCCACGCGGCGTACCAATGCGTCGCCTGCTGTTCGTAATCGACGGCTGTGCGGGCCATTCAGGCGCCCTTCAGATTGGGATGGACGACGGCGCCGCCATGGGTGACCAAGGCTGCCTTGAGGATTTCATCCTCGGCGTCGGGCGCCAGATTGCCGTCCTTGTCGATCAGCAGGCCGACAAAGGCCTGCAGGTTGCGGGCGTAAAGAGCAGACGCGTCGGCGGCGATCGAAGCCGTAATATTGCTGAGGCCGATGATCTTGACGCCGTTGACGTCGACCACCTTGTCGGCGACGCAGCCTTCGACATTGCCGCCCTGGGGCGCCGCCAGGTCGATCAGGATCGAGCCGGGCTTCATGCTGGCGACCTGTTCTTTGGTCACCAGGATCGGCGCGGCGCGGCCAGGGATCAGGGCCGTGGTGATGACGATATCCTGCTTGGCGATGTGGGTCGAAGTCAGGGCCGCCTGCTTGGCCTTGTATTCGGCCGACATTTCCTTGGCGTAACCGCCGGCGGTTTGGGCGTTCTTGAACTCCTCGTCCTCGACGGCGAGGAACTTGGCGCCCAGGCTTTCGACCTGTTCCTTGGTGGCCGGCCGCACATCGGTAGCGGTGACGACAGCGCCCAATCGGCGGGCGGTGGCGATGGCTTGCAGGCCGGCGACGCCGACGCCCATGATAAAGGCCTTGGCAGGCGCGACCGTGCCGGCGGCCGTCATCATCATCGGGAAGGCCTTGCCAAACGCATTGGCGGCTTCGATAACGGCCCGATAGCCGGCGAGATTGGCCTGGGACGACAGCACGTCCATAACCTGGGCGCGGGTGATGCGGGGGACGAATTCCATGGCATAGGCCGAGGCGCCCTTGGCGGCCAGGGCGTTCAGCGTATCTTTCTCACGGTAGGCGTCGAGCATGGCGACAACGATGGCGCCGGCCTTCAACGCCGCGATCTCGTCCTTGGCCGGGCCGCGCACCTTCAACACGATGTCGGCGTCTTTCAGCGTGTCCTTGACCGATTTGGTGAGGGTCGCGCCTGCGGTGGCAAAGGCATCGTCGGTGATCGAGGCGCCAAGGCCGGCGCCCGCTTGAACGTTGACCTTGTGGCCGGCGGCGGTCCACTTCTTGACGGTATCGGGAGTCGCGGCGACACGGGTTTCGCCCGGCGTCTGTTCGGACGTAATGGCAAGGATCAAGCCCAAGATGTTTTCCCTCCAACCTGGTAGCTTTGGTAACGACTAGAGTCGTKTGTTTGTTCTCGTCTTGTTATGGGGAAAACACAGGCAAGTCAAAGCCTGCCTACGCGATATCTGGTATCGCCAAAGGTTACGAGGGCTGAACTAGGACTTTTGCCAGGCCGCTTCGACCAAAGGCAGGAGGCCTTCGAGATCCGCCGGCGTTGTCAGAGTCACGGTAGATTTCAACCGTTCGGACCAGGTGTCCTTACGTGCCAGCGCCAAGCGCGCATCGGATTCGGGAGCGATCGCCAAACCCAACATGGCCTTACCGCCACGTAACGGCTTCATCGCAGCAAATTGCACGGCGCGCGACCAGGCGGTGAAACCCTTGCGCTGGGTAGGGATCACGTCCGCGATATCCTGGATCAGCGCTTCGAAGGCGATGAGGATAGCGGTCGACCCTGCGTCCTTCCACAACTCGCCGCGCTGAAAAGCCGGGTCTTCCCACATGTCGGGTTCGGGATTGACAGCGTTGATGATCTGACCGGCGCGGATCATGCTCATGCCGTAGGTGGCCTTAAGCCAAGCCTCTTGCTTGCGCCGCTCAGTCTCGGGACAGTCGCGGCGGACGATCTCGACCCAGGCGTCGAGCGGACGGCCGGTGTCACGCTCGAGGCTAGCCTTGACCGAAGCGAACCATTTCTGTTGGCGTTCCGTGAGATTGGCGGCCATCGTCACACGCCCTGAAAATGGCTTAGTGGGAAGCGCCAGGCTTCTTTTTCAACATCAGGAAACCGAGAACCGAAACTACGATCGCGGCGATGGCGGCGGTCATGAAGCCCAGCTTGGTGCAGGTCAGGATGACCAGGAAGATCAGGACCGTCGCGATATGCAGGCTGCACCACTTGGTCAGGCTGGCGAACAGCTCGTAGGAATGCTGATGCTGATGGATGTCCATCTCGCCATGGACATAGTGGTCGTTGGAATGATCGTGATGGTCGGCCATGGGAGGTCCTTGGAGGAGATTAGGCTTCGGTTCTTACAAAAGGCAGGTGATTTGGTCAATCGGCGTTTTAGAGCAAGGCCTCGAACGCATCAATGAGACCTTCCAAGCGGGCACAACCCATCTTCCAGAACGCCTTGTCGCGCGGATTCATGCCGAACGGGGCCAGGGCGTCGACATAGGTCCTGGTGCCGCCGGCCGCCAACAAGGCCTGATAATCCGGCGTGAAGGCTTCGGGGTTTTCGCGGCGCTTTTCCATCAGGGCCGAGACCAGAAGGTCGCCGAAGGCGTAGGCATAGACATAGAAGGGCGAATTGATGAAGTGGCCGACATAGGACCACCACACTTCGTAGCCGTCATTGAGCTTGATCGCCGGCCCGAGGCTGGCGCCCATGACGTCCATCCAGATGGCGTTGATCTGGTCGACCGAGACCTCGCCTTCCATACGGGCGGCATGGAACTTTTCCTCGAAGCGGTGGAACGCAATCTGGCGAATGACCGTATTCAGGCCGTCCTCGATCTTGCCGGCCAGAAGCGCCTTCTTTTCTTCCAGCGACGCCTTGGCGACCAGGTGCTCGAAGACCAGGCCTTCGGCGAAGATCGACGCTGTTTCAGCCAGGGTCAGGGGCGTATCGGCCAGGATCGAGCCCAGGGGCTGACACAGGGTCTGGTGCACGGCATGACCTAGTTCGTGGGCCAGGGTCAGGACCTCACGGCGATCGCCGCTGAAGTTCAGCAGGACATAGGGATGGCGATTGGCGGTGACCGGGTGAGCGAAGGCGCCCGAGGTCTTGCCGGGACGCGGCGCGGCGTCGATCCACGGCTTGTCGAAAAAGACCTGGACGCGATTTTCGAATTCGGGGCCCATCTGACGGAAGCTGGCCAGGACGATCTCCTTGGCTTCTTCCCAGCTATAGTTGCGCTGCACGTCCTGGGTGAGGGGGGCATTGCGATCCCAGAAGTCGAGCTGTTTGCGGCCCATCAGGCGCGCCTTCAAGGCGTAATAACGGTGCGACAGGCTGCTGTACGACTCACCGACGGCATCGGCCATGGCGTCGACGGCGTCCTTATCGACCTCGTTGGCCAGGTGGCGGGAGGCGGCGGGATCTTCATATTTGCGCCAGCGGTCCTCAACCTGCTTCTCGAAGGCCAGGGTATTGAGCGACAGGGCGAGAACCGGGGCGACCTCTTTCAGGGCAGCGGTCAAGCCGGTGGCCGCGGCCTTGCGCACGGCGGCCTGCGGCGCCGACAATCGCGTTAGCGCCTCATTGAGCGTCAGCGATTCCTTGCCGACCTTGGCGCGCATCCGCGACAGGGTCTCGTCGAACAGGCGCGTCCACTGCCCGACGGCCGGCATGCGTTCCAACATCAGACGCTCGAGATCCGGCGACAATTCATGCGGACGCGAGGCGCGCACCCGGCGCAACCACGGCCGCCACTTGCCGGCCTTGGGCGTCGCCTTGAGGGCTTGCTCGATTTCCCAATCTTCCAGCTTGTTCAGTTCCAGACTGAGAAACAGGCTGTCAGCGGAGATCATCGCCGCCTGGGTGCCGAGATCGGACTGCAGCTTGGAGATCACCGGGTTTTCGCGGTCGATGGCCGACGACAGGCCGGCATAGGCCAAGGCGCCGCCGATATCGTCCATGGCCTTTTCATAAAGGCCGGCGGCTTGATCGATCAACAGGCCAAGGCGTTCGGCATTGCCGCGCGCCGACAAGAAGGCGCCCTGCAATTTGGCGAGCTCCTTGATGTGCGAAGCACCGCGCTCGAAGTCCTGGGCGATTTTGGGATCGTCGGCGCCGTTATACAGGTCGGTCAAATCCCAAATAGGGAGCTTTGTGGCGGAATCTAAAGGCATGTCTGTCATGGCGAGGGGCATAACGAAAAAGAGGTTGGAAATCTAGAAGGTTTTCGTGTTTTCGCCTCAATCCCTTGGCAGGCCCAGTGCTACCACCGCCCCGAGCAACAGGCAGAAACCCCAGTTTGCCCGTATTGATCATATGGCGTGCGGAAACGGCACATTAACTGTCTCTCTCAACGGGATTTTCACCCTGAACCCGTAAGGTTGTCTCAAAATAAGCCGAAGTCCGCAAAAACTGGGCATGGCAATCAGAATGATGATGGGTGTTACATGGCTAAAACGATCCTGATCTGCGACGATGATCCGACGCAGCGTCGCCTGATACAGGCTGTCCTCGAGCGCGAAGGCTTTTCGGTCATGCACGCCGAAAACGGCGCGCAGGCCTATGAACGACTCACGCAGTCTCAGGGCATAGACGCGGTCATTCTCGACCTCGTCATGCCGGGGCAATCAGGCATCGATACCCTGAAGGAGTTGCGCGCCGCCGGCATCCGTACCCCGGTCGTCGTCCTGACGGCCTCCGGCGGTATCGATACGGTCGTCAAGGCCATGCAGGCCGGAGCCCAGGACTTCTTCATCAAACCGGCATCGCCCGAACGTATCCTGGTCAGCGTCCGCAACGCCCTGCAAATGGGCGATCTGTCGGCCGAAGTGGCCCGCCTGCAAAAACGCACCACCAACCGCACCTCGTTCGATGACCTGATCGGCACTTCGGCTGCCATGAGCATCGTCCGCCGCCTCGGCGAACGCGCCGCCCGGTCCTCCATCCCCGTCCTGATCCTCGGTGAAAGCGGTGTCGGCAAGGAGCTGATCGCCCGCGCCATCCAGGGCTCCAGCGAACGCGCCGGCAAGCCCTTCGTCGCCGTCAATTGCGGCGCCCTGCCGGAGAACCTGGTCGAATCCATCCTGTTCGGTCACGAAAAGGGTTCCTTCACCGGCGCCTCGGACAAACATCTGGGCAAGTTCCAGGAAGCCAGCGGCGGCACTCTGTTTCTCGATGAGGTCGGCGAACTGCCCCTCGACATGCAGGTCAAGCTGCTGCGCGCCCTTCAGGAAGGCGAGATCGATCCGGTCGGCTCCAAACGCCCGGTCAAGGTCGACGTCCGCATCATTTCTGCGACCAACCGTAACCTGGCCGACCAGGTCAAGGCCGGCCGCTTCCGCGAGGATCTGTTTTACCGCCTGAACGTCTTCCCGATCGAGGCGCCGTCCCTGCGCGATCGCCGCGAGGACGTGCCGGCCCTGATCGACCATTTCATCCGCCGTTTCAATGTCGAAGAAGGCAAGCGCGTTTCCGGCGTCTCCGCCGAAGCCATGCAGATGCTGTCGGCCCATGATTGGCCGGGCAATGTCCGCCAGCTCGAAAACACAGTCTATCGCGCCATCGTGCTCAGCGACAGTCCGCATCTGCAGGCCTTCGATTTCCCGGCGATCAGCGGTCAAACGGCGCCGCTGATGGCGTCCGACACGCCCCGTCCGATCGCAGTGGCCGTGGAAGAGCATCACGACGCCATGACGGCCCTGCACGATGCGCCGGTGCGCATCCTCGACGACGCAGGTCACCTGCGCAAGCTGGAAGACATCGAACGCGACCTGATCGAACATGCCATCGGCGTCTATGCCGGTCATATGTCGGAAGTGGCGCGCCGCCTCGGTATCGGGCGTTCGACCCTGTACCGCAAGGTCCGCGATTGCGGCCTGGAAGGCCTCGTCAAAGAGGCGGGGTGAGGCTGGGCTTGGTCAACCCGCTCACAATCTCGGCCTGTAACCGTGCAACAGCGTTGGGCGTCAGATCGTAGATGCCTGCGATCAGGGCGCCGGCGAAGGCAAGGCCGGCCGGCACCAGTCCCATCATCAGGCGAATATTCTCGAGCAAACCGGCCGATGGTGCGGCATTGGCCGTATAGCCCTGCGACGACAGCGCCCAGCCGATCAGCGCCGCGGCGACGGCGGCGCCGATCTTTTTGCCGAAATTGATCATGGAATAGGTCATGGCTGTGGCGCGATGGCCGGTCTTCCACGCGTTGAAATCGGCGACATCGGCGTACATGGCGAAGGTGATGGTGGAGACGGTGCCCAGAGCCGTGCCGGTAACGACCTGCAGGATGAAGATGGTCATCAGTTGTGCCTGCGGCACATAATAGAGGCCAAGGCTAGCGCAGCCCAGTAAGGCCAGCATGACGGCGATCAGGACGGGCCGCGACATCAGGCGGGTCAGTAGCATGGTGGCGGCGGAACCGGCGGCCAGGCCCAGGCTGAACGACATGGCGAAACTGGTCACCAGTTCGGGACGGCCGATATAGTATTTCATGTAGTAGGGTGTCGCCGCCATGTGCAGGGTGAAAGCCACCATGACGACCGAACCCAGGGCGAACAGGACCACCCATGGGCGGTTGGAGAACAGGTCGGCGATATCGCTCAGCGGATTTTTGCGCGGCGTCGAATCCTGAGAAAAGCGCTCTTCCGTGTGGAGGAAGAGGTTGACGAAAATGGCGATGAGGACGACGCCGTAAACCGTCATGGCGAACTGCCAGCCGAGCGCTTCCTTGCCCGGACCGGTGAAGGCCACCAGTTTTGGCGTCAGCCATGTGATGAAGACAGCCGACAGGAAGGCGCCGCCAAAGCGCAAGCTCATCATGATTTCGCGCTGGCGTGATTCCGGTGTGATGACGCCGGACAGAGCGTTATAAGCGACATTGCCGGCCGTATAGACCAGATTGAGAAGGATGACGCTGACATAGACGGCGATCAGCTTGAAGTTTTGTGGCACATCGGCGACAGAAAAGGCGAGGATGCCGGCGGCGGCCAGAGGCACGGCCAACCATAGGAACCACGGACGATAGCGGCCGTACTGGGTTTGGGTACGATCGGCAAAGGCGCCGAAGGCGGGTTCGGCGATGGCGCTGATCAGGCGCATGGTAATCAGGAGCGCCCCGACGGCGGCCGGATGAACGCCGACGACGTCAGTCAGGTAGATCATAAAAAACGCTGTCAGCGGCGCCCAGTAGAGATTGAAACCGCAATCCCCCAAACCGTAGCTGATAGTTTCCAGGACACCGACGGGCTCGTAAGCGTGAAGGGCGGTTTTATCGCTCGAAGAAGACGTCATGGCCGGTGTCCGGAAACCGGGCAGGTACGCGCCCGTTATCCGCACATTCTTGCGTGACCCGGTTAATGAAACTGTAAGGCGAACGATTTTACAGACGAAAGCGTTGCATTATCATGTTTTACAAATGTTATGACGAAAAAAGATTATAAATTTCAGCGATTTACCGTTGTATAACCTTGGTATGACGCAATTATCGTCGTGGAATGGATTGAAATCGCTAGCGTTTTCACAGATCGCAACCTAATGTCCGAAGCATAATATCAGTCTCGGAGGCCCACCTTGAATCCCAGTTCTTTTAACCGCCGAACCCTTCTTGCCGGAACAGCGGCCTTCGCGGTCATGGCCGGCAGCGCGTCTGCCGCGCCCGGCGATCTGCAGCTGTTTGTCGGCACCTATACGTCGGATATGGGCATGGGTATCTTTCCGCTGAGCTACGATGCCGCCGGAGACACCTGGACAGGCGGGCGGGCCTTATATGCTATTGAGAACGTCTCTTTTGGCGCCTACAGCCACCGGGCCGGACGGCACTACCTGGTCGATGAGACCAACAACCTGATCGGCGATTATCGGGTGGACAACGCTGGTGTTTGGCACAAGGCAGCCCAGGTTCAGAGTGAAGGCGGCGCGCCATGTTACGTCGCGCTCGATAGCCGTGAAAATTACCTCGCCGTGGCCAATTATATGGGCGGCGATATCGTCGTCTTCCGTCTCGGGGCCGACGGAAAACCTTTGGCGGACCCGATTATCAAGCAAAACCATGGCACTGGCCCCAATGCCGATCGCCAGGAAGGGCCGCACGCCCATTGGGTCCAGTTCGCGCCCGATCAAAAGGCCATCTACAGCGTCGATCTCGGTACGGATCAATTGCTGGGCTATAGTTTCGACCCGGCCACTGGCGCGGTGGGCGACAGCTTTACCGCCTTCCAGGCGCCGCCAGGTTCCGGACCGCGCCATCTCGCCTTTCATCCAAATGGTGAAATTGCCTATCTTATCAGCGAGTTAAGCAATCAAATCTTCGTCCTGCGCCGGCATGGCGACGGCAGTTACGGCTCGGCCCAGACGGTCTCCAGCCTGCCGGTCGATTTTGAGGGCAATAGCGCCGCCGCCCATATCTCGCTCAATCGGGCCGGGGACGTACTTTACGTCTCCAATCGCGGCCATAACAGTATCTCGGTCTTTTCGATCGGGCCGGGCGGCGCCCTGACCCTGGTTCAGTCGTCACCGACGCTTGGTGACTGGCCGCGCTTCTTCTGTCTCCTCGAAGACCAGAAGCGACTGCTGGTGGCTCACCAGCGCGGCGGTACCGTGGTCGTCTTCAAGATCAATGACGACGGTACCTTGACACCGACCGGGCAATCGGTCGAGATCCCGCAACCAGTGTTTATCGCGCCGATATAAATCCAGGCAATAGCCTGTATCTTATGGATTTTTTCTGCCAACATACCTGTTGGTATGTTTTTGTCAACGCTTGATCCGTTACAGGTCATGCGTGATATTGCACCATGCAAAATCGCGGTGCCGCAGATCGTGCTGCGGAAGCGCTGGACGACATGGACGGACATAGACTTGCGGCGCGATGCCCAATGCCTCGCACGTGCCGTATCTGAGCCGAACGGCGTGCCGGTATTGATCAGTCGGGACGAAAGCTGTCCTCCATACCGCCGCGACCGTAGTCATCGCGGTCTGACAGGCGTGTATTGTGGCTATGGTTGAAGCCATCGGCCGGCGAGCGTCCGCTTCTCAGGGTACAACCTTTCAGCGTGCTTGGACAGCAGAGTCAAAGCTCAAAATATGTTCGTTTCACCCCATTTATCGAGTGTCCTGCTCGTCTTGTTAGATGTTATAGGGATGGCCAAGCTCGACGCTCTAATCAATCGTTGAATTTACCCCGATCGCCCTTTCATAGGGTTAATGACCGGCCCAGCGTGTCACCGTTATCCACGGCATCAAGAATAACATAATCAACCTATTAGAAAAGCGTGGACAACCGGGCAGGGGCGAAACAGGGTTAATCAACATTGATAAATCGGCCTATTTCAAGAAATCTGTCAGCCAAGTAGAACGGCACCTTTTCGCACATCCCGACCGAGACGCAGGCGGAATTCGGTGCAGAAAACCTATCGCCATTGTTCGTCATTCGGATGTGAAAATGATAGGTGACGACGTCGTCGAAAATCAATCAAGGGATGAATTTGCTCTGTCTCGAAGATTGGCCCAAAGCGGGTTGACGTCGCGCTGGACACCGTTTGGCGGGTATCCTAATCGTGCTTACAATGCTCTTGCGGAGGAACTTGTCTGCCTGCGGCGCAGCGGCCTAGCTGAGGAACCTGGCGCTCATGTCGCGCGTCGTCGCCAGTTCCCGGCCGCCATATTGAAGGGACGGCTCGATCTGGCTGTCTTCATGCCATTCATTGAACGAAACGATCAGGATCCAGTCGGGCCGGGCCGAGATGGCGGCCTGCCACAGGCCGCGATAGAGCTTGCCGTTGTCGCGATCGACGAAGGGGCGCGGCGCGGGGCGGCCGAGAACGAGGTGATCGTCATAGCCCGGCATGACCGTCGCCGTCGTGACGCTCAAACCGGCCTGGCATTTGACCCAGCTGTCATAGAACTGCCGCCGCCATAGCCAGGCAAAGGGATGGTTTTGCGCCAGATAGAAGGCCATGTCGTAGATATGGATGCCGTCGAACAGCGGCGCGCGTTCGGCGATCTGTTTTCGGCCGTTGCCGGTGGCGATAACGGCCAGTCGCCCCGGCGCCTTGGCATCAATGATTGCCCGCGCCTGTTTCCACCCGTTGAGCCCGACGGTTTGCAGGACACGATCATAAAGGAAGATGACGGGTTTGCCGTTAAGCTTCAGCCACGCCGGATGGCCGCCATAGGCCTCGAGGAGATAGAGGCAGGCGTCGGCGAGGGCTTGAGGCGAGGTGACATTCTCGACATAGGCGGTGATCACCAAACCGGCCATAGCTGCCTTGTCCAGCAAGGGTTTCAACTGTTGATCGGTACGGTCGCCCTGACCCCACCACGAACAGATCAGGCCGGTGATCCCGGCGCCCTTGGCCTCCGCAACATGGCGATCGATAGCGGCTGGATCGAGACTGTCATAGGTGCCCGCCGTCGGGAAATCCRGCGAGTCCGCCAGGGTCTTGCTGGCCGGGTTTGGCGATTGCCAATGGCTGCCCGGACCGTACCAGCCATAATAGAAGGCGAGGACCTGTTTCGCCGGCCGCGCCGCTGCCAGCGTCCGCAAAGGCCATGCCAGTACGGTCGCGGCGGCCGAAAGCAGGGAGCGGCGCGCGATCCCGGTCACCGTGGCCCAGCCTTTTGCGTTCTATCGCTCATGCCGCGATCATGAGGGCTCGCCGGGCTTGCGTCCAGCCCGCTCTTTGGTCTTCTTGCGGATTTCCTTGAGCTTCAGGCCTTGCCGTAGCGACAGTGTGCCATTCATGGCGCCCTTATCCGGATCGGCAAAGGCGCGGCCATAGGTCTTGACCCGCTCGGACACGCCTTCGATAAATTCGCTTTCCCATTCGGACAGGTCGACGCCCTGTTCGGCCGCTTCCTGTCGCGCCTTTTCCAGCGCACGCAGGGTCGCCTTCTGCAAGGCCTTTTGCGCGGCCTTGCGCTGGTCGGCGGGGGAGGGTGGTTTGGCGCTGAAACCGGCGCCCGGCTTCATCGCACCCTTGGTTTGCAAGGGCTTGCTACGCTGTAGACTCTTGGGGAGCCCCTTGGATGGCGTCTTGGATTTGAACGCCATGGCCCGGTCTCCGCGGCGCTTACATGCCGATGGCGGACATGTACAGGTCGAGCAGAGCTTCTTCTTCGTCGCGCTTGACCTTGTCCTTCTTGCGGATCGACACGACCTTGCGCAGAATCTTGACGTCGAAGCCTTCGCCCTTGGCCTCGGCATAGACTTCCTTCATGTCGGCCATGATGACGGCCTTGTCTTCTTCAAGGCGTTCGATGCGCTCGATAATGGTGCGCAGGCGGGTCTGAGCGGCGCCAGTGATGACATCGGTCGAGGAAATGGAGGCGGCGTCGTCGGCCATGGTACGGATATCCTGAAAAATGGGTAGCCTTAACCATAGACAAAGCGATTCGAGACCTCAAGCCGTGCTTGAGGATAAGTCCGGATCGTCTGTGGATTAAAGAACGCCCGCAGCGACCAAAGCCGGGCGCAAGGTCGTGGGCGTATCGAACAGGTGGGTGACGAATCCTGCGGTCTTGGCGCCGGCGATATTGGCGGCGCTGTCGTCGGTAAAGAAGATTTCGCCGGGCGCCACACCCAGACGCCTGACCGTCAGATCGAAAATTTCCGGCTCGGGCTTGCTCATCTTTTCGTCACCCGAGATGATGATGTCCTTGAACCAGCTGAAGACCGGGCTCTTGGAAAAGACCATGGCGGCCTTTTCCTGCGGCATGTTGGTCAGGCCGTACATATTGACGTCCTTGGCGTGCAGCTCTTCGATGACCGCGATCGTTTCCGGGATCAGGTCGCCCAGCATCTCTTCGAAGCGCTCGTCGAACGCCAGGATCTCGTCGTGGAAATCGGGGTGGGCGATCAGCCGGTCCTTGCGATTTTCGGCGAAAGTGACGCCGGCATCGTGCTTCATATGCCATTCCATCGGCGCCACGGTATCGAGGAAATAGGCGCGGCGGGCGGGATCCGTAATCAGCTTGTCATAGAGGTTTTCGCGGCTCCAGTTGATGATGACATTGCCGACATCGAACAAAACAGCCTTGATCACAGTAACCTCCGAATAGGATTTTATACCAAGCCGAGATGACAATGACTCATCGCGCTTGGCAAGGGCGACCGCCCGTCGCCGCCGATGCGGCGAGCCATGCGGCGGTTGAGCTGAAAAAATTGAACACGAAAAAACGCTTAAAGCGCTGCCGCTTTAAGCGTTGATTGTGACACTACGTCAAGCCGCAAAGCGGCCGGAACCAGATTAACCCTGCTTCGCCTTGAAGCGCGGGTCGGTCTTGTTGATGACGTAGACGACGCCCTTGCGGCGCACAACTTTACAATCGCGATGGCGACCCTTGAGCGACTTGAGCGAGCTGCGGACTTTCATGGTTTTCACCCGATCTTTAAAATGGCGTTTCAAAGCTGAGCCAGGGCAACCAGAACCGGTCGCACGCATGGGCCAACTTCGTTAGAGGGCGGGTATCTAGGGGAGCGGCCCGAAATTGTCAACGCCGATAAAGTGCATTTTCACGCAAAGGCGGATAATTCTTGGTCTTGGCGCACATTTTGTTGAGCGTGCGTGGCCTTTAAGCTCTTGGAAAGCCAAACGCAATCAGGTTAGTATCAATTGTTGCCAAGAACGGAATCCCCATGCGCCTGCGATATTTGAGCCTGTTTGCCCTGCTGAGCGCTTGCGCCAGTTCCGAAACGCAGGAGATGGCACAGGTGCCGCCCGCACCGGTCACCGGGGCACCGGTCACCACTGCACCGGCTGCGCCGGCCGCTGACGCCGCCCAGGCCTCGGCTGCCTCCAGTTCCGCCACCTCTTCCGTGGCCGCGGCAACGCCGGCCCCCGTCGCGCCACCGATCGTCTATGCCAATTTCGATCAGTGGAAGGCCAATTTCGTCCAGAAAGCGGCGTCGCGCGGCTTCGATCCCGTTTTCGCCAGCCAGATGCTGGACGGCGTTCAACCCCTGGCCACCGTCACCGCCTCCGATTCGCAGCAACCCGAATTTTCCAAGCCGATCAGCGCCTATATCCGCCAGGCCGTGACACCGGCGCGGTTCTCGGCCGCGCACGATCGCCTGGCCGCCAATACGAATGTGTCATCGATCGTAGCGACCTATGGCGTCCCTTCGGCGCTTCTGGGCGGCATCTGGACCATGGAAAGCGACCTCGGACGCGTCCAGGGCAATATAGATGTCGTCTCGGCCTTCGCGACGCTGGCTTATAACGGTCGTCGCCGCGTCTGGGCCGAAGACGAACTGATCGCCTGCCTGACCATATTGCAACAGGGCAAGCTGAGCCGCGACACCCTGCGCGGCTCCTGGGCCGGCGCCATGGGCCAGACCCAGTTCCTGCCCGACAACTATTTGACGCTCGGTGTCGACGGCGATCACGACGGCAAGGTAGATATCTGGAATTCCGATTCGGACGCGCTGGCATCGTCCGCCAATCTTCTGGCCAAGGCCGGCTGGAAGCCCGGCGAAGAATGGGCCGTCGAGGTCGTCCTGCCGGCCGGATTCGACTATTATCTCTCCGAAACCAAGCAACTGACCCCAGCCGGCTGGGCCGCGCTCGGCCTGCGCCGCGCCGACAACGGATCGTGGCCGGCGGCGGAAGCCAATGAAAACGCCACCTTACTCCTGCCTTCGGGCGCCAAGGGTCCGGCTTTCCTGGCCTTGCCCAACCACTATGTCATCCGCAAATACAACAATTCGACCGCCTATGCCCTGGCGGTCGGCCTGATCGCCGACGGCATAGCGGGCAAGCCCGGCGTCGTAGCAACATGGCCGACCGAGCAGCCGCTCAGCCTCGATCAGCGCATGAAGTCGCAGCAAGCCCTGAAAGCCGCCGGCTTCGATCCCGGCCCGATCGACGGCGTCATCGGCTTCGGCACGCGTCAGGCGATTCGCGACTGGCAACGCTCCAAGGGCATGATTGCCGACGGCTATCTCAGCTACGATCTGGCCAACACCTTTGTCGGCCTGGTAAACGCGACATCGCCGCAATCCTGATTGTGGTGAAAATTTACGGTTAAAGCGCCCGTAAAGGCGCGCGAGGAAACCCGCCCTTAATGATTAACGGCGATACTGGCCGCCTTAATCAAGGCTTGGGTGCTTTCCTCTTATGTTTCAAATTATCGGTATCGTCCTGTTGTTCGGCGCGGTGTTCGGCAGCTATCTCATGTCGGGCGGCAATCTGGCGCCGGTCATTGAGGCCGCGCCGCACGAACTGATGTGTATTGCCGGGGCGGCCATCGCGGCAACCCTGGTGGGCAACAGCCTGACGACCATCAAGGGCCTGGCCGGCGGTTTCGGCAAGATCTTCGGCGGTTCGAAGTGGAAGGCGTCCGACTATAAGGACCTGCTCTCCCTGCTGTTCCTGCTGACCAAGACGATGAAGTCGAAGGGTGTCATCGCCCTGGAAAGCCACATCGAAAAGCCGCATGATTCGTCGATCTTCAAGCGCTTCCCCAAGATCTGCAAAGACCACTTCGCCACCGACTTCATCTGCGACACATTGCGCATGATGACCATGAACCTCGAAGACCCGCACCAGGTCGAGGACGCCATGGAAACCCAACTCGAAAAGCACCACCACGAAGCCCACATGCCGGCCCACGCCCTGCAAAGCATGGCCGACGCCCTGCCGGCTCTCGGCATCGTCGCCGCCGTTCTGGGCGTTATCAAGACCATGGGCTCGATCACCGAGCCGCCGGAAATCCTCGGCGCCATGATCGGCGGCGCCCTGGTCGGTACATTCATGGGCGTCTTCCTGGCCTATGGCCTGGTCGGACCGTTCGCCACGCGCCTCGGCGCCGTGGTCGACGAAGAAGGAGCCTTCTACAAGATCATCCAGTCGGTCCTGGTCGCTCACCTGCACGGCAATGCGGCGCAGATCTCGGTCGAAATCGGCCGCGGCAGCATCCCGTCGGAAGCTCAACCGTCCTTCCTGCAGATGGAAGAAGCGCTCAACAATATTCCCGCTGAGGCTGCGTAAAGTCTGCCGTGTGATCCGGGCTTTCACCGCTCAGGCGATCACAAAAAATGTCGTTCCTGACGTGCCCGATCACGGCCGATCACGTTTTTTGCCGTGATTTAACCGGTTAAAAGTCTATCTCTGGTACGTTTCAGCTCGAAATACCCCCTAATTGACGAAAAATGGTCTGTTTTGCACAGGGGCGATCACAGTTTTGTGAAATATCCACTTGCGAGACTCGGCCGACTCCGCTATGAATCAGGTCGTGGGCACGGGTCACCGTTCTTTGCCCTCTAAACGTTAGAAACAAGGATCTGATCCATGACCTCCAAAATCGTCCGTACGGCTCTGATCGCCGCTGCCGCCGTCGCCGCTCTGTCGGTTGCCGCTTGCACCCCGAAGGCCTCCGACACCACGTCGGCTGAACCCACCACCGAAGTTCCGGCCGACGCCTCCGGCGCCGCCATGGACTCGGCCGCTGCTGCCGACGCTTCGGCTTCGCCGGCTGCTGCCGTTGCCTCGTCCTGATCATTCGCCCATTCGGGCATTTGATTTGAAGAGAGGGCTGCCGTAAGGTGGCCCTCTTTTTTATTGTCTCGCACCTTTTGTCTCGCACCTCAGGGAATTCCACATGACCGCCAAGATTGCCACCGCCAAAGTCACTCGTATTGCCCTTATCGCCGTCGCCGCCGTGGCGACCCTGTCGATCGCCGCCTGTAAGCCCAAGACCAGCGACGAAGTGCCGGCCGCGTCCGCCGCGGCGCCTGAAGCGCCGGTTGAAGCCTCGGCCACCATGGATTCGATGGCCGCTGTCGACGCCGCTATCGCCGCTTCGCCGACCGCGACGACGGTTGCCGCCGGCGGCTCGTCCGGCTCGGCGCCAGCCGTCCAATAGAACCCAACGAAGCCTGTTTCCGGAGGGCCGTGCTTGCGCGGCCCTCTTTTTTATGGCTTGACCACGTCATGACGCCGCAAAGCCATCCAGGCACCGATCCTGAGCTCTATTTTGCCGAAGACGGCGCGCCGCGCTCGGGCCGCTTCGGCGACATCTATTATTCCCTTCAGGACGGTCTGGCCGAGTCACGAGCGGTCTTCCTCGACGGCTGCCATCTGCCACAGGCCTGGGCCGGCCGGCGCGATTTTACCGTCCTGGAACTGGGCTTCGGCACAGGGCTGAATATCGCCGCCTTGATCCAGCTTTGGGCCGGCGCCAGGCCCGCAAACGGCCATCTTCATATCTTTTCCATCGAAGGCTTCCTGATGAACGCCGCCGAAGCCGGTCAGGCCCTGTCGGCGTGGCCGGAGCTGGCTGAGGTCACCGCGGCCATTCTCGAACAGTGGCCCAAGGCTCGCCGCGGTTTCGCCTATATGGACTTCCCGCGGTGGGGCGTCAGCCTGACCCTGGCCCTGACGGACGTGCGTCAAGCCCTGGCGGCGTGGGACGGGCAGGCCGACGCCATCTTCCTCGACGGCTTTTCGCCGGCCCTTAACCCCGACATGTGGGCGGACGACGTCCTGGCCCTGGTGGCCGAAAAGGCGCGGGCAGGGGCGCGGCTGGCGACCTTTACCGTCGCCGGCTTCGTCCGTCGCGGCCTGCAGGCGGCCGGCTTCACGGTCGCGAAGATGCCGGGCTTCGGCCGCAAGCGTGAGCGTCTTGAGGCGGTCTATGCCAGTGAGGGCGATACCGCCCCGGCGCGGCCGCAAAAGATCGCCATTATCGGCGCCGGGATTGCCGGCTGCGCCCTGGCGCATCAGGCGCGCCTCCTTGGGATCGAGGCCGACATTTTCGATGCCGACGGCCCGGGCAGCGGCGCCTCCGGCAATGTCGCCGCCCTGATGACGCCGCGCCTGGACGCCGGCGATAACGAGATTTCCGCCCTGTTCGCCGATGCCTTCGCCTATGCCGGCGCGATCTATCGCCGGCTTTGTCCGGACGCCATCCTGGGGGAGGGCGTCCAGCAATGCGAAATGACGCCCAAGGACTCTTCGCGCTTCGCCCGCATCGTGGCTCAGGCCGGGTTTGCCGCCGCTGATCTCAGCCTGTTCAAGGCGGGCGATGCCGCGGATATGCCCGAGGCCGTCGGCATCACCCTCGAAACTGCCCTGTGGCTGCGCCCGGCGGCAGTCCTGCGGACCCTGCTTGGCGACACAGCCGTTATCCGGCAGACCTTTGCATCTTTCGACAACGGCACGCTTATCACGGCCACAGGCGAGCGTTTTCCGGGCTATGACGCCGTCGTCATCGCCTGCGGCGAGGGCATATTCGATCTCGCCGACTATCGCGCCCGTTACGACCTGCGCGCCGTCCGCGGCCAGGTCGAAGTCGTGGCCACCGGGCAACCCTTACGCAGCGCCCTAAGCTGGGGCGGCTATGCCATTCCGCTCGATGGCGGCTTTATTTTCGGCGCCACCCACGAACGCGACGACCGTGGCAGCGAGGTCCGCGAAGCCGATCGTACACGCAATCTCGACAGTCTGGCCCGCGCCATGCCGGGGCGTGCCGCCGCCATCGCCCACGGTCCGTTCCAATCGCGCGCTTCGGTACGCGTCATGACACGCGACTATCTGCCCGTGGTGGGCCAAATCGGCGACGGCATCTACGCCCTGACCGGCCTTGGCGCCCGTGGATTTTGCCTGGCGGCACTGCTGGCCAAGGCCTTGCTGACCCAGATAGGCAGCATGCCTTCGCCCTTGCCGATGGCGGCGAAAAAAATATTGCGGCCGGACCGTCTGATTGGGGCTTAAGCAGCGTATAATTCTCGACAAGGCTGAAATATTTTCCGGCGAATCCGGGCATGTTTTGAACGAAATGCGCGCGCCAAATAACTAACCCGATAGCTAACGAGTCAACCAATAGGATAACAGGCCAGTTCATCGTCCGTTCATGTCGCATTCAGCTTGCTGGGCGTAGCCTGATATCACCATATAAAAGGGATGATTGCCATGAAAGTCGCCGCACTCTTAGCCTCCGTGATCGTCGCCGGCGCCGGTGCCGCGCTGCTGGTCGCCTGCACGACGACCGCACCGGCCGATGGCCAATCCGCCGCCTATAACGAGAACCGCCACAAGTGTTTCGACCCGTCAAATGTGCGCAACTTCATGAGCGTCGACGACCATACCATGGTCATCACCTCCGGCTGGAACGAAGCCTATGAGCTGAAGCTCGGGCCGGCCTGTTTCGGCCTCGACACCAGCGCCATGATCGGCATACGTTCACGCACCGGCGTCGGCGACATTTGCGGCCCCTTCGACGCCGATATCCTCTATAGCGATCTGGGTGACCGTCACCCGCAATCCTGCAGCATTACCGCCGTCCGTCACCTGACGGGCGAGGAAGCCGCGCCCTATGTCACGGCCAAAAAACGACAATAATGGGAGTTTGACGATGACGAAAAAAACAATCCTGGCCGGCACGATTGCCGGCAGCCTCCTGGCCGCCGGCCTGGTCGTAACGGCACTCTCAGGCGCCTTTTCCGGGGCCCAGGCCGAGCCGGCCCGCGATCCCGACCCTCGCGATGCCCCCGCGCCCGACAAGATGGCGCCGCGCTGCCTCGACGGCCATCACGTCGGCCGTATCCACGTCGTCGACAGCCATACCCTGCTGGTCTATGACGACTTTCAAAACGGCTATAAGCTGGATATCTCCGGGCCATGCACGACCATGACCGACATGTCGCACATCGGTTTCGAATTTAACGGATCCGATCAGATTTGCCGGGCCCACGACGCCTTCATCCTGCACTCGGAGATGAATGAGGCGCCGCTCAAATGTATCATCAATGGCGTTCAGCCGCTGACGCGTACTGAAGCCGCAGCACTCGATGAAGGATAAGGCCATGACTCGCTCTGTAAAAACTTTTGCCAAAACCTTTACAGGTATTGCCTTGATCGCCGCCGGCGCCTTTGCCGCCCTGGCCGCCAGCCAGACCCTGGCAGGCAGCGACGACACGCGCGACAACGGTGACCGCGCCCGGCGCGCCTGCGTATCGGCGCCGCTTGACGACACGCAGATTCTCGATGACTCGACCCTGTTGGTCACCGATTATCACGGCAATGCCGCGCTGATCAAAATGAACGGCCGTTGCCTGCAAAAGAACGAGGCCATCGGCATCAAATATTACGGCAGCAGCCAGATATGCGATCCGGTCGACGTCGATATTACCGGCAGCGTGGCGACCAATATCCCGCAACATTGCTTCATCAGTTCGGTGACCCCGATTAGCGAGGACCAGGCCAAGGCCTATCTCGCCGCGCGCTAAGACGGGCGTCCTACGCCGTTATAAAAAAAGAGACCGCGGCTTCGGCTGCGGTCTCTTTTGCGATCTAAAGATAAAACGTGTCGTCACCGGCCGGCGGTGTTTCACTGACTTGAGCGCCGTTGCCTTGCGGCCTGGCATGTTGACGCGCCGCCACGGCCTTACAGATTTGCTGGATATCGTCGAAATTGAACGGCTTGGGCAGCAGGAAATCGACCTCATTACGCCGCGCCTTATTGAGCGCCTGGCTGATGGCCATGGGATTGTCGCGGCGCCCGGCCGTCATGATGGCGATCGGCGTCATGGGCGCCAGTTTGCGATACAGGTCCAATTGTTCCAGCGTATTGCTGTCGCCCAGGAAGACATCGAAGGCCAATAGATCCCAGCGCTGCACCTTCAATTGCGCGACGGCGCCGGCATGGTCGGAAACGCAGGTCGGGTGATAGCCGACACGTTCGAACAGCTTGCCGATGATGGCGGCCTGGGTGGCACTATCTTCGAGAATGAGAACGGTTTGGGGCATGGACGCTTTGCACAGGGGTGCCTCAAGCTAACGCAGTTAGGTTAAGGCGTGCTTTAGATCTTGCGGAAAAAGGACTATCCCTGCGCGTTGCTGCTTAAACTCCAACATATGGGTCCAGGGGCGCCCGACGAGGGTGCGCGCACCCTGGTGCACTCTGGTCAGTCATTGTCCATCTTCAACGCGGCGATAAAGGCTTCCTGCGGGATTTCGACCTTGCCGAACTGCCGCATCTTCTTCTTGCCTTCCTTCTGCTTCTCCAGCAGCTTCTTCTTCCGCGTCGCATCACCGCCATAGCACTTGGCCGTCACGTCCTTGCGCAGGGCGCGGACGGTTTCGCGGGCGATGATACGGCCGCCGATCGCCGCCTGAATCGGAATAACGAACAGGTGAGCCGGGATCAGGTCCTTCATCTTTTCGCACATGCCGCGGCCGCGCATTTCGGCGCGATCGCGGTGAACCAGCATGCTCAGCGCATCGACCGGCTCGGAATTGACCAGGATCGACATCTTGACCAGGTCGCCTTCGCGATAGTTCTCGATATTGTAATCGAAGCTGGCATAGCCCTTCGACACCGATTTCAGGCGGTCGTAGAAGTCGAACACCACTTCATTAAGCGGCAGGTTATAAACGACCATGGCGCGCGACCCGACGTAAGAGAGGTCGACCTGTTCGCCGCGGCGGTCCTGGCATAGCTTGATGACCGCGCCCAGGTAGTCGTCGGGGGTAAAGATGGTCGCCTTGATCCACGGTTCCTCGATATGGTCGATCTTGACCGGATCGGGCATATCGGCGGGATTGTGCAAATGCACGACATCGCCATTGTTCATGTAAATCTCATAGACGACGCTGGGGGCCGTGGCGATCAGGTCGAGATTGAACTCGCGCGACAACCGCTCCTGGATGATTTCCAGGTGCAGCAGCCCCAGGAACCCGCAGCGGAAGCCGAAGCCCAGGGCCGCCGAGGTTTCCATCTCATAGGTAAAGCTGGCGTCATTCAGGCGCAAACGGCCGACGGCGGCGCGCAGGTCTTCGAAATCGGCGGCGTCGACCGGGAAGATGCCGCAGAAAACGACCGGCTGGACTTCCTTGAAGCCCTTCATGGCTTCCGTGGTCGGCTTGCGTTCGTCGGTAATGGTGTCGCCGACGGCGGCGTCGGACACTTCCTTGATCTGGGCGGTGAAGAAGCCGATCTCGCCGGGCCCGAGGCTCTCGACATCGGTAGCCTTGGGCTGGAAGACGCCCAGCTTGTCGATCTTGTAGGTGGCGCCGGCGTTCATCAGCTTGACCTGCTGGCCGGGCTTCATGCGGCCGTTGAAGATGCGCACCAACACGACGACGCCGAGATAGGGGTCGTACCAGGCATCGACCAGCAGCGCCTTCAGCGGCTCGGTCTCGGAGCCCTTGGGGGCGGGCAGGCGGGTAACGATGGCTTCCAGCACGTCTTCGATGCCGAGACCCGACTTGGCCGAACACAACACGGCCTCGGACGCGTCGATACCGATGACGTCCTCGATCTGGGCGCGGATGCGCTCGGGCTCGGCGGCCGGCAGATCGATCTTGTTGAGGACGGGGACGATCTCGTGATTATTGTCGATGGCCTGATAGACATTGGCCAGGGTCTGAGCTTCCACGCCTTGCGAGGCATCGACGACCAGGATCGAGCCTTCGCACGCCGCCAATGACCGCGACACTTCATAGGCGAAGTCGACATGGCCCGGCGTGTCCATCAGGTTCAGGATATAGGTCTTGCCGTCATGCGCCGGATAGGTGAGGCGGACAGTCTGGGCCTTGATGGTGATACCGCGCTCGCGCTCGATATCCATATTGTCGAGCACCTGCTCCTTCATCTCACGCGCGGTCAACCCGCCGGTATATTGAATCAGCCGGTCGGAAAGGGTGGATTTACCGTGGTCGATATGGGCGACGATGGAGAAATTGCGGATCAGGGACAGGTCAGTGCTCATGCGACGGGCGATAGCATGATGCGGTCAGGGATGGAAGGGGATGTAGCTACCATGCGGTTTAGGAGAGCGCGATGTTAAACATGTCAAGCGTGCACTCAGGAATTGAGGCTCCCCATCCGGCGGCAAACACAAAGTTAGATAAGACCGCCTTCATCAACTTTTCACTGGCATACTGTTTCGCCTTGAGAGGGAGGAATGCGTCTCTAATTTTTGTTTCGAGTTCGTGTCCGTTCATCATTGTATACAAAGGGTTGAAATTTACGCAAAAGTTATTTACGAATTTATATTTTTTTGGGTCCGCATTACTAGTTCCCAAGACTTTCTCTGAGACGAAGTTCGCAATGATCTGCCAAGAGCTTTCATCGGCCAAGTGATCTGCTAGCGAGCGCCTCGTATCCAAGCCCATTATTTCCGCGCGATAACGTTCAGCATGATTGAAGAGTAGAAAAAAACCGACATTGACAGGATTTAGAATGGCGTTTTCCAAACTGTAATATTCCCCTGGCGCGTGGACAAGAATTTTGCCTTTTCGCCTATTTTTTCCATCCCAATCTATTATACCAAAGACCGTATGACAGCCTTCACGAACCAGATTGTCAACATTCGCTATTACGTTTGTATCGTTTCCTACGCCGTTCACCTCCCTAATGTAATTCTCAATGGATGTCTCATCTAAAGCAGAAAAGTGCTTTACTAGAAAATTTCGCAAAGTGCTTTCATCAACCTTGGCTCCGCTGGGAATAAAGGATAGTGAAATTTCAGATAAAATAAGCCTTTCACTGCGGTATAAGAAGTCAAATAATTCCTGGTAAATGAACGCATCTTTGAAGCTTTCGACGTAAATTTGCCTTCTATTATTTGACAACACTGCAACATGTTGAACCCCAAATAGCAGGTTTGAAATCGCATCATCTTTGCTTATGATCGTGGCGCTTTCAGGGGTCATATTGATAATGCTACATTCTTCGCTGCAAAGCGCTACGGTAGTAGGAGAATGAGTAGCGATTAAAATTTTACAGTTAAAACGCTCGGAAATAAGTATGAGTGTTTGATAAAGTATCTTAACCATACTTGGGTGTAGAAAGGCGTCTGGTTCATCAAATAAAATTAGTTTCGGCTTATTAAATTTCGAACCAGAGAGGGTTGCTCGATACGTATATGTCGCTAGAGCGAGGATTATTTTTTCGCCCGATGAAAGCCAAAGTTGATCAAAAGCCTTACCGGACGAGCGTGACAAAAGGGATGCCTTGTAAGAATTGTCATAGTCTCCCAGAGGCTCGCTTATATACAAATCATTCAAGAACTTCGACAATACGTCATTTAGAAAAAGCCATGGTTTTGGTCCATAAATGTTTTCAAACTCTTCTGAACTTATGTACTTTTGGTTGGAGTTTGAATTTTCATTTTTCCATATTCGGGCAGTCTCGTTTGCATTCAGTGCAGACTGATAAGTAGAGAGATTAAATGATACGTCTATTCCAGAGTAAAAATTAAATGACATGTCATGGCAAATTTGGGAAATGTCGTATTCATTTAAATTTAATATATCCTTATTATTGGCATCCGCATAAACACAAGCTGCCTCATATAAATATGTGACACTTATGTTTTCATCCCGTCCACGTCTATGCCATTTTTCATCAAATTGTGTACTGTCTAGAGAGAAATCATTTTTATTATTGAAATAAAATTTACTAAATTCATCCTTGTTTTGTATCGCGTTTTGTGTGCTCATTTCAAAATTAAGGCGCGGACGTAAATCGTCTAATTTTATTAACGTAATCTTATTTTGCTCAACCGGAACGTCGTCAATATAAGCTTGGACAGAGCCATCCACTAAGGCTTCAAGCAGTCGAGATTTTCCGGACCCATTTTTACCTACGACGAGCCCAATTGAGCTGGCGATGCCGCATGGCGCAGCCACTTTTAGCCCCTTGTAATCATTTTTCTGAACGAAAGTTAAAATCATAATGAACTCCCGTTATGACGCGTTATCCAATTCCCGCTGAGAATCAGTGCGCGACGCATTAATTTGCGGGTATAATTTACACTCCAATCAACCATAAGAAACCGAGAACTCTTTAATATTCGCAGCGGCTTATAAAATGTCGAGAATAGCTGCGAGATAGGGCCAGAATGTTGGAATGGTATCGAAAATGATCCGGGTATCACGGTGGGCAATCGCGCCACACCTTCGCTTTATATTGCGCCGCACATTGAAGCCTAACATTGTTCGGCCTACATAGCCGTGCAGAGGTTCATCATGAAAACCATTATCCTTGCACTCGCGCTCAGCCTGGCAGCTACCGGAGCCTACGCGCAAAACAGCGATCCCGAAGTGACGCGCGAATCCGTGCCGGCGCCGGTGATCACAGCCGGTACTCAGGTTTTTACGCCCGCCAACAGCGATCTGACCCTGGCCGGGGTCTATCCGCGCAAGGCACAGCTCAACGATACCGAGGGCAAGGCCGCGGTCATTTGCCAGATCGGTGAGACCGGCGACCTGACTCAGTGCGTGATCGATAGCGAAATGCCGCCGGGCCAGGGCTTCGGCAAGGCGGTCGCTATAACCATGCTGAAATGGGCGCATGTCGATACCAGCAAGGCCGGCCAAAAGCCCGGCGACTGGATGAAGCTGTCGGCATCGTGGAAGCTGCAATAGCCGCTGCTTCATAACCCTTGTCCGGGGCGATGACCCGAAGCAAAAGGGGTTTGAAACACGAATGAACACGAATGCACACGAATAAGAAGGCTCGCTACCGCTCGTGGTGATCGGGGCAACTACCGATGCTAAGATCAGAATTTAGTGTCTATCTCGAAATTCTTGCGCGCTTGCGCGCGATATATCGCTCTCTATCCGCGCTCTTCGAATTATCCGGCCTTCATGCGCCTTAACATCGCGCACCGCGAGCGGTAGCGAGCCTTCTTAATTCGTGTTCATTTGTGTTCATTCGTGTTTCAAACTCTTTTCTACCCTTGAATCCTACTGGAGCGATTTCAAATCGATCGCCTCAGCAGTCGATGACCGATGGGTATGACCGACAGCAGAAACTGCGCAAAGCCGCCCAAATAATTGGCCAATTAATTGGACAGAATTGGATGAACTTTTTTGCGACTTGAGCCGTAAAACACCATGTTCGACCCGCTTCTGTCCAAAATTACCCCCGCAATTCTGAACACTATCGCCGCCTTTGATGGCTCCAAAGGCGCCTGAAGGGCCAAAAACCCGTCCCAAAGCCCGTTTGTCCACCTTCAAACACGTCGCAATCGTCGCCGGAAGCGCCACCTGAAGGCGGCAGCCAACGCGGGGGGGGATCAAGAATATCGTGTGAACCTCCCCGCTTGCCGGGGAGGGGGACCGCGCCCGGAGGGCGTGGTGGTGGGGTTTCTGACTTACTTCCCTACTTGAACAGCTTCAAATCCGCTGCCCCGGCCACGGCCTAGAAACCGGCCGACGACACATGGAGATGATCGTCACGAGGCAATAACGGGTTGACGCCGTGACCCCAGGCGATAGAGTCGCGAGATGTTATCTCTTGATGATCCTCGCTGGAGCGAGTTCCAGCATGCCTACGGAGTCGCCGGCGATATCCCGGCCTTGCTGCGAACACTGGCTTCGTCAACGGGGCCGAACTCTGGTTATGAAGACGGGCCCTGGTTCAGCCTTTGGTCGAGTCTATGCCATCAAGGCGACGTCTATACGGCCTCCTATGTGGCGGTTCCCCACATCGTACACATTGCCAGCGAAGCGAAAGGGCCGGTCGACTTCTCATTTTTCCAATTGCCTGCGGCAATTGAGATAGCTCGCCAGACCGGGCGTGGTCCGGATATCCCTGAAGCCTATGCCGATGATTACCGTTATGCGATCGCGCAACTCGTCAAAAACGTGAGCCTCCATCGCAATGAGGCTTGGGATCAGTCAATGCTCTTGTCGGCGGCGGCAGCTCAAGCTGTGGCGAAAGGACATATCGATGTCGCTCAGGCCCTGCTGAACCTGGATGCCGACTGGATCGCAAAGATCAACAATTTCGACTTCGATTGAGCCTTCATCGGGTCGGAGCAAGGGCTTCTTTGCTACTTGAACAGCTTCAAATCCACGGCCTCGGCCATGGCCTTATACCCGGCCGGCGAAGGATGGAGATGATCACCCGAATCATAAACCGGATTAAGCCGATCCGGCTGTTGCGGATCGCGCAGAGCCATATCGAAATCGATCACTCCATCGAAACGCCCCGAACTCCGGATCCACAGATTGACCGCCTGACGGTCGGCCTCGGTGACCGGCTCAGGGTGATAATAGCCATTGCCCGTAAACGGCATGATCGTGGCGCCATAGATCACCAGCCCGTGGCTATGAGCGCGATCGATCATCTGGACATAGGCCTGCTCGATCTGCTGCACCATGGCAGAATGGTCTTCCGGCCCTACGGGCGCATCACGTGTCAATACCCCGATATCGTTGACGCCTTCCAGCACAATGACATAACGCACGCCGCTCTGGCTCAGCACGTCGCGGTCGAACCGCGCCAATGCGTTGGGCCCCAAGCCATCGAGCAGCAGGCGATTGCCACCGATCCCCAGATTCAGGACCGGCCGATGGGCATGAGGCAGAGTGTGCAGCCGGACATTCAGATCGTCGGGATAGCGCGTATTGGAGTTGGGCGTGATGCCGTAACCATCGGTGATCGAATCGCCGAAAGCAATGATTCCAGCCGTCCCGGGCTTCGCTGCCACATCGACCGCTGCAATATTGAACCAATGATTGAAGGTCTTGGCGTCGTTCAGAGTGACGTCGGCCGAATGATCACCGGCCACCAGATAGGAGGTCGTGCGCGACCCCGGATGGCCGGTCAGCATTTTCGGCGCCTCGGGGAAATACAGGCTGATGGCGATATCGCCGCCGTCGCCGGCCGTCAGCGCGATCGGATCGGAGATAAAGTCCGACCAAGGTGGGATGACGATGTCCGTGGCGCCGCCAAAGGTCACCAAGCGGTCGCTGCCGGCCACGGTCTGTGATGAATCCAGCGCCGTCGCCAAAGCGACATGAATGTCTTTCAACCGCAAAGGCTGGCTGCTCTGGCTGTTGGACAGCCGGATGCGGAACGATGTCCCGCCTTCGGCAACCCGCACGATCTGACGCAAGGTGCCATCGCCGCCATCATCGATGGGCAGGGGGCTGTCGGTGCCGGGCACCATCTGGGCCGATGCCCAGGTCGTCACCCAGTGGGGCGCAGGCGTTTTCGCCGAAACGCTGGTGGCTATGAGACTGAGAGCGGCCACAAGACCCGCGCTGACGATCCGCATGAGCTCAACTCCCTGATACCGCTAACATCTACGGCTTTTTGAATAGGGCGCGAACGCCCTTTGGACCGGAGGTTAGCGTGGAACGATCACGCGGGAAAGAAAAAAAGACCCGGGAGTGCATGGCTGCAAACCCTCCCGGGTAAGGTGGCCGAGAACGTCAGGTGCCTTGCGACTTGTGCATGTCGTGGGCAGGGTTCTGGTCGGTCGGAATATCGCCCTTATGCATGCCGGGCATGCTCGAACAGGCGGTGAGGGCGAAGGCCAGGCCAATCATGGCGGCCAGGCGTTTCGGAGTGCGGGTCATGGGATGTCCTTGGATTCGGAGCGGGGGCTGCATCCTATACGTCGTACAGACGCCGGCGGATGCGCGAATGTGCACTTGAAGCTGGCGTCTGGATGATGGCCGACGCTCCGAATGAAAATATAAAGTCAATAAAATCAATATGATAAATTATTCGGAGTGCGGAAAAGAGCGTCAAAACTGGCCATATCCACTCCGAATCCGCGGTCGGATGACTCCGGGCCGTCGAGTTTCCGGTTGACTCCCATGGCTTAAATTCTAGCATCATCTGCAACCAATTGGCTGGAGGGTGTGATGTTGAAACGCGTACTTATGATGACGGCGGCGGTGATCTGCCTGGCAGGCTCCGTTCAAGCGGCGGCGCCCACAATCAGCGGCGCCCGCATGTCCCAGGACATCAAGGTCATTTCCGGCGACGACTACACGGGCCGCGGCATCACTACGCCGGCCGAGCCCATGGTCATCAAATATGTCTCCGAAGCCTTCGCCAAGGCCGGTTTCGAGCCCGGCGGCCCGGACGGTCAATGGACCCAGGACGTCCATCTGCGCACCTTCGTGGTCAGCGACCCAAACCTCAGCCTGGCCTTCGCCGACGGTAAAACCCTGGACATCCACCAGGGCCAGGAGATCACCATCTCGACCCGCGGCACCACGAGCGATGTCGCCTTCGACAAGGCGCCCCTGGTCTTTGTCGGCTATGGCGTCACGGCCCCGGAACGTGGCTGGGACGACTTCAAGGGCCCCGACGGCCAGGACATCGACGTCAAGGGCAAGATCCTGGTCGAACTGATCAACGACCCCGACTTCGTCCAGCCGGAACTGATGACCTTCAACGGCAAGGCCATGACCTATTACGGCCGCTGGACCTACAAGTACGAAGAGGCCGCCCGCCGAGGCGCCGCCGGCGTGCTGATCATCCACGACACCGACGCCGCCAGCTATGGCTGGGACACGGTACGCAATTCCAATAATGGCAAGAAGTTCGACATCGTCCGGCCCAACCCGTCCACGGCCAGCCCCAAGCTGGAAGCCTGGATCAGCCACGACACCGCCGATGCCCTTTTCAAGGGCGCGGGGCTCGACCTGGCCGACCTGAGGATCAAGGCGCGCTCCAAGGACTTCCAGCCGGTCGAGATGAATGTCACCCTCAACGGCGGCTATAAGGTCGCGGCGTCGGAAATCGTCACCCACAATATCATCGCCCGCTTGCCCGGCACGGAACACCCGGATGAGACCGTGCTCTATTCGGGCCATTGGGACCATCTCGGCATCTGCGCCCCCGATGCCGCCGACAAGATCTGCAACGGCGCCGTCGATAACGGCACCGGTGTCGCCGCCCTGCTCGAACTGGCCCGGGCCTACGGAAAAGCGCCCAAACCCAAGCGGTCGGTCGTGATGATCGCTTTCACCGCCGAGGAAAGCGGTCTGCTGGGCTCGGAATACTATGCCTCCAACCCGGTCTATCCCTTGGGCAAGACGGTCGCCGGAATCAATATGGACGCCATGAATGTCCACGGCCGCACCAAGAACGTCGTGGTCGAAGGCGTCGGCCAATCGTCGCTCGATGATATCGTCAAGATGTATGCCGGCGAACAGGGCCGGGTGATCACCCCGGAAGAACGCCCCGAAGCCGGCGGCTTCTTCCGCTCAGACCACTTCCCTCTGGTTAAGCGCGGTGTCCCCATGTTGTCGGCGGCTTCGGGCGAAGACATGGTCAAGGGTGGCGTCGCTGCGGGTAAGGCTTTCGACGAGGACTATACCGAGCACAAATACCACCAGCCGGCCGACGAATGGTCGGCCAGCTGGGACATGGCCGGCATGGTCCAGGACGTCAGCCTGTTCTACCGTATCGGCTCGGCCCTGGCCAATTCCGACATCTGGCCGACCTGGCGCGACACCTCGGAATTCAAGGGCGCGCGCGAGACCTCCAAAGCCGACAGGCCGTAATCATGCCGCCGGTCACCTATGAAACCCTGCGCGATATCGCCATGGAGTTCCCGGGTGTCGAAGAAGCCATATCCTGGGGTATGCCCAATCTGAAGGTCGGCAAGAAGGCCTTGCTGTTCTGGAACACCGACCATAATGCCCCGGTGTTCAAGGTGCCTTTCGAGGAACGCGACTTCCTCATCGAGGCCGATCCGGAAACCTTCTTCACCACCGACCATCACCGGCCGTGGCCGTTGGTGCTGGCGCGGCCTGGTAAACTCGATGTCGCTTGGGCGCGTAACACGATCAAAAGGACCTGGCTGGCCCAGGTGCCGAAGAAAATCCTCAAGGCGTGGCAGGCGCAAAACCCATGACCGACGACCACCGCAAGGCCCTGTACCGCGAAACCATCCGGCGCTCGGTCATCAAGGACCATACCTACAAGCTGGTAAACGGCAGCTTCAGCGAATATGCCCGTCTCAAGATCGCCGTCGCCGCCACCCAGCCGGAACTGGCCGTCGCCTTCGAGAACAAGGTCAGCCGTGGCGCCATACCCGACCATCTGGTGCCCGGCGCCGAACAGGGCGTGCAATCGGTTATCGGCACCGGCGTGCTCGGTTATCCCGTGGTCGGCGTCAAGGTCAGCCTGCTCGACGGCAATTATCACGATATCGACTCATCGATCCTGACCTTTGAAAAGGCGGCGCGGACGGCGTTTCGCGACGCCCTGATCGAGGCCGGGCCGGTGGTGGTCGAACCGTTCGCTGTCGTCACCTTCGTCACGGCCGAAAAGGCCAGCAAGACAGCCATCAAGGCGCTGAAAAAATACGGCGGCCGGGTCGAGGCCGAGATGGCGCGTGCCTACGGCATCGCCATTACCGCCCTGGCGCCCTTGGCCGAAATGCCGGCCTTCGAGGCCTTCCTGAACACCGAGATCGGCGGCCGCACCAATTTCTCGGTCCGCTTCAACCACTATGAGCCCCTGGAAAGCCAGGACGGGCCCGACGATCGGCCGCTGCGGCCGTTCCCGGCGATCGCCGCCCTAAGGGCGTAATTGATACCAACGGCGAATGATTTTGCCTCATTCGCCGTTGGCAGCGGGCAAGTGCCCGCCCGAGCCGTTGCGAGGAGCCATGCGGCGCCTGAGCTGAAAAAACCTTAAGTACTGGGGCGGGATTGCGGCGGTTCACGCCGTAATGGTGACACACGCTCCTGCCATGATCTCCTATCAGGGGAAACAGGCGCGTAATGGGATATTAGTAAATCTCCCATTAACCTCAACTCCGTACAGCCAAGTAAGTTTGAGTCGAGGAGTTAACATGCAACGTCGTTCCTTCCTTCTGGCCGGTGTGGCCGCTGCCGCCACCCCCGTGATCGCCGGTCTGGCGCCGCGTATGGCGCTGGCGCAGAACTACCCGACGGAAAAGGGCGAGACTGCCGTTCCGCCGGAGGAGCAGAAGGAATACCGCTACTATTCCCGCGACGAAATCCTCCACGCTGGTTCCGATTTCCTCGGCGTGACGGTCGAGGCCCTGGGCGGCGCCCTGGAAAAGATATTCGCCGACTATGGCGATCATCCGACGGCCTATATCGCCGGTCAGGAAGCCTCAGGCGCTGTCGGCATCGGTGTCCGCTACGGCAAGGGCAATCTGTTCATGAAGGACCTGCCCGAGCCCACCCATATGTTCTGGCAAGGGCCGTCGATCGGTTTCGACACCGGCGCCAATGCCTCGCGCGTCTTTACCCTGGTCTATAATCTGCGCGAGCCGGTCTTTATGTGGCGCCGCTTCCCCGGCGTCGAAGGCTCGGCCTATTTCATCGGCGGCCTCGGCGTCACCTATCAACGCGCCGAAGGCATCGTTCTGTGCCCGATCCGCGCCGGTGTCGGCTTCCGCCTCGGCGCGAATATCGGTTATATGAGCTTCTCCAAGAAGCGCCGCATCCTGCCCCTCTAAAGATAAACCTTGCGGCCTTCGTTGGCGCTCGTTTCGCCCAACTCAAGCAAGCGCATGACAGCCAATGCGTCTTCGGCCGGAACCGGGTTCCGGCCGTTGCCGTTTATCGCCTCGGCGACGGCTTCGTAATAGGCCAAATAGTTGCCGGGCAGGCAATCTATCGGCTCGGATGGTCCAGAGGCGTCACCTTCGACCGGCGTAAACACGCCCTTGACCGGGTCATGGCCCCAGCCAGCGTCCCCCGGCGTGCGCCCGGCCTTCAGCATTTCTTCCTGGGTATCGAGGCCGTATTTGACAAAGGCGCCGCTGGCCCCCTGAACCTCCAGGTTCGGCCCGGGCGCTGCCGTCATCATCGAGGCGTGCAGGATCACGCGCAGTGGTCCGTAGCCCAGAACGGTGTGGAAATAGTCGGTGGCCGTGGCACCCGGTCTCTGGTTGGCGATATCGGCCTGAATCCAGTCGGGTCGACCGAACAAGGTCAAGGCTTGGTCCAGGAGGTGCGAGCCCAGGTCAAACCAAATGCCTGACCCCGGGCCGGCGCGCTCGCGCCAGCGATCGCGCACCACCGGCCGCAGCCGGTCGTAACGGACGATAAATTGATAGAGGTCGCCCAGCCGCGGCCGCAGGGCCTGGAAGGTCAAATGATTGCTGTCCCAACGTCGGCAATGAAAGACCGACAGCAGGCGCCTGGCGGTTTTGGCATGGTCGATGACAGCCTGGCCTTCGGCGACAGACAGGGCGAACGGCTTGTCGATGACGACATGTTTGCCGGCGGCCAGGGCCGCATGGGCCTGGGGCGCGTGCAGGTCGTTCGGCGTGGCGATGACGACCAGGTCGATCGACGGATCGGCGAGGGCGGTATCGAGATCGCTGACCGTCATGCCGGGCAGGTCGGCATGGACGTCGGCCGGGCGGCTGCTGACGACCGTCGCCAGTTCCAGGCCCTTGGCGGCGCGGATCAGCGGGGCGTGAATGGTCTTGCCGGCATAGCCGTAACCGACGAGGGCGACCTTAAGCATAGTTGAAACTCACCGAGATGCGGACGTCTTCGCCGAGATTGATCGGCACTTCGTGGCGCAGCCAGCTTTCCCATAGCAGCACGGTGCCGGGTGCCGGGGCGATACAGACGAACTGCTCGTGATCCTGACGCGGCTTGGGCTTGCGCGGCGGCGTGTTCATCAATTGCCCCAAGCGCGGATCCTCGAAACGCAGGGCGCTGGCGCCTTCGGGGATGGAGACATAGAACGTGCCGGATATGACGCTGTGCGGGTGGATATGGCCGGAATGGTGGCCAAGGTGCTCCAGGACGTTGATCCACATGCTGTCCAGCTTGAGCTTATGGCCCTTCAGGTCGTAGTCGAGCTTGTCGGCGAAGGCTGCGACATGGCCGTCCAGCAATTGGCGCAGATTGTCGAACAGGCTGGCCTGGGCCGGCAAATCATTGATTGACGCGTAGGAGGTGTAGCCGAGATAGCCCTTTTGCTGCGACCAGGTCTGGCCGGCCTCGTCTTCGTCGGCGATGGCGCGGCAGGTGTCGTCCAGCTCTTCGAGGAAATCCGCCGGCACGATCGAGTCGGCGCGGTAAATTTCGGTGACGAACAGGGGCGTGATGGTCGAGGATGTCTTGGTCATGGGCTCGTCCTACCGCCGGCGCCCGATCAGGGCAAGGTTTGTTTGGCTACGCGGCTGGGGATGACGCACAACAACAGGATCAACAGGCCGAAATAGGCGGGTGAGATGATATTGCTGTATTGATAGATGGCGGCGAAGGCATCGGTCCAGTCGGCGTCATATTGCGGCAGGTTGAGCGCACCTTCCTGAATAAGGCTGAACATCGGCGTCAGGAAGACCGGCAGGATCAGCCAGCCCGTCAGGTTCAGGTCATGCAGGCGACGCGTCACGCCGGCGACCAGAGGCCACAGGATCAGTATCACCGCCGCCAGCAGGAACAGGGCCGAACGCGGCGTGAGCACGACAGGATCGTCGTCCGGACCGGCGGTGATTTGCTGTACTGTTGCCATCAGTAGCGACACCACTAAGCACCAGGCCAGCACGCCAAGAAACGGCACGCGGGTAAGGCGGCCGAACGGCGAGAACAAGAATCGCATAGGCTTGAGCGGAGACATGTAAATACGTCTGTAAACGTATGTTCGAACATGCGCAAGCCGTTGCTGTAAAGGTTATTGCGTCGGTTGAAGGCGAAGTCAGAACAGGTCGGCGACGGCGCCTGTCGGCGTCCGGCCATCACCGCCATAGCGGTTGCTGCCCTTGGTGCCGGGGATGAAGATCAGGGCGAGATCGGTAAGAACAAGGATCGCCATCAAAATGCCCAGGGTGACGGCGTTGTAGCCTAGTGCCTGGTGCCCGAGTAAAAGGTATCCTGGCAGCGAAAAGGCGGGTGCGTGCAGATACGAAACGGCAAAATTGTTGTAGCCGGCCCAGGCGACCAAGATCAAATTCGGCGCCCCGAGGAATGCCGGCAGGCGAATATCGTGCAGGCGCCTGGCCGTCATAATGAACTTAACAGCGAAGAGGGCGAGAATGACGACATTCAAGACGACCCGCAGAACGCCACTGTTCGAGTTCCACACATTCACGAGCCCAATGAAGGCGCCATAGACCACCACCACGACTGCAAGAAATGGCAGTCTCGCCATCCGGCCCTTGGGCGAAAACAGGAAACCGAGGATAGTGACTGTCGGATTGTCCATCAGAACACATCCAAAGTGGTCAATGATTGCCGTGGATGCGGTCCGAAGCGGTTGGCGCCTTTACTGCCGGGCAAAAAAGCCAGGATAAGAATGAGCAGACCGAGGTAAATGGTCGAGCCGAGATTGATGTACGAGCCGACATACAACATGTCGACGCCGCGAATATAGAGTATGCCGATGGCCGTTCCTATAATCGCTACGAAAGGCAAAAAACGGGGCAAGGCGATCAAACCTGTGACATTACAGTCATGAAGACGCTTTACGAGAACTGCGAACACCGGCCACAGGAACACCAATTTAATCAAGCCTATAACGCTGGCATAAACAATTGCATCATCAATGGATGTACCCTGTGCTACCGGTCGCAAATGACGCCAGCCGTACATGATGATGTCCGTCGCCGCCTCAACCGGCAAGACGAACCACCAGATGGCTCGCCGCGAGACACGGCCCTTCAGCGAGAAGAAAAAGCGCCAGAAACGAAATGGCGGTATGGACGACGGCATGGCTCCCCCTGGCTTAGCTGGGGCAAGCTACCACCGTCGCCAGTCTCAGTCTACCGTCGGGCAGTCGCCGGCCAGCTTACGCTGATAGGCGTCGACCAGGGCCGTGTAGGGCGGCACGAAGGCGTTGGCCGTCAACTGTGTACCGTCGCCCATGGTTTCGGCCTGGGCGATACGAACCTCGAAGTGCAAGTGGATAGTCGTATATTGCTGGACGCCGTTCGACACGCCGAGATTGTTGGACACCAGGCCCAGCTTTTGGCCGCGCACAACGTGGTCGCCGACCGCCACATGGATCGAGCTCTTCAGCATGTGCAGGTAGCGATAGATGCGGTGTGGGCTGCCGCTGCCGGTCATGGCGACCGTATAGGAGCCGATCTGGGTAATGACGCCGTCTTCGGCCGCCACGGCCCAATAGGTGTCCTTTTTACAGGTCGACGGACGGATATCCTGGCCTTGGTGGCCGGTGCCGGCGACGCAGACCGGATTGTTCCACTGCGAGCGGCTTTCGCAGAAATTGTCCTTCCACGGATAGCTGTAATTGGCGGCATCGCATTGCGATCCATGATTGCTGGCCGAAACCGTCGGATAGTGGTCGCCGCCGGGACCATAGACCTGGCTGTTGGCGTAGTCGGGAGTCTGGGCCAGCGGGAAACAGATCCCCGGCGCCCAATTGCTGGTGTCGGTATAGCCGGAGCCGGAATTGGCGACCAACTGCGTCGCCGGATTATGCGGAAAATCAACCATGGCCACCGAAGAGCTCTCGGCGGAAGATTCGGTTACGCTTTCCGAGGCTGCGGATTCTTCCGAAACGGCGGCAGAAGACACGCTGGCATCGACTGAACTGCTGCCGTTGCCGTCGGATGTCGTCGGGGTACAGGCATTGAAGGCCAGAAGTGCCAGGAGCGGGGCGAGGGGGGCTAAACGGCGCATGGCTTTAGTTCCCCTTCGTCATACGGTTGAAGGCATTCGACACCTGATCAATCAGATTCGGGCTGGCGGCCGGTATCACGGCATTGGCCTCGGCCTGGGCCTGACTGCCCATGGTCACGTCGTCGAACTGAGCGACCGCCTGACGGATAAAGCTGTCGGTCTGGCAGTCGGGCGCGTTGATGTCGTCGCAAGAGACGTCGACGCTGTAGACGACGCCATAGCGTGTAAAGGTCGCCGTCCAGCCGTCTTCCATCCGGCTGATGCGCACATCTTCCGCGACGCTGAGCAGGCGCGCCACGGGCCGCTTAGACACCGCGCCGCCATCCGCCGGGACAAAGGAGCGATTGCCGTAGCTGGTGATCTGCATGCCGTTTTTCTGCGGCATGTTGAGCGCGTAGGCGTCGCCAAAACTGACCAGTTTGGCCTGGGCGGTGTCAACCATGCCGCCATCGCGCGGCAGGATGACGGGCAGGCGGGTTTTGTCGAGTTCAGGACGTGGCAAGCGTGTCGCGAAACCGCCGGTTTTGCGCATGGTGCGCATTTTATTCGATTGGTCGACGGCGCCCTGCCACTGAACCTTGGCGGGCGGCAATGGCCGCCGGAGCAGGATCGGACGGCCGAATAAGGTATCGCCGCGGAAGGTTTGTTTGGCAACGGGTTGGGCCGCGATGCGGGCCGGCGCCGTGGTTGTGGCGTCGCTGCCTGTGACGGCCTGCGCCTTATAGGTGTCGTAGGCGATCGGGCCGTTGGGAGTGATGTCGGCGGCGGTTGCCTGAGCCGCAGGAGCCTCGGCGGTATCCTTTGTCGTATCCTGGGCCTGCGACACCAGGACGACGCCGGTGCCGCTGACGATGGCTATCGTCACGCCAAGCGCAGCGAAGCGGCCTAAGCCGCTCAATTTCTTTGGATTTTTGGACACGTGGGTCGGCCTCCCTGAACAGCTTGCCGAAGTTAACAGAAGGTTAACGTCTTGTCACGAGGCTGTGTTCAGGGAGGACCGAGAGTTTGCCGGTGTGTTACTTTTCCAACTCAAACGTCGCCGATACCTGGACGCTGAGCTGTAATTCGCCGGCAGCGACCGGCGTCGAGGCATCGGCAGATTTTTCAGCGCGCGCAAACATCATCGGCTGCGGCGGTTGATAGGACTGGTCGCTTTCCGACAGGGTCAGGATGCGCTTGACATGCATGCCGGTGGCCTGGGCGTAGAGCTCGGCGCGCGCCATCAAGGTCTTGACCGCCGATTGGCGCGCCTGATCCTTAAGCGCGTCGTCGTTTTTCAAACCGAAATTGATCGAGTCGATCTGGTTGATGCCGGCCTTGATGACCGTGTCGATGACCGGGCCGGTCTGGCTGAGGTCATTGATGCGCACGGTGATCTGGTTTTGCGCCTGATACCCTGTCAATCGTGGATGCTGGCCGTCGGTATAGTCGTACTGCGGGCTGAGATTGAGGCTGGACGTCTGGATGTCCTTGTCGGCGATACCTGCCGATTTGAGTGAGGCCATCACGGCATTCATGCGGATATTATTGGCCTTCATGGCGTCGGACGCCGTCTTGCCCTGACTGACCACGGCGAAGTTGATGGTCGCCTTGTCGGGCGCGGCGCTGACCTCACCCGAAGCCGAAAGCGACAGCGTCGTCGGAGCCGGCGCCATCATCATGGTCATGGTGGCCGGGGGCATAGCCGTCTGGGCCGACGCCATCATGGGGACGGCCATCAGGCCGGCCGCAACGGCGGTCAAGGCCAATGAACGGAAAAGCGAGGTCTTGGAGGGCATTGGAGTTGTCTCTCTGTATGAAGTATGGCAGCAGGGTTTGCGCGCCGTTCGGATCATTACAGGCCGCAATGACGGCGCATGTGAGGCCATGTCACGGCTGTAACTTGGTGACAGGGTATTACCCCGCGCATGAATGGCGCCTGAATGCGAAACTTACATGAAAACGGACTTTAAATCGGTGGGCGTGCATGATAGTCACGCGTCTCCCCGCGATGCCACAATGGGGGCGAGTAGCTCAATGGTTAGAGCCGACCGCTCATAACGGTCTGGTTGGGGGTTCGAGTCCCTCCTCGCCTACCAAACTCGGCAAAGTTAAGCCGTAGCCGGTTGGGCTGTTTTCGGGCGGACGATGATCAATACGGCAAATGAGGCGATCAGGCACAGGCTGCCGGCGATCAGGAAGGCCGGCAAATAGCTGAGATAGGTCGTGCGGATATAGCCGGCGGTAAAGGCTATTCCAGCGGCGCCGAGTTGGTGACCGGCAAAGATCCAGCCGAAAACGACGCCGGCCTTTTCGCGGCCGAACTTCTCCGCCGTCAGTTTCAGCGTGGGCGGCACGGTGGCGATCCAGTCCAAGCCATAAAAGACCGCAAAGGGCGACAGGCCCCACAGGGTGAAATCGGCATGCGGCAGATAGAGTAGGGACAATCCGCGCAGGCCGTAATACCAGAACAACAGCCAGCGGGAATCGACCCGGTCCGACAGCCAGCCCGAACCGATCGTGCCGATAAAATCGAACACACCCATCATGGCCAGAACGCTGGCGGCGGTGACGGCAGCCAGGCCGTAATCACCGCATAACGAAACGAAATGGGTTTGGATCAGACCATTGGTACTGGCGCCGCAGACAAAGAACGTACCGAACAGTATCCAGAATGTGCGTGTTTTGGCAGCCTCGCGCAGCATGGCGATCGGCGACAAGGTATTGACCGGCGCCGGCGGGGCGGCCTCGGTTTCTCCATAGGGAAAAAGGCCGAGATCGGTCGGCCGGTCCCGCAGCAGAAGCAGCACGGCCACCAGGGCGAGCGCCAGCAGACCGCAAACCAGCATCAGCGCAACACGCCAGCCATAGGTTTCCGACAGCTTGGCGACGAACGGCAGAAAGGCCAGTTGTCCGGTAGCGGAACTGGCGGTCAATAGGCCGATGACCAAGCCGCGGCGGTGGGTAAACCACCGCGTGGCGACCGTAGCGCCCAGGACGATCGCGGTCATGCCCGCGCCGATACCGACGAACAGACCCCAAAACAGCACCAGCTGCCACATCTCGCGCATCAGCATGGATGCACCCAACCCGGCCAGGATCAGGGTGAGGGCGCCGGCAACGACGCGCTTCAAGCCGAACCTCAGCATCAATCCGGCGGCAAACGGGGCAATCAGGCCGAAGAGAACCAGTCGAAGGGCCAGGGCGCCAGAGATCTCCGCCGTCGTCCAATGGAACTCCTTTTCCAGCGGGGGCATAAGCACGCCCGGGGCACCGAGTGCACAGGCGGTCGTCAGCATGACCAGGAAGGTCACGGCGACCATGACCCAGCCATAGTGGATATTGCGGCGTGCCAGGTTGGCGGCAAGGACGGTGGAAACCATGGTCGATCCATTTTATATGATAATGATCATGATTGCATTTATGATGGTCATCCTGTATAGTCAAGGATGATTTGAGGAATGGCTATGAAAACATCGCGTGCCACTGTGGAAGCCAACCGTGAAAAGCTCCTGACTGCGGCGGCCGAAGGCTTTCGCCGCAAGGGTTTCGACGGCTTCAAGGTCGCCGACATCATGCACGAGGCTGGGCTGACCCACGGCGGCTTTGCGACCTATTTCGCGTCCAAGGACGATCTGGCGGCCCAGGCCTGTGATGCCTCGCTGAAGCGCCAAGCGCAGCGACTGCGTGACCGTAACGAGTCACTCGACGCCTATATTGACCGCTACTTGTCGACAAAGAACCGCGATCAGCCGGGCCAGGCCTGTATGTTCCCATCCCTGGCCGCCGAGGTTTCACGCCAGTCGGAACCGGTGCGGCGGGTATTTACCGAGGGACTGAAAGACTATCTCGAGGCTTTGGATGAACTGGCCGAAGGGGAGGGGATTTCTGTGCTTTCGACACTGGTCGGGGCGATGGTGCTGGCGCGGGCCAGCGATGACGAAGATTTGTCGGACCGGATATTAGCTGAAGCTGGGAAACTATTGAAAAGGCAAGGTAAGTAAGAGCATTATCCGCAGATTGCGCAGATTACGCAGATTAAGCGGGACGCTACCGCGTCCCAGCTGTGTCCCCCACAGGCGTCCAATAAACCGAAGCGAAGCGTCACAGGAAATTTATAGACGCTCAGCGTCGGAGGCAGGTCCGATAGCGGCGCAGCTTGAGGGACGCGGTAACGTCCCGCTTAATCTGCGTAATCTGCGGATAAAGCCCTTATTTTTAGGTGGCGGCGCGCTCGATCATACCGACGGGTATCAATGTAATCAAGATTGATCACAACTTGCGATGCCGGCGCATCCAGGCCGCTGCATAACCGCAGATCGGCACGACGGCGTAACCCTTCTGGGCGGCAATCGTCATGATGCCCTCCATCAGATTGCCGGCGGCGCCGGTTCCGCGCAGCGGCACGGGCGACTCGACATAGTCGATATAAAGGGTGTCATCGGCGACGCGGTAATCGGCGAAGGCCGTATCGCCGTCCACGGCCAACTCGAAACGATGGGCGTCGATATTGTCTGTCACGGCCATGGAGCTCTCCTTGAGTCTTCGTCCTCGACATATGGGGGCATCACCATAAAGGCGCAATTCCGAATGGCGGGTTTGCCGGTTACATGGTCGGAGCCGGCGGCCCGCCGGTTTTTATTTGCACCTGTGGACATTTTTCGCCACAGGGGTGTCAAAATCGTCTGTCAGTCTGTAATCTTGCGCCTGCCTAAAGGGGAATCAGGCTTAACTCATTTTTTTACTGGCGGTATCGCCAAGGACAAACCCATGCAGGATAAGGATCGTGGCACCTATTCGCCGCCGACCGAAGACAATCTGAGCTATGAAACGCGGCGCACGGCGTCGCGCGATCAGGCGCCCTTGACCCTGATCATCAGCGGTATCGTCCTGGTCGTCGTCCTTTTGGTCGCTGTGCTGCTCTATAATGCCGGCTTTGCCAATCACAACAAGGTCGTGCCGGAAGTCGGCGACAGCCTGGGCGATTTCAAGGACGGCAAGGTGACCGATGCCCAACCGCTCGACGACAACGACCTGACCGATGGTTCTGACGCCAGCGGCGCCGCCAAGTTCGCGCCTGGCACCGAAAGCCCGGGTATACGCAGCGCCACGGCCGACGACCAAAATCTGGCGCCGGCGCCCGTCGCGCCCATCCAGGGCGGGCTGCCGTCGCAAACCGACGCCACGCCGGTACCGGGCGCTGTCGCCGCGGCGTCCTCATCCGTTTCCGCCTCGGTTGCCGCCAAGCCGGTCGTGACCGCGCCGGTCGTTGCCAAGCCGGTCGCGGCTTCGGGGACGGCTTCCGTCCAGATCGGCGCCTTTACGTCTCAGGATATCGCCAACGGCGAATATGCCAAGGTTGCGTCGTCCTACGGTCTGTTCGTCGGCGGCGCCGGCAAGAAGATCGAAAAGGTCGAAACCGCCAGCGGCACCTTCTATCGCACAGCCTTTACGGGCCTGAGCGTCGACAAGGCGAAATCCTTCTGCTCGGCGCTGAAGGCCGCCGGCCATGACTGTATCGTTCGCTAACGGTGGGCAAGTCGTCTATCCGCGCCTGTATCTTCGGCTGCAGCGGTCTTGAGCTGACGGCCGAAGAGCGCGACTTCTTCCGCGCTCACCAACCGCTCGGCTTTATCGTCTTCCGCCGCAATATCGACAACCCGGAGCAGTTGAAGACGCTTGTCGATGCGCTGAAAGCCTGCGTCGACCATGAGCCCCTGGTCCTGATCGACCAGGAAGGCGGCCGCGTTCGCCGTCTGCGTCCGCCGCATTGGCCGGATTATCCGCCGGCGGCGCGTTTCGCCGAAATCGGCAATGATGCCGGCGAACAACGCGAACTGGTGCGTCTCGGCGCCCGTTTGATGGCGCATGACCTGCATGTGCTGGGTATCAATGTAGATTGCGCCCCCGTGCTCGACGTGCCGCAACCGGGCGCCCACGATATTATCGGCGATCGCGCTTATGGCCGGACCGCCCAGGATGTGGCGATCATGGGCCGTGCCGCCTGCGAAGGCCTGCTGGCGGGCGGTGTGCTGCCGGTCATCAAGCATATTCCCGGTCACGGACGGGCAGGGGCTGACTCGCACACCGACCTGCCGCGCGTTGACACGCCGCTGGAACAACTGGTCGAGATCGATTTCTATCCGTTCCAGGTCAATGCCGACATGCCGATCGCGATGACAGCGCATGTTCTGTACGATGCCATCGACAAGAAACGGCCGGCTACGACCTCGAAAAAATGCATCACGGTCATCCGCGAAGGCATGGGTTTCGACGGCCTTCTGGTCTGTGACGACCTGTCGATGAATGCCTTATCCGGTGCGCTCAATAAGCGCGCCCGCGACAGCCTGAAGGCCGGCTGCGATGTCCTCCTGCACTGTAACGGCGAGATGGATCAGATGGTGCAGATTGTCGCCGAGGCGCCCAGGCTGAAGGGCCAGGCCCTGCGCCGCACCGAAGCCGCCTTTGCGCGTATCCTGCGTTCGCCGGAGCCGCTCGACCCGGCGGCGGCGCGGGCCCGTTTCGACGCTGCCCTGGCACGCGCCGGCGCCATGGAAGTGCGGGCCGATCCGACCGAAGGCCATTCTTCCACGGTCGCACCATAGGATGAGTCGCGAAAACGCTCCGCCCAAAGGTCTAGAACACGACGTTTTACAACGCCGGCTGGATTTTGACGGTCAGGGCCCCGACACCCCCGAAGAGATTGCCGCCGACGATGCCCTGGTCCTGGATCTCGATGGCTTCGAAGGCCCGTTGCACGTCCTGCTGGCCCTGGCGCGCTCGCAAAAGGTTGACCTGCTCAAGATTTCGATCACCAAGCTGGCCGAGCAGTATCTCGCCTTCATCCAGGAAGCCCGCCGCCTGCGCTTTTCGCTGGCTGCCGACTATCTCGTCATGGCGTCATGGCTGGCCTATCTCAAATCGCGTCTTCTCCTGCCCAAGACCGAGCGCAAGGCGACCAACGAACCGGCGCCGGAAGAGCTGGCCCAGGCCCTGGCTTTCCGGCTGAAAAAGCTCGAAGCCATGCGCAAGGCGGTCGAGGCCCTGACCTCGCGGCCGCAGCTGAAGCGCGACGTCTTTGGCCGCGGCGATCCGGAAGCGCGCCTCATCATTCCGTCGTCGCGCATCGAGGCCAATGTCTTCGACCTGATGAGCGCCTATGTCACCCAGCGCCGCCGCGAAATCGAGCGTCATTACGACCCGACCCGCCGTATCGAGGCCTATTCGCTGGAAGATGCCCGCGATCACCTGCGCGGTAAACTGCCTGGCCTGACCAACTGGACCGCCCTTGACGATGTGGCGCCGCATCCGCGCACGGCCACCGGTCCGCGCCGCGTTTCCTATATGGCCTCGACTCTGTCGGCCTCGCTAGAACTGGCCAAGGAAGGCCACCTGCAACTCCAGCAACTGGCGACCTTCGAGACGCTCTATATGCGGAAACGCCAAGCCATCATGGGAGGCACAACTTGACTCCGGAAAACATAGAGCGCGCCGTCGAAGCCTTGCTGTTCGCCGCCGACGGCCCGTTGTCGGCCGCCGAATTGGCCTATCGCTTGCCGGAAGGCAGCGATGTCGGTCGGGCACTGGCTGGCCTGAAAGCCCGCTATGCCGGCCGTGGCGTCACCCTCGAAGTCATCAACGACCGCTGGCAGTTCCGCACCCATGGCGATCTCGGCTATCTGATGGTGGAGGAGCGTGAAGAGCCGCGGCGGCTATCGAAAGCCGCGTTAGAGACCCTGGCCATCATCGCCTACCACCAGCCGGTCACGCGCGCTGAAATCGAAGCCGTGCGCGGGGTCGKCCTGTCGCGCGGAACGTTGGATGTCCTGCACGAGATGAACCTGATCAAGCTGAGGGGGCGGCGTCGCACGCCCGGCCGGCCCGTCACCTATGGCACGACGGACGCCTTCCTCGAGCAGTTTTCCCTACCCAGCCTAGCCGATTTACCTGGCGCCGCCGAAATGCGCGCCGCCGGCCTGCTCGATATCAATGTACCGGCGGATTTCATGGTGCCGGACCCATCCTCCGGCCAGACCCTGGAGGACGCCGCCTCACTGGACGATCTCGAAGAGGTGGAATTCGCGCAAGATTTCTTCAAAGAATAGGATGCCATTGGCCAGGCATTAGAATTCATAGCCGAAGATTTCCTTGTTCGCTGCGGTGACGCGCTAAAATTATCTTTCAAGTAAGGCTGATCTGCGCTTATAAGGGCACAAATTGCCCCAATCGGGGCTGATATTGTTAAGGTCCGTCACCATGTGAATGTGAGACGGTCCGTATAGGAGATGAGTTATGGGTATCAGTATCTGGCATGTCGTGATCGTGGCTGTCGTCGCCTTGTTGTTGTTCGGTGGCCGCGGTCAAATTTCCAACCTGATGGGCGACGCCGCCAAAGGTATCAAGGCGTTCAAGGACGGCCTGAAGGACGACGCGGAAGACGACAAGAAGGCCAAGAAGGTCGAAGACGAGCCTAAAGCTTAATCGTAACGTTCTGAACTAAAGAGAAAGCTTTTCACATGGTGCCCGGTGTCGGGGGCGGTGAGCTCGTCGTCATTGCTATCGTAGCCCTCGTTGTCGTCGGCCCCAAGGACCTGCCCAAGTTGCTGCGCGAACTCGGCAAGTTCGTCGGCAAGATGCGCCGCATGGCCGACGAATTCCGTCAATCTTTCGACGATATGGCGCGACAGAGCGAGCTCGACGACCTGCGCAAGGAGGTCGAGGCTCTGCGTACCGGCAAGTCCGTGCCGATCATCGGCGATGTCAACGACCAGATGCGCGCCATCGAAACCGATATCAAGACCAATATGCGTTCCGTGCCGTTCACGCCGGCGCCCGAAATCGACCCGCAACTGGCCGATCCTCAACTGGACGGCTTGCCGCCCAAGTGGGGCGAAGGCGTTGCCCCGCCGGCCATCCTGCCGGAAGAACCCGAAATCGTCATCAAGAAGCCGCGCGCCCGCAAGTCCGCGCCGATCATTGATGTGGCGCCGGAACCGACCCCGGAGCCCGTGTCGGAGTCTGGGCCAGAGCCCTTGGTCGAACCCACCGTCAAGCCACGCAAACGCGCCGCCAGCAAGAAGACCGTATCGTGACGAAGACGCCGCAGATCATCGAAGACAAGTCGAAGCGCAATCTCGTCAGCCCGGTCGTCGACCCGTACGCCGCGGATGAGGCCGAGATCGAGGCGTCGCGCGCGCCTCTGATGGACCACTTGCTGGAATTGCGTCAGCGCATCATTACCATGACCATCGCCTTCGTTATCGGCGTCATCATCTGCTACATCTTCGCCAAGCCCATCTACGAACTTCTTGTCCATCCTTTCCAGGTCGCCAACGCGCTTTATGCCGAGCAGAAGCAGACGGGGGGCAAGGGCGGCGCCTTCGACCTGGTGTGGGTCCTCATGGGCATCAAGAAGCTGGCCGCCGGCGCCAACGCCAATCTGATCTCGACCGGCGCGCTTGAAATCTTCTTCACCAAGCTGCGCCTCGCCATGTTTGGCGGCATTATCGTCAGCTTTCCGGTCCTGGCCTGGCAGCTATACCGCTTTGTCGCTCCCGGATTGTACCGCCGCGAACGCATGGCCTTTTTGCCCTTCCTGATCGCCGCGCCGATCCTGTTCGTTGCCGGCATGGCGCTCGTCTATTTCATCATGCTGCCGATGGTGTTGTGGTTCTCGCTGAACCAGCAGATCATGGGTGAAAGCGGCGTTACCGTCCAGTTCATGCCGAAAGTGTCGGAATATCTCGAACTGGTCGAAACCCTGATGATCGGCTTCGGCCTGTGTTTCCAACTCCCCATTATCATTACGCTCCTCGGTCTGGCCGGAATTGTCACCTCCAAGATGCTGGCCTCGCTGCGCCGTTACGCCATTCTCGGTATCGTCGTCGTCGCCGCCATCGTCACGCCGCCGGATCCCATCTCCCAGTGTTTGTTGGCCATACCGATCGTTCTGCTTTACGAAATCTCGATCCTGTGCGTGAAAGTGATCGAACTCAGACGCAAGGGTGCTTAGCACCCTTGACCCGTAACTGACGCTCGGCAAGGCCGGTGCCACGATGTTGAATAGCATGCACGCTGCCATTTGATGTTGTCGAGTCAGCGCAAAACCGTATAAGACCTGCATCCACGGAAGGGGCCAAGCCCCGGCTTCAAGACCAGGCGACGACCATGCACGATATCAAAGCCCTACGCGAAAATCCTGAGACCTTCGTCAAAGGCTGGTCGTCGCGCAACCGCGAAACCGCCCAGGCTGATGTCGATAGGCTGCTCGCCCTCGATACCGAGCTGCGCGCCGCCCAAACCGCCTTCCAGACCGCCCAAAGCCGCCGCAACGATGCCTCCAAGCAGATCGGCCAGGCCAAGGCGCAAAAAGACGAGGGCAAGGCCGCTGCCTTGATGGCCGAGGTCGAGGCCCTGAAGGCGACCTTGGAAAGCGAAGACGGGAAGCAACGCGATCTCGGCGAAAAGCTGAAGGCCGAACTGTCGAGCCTGCCCAACCTGCCGTTCGAAGACGTACCGCAAGGCGCCGACGAACACGGCAATCTCGAGATCCGCAAACACGGCGCGCCGAATATCCTGACCTTCACCCCCAAGGATCATGCCGATTTGGGTGAAGCCCTGAAACTGATGGATTTCGAAGCCGCCGCCCGCATGTCCGGCGCCCGCTTCGTCGTCCTCAAGGGCCAACTGGCGCGTCTGGAACGCGCCATCGGCCAGTTCATGCTCGACGTCCAAACAGGTGAGCACGGCTATTTGGAAGTCAATCCGCCAGTATTAGTCCGGGAGCACGCATTATTTGGTACGGGCCAGTTGCCAAAGTTTGAGGAAGACCTCTTCTTCGCCACCTCTCTTTATAAGCCCGATCGAGACGATCTAAAGAACGGTGAATTTGGTAGTGGTTTATATATCCGAAAAGGACCTGGTGTTGAGGTATATTTAGATCCCGAAAATGAGATACACCTTCGAGTAGATCCGAGGGGCTCCAAGATTGTCAGCCCGCCGCATTACCTCATCCCAACTGCCGAGGTCTCCCTGACCAATCTGGTGCGCGAAGCCATAACGGCCGAAGAAGAACTGCCCCTGCGCCTGACGGCCCTGACCAACTGTTTTCGTGCCGAAGCGGGTTCAGCCGGCCGCGATACCAAGGGCATGATCCGCCAGCACCAGTTCCAGAAGGTCGAACTCGTCTCCATCACCACGCCGGAACAATCGGCCGAGGAACACGAGCGCATGACCAATTGCGCCGAAGCCATCCTGAAGAAGCTCGACTTGTCGTTCCGCACCATGTTGCTGTGCACCGGCGACATGGGATTCGGCGCGCGCAAAACCTACGATCTCGAGGTCTGGCTGCCGTCGCAGAACACCTATCGCGAAATTTCGTCCTGCTCGAATTGCGGCGACTTCCAGGCCCGCCGCATGGATGCCCGCACCCGCAAGGCCGGCGAAAAGGGCACGCGTTTCGTCCATACGCTCAACGGTTCTGGCCTGGCGGTCGGGCGCACCCTGGTTGCCATTATGGAAAACTACCAGGACGAAAACGGCAAGATCGCCATCCCTTCGGTGCTGCAATCCTATATGGGCGGCCTGACCCACATCGGCTAAAATCCTTATGGAGTACGGCTTTGGTCGTGCCGCCGGCGTCATTCGGAGTAGTCCTGGCCATTTAGCGGAAAAACCGACACTCCGAATGATTTTTCGGTGGTATTTAAATACCTTTGATCGATGGCTGCAACCCGTGTCGATTGACCATTTCGGAATGCCTTCATAGGGCCGCCAACGGCCGGCCCTGGTCCATTCGGAGTGCGGGTTTTCAGCAATAAGGCACCGGGCTACTCCGAATCGGGCCATCACCGGAAAAGTTACACCGCAACGCACGCGCCGCCCTTGCGCCGTCAATTCAAATCGACGTAGAGAGACAGGATGCGTATCCTTCTTACCAATGATGACGGCGTCGACGCTTTCGGCCTGCGGGTCCTCTACGACATCGCCAGCGCGCTCAGCGACGATGTCTGGGTGTGCGCGCCGACCTTCGAACAATCGGGCAAGGGCAGGGGGATTACCCTGCACGATCCCCTGAGAGCCAAACGTCTCGGTAACAAGCGCTTCTGCGTCTCCGGCACCCCGACCGACTGCGTGCAGATCGCCGTCAACGACCTGATGGACAGCCCACCGGACCTGGTATTGTCCGGCGTCAATCGCGGCTTCAACCTGGCCCAGGATGTGACGCTGTCCGGTACGGTCGCCGGCGCCCTGCAGGGTATGACACTGGGCATCCCTTCGATCGCTTTGTCGCAATGCCTCGATTTCGACATCGATATCGAAGCGCAATGGCAATCGGCCCAGGTCTATGGCGCGCCGGTGATCAGCAATCTGCTGACGCACGGCTGGCCCGACGGCGTGGTCATGAATATCAACTTCCCGGACTGTTCGGCCGATGAGGTCGCCGGTGTCGAGGTCACCAAGCAAGGCCTGCGCGACCTGCACGAAATGCACGCCGTCAAACGGGTCGACCCGCGCGGCCGCGACTATTACTGGATCGATTTCCACGACTATGCCCAGACCCTTGTCGACGGCTCGGACTTGAAGGCCGTGGCGGAAAAACGCATCTCGGTGACGCCTTTGTGCCTCGACCTGACACACTACGAGACCATGCATCGCCTGAAACAGACCCTGGGGGGCGTTGCGCCCAAAAAGGTGGTGGCCGAATGAGCGAAGAGACCCGTATCGAGCGCCTGTTGCGCGGCCTGAAGGCCCAGGGCATCGACGACAAAAAAGTGCTGCACGCCATGGAATACACGCCGCGCGACCTGTTTGTGCCAGAGCTGTTCCTCGACCGCAGCTGGGAAGATTCGGCCATCCCGATCAATTGCGGCCAGACGATTTCCCAGCCCTATATCGTCGCCCTGATGACCCAGGCCCTGAAGATCGAAGGCCGCCATCGCGTGCTGGAGATCGGCACCGGCAGCGGGTATCAAACGGCCATCCTCGGCCGGCTGGCGCGCTATGTCTATACGATCGAACGCTATCGTTCGCTGATGGTCGAGGCGGAGATCCGCCATAAACGGTTGATGCTGGAAAATATCATCTATCGCTTCGGCGACGGCTGGGAAGGCTGGCCGGAGCAGGCGCCGTTCGACCGTATCCTGGTGACGGCGGCCCTGCCTGACGAACCGACCCTTCTGCTGGCGCAACTGAAACCCAAGGGGGTCATGGTCGGACCGCAAGGCAAGGGATCGACCCAACGCCTGCTGCGCTACACCAAGACGGCGGATGGCGGTTATCACACCGAGGATCTCGGGGAAGTACGCTTCGTGCCGCTTATCGAAGGCGTGGCGAAAGAGGCTTAAAGCCCGAAGCCGTAGGCCTTGAAATAGCGCTGGCTTTGATCGAGCGCTACGAACACCAGACCGACAATGGTCAGTACGATCACGACCGGTTGAAATGCCGGTGCGATATCGGTCAGAACCGGGGTGAGGTACGGCATGAGCGCGAACAGGACAGCGGTCACACAGACAAAGCTAAGTGCAACCCACGCCAGGCCTTCGATCAGGCGGCGTTGCTCGGCGCGTTTCATGACCTCGGTCACGAAGCTCAAATCCTGCGCCGGCACGGCGGCGACCGGGTCGGCCATCAACAGGGCTTTTAATGGATCATCACTCATGACTTTACACCTAACAGGGCGTTGAGCTTATCGCGGCCCTTCTGAATATGCGACTTAATCGTGCCCAAAGGAAGGCTTAATATCACCGCGGCCTCGCTGTGGCTGTAATCGGCGGCGACGCACAGGCTGAGCGCCGCGCGTTGGTCAAGCGGCAAGGTTTGCAAGGCGGCCTGGACCGTCAGCCTGGTGTCGGCGGTCGACATCAAGTGTTGATCCTGCAATCCGTACCATTCGGTATCCCGTCCCGCCGAGCGGGCAAAACGGCGCCGGTCATTGAGCGCCTTGCGGTAGGCAATGCCGCAGACAAAGGTGCGGAAAGACACCCCGTCGCGCAATTTGTGAAGTTGGCTCCAAGCTGTGACGAAGGCTTCCTGGGCCAGGTCGTCGGCATCGTCCGGAACGGCGCACAGGCGGCGCAGGAAAGCCCGCACCGCCTGTTGATTGTCAGCCACCAGCCGTGAAAAGGCTTCGTCGGAACCCGCCTTGGCGCGAAGTATCAGCGGGTCTTCCAAAGCCTAGTTCTTTCCCTGCATCATGCTGATGATACCGCCGACCAGCATGGCGAACGAGGCGATACCAAAGGCTACGGCCAGGCCGAGGAAGATGGTGTTGGCTTCGCCGAAATGACCGTAATAACCGGCAAAGCCGAAGCCGCTCGAAAGACAGGCGAAGACGACGAACTGGGCCCAGGGGCCGCGCCTGTAACCGCGATAGCGGCCGCGCCGGTATTCGTCCCGATCGTCGCGATCATCCCGATCATCGCCCCTCATGGCGTCGAGCAGGGCCGGCGGCACATCCTTGCCCTGGTCGGCATAGGATTTGATCAGCTTCAGCGTATCGCTCTTGTGACGGTAATGGCTGAACATGCCGAAAACACTCGAGATCATCCAAAAGAAAGGGAAGATCAGCCACCAATAGGAGCTGAACAGGTGCGCGAAAGTATCATTGTCCATGACCGCTATTCCTTACAGGTTGAGGTCGGCGGGCGGGGTTTGCCCACGGTCGAGATAGCTTTTGAGGATTTGCAATTTTTGCCGGCGGTATTCGTTGCGCATGACCATGCGGACGATGGATGTCACCATCCACATGATCGGGAAGATCAGCCACCAGTAGTGCCAGATTTCGTGGGTATCCATTGTCAAGTCTCCATCGGGCGGCGGTTAGGAGAGGGATGCGGCCCGTTTTCAAGACTGAATGTTCGCCGCTGCGGCGATTGGATGCGGACACGATAAATTTTTTTGATCTTATCCACCTTTTGCCTGAATTTTGCACCCGAGTCGGCCGATTGGTAACGATTGGTTATCCATAAGTTCGCATAAAGTACCCTTTGTTAAAGCCTTGTTTACGCTGATCCGATGTCCAGGGAGCCCGACATGACCACGCCAGACCTCCGTACCGAGCCGCGTAAACGACTTGGCGGCGCTGCTAAGATCGCCATGGCCGGTTTGTGCGGTGTAGTTTTTGTCGCCTTGCAAGGCTGCGCCACGACGTCGATGCCGCAACCGAAATATCCCATCTACATGCAGGACAAGCCGGCGGAAGCCGTCGAGACCGTTGGCCAGGCAGGGGACGACGTTGCGCCGCCGGCGCCAGTCAATACGTCGCCCTCGGTCACGCCGATGGCCTCGAACGGCGGCATCACTACGACCGATCTGGCACCGCCACCGCCGCCGCCACCGCCCGAAGACGACACCGTGTCGACACCCGTACCCGTTGCCGCGACGGTGAAGCCACAACCGACAGCCGCAGCGCCTGTCAAGGACACCCGCGCCGCCTATGTTTATGTGCTGCAAGCCCACGACACCTTGTATGGCGTGTCGCGCCGTTTCGGTGTGCCGGTGCGTGACCTCTATGATATCAACGGCTTGAGTGAGACGGCTTCGTTGCGCATTGGCCAGAAGATCCTGCTGCCGGCCTCGGCCGTCGACAAGGGCGTCGAAGAGCACGCCAATGGCGCCGGTATGGTCAAACTGGCCGCAGCCCTGACCGCTGTCTCAACAACGCCCGCCAAACCGGCGACGGTGACGCCGGCCAAACCGACTGTGACGACAACGGTCACCACGACCGTCAAAACACCGGCCAAGCCAGCCGTGACGACGCCTGCTCCGATAGCGACCAAGCCTACGGTCACGCCGCCTCCGGCCGCCAAGCCGGTGGCGACTCCGGTTGTTACCCCGCCGGTTGCCGGCTTCCCGACCAATGCCCAGATCGCGCAAATGGGCCGGGGGATGTTCGTATGGCCAGTCAAGGGCCGCATCCTCGTGCCGTTCGGTCAGTTGGCGCCCAATGTCCGCAATGACGGTATCAACATTCAGGCGTCCTCCGGCACCGAGATCCGCGCTGCCTCGGATGGCATTGTCGTTTATGAGGGCGACCAGGTGAAGGAACTGGGCAATACCGTCTATATCAAGCATCCGAACGGTTGGTACACCGGCTATTCGCACATGGCGTCCATGAGCGTGAAGAACAATGAAAAGGTTTCACGGGGACAGGTTATCGGCACGGTCGGCCAGACCGGCGTGATCGACCAGCCGCAACTGCATTTCGAGATCCGCTACACGCCTTCGACCGATATTGCCCGGCCGATCGACCCCAATCTGGTCTTGCAGTAAAACGCTATAACAGATGCTCTTAAAGGTCCTTGGCGAATGCTGGGGGCCTTTTTATTTCAAGGCGTTGAAGAGGTAAGGTGGCAAAATTCTCCGAAGCGTCTTCGCTTCGGCAAGGGCGACCGCCCGCCGCCGCTGAGGCGGCGAGCCTAGCGGCGCTTGAGCTACAAGAATCTTCATTGACCTTTTTTATGTTGTGCCTATGTATGGCGAACAAAATTTTGACCATGATGTAAATCATGGCGAATTCCCTACGACCTCAGGAGACCTACGTGTTCGCAACCCCCGCCTTTGCTCAAGCCGCCGGCGCCGCCACAGGCAACCCCACCGATGGGTTGCTCCAGATGCTGCCGATGCTGATCGGCTTTATCGCCATCATGTATTTCTTCATGATCCGTCCGCAGCAGCAGCGCGCCAAGCAGCACAAGGCGATGCTGGCCAATATGAAGCGTAACGACACAGTCGTGCTGTCGTCGGGCCTCATTGGCAAGATCACCCGCGTMGAAGACGCCGAAGTGATGATCGAAATCGCCACCGGCGTGAATGTTCGCGTCGTCAAGACCATGATTAACGAAGTGCGTGTCAAGGGCGAACCGGCCCCGGCCAACGATTCCAAAGCGGCTTAAGGGCTTATAGCCCAGGCCGCTTTTTTCATTTTTACTGCATAACCGAGCACCACGACCATGATGAACTTATCCCGCTGGAAGGTAGGGCTGGTGATTATCGCCGCTCTCCTGGGCATTATCTTCTCGCTGCCCAACTTCCTGCCCGCCGATTTCAAGAGCCAGATCCAGGGTTTTGCCCCGAGCAAGGGCTTGAACCTCGGCCTTGACCTGCAAGGCGGTTCCTACCTGTTGGTGGAAGTGGATACGGAATCTTTGTTGAAGGAAAAGACATCCAATCTGACGGAGTCCGTGCGTCAGGAGTTGAACCAGGACAGCATCCTGTTTTCGGCTCTTAGCGGTAATGCCGGCACGGTATCGGTGCGCATAAACGACCCATCGGCGCTATCCGCCGCTCAGACTGCCCTTAACAAGCTGTCGGTAGGGTTGGTGAACAGCCCCGGCGTCCAGGACGTGACTGTGGCGCGTGGCCCGGATCAGACCCTCGTTCTGAAGCTTTCGGAACAAGGCATCAAGGAGTCGATGGCGCGGGCGGTCGATACGTCGATTGAAATTATCCGCAAGCGCATCGACACCAGCGGCACCAAGGAACCATCGATCACCCGCCAGGGCGCCAACCGTATCGTCATCGAGGCGCCGGGCGAAAGCGACCCGGAGCAGTTGAAACGCCTGATTGGCCGGACCGCCAAATTGACTTTCCAGATGGTGGATTCCACGGTTTCGCCCTCCGATCTGGCCGCTGGCCGAATTCCACCAGGCGCTGAAGCGCTACCTTATCAGGAACGCCCGGGCAGCCTTCTGGTCGTGCGCAAGCAGATACTGGTCTCCGGCAACAACCTGACCAAGGCCAATGTCGGCGTCGACCAGAACCAGCGCCCGGCGATCGATTTCAGCTTCGACGGCGACGGCGCCAAGAGGTTCGCCAAAGCCACTGGCGAAAATATCGGCAAGCAATTTGCGATCATCCTGGATGGCCAGGTCGTATCTGCGCCACGTATCGACGGTCCCATTCCCGGCGGCCACGGTCAGATTACCGGCAGCTTTACGGCCCAGGCCGCTTCTGAACTGGTAACCGTGTTGAACGCCGGCGCTTTGCCGGCCAACTTGAAGTTCGAACAACAACGTACCGTGACGGCCGACCTGGGCGCCGACGCCGTGGCCAAGGGCGAAATGGCGACCCTGATCGCCTTCTGCGCCGTCGTCGTCTTCATGTTGCTGGCCTACGGCTCCCTCTTCGGCGGTATTTCCGTTGTCGCTTTGATCGTCAACCTTGTCCTGCTGATCGGTGGCATGAGCCTGATGCAATCGACCCTGACCCTGCCGGGTATCGCCGGCTTGATCCTGACCCTGGCCATGGCCGTCGACGCCAATGTTCTGATCTACGAACGGATGCGCGACGAAGTCCATTCCGGACGGTCGCTGATCGCTTCTCTGGACGCCGGGTTTAACAAGGCCATCGAAACCATTCTCGATGCCAATATCACCACCCTGGTCGCCGCGCTGATCATGTACATGTTCGGTGCCGGTCCGGTCAAAGGCTTCGCCGTTACCCTGGCGCTAGGCACCCTGACCTCTGTCTTCTCGGCCGTCATGGTCACTCAGGTCCTGGTTTCGTTCTGGTACAAGATCCGCCGTCCCAAGGTGCTGCCGATTTCCGATATGTCGGCGCCGAAGTCGTGGCCGCTGATCAAGGTTCTGCCGAAGAACACCAAGATCAAGTTCGTGGCGTTTGCGCGCTATGCCGCTATTTTGTCGGTCATCGCCGTTTGTACGTCGTTGTTCATGGCCTCGACCGCGATCGACAGCACCGGTATCCATCCGTTGCGTGCCCCGTGCGGCGGGTTGAATTGCGGCGTCGATTTCAAGGGCGGTACATCGCTTGAAATCAATACGGCGCCCACCCAGATCGATTTGGCCAAGCTGCGCGCCACGCTCAACGATCAGGGGCTGAAGGACGTTCAGGTCCAGGGCGTTGGTAACGGCACGGACGCCATTATGCGTTTCGCATCGCCAGCGATCGACCCGGTCGGAAAGGTCGAAACCGTCAAGGCGACCTTGAAGACGGTATTCACCAACGCGACCTTCTCCAATACCGAAGTCGTTGGGGCGAAAGTATCGGGTGAACTGTTCACCGGCGGCATCCTGGCCCTGTTTATCGCCATCGGCCTGATGATGATCTATGTCTGGTTCCGCTTCGAATGGCAGTTCGGTCTGGGGGCCGTCTTCGCCCTGTTCCACGACGTCATCCTGGTGATCGGCCTGTTCGCCATCTTCCGCGACTACCTCGATTTCGATTTGAGGGCGGTCGCGGCCATCCTGACCATTGTCGGCTATTCGATGAACGATACGGTCGTCGTCTTCGACCGGTTGCGTGAAAACCTGCGCAAGTACAAGAAGATGCCTTTGGCTGAGCTGATCAATCTGTCGATCAACGAGACCCTGTCGCGGACCATCATTACCGGCTTTACCGCCGTCATGGCGCTGTCGGGCCTGGCGATCCTGGGCGGTCCGGCCCTGTTCAGTTTCTCCGTCGCCATGATCTTCGGCATCATCATCGGTACCTATAGCTCGATCTATGTCGCGTCGCCGGTCATCCTGCTGTGGGGCGTCAACCGCAACTCAGCCGACGCCGAAATCGTCGATATGGGGGGATTCAAGGGGACCAAGAAGCAAAAGACGCTTCCCTGACCAAAAACCTTGGCGCCGGGCGTGTTTTGCATCCGGCGCCGATGTGGCCTAAGGTGCGACTCAGGACTTAAAACACGCAGGGGTGCGCTATGGCTGGTTTCTTTGGGAATTTGCGTAACGTCGTGATCGTCAGCTTGCTGCTGGCCGTCGTGATGATTGTCGGTTTCGGACTGCATGGGCCGGATGGCTTCCATGCCGCGTTCGGTATCGGGGTGTTGCGTTGGGCACACGTGGCCTGTGGCATCATGTGGATCGGGCTGCTCTACTATTTCAATTTCGTCCAGATCCGTGTCATGCCGAATGTGCCGGCGGAACAGAAGCCGGCCGTCACCAAACATATCGCACCGGAAGCGCTGTTCTGGTTCCGCTGGGCGGCGCTGGCGACCGTCGTTCTCGGTCTGTTTTTGGCCTATCATCGCGGTAGCGACTACTTCATGGAAGCCCTGAGCCTGGGCCTGGTGGGCGGTTATTCGTCGGCCGATGTCGGCTTTACCCTGATCGGCACCGGCATGTGGCTTGGCATCATCATGATGTTCAATGTCTGGGGCTTTATCTGGCCGGCCCAGAAGATTGCGCTCGGCATCAAGGACGGCACACCGGAAGAAAAGGCTGCCGCCGCCAAGAAGGCCATGATCTTCAGCCGCGTCAATGTCATGCTGTCCCTGCCGATGCTGGTGGCGATGACCATGTATCAAACCGTGTTTGGCTAAGGCTTTTATGACGTCCTCAGAACTACTGCCCAAAAACGAGGACGTCCTCCTAAGCTGCGCCTTTATCCCCGACGCGGACAAACGCGCCGGGGTTTTGGCCTTATATGCCTTCCTCGAAACCTTGCGCGATATCCCTGAACGGGTCAGCGATCCGCTGATGGGAGAGATACGTCTGCGTTGGTGGTACGAGGCCATCGAAGAGATCGAAGCCGGACGCACGCCGCGTTATCATCCGCTGACCGAAGCCCTGCAAACACTGATCGAGACTCGTGGTCTTGATCCAAAAGCGTTTTACGATCTGATCGAAGGTCAGATGCCCTTGCTCGACAAGGGGCCGATGACGATCAAAAACGCCTTAAGCGTCGTCGACCGCGGTGAGGGGATTGTGGCGCGATTGGCGGCCGAGATACTGGCAACGGACGGCGATCTGACGGATGTTGTTCGGTTTTATGGCCTGGCGCGGATCAAGGCGCAACGCGGCCTGAGCGACGCCGGCGAGGCCGAGTTGACCCATCTGTTACGTGAAGCCCGAAAAGCCGTCAAACTCCTGCCGATGCAGCTGATGCCTCTGGCCTTGCCAGCAAGCCTGGCTCAGGCCCTGTGGCGCAACAGACCGCTCGGTCCGTTAGCCAAGCGCAGCAAACTCTTCTGGTCGTTTATGACCGGAAGAATTTCTTAGCGCTCAAGCGCCGCGAGGCTCGCCGCTTTGGCGGCGGCGGGCGGTCGCCCTTGCCATGAAGACACAAGGTCTTCATGGAGTTACTTTTTCTTTTTACCGAACGGATTATAGCCACTGATCCAGGTGCCAGGGCCCTTCTTTTCGATGACCGGGGGTGGTACGGCGATCTTGATCAACGGTTCCGGATAGGCGCGCCAGCCCGACGCGATCAACTCGTTGAAGCCCTTGCAGCCCGGCATGATGCGGATGACACCGCTCTTCGGCTTGGGGAAGGGGGCCGGTTGTTTGACGTCCTGGCGTGTCGGATCGACGAACGACCAGTCGCCTGACAGGCCATAGCCAGCCTGGCCGCCGATATGGACGGCGGTGTAGGCTGTGCGCGCCTGTAAGTCCTGGACGCCGAACTTGACCATGGCGCGGTAGAAGATGGCGTCGGCGATGTCGCGTTTGCCGGGCTCGCCGATGGTATAGAGCCAGTCATGGACAATGGCGGCGCGCGCGGTCGGCCCTTGCGGGTCGACCATGCCCTGACCGTACCACGGGACGCTGGCGAAGTCGGTGACATACCATTTCGGTACAACGATGACCCAACCGGTCGCCGCGTCGCAATAGGGGAATTCGGCATCGAGGGTGAACAGCTTGCGGCCCTGCTTGGTCTGGTTGAACAGCATGATCGGCAAAGGCGTCAACGAGCTCGGCTTGATCGTTGGCGGCATGTCGACGGGGACGAAAACCTTTTGGGTTTCGGTGACGCAGCCGGTGAGGGCCAGCAGGGCAATCAGAGCAAGGGACTTCAGACGCAAAGTGGGTAACCTGGATAAGGAGTTTGGCTGATTACACAGAGATTTGGGCCTTATTTAGCCAGGCCTCCAAATCGTGCAAGGCGCGGATCGACATCAATCGCTTCTTGGCGCGGCCGCGTTCCTTCAACGGAATCTTCTGGCCGTTTTCATCGGCCTTAGGTGCATCCATCGGCGGCAGCAGGCCATAATTGATATTCATCGGCTGGAAGGCGCCGCCTTCGAGATGGCCGATGGTGATATGGTCGATCAAGGCGCCGAGCGCCGTGGTTGCCGGCGGGGCTTCTAGCTCGCGGCCCTGGGCCTGGGCGGCGGCGAAACGCCCGGCGAGCATGCCGATCGCGGCGCTTTCGACATAGCCTTCGACGCCGGTGATCTGGCCGGCGAAACGCGCAACCGGAAAGGATTTCAGGCGCAATTGCCGGTCGAGGATCTTGGGCGACTGGATGAAGGTGTTGCGATGCAGGCCGCCGAGGCGGGCGAATTGGGCGTTTTCCAAACCCGGGATCATGCGGAAGACATCGGCCTGAGCGCCATGCTTCAGCTTCGTTTGAAAGCCGACCATATTGAACAGGGTGCCGAGCGCATTGTCCTGACGGAGTTGGATAATGGCGTGCGCCTTGACGGTCGGATTGTGCGGGTTGGTCAGGCCGACCGGCTTCATCGGACCGTAACGCAGGGTCTCGCGGCCGCGCTCGGCCATGACCTCGATCGGCAGGCAGCCGTCAAAATAGGGTACGTGTTCCCAATCCTTGAACTCGGCTTTGGGGCCGTTCAGCAGGGCGTCGATAAAGGCCTCGTATTGCGCCTTGTCCATCGGGCAGTTGATATAGGCCGCGGCGTCGCCGCCCGGGCCTTCCTTGTCGTAGCGCGACTGCTTCCAGGCCTTCGACATGTCGATGCTTTCGGCATGGATAATCGGCGCGATGGCGTCGAAGAAGCTGAGCTGGCCTTCGCCGGAGACATCGAGGACGAACTGCGACAGGGATTCCGAGGTCAGGGGGCCGGTGGCGACGACGACATTGTCCCAGTCCTTGTCGGCCAGGGTGGTGACCTCTTCGCGGACGATCGTCATCAAGGGATGATTGGTCAGGGTGTCGGTTACGGCCTGGCTGAAGCCGTCGCGATCGACGGCGAGGGCGCCGCCGGCGGGCACCTGGTGCTTGTCGGCACAGGCGAGGATGATCGACCCGGAACGGCGCATTTCTTCGTGCAGGAGGCCGACGGCATTGAATTGCCAGTCGTCCGAGCGGAACGAGTTCGAGCATACCAGCTCGGCCAGGCCGTCGGTATGGTGGGCATTGGTCGGCTTGACACCGCGCATTTCGTGCAGGACGACCGGAATGCCGGCTTGAACCAGTTGCCAGCAAGCCTCGGAGCCGGCCAGACCGCCGCCGATAACATGTACCGGTTTTTGTATTTGTGTTGTCATGGTGTGGCTCTATAGCAAGTGCAGCATGAAAATGTGAAGGGCTTTGCGAAATAAGCTTTTAAAGGGAATGAATTTGAGTCTCAAATCGCCGTGGGCTGAAATGCCGCACGGCTAGTGTGGATTTACGTGTTAGGCTGCGGCCGGATGCAATGAGCGGGGTGCTATGAGTACGAAGTCGGCTTTTTCGGTAACGAAGGCCCTGGCGGCGGCAGCGGCGTTTGTGCCGCGGGCCATCGGCGGTGCCTGGCTGGCGCTCATTCTGATCCTGGTGGTGACCCTGGGCGGTCATCATCTCGCCATGCATTTCCATCCTCACAGACCGATCGGTCTGGTCGTGCTGATTGCCATTTATATCGTCAAGCTGATCGCGCTAGGCGCCCTGTACCGGCTGGCCTTGTTCGGATCCAAGGCGCGCGACGAGGGCCTGGGTTTCGGCGGTATCCAGGTCGGTGTGGCGGAACTGCGCCTGTTCGTCGCCAATATCGTGGTCGCCGCCTTCTTCCTGGTCATCGTCATCGCCGCCTTTATCGTCTTCGCCGTCGCCTTTGAGACTTCGGGACTGGCGGCAGGTTATGCCAATAGCCGAGAAGCCGTGGTGGCCATGGTATGCCGTCATCAAAGCGTCGCCGATTGGGTCGTCATCGCTTCAATCGTCGCCGCCGTATGGCTGTTCGTCTTTGTCGCGCTGAAAGTCACCCTGGTCCACGCCGCCACGGTCGCCGAACACCGTATCGTCACGTTGAACGCGCTGGGCCTCAGTTCCGGCCAGGTCGGCAAGCTGTTTATCGGCGTGGTGGTTCTGCTGCTACCTTTTGCAGCGGTTGGGTTTGTTATCCTGCACCTGTTCGGACCCCAGGTCGGTCAGTCCCATCTCCTGCCGCTAGTCTGGGGCACACATCAGGTCCGCCTTGGCATTCATCTCGTGATGCTGTTGTTGAATGTCATGTTGCTCCTGCCCTTGCTGGTCGGCTTTTTCTCTTCCGCCTATAGGCAAATCACAGCGAACAGGGCAAGATAGGCCGATATATGGCAGGGAAAGCTCATGGATCAGAATATCGATTTCGCCTTCGAAGGCTTTCGCGTCATTCGACAGAAACCGATCCTGGTCCTGTTCTGGGGCTTGGTTAGCCTGGCGCTCAGCGGCCTCATGCAATGGGTGATGGTCGCCATGATGGGGCCGACGCTCGATCAAATGATGACGGCGAGCCCGGGCACCGCCACCACGACGGCGGAGGCGACGGCGCAACTGGGGCTGATGGGCAAGCTCCTTCCGGGTTACGGCCTGATGATAGTTGGAAGCCTGCTCTATTATGCCGTCATGAATTGCGCTGTGTATCGCGCGGTCTTCGACAGCAAGGACAGCGGACTTGGTTATCTTCGCGTCGGCGGCGACGAATTGCGCCAGATCATCGTGATGCTACTGTTCTTTATTCTCTTTGCCGTCTTCTATATTGTGGCGATCATCGCGGCTTCGATCGTGGGCGGGATATTGGCTGCGGTTGTAACCGGTGGTGCCGGAAGCTCGCCAGCCGCCGTTGCCATTGTGGTGCTTCTGGTGATGGTGTTGGTTTTGTGTCCGCTGATCTGGTTCGGCGTGCGCATGTCGTTCTATACGGTCCATAGCTTCACCACCAAGAAGATCGACCTGTTTGGTTCCTGGCAGTTCACCAAAAACCGCTTCTGGATCCTGTTTGCCGGTTATCTTGTGACCTTTGTCATGTGCTGCCTGGTCATGGCCCTGTTCTGGGCGATCTTCGCTGGCGTCACGGCCGTGCTGGGCATGGACGGGCTTGGTCTGTTCGGCAAGATGATGGGCATGGGCGGCAAGCCGTCCTACGCCGCCATGTACAGCAATCCATTGATGATCGGTTACACCCTGAGCTCTGCCTTCTTCCTGTCGCCGCTGTTGATCGCGCTCATGGCCGGTGCGCCGGCTTCGGCCTATCGTGGCTTTACCGGCCGGAGCTTGCAGGCCAAAGCCGAAAACGTCTTCTGAACGGATGTCGGACGCTCAAAGCACAGCCTTGCCGCTTAATTTCTGCCTCGAGGGTTTTCGCCTGATCCGGCAAAACCCGCGCCTGATTGCATTTTGGGGGACGGTGACCCTGTTCGGCAATGGTGTCGCCATCCTGTTGGCGGTCGCCCTGGCTGGGCCATCCTTGCAAAGCCTGGGCAAGTCGATCGCCGATGCTCAGATGCAGCCCGAATTGCTGGCCATGCTTCTGCAATCGGCAATGCCTGGGATTGGGGTCTTCCTGGTTATCTCAGCCGTGACGGCCGGCGTGATTGCCGCCGCCGTCTGCCGCGCCGTTATGGGGGAGGACGATGCGCACCTCGGTTTCCTGCATTTCGGGGTGAGCGAAGTCCGGTTGGCCATGGTCAATCTCCTCATGACCGCCTTCAGTATCGTTATTATCTTTGCCTGTTTTGTCATTGCCAGCATACCGGCGGCCCTGTTCAGGGCGGTGCCCGGGGCCACGGCGGCCTTTGCCGCCTTGGCGGTCATGGCGGCTGCCGGTCTTGTTTTCTGGCTACGGGTCCGCCTGTCGCTCAATGTGGCGCAGAGCTTTGCGACGGGGCGGCTGGATGTCTTCGGCAGTTTCAGCCTGACGCGGGGCCATTTTCGCCAATTGGCTTTTGGTATCGTCACCGCTTTTGTTTTGGCGATCGTGGTCGAAATCCTGTGTGCCCAGGTGACGGAGGCCATATTGACCTTGCTGTTCGGCGATATCACCCCACCGGATCTGGCCAATCTGACGGCGTTTCTGACGCCGGCCAATACGCTGAACCTGATCCTGACGCACTTCATCGTATCGCCGCTGATCTCAGCCATCCTCTATGGCGCGCCGGTGGCGGCCTATAGCCGGCTGACCGGCAAGACCGACCAGCTTCAGATCGATGGGATTTTTTAGCTGCCCGACAGGTGGATGAAGTCGCGCCCCTGGACCTGCTGGAGCGGGCGGGCATTGGGTCCGATCAGGCGCTCGAAGGCATCGGCCTGTTCGGCGCTAATGCTCATCGGGGCCGAATAGACCATCCAGGTGACGCCTTCGGTGCATGGCGGCGTGGTGAGAGAACCTGAATAGACGTAAAAGTCCTCGATGCCCGGCTGCAGATCCTGGGCGTTGATCAGCAGGTCGGACAGGGGCAGGGGCTGGCCGGGATCGGACGGCAAGTAGGTCCAGAGCGATCCCAGCATGGGATCGGCGACGCCGACGTCGTACATGACCGAGGTGACCAGCTTGTTGCCCTTGGCGTCCTCATGGAAGAACTGGGCTTCGAGCGTCGAGCGGTGGCCGTTGATGCTGTTTTCGCTCGGGCTGTGGAACTCGATATATTTCAAGGCGTAAGGACTGCCGTCGACCTCGATATCGCCGCCGTCCTGGGGCACGACGCGAACGGTTTTGCCGGTATTCTGGATGGTCGCCATGACGGAATTGTAGTTGAGCACGACCTTGCCGTGCTGGGGTTTGGGGTTGCCCGGTATGTCGACTGGCGACTGGCGCTGGCCGGTGCCGCAAACGCCTGCGTCTCCGCCAAGCTGCGCCCAATGTTCGGGGCCAGTGGCGCCATCATAGGTCCATTTGCTGACCGGTGGGCCAGACGGCGTATCGGCCTCATGGTGCGCCTGCTTTTTCGGCGAGCAGGCAACCAGGGCCAACAGGCTCATGGCGACGGCAAAGGGGAGGCGACTCAGGCTTTTCATGCCGTTACCATGGCGAAAAATGGTTAACGGAGATTAAGCGCGAGTCGCCCCGTAAGCGAAAATGGGTCTATTCAGCCGGTTCGAGATGACGTTGGCGGTGTTTAGCCAGCATGTCCTTGAGATAGCGGCCGGTCCAGGAATTGGCATTGGCAGCGACCTGTTCCGGGGTGCCCTTGGCGACGATTTCGCCGCCGCCGTCGCCGCCTTCCGGACCGAAGTCGAGAATCCAGTCGGCCGTCTTGATGACGTCGAGATTGTGCTCGATAACGATGGTCGTATTGCCGTTGTCGGTCAGTTCGTGGAGCACTTCCAACAGTTTGCGGGTATCTTCGAAATGCAGGCCGGTCGTCGGTTCGTCGAGGATATACAAGGTCTTGCCGGTGGCGCGCTTCGACAATTCCTTGCTGAGCTTGACTCTTTGGGCCTCGCCGCCCGACAGGGTGGTCGCCTGCTGGCCGATCTTGATATAGCCGAGGCCGACGCGCTTCAGGGTTTCCAGCTTGTCGCGGATCGTCGGCACCGCCTTGAAAATGTCGGCGCCTTCTTCGACGGTCATGTCGAGCACGTCGGCAATCGAATAGCCCTTGAAGGAGATGTCGAGGGTTTCGCGGTTGTAACGCTTGCCCTTGCAGACATCGCAGGTGACGTAGACGTCGGGCAAGAAGTGCATCTCGATCTTGATCAAGCCGTCGCCGGAACAGGCTTCGCAGCGCCCGCCCTTGACGTTGAATGAGAAGCGGCCCGGGCCGTAGCCGCGCGCCTTGGCTTCGGGCAGGCCGGCATACCAGTCGCGGATGGGACCGAAGGCGCCGGTATAGGTGGCGGGGTTGGAACGCGGCGTGCGGCCGATAGGGGACTGGTCGATCTCGACGATCTTGTCAAAGAATTCCAGGCCCTCGATCTTGTCGTGCGCCGCCGGATGGGCCGAGGCGTTGTTGAGCCGGCGGGCGGCCGCCTTGTACAGGGTCTCCAAGGTGAAAGTCGACTTGCCGCCGCCGGAGACGCCGGTGATGCAGGTCATGACACCGACCGGGATTTCGCCGGTGACGTTTTTCAGGTTGTTGCCGCGGGCGCCGATGACCTTCAACATCTTCTTCTTGTCGATCGGGCGGCGGTCGCGCGGCACCGGGATTTCACGCTTGCCCGTGAGGTATTGTCCGGTCAGCGAGCGGGGCTCGGCCTTGATGTCGGCGGGGGTGCCTTGCGCGATGATCTCGCCGCCATGGATGCCGGCGGCCGGGCCCATGTCGATGACATAGTCGGCCTGGAGGATGGCGTCTTCGTCGTGCTCGACGACCAGCACGCTATTGCCGAGGTCGCGCAGGCCTTTCAGGCTGATCAGCAAGCGGTCGTTGTCGCGCTGGTGCAGGCCGATGGAGGGCTCATCGAGGACATAGAGGACGCCGGTCAGGCCGGAACCGATTTGCGAGGCCAGGCGGATACGCTGGGATTCGCCGCCTGACAGGGTGCCGGAATTGCGCGACATGTTGAGATAGTCGAGGCCGACATCGTTGAGGAAGCGCAGGCGGTCCTTGATTTCCTTGAGGATACGACGGGCGATGTCCATCTGCTTCGGCGTCAGGCGATCTTCGACGTCGGTGAACCATTGATGCGCCTTGCGGATCGACAGGCCGGAAATCTCCGAGATGTTCATGGCGTCGATCTTGACCGCCAAGGCCTCGGGCTTCAGGCGGGCACCGTTGCAGGCCTCGCACGGCGTTTCCGATTGATAACGCGCCAGGTCTTCGCGCACCCACGACGAGTCGGTTTCGCGCCAGCGCCGTTCCATGTTCGGGATGACGCCTTCGAAGACCTTGGTGACGTCGTAGCGGCGCGAACCGTCTTCATAGGTGAACTTGATCTTCTGGGCGCCGGAGCCCTGCAGGATAACGTTTTGCACGTCCTCGGTCAGGGCACTCCACTTGGCATCCATCGAGAAACCGTAATGAAGGCTCAGGCTTTGCAGGGTCTGGGCGTAGAGCGGCGAAGGGCCTTTCGACCACGGGGCGATAGCGCCGGCCTTGAGCGACAGTTTCGGATCGGGGACGATGATGTCGCGGTCGAAGGTCAGTTTGACGCCCAGGCCATCGCAGGCCGGGCAGGCGCCGAAGGGATTGTTGAAGGAAAAGAGGCGCGGTTCGATCTCAGCAATGGTGAAGCCTGAGACCGGACAGGCGAATTTTTCCGAAAAGATGATGCGTTTGGGTTCAGTCTCGCCCTCGGGGATATCGGCAAATTCGGCGATGGCAAGGCCGTCGGCCAGGCGCAGGGCGGTTTCGAGCGAGTCGGCGAGGCGCGCCATCAGGCCCGTTTTGACGACGACGCGGTCGATGACGACATCGATATCGTGCTTGAACTTCTTGTCGAGTTTCGGGGCGTCTTCAATGGCATAGTATTCGCCGTTGACCTTGAGGCGCTGGAAGCCCTGGCGTTGCAGGTCGGCGATTTCCTTGCGGTACTCGCCCTTGCGGCCGCGCACGAAGGGCGCTAGCAAGAGCAGGCGGGTGCCTTCGGGCAGGGCCATGATCTTGTCGACCATTTGCGAAATGGTCTGGGATTCGATGGGCAGGCCGGTGGCGGGCGAGTAGGGGACGCCGACGCGTGCCCACAACAGGCGCATATAGTCGTGGATTTCGGTGACCGTGCCGACGGTCGAACGAGGGTTTTTCGAGGTCGTCTTTTGTTCGATGGAAATAGCCGGTGACAGGCCTTCGATCAGGTCGACATCGGGCTTGGACATCAGTTCGAGGAATTGCCGGGCATAGGCCGACAGGGATTCGACGTAACGGCGTTGGCCTTCGGCATAGATGGTGTCGAAGGCGAGCGAGGATTTGCCGGAGCCGGATAGCCCCGTCAGGACGACCAGTTGGCCGCGCGGGATATCGACGTCGACGCCTTTCAGGTTATGTTCGCGGGCGCCGCGGACCTTGATGAAATCCTGATCGAAGTGCTTCGCCATACGCGCCATTTCCTTAAACATAGCAAAGGGGATTATATAGACGCTTTGCCTCGATTTGCCAGTCCCGCGCAAGAACATTTTGGCAACATTAATCATTTTGCAGCGCAATAGGTATCGGTTTTTGACGGTAGCGCGCTCAAGGCCAGGTTTTGTCAGCAGGACTGTTTTGATATGACTGTTTTGACAAGACTGTTTTGACAAGGGTGGGCAAAGCGGACACAGTAGCGTCCAGATTCTGTGGTGAGGGGTTTGTGGATCAGGATTTCGCGGGGGCGTAACGACTGAGGACTGGGTATTATGGCGACCAACCGCAACCGGATGTATGTTGCCCTTGACGAGATGAATCTCGCCATGGAGCACGCCAGTTACCGGTTGACCCGCTCGACGGACAAACGGGCGCGGCTGGCCGGCGCGGTGGTGATCGTCCTCCTGCTGCACCTTGGCTTTTTGTGGATGCTGATCAATACCCGTTCCGATCAATGGAATGTCCGCGAGATGGTCGAGGAGGATCTGCCGATACCGATCGAACTGTGGACGCCACCACCACCCGAGCCGCCGGTCGTGCCGATCGAGCAGCCCGTGCCGAAGCCGGAAACCGAGGTACAGCCGCAACCCCAGCAACAGCAGGCCGAACCGGCGCCGTCACCCCAGGCAGCGGCACCGCAACCGGTCATCCAGCCGACGCCCGCGCCGGCCGTTGTCGTACCCCAGGACAAGCCTGTGCCGGTCGTGGCTCCCGTCGCGCCGCCGCAACCCGTGCCGGTTCCGGCGCCGGCGCCCGTGCCCAATATCAAGGTCAAGAAAGAGGCGCCTGTCGTCCTGAAAAAGAAGGCGGAAGACGCGGTGTCGAACGTCAACAATCTCAATCTGCACGAAGTCCAGGCGGTCGATGTACCGGCCTTGCAGGCGGTGCCGTCGTCCGGACTGGCGCCTAAACCTTCGGCCCAGGCGCCGGGAACGCCGGGCGGGCGGCTGGGGGCCATGCAGGCGCAAGGCCTGCCGGGCGGCGCCAACGGCGTTGGGCTGAACGGCCGCGGGCAGTTGACCCAGGCCATGCAGAACCACGACTATTGCGTGGCGCAGCAGACGGCCGGCAAGCCGATTCCGGCCAACTGCAATATGGCGTCCCTGACGGGCATGAAGCCGACGGGATTGAAGCCCGATGCCGACTTCCAGAAAGCAGTGGCGAAGAAGGACGCCAATGCGCGCTATACCCAGGCGGCCGGGAACAGCGATTATTGGAAACGCGTCAATCATGTACCGACGACCAGCGATCGTGACGACGACTTGCCCAAGCCCGGGAGCTATACCGGCGCCAAGGACCAGCGCGTCATGGCCGGCGGCGGCAAAACTGCGGACACCGGCCCGCAATAGCGCATCGTGGCGCGAATGAGTAGACAAGGTACTCATTCGCGGATGCGATCATTGAATTATTTCAATTTTTCCCGCCGCGAATGAGTGGCCATGTAAGTGCGAAATTACCGCGTATGTGGCATTATATTGCCGTCGTCCATGGGCGGTGACGATATTCGGATTGCAGGATATCCATATATCATGTAATCATGATGTATGGAAAAGAAACAGTCCCTTGAGGCCTTCGCGGCGCTTAGCCAGGAGACGCGGCTCGACGCCTTTCGTCTGCTGGTCAGGACCGGACCGGACGGTATGTTAGCCGGCGATATCGGTGAAGCCCTGGGTGTCAGGCAGAATACCATGTCGGCCAATTTGTCGGTACTGACCCATGCGGGTCTGATCCGACATGTGCGGGAAGGGCGGGCGGTGCGTTATTTCGCTGACATGGACGGGATGAAGGGCCTGCTGCAGTTCCTGATGAAGGACTGCTGCGGCGGGCGTGCAGAGCTTTGTCAGCCGGTTATCGATAATATCGCATGTTGTTGTTGAAGTAGGGCCAGATGTTTTCGACCGCACGTAAATTGTTCGCCGAAGGTCTCGGTACGGCTCTCCTGCTGGCCATTGTCATCGGCTCGGGCATCATGGGCGAGACCCTGGCGGGCGGTAATACGGCCATCGCCTTACTGGGTAATACGCTTGCCACGGGCGCCGGCCTAGTCGTGCTGATCACTATATTCGGTCCGATTTCGGGGGCACATTTCAATCCGGTGGTCACCCTAGCCTTCGCCGCCCGCCGCGATATCGGGGTCTGGCTCGCCCTGGGCTATGTCGCTGCTCAGGTCGCCGGCGCGGTGGCCGGGGTCTGGGCCGCGCACGAGATGTTCGGCCAGGCGATCTTCCAGGTGTCGGCCAAGCTGCTTGACGGCCCGTCCCTGGCGTTTTCGGAGGGCGTGGCGACGTTCGGCCTGATGGCGACGATCTTCGGCTGTATCCGCTTTAGACCTGAGTTTACGCCGATCGCTGTCGGGCTTTATATCACCTCGGCCTATTGGTTCACCGCCTCGACTTCGTTCGCCAATCCGGCCGTGACCCTGGCGCGCAGCCTGTCCGATACGTTTGCAGGGATAGCGCCTTCGTCGGTGCCGATGTTTATCGCGGCGCAATGCGCCGGTGCTGTGGCCGGTGTTACCGTCTTTACCTGGCTGCTGACGGAAGATAAGACCGCCAAAGCCATCAACCCGAGTGCCGAATTATGACCGTTACCATCTACCATAATCCCGAATGCGGCACGTCGCGCAATGTTTTGGCGGTCATCGAAGCCGCAGGTTTTACGCCGGTTGTTGTCGAGTATATGAAGACTGGGTGGACACGGGATCAATTGTTGAAACTGTTTGCCGATGCCGGTTTAACGCCACGGGAGGCCTTGCGCGAAACCAAGTCGCCGGCCAAAGAGCTGGGCCTGCTGGAAGCGGGAGTTAGTGATGATCAGTTGCTGGCCGCCATGCTCGAGGAACCGGTTCTGGTCAACCGTCCGTTCGTCGTGACCCCGAAGGGAACCAAGCTGTGCCGTCCGAGCGAATTGGTTCTGGATGTGCTCGAGACATGGCCGGCCGGACCATTTCTCAAGGAGGACGGTCAGGTGATGATCGACGCCGAGGGCAGGCGGGCTGTCGCGCCTTAGATCCAGACTGTAACCGCTCGCTTATGACAGGGGAAACCAGCCTTAAGACCCACTTATCTGGCGGTTCGCAGACCTTCCTGGCCCCTTCGGACGCCGTTAAGGGCGTTCGATTCGGCTAGAAATCGTGGATTTTACGGGACATGGGGAGGCGCGGACGGTCACGGCCGGGTTTTTATCGCCCGCTATTGCCGCCGGTTCACCCATTTCCACCCATTTAGCGAGGCATGGGCGGTCACTGCTGGGTCGTTATCGCCCGCTGTTGTCGCCGGTCCACCCGTTTCCACCCATTTAGCGGAGGGCGTCTTGCCGCCTGGAGTCGTTATCGAGGCGGCTTGACGAGTCCTGTCCGTCAGGCTTTGGCCGGTGTTGTTGGAGCCGACAGGTTATTTCACGCTGGAAGCGACGTTTAAATAGCCGATGATGACCCGCAGAGAAACGTACAACGCCATTTGCTTTTTTAGATATTACCTAAACAAATCAACCGCCTCACACAGAAATTTAAGCACTCGCTCACTGCCGTTTACGGTGATGCCTACATAGGTCTCGCTTTCTATCGTAATTGTTTCTCCAAATAGCGCGAACACGCCATTGTTGATTTCCTGAGAACCTCCAATTCCAAACCCGTCGCCGACGCGTTTGGCTTTCAATGTCTTCAGTGCTTTATTGAGCGCGATCAAAAGTGTTTCGTCATGCTCCGCACCCAAATTTATCAATATGGTTGACATGACTGTGCCCTCGCCATGTCTATCTGAGGGAATGGCCACTGAACGACATGCATGTCGCGCTTGCCGGACACAGGCTGGCGAATTCCTCCGAGGCTGCAATCGCTTGCGGCGCATTAGCGCGATCGCGTACCTGCCAGGCCAGGTGGGTGAAGAAGTTTTTGGCCGTGTTGGTCAGGATCCAGAGTTCGTCGATGCCGAGTTCTTTCGCCTTGATGGTGGCGGCCCACACCAGGTCCGCGCCGACGCCATGGCCGCGCCATGGCGGGCATACCACCAGAGATCGCAGCAGGCCGTAGCGGCCGTAGGCTTCGATTCCGACATAGCCATGAACGACGCCGCTGCGTTCCAGACGCCAAAAGGTCTGGTTCTGCGCCCCAGTCCGATGTCGGCAGGTTTTCGCTTTGCAGCGCGGCGATCAGGCCGGCATCCGATGCAGCGGTGTCGAGAAGACCGGTTTGCATTGTCATGGCGTTCTTCCCCGATATGACGAGCCCTATGCCCTGCCAGCTTGTCCGTATCCGGCTTTTTCCGCATTTGTTCAAGAGCCGGCGGTTTACAGGGGTGTTGTCAGCCGTTAGAGGCGGAGCATGACACCTGAATATATCATCAAACGCTCAGCAACGGTCGCGGATATCGCGCGTCTCCACGCCCTGGTCGAAAGCGCCTATCGCGGCGAGACGGCGCGCGCCGGGTGGACCCACGAAGCCGATATGATCGAAGGGCCGCGCACCGATCCGGCGACCTTGCAGGGGCTTATCGAGAGCGCCGAGGAAGAGATCTTCGTCGCTGAGCAGGGCGGCCGGATCATCGGCTGCGTGCAGGTATCGAGCAAGGGCGATGGCCTGGCCTATCTTGGGCTGCTGGCGGTCGATCCCGGCTTGCAGGCTTCGGGGCTTGGCAAGCAGATGATCGCATTTGCCGAGCAGCAGGCGGGGGTGCGGTTCGGGGCCGTGGCGATGGAGATGACGGTTGTCAGCCGGCGTCCGGAGCTGATCGCCTATTATGAGCGGCGCGGCTACGTGGCGACGGGGGAGATGCGGCCGTTTCCCATTGTTGTGGTGCCACCACTGGAGCTTAAGGTGCTGAGGAAGGCGTTGGGGTAGGATGTGCGCACTTGAAGGCAGGACATTGTCGAGTTTGAGGACGAGATGATCACGATTTCGAAATTGAGGGATAATTTTTATCCGGTCGACGAGATCGGCGACGGTTTCGTGAGGTGCGCGGACGAACTGCCGGAAACGACCTACTATACCTATTTCATGATCTGCGATCCGCCGGGTTATCATCCGTTTGTCGTTTCGGAAAACAGGATCGATGACGATTTTGCCGGCCTTGTGTTGACGGCGAACGCTTGCAAAGGTGTGTCCAGTTTAACGAAGGTTGAGCTTGCGCAAAACTCTTACGGCTTTTCGCACGTACTTTTTGTGCCTTTTCAATACCACGCCGAACTAAAGGGCAGGCTCGATTCGGATCGAGACATGACGACACTTTGTATCCCGATCTTCAATTCGGAGTTTTCGGGCACCGAGACACCGGAAGAGTTTGTCAGGTTGCGCAGGAACATTGTCGCGACGTCTCGTTGGGATCGTGAACTGACGCCGAAAATCGCCCTGCGGTTCGACAATGGGAAAACAAAGGGCGGCACCCGCGACGGTTACGTTTTTTCGCGATTCGATCAGGTTCTGGGAGAGGTGGACGATCTGGTCGGAGTCAGCGACGGCTTCATTGAAGTCATCAACTATCGTGGTGATGTCGTCGAGATATTGTTTTCCAAGGGAATTGATTTTTCCTGGATTCGGGGCCGAGATGACAGTCGGAGTGAGCGCATTTCGAAAGATGCAATCCGCTCCCGATTGTGGGCCTTCCTCACGCAATGAGGTCAACTGGGCGTGCGGTAGATACGTCATAGCGAGACGTCTTCAGATTCAATCGAAATCATAAGACCAGCACGGTAAATCTTGTTTTCGTCGGCGGCCCCTCACCCGACAGGCTAAAGCCTGTCACCCTCTCCCCGTAAAGAAACGGGGCGAGGGGACATTTGTGGCTACTGAATCTAAATCATCACACCTTAGGCGGCCGGGGTCTTGACGACTTCGGCGACGGACTTGGCAAAGCCTTCTTCGACGTCTTCGAAGCTGGTGGTGCCGCCGATCATGCCGCCCCAGGCAAAGGTCTTCTTGACCTTGTACTTCGCGACGACTGTGCCATCGGGCTGTTCAAGCGTCACGTCGGCGTCGATATGGATTTGACCGAGGCCGATCAGAATAAAGCGTGCAATCGCGCTGCCGTGGTCAAAACGCGTGAAGTGCATCTTCAGCACCAGGGCGTCGCCGCTCGCGCCGTCGACGAAGACGCCGGGGCTGCCCTGAATGATATAGCTGCGAACCTTGGCGCAGACGGGATTCAGGTCGTCCTGGGTTACCTTGAGACCCTTTTCTGCGTCGGCAGTGACCTTCGAAATGTGAATGGTCGCCAAGCGATCGGCGGACAGGGCGGTCAGGGCAACCGGCTTATGGATGGTATCGGCGCAGCCGGCGAGCATCAGGATCAGGGCCGACGCGGCGGCGAATTTTACAAACTTCATGAACGTTTCTACTTTGCGGTTATTGTGTTGACTTAGGTTGCGGTCGGGGTGAACTCCGGAACCGGTTGTTGCAGCCACGCGATAACGGGCTTTGGCGCGCATGCCAAAGCCGGATTAAGTGGTGCCGTCATACGGCCACGTGTCATGAAATCCCCCCGGATGCCTCAGCCCCGACTCCAGCCATAACACCGCAGCGTGCGAAAGGCAAAAGGGCTATCCCGGGCGCGTGGAAATCGCTAGGCTGCGGCAAAACACCGAGAGGATTGTCATGCGCCGGATTTTACTTGTCACCGTTGCCGCCCTGATGATGGCGACGCCCGCTTTCGCCACAGATAAAGCGACCTGGGTGCCGACCTGGTTCGCGCCGCCGGAACCGGTCGCCGATGCGCCGGCCATGTTGCAGGACGGGACCGTGCGGCAGGTCGTGCACACCACGGCCGGCGGCAAGTTGGTCAGGTTGAAGGTGTCCAATGCCTATGGCAAGGCGCCTTTGCAGATCGACGGCGCGGGGGTGGGTGACCGGGCGAATGGCGGCAATGTCATGCCCGGGACGAATGCCGCCGTGACGTTTGGGGGCAAGGCCGGCATCATTATCCCGGCCGGCGCCTATGCCTTGAGCGATCCGGTGGCGTTTGCCGTGGCGCCGCAAAGCGACCTGGTCGTCAGTCTCTACGCCAAGGGGCCGGCTGCCATCTCGACTGTCCATATTCAGCAACGCAACGCCGTCTATTTTGCTGCCGGCGATGCGACGCTGAGCGAGACGATTACGCCGGTCGCGGCGCCCGGCAACAGCGATTGGGTGCCGTGGCTGACCGAGGTCGAGGTGGCGGGCAGGACGGCCGCGGGAACGGTGGTGACGTTTGGCGATTCGATCACCGACGGCGCCGGGCCGGCGCACGATCTCAACCGTACCTGGCCGGATCATCTCTATGGCCGGTTCGCCAAGGCGGGCATCAAGCTCAGCGTCACCAATGCCGGGATCAGCGGCAACCGCCTGCTGCATCACGGGACCTGGGCTCCGTTCGGCATTGGCGGTTTGGCGCGCTTCGACAGCGACGTCCTGGCGCAACCCAATGTCAAGGCGGTGATCGTACTGATCGGTATCAACGATATCGGCCATGCCGGAGGCGATGCGCCGCTGAGCGAGCTGACGCCGCCGGAGCAGATGGAGGCGGGGTTGAGCCAGTTGGCGGCGCGGGCCCATGAGCACAATATCAGGATCTATATCGCCACCATGACTCCGTTCAAGGATACGGTGTTCAAGGGCTATTATACTGACGACAAGGAGGTCCAGCGCCAGGCGGTCAATGCGTGGATCCGGACGACCAAGGCGTTCGACGGCTATGTCGATTTCGACAAGGCTCTGGACGATCCGGCGCGGCCGGGTTTCCTGCGGCCGGATTACGATTCGGGGGATCACCTGCATCCGAGTGCCGCCGGTGACGCGGCCATGGCGGAGGCTGTGCCGTTGGTGTGGTTCAAATAGGGGAAAACAGGGAGGGGGCGACGTCATGGGCGTATTGATATGGCCAGGAGTCGTCCTGGCGACTCTTTTTGCGGCCGTCGGTTTACCGGCAGGGGCGGAGGTGTCCCCTATGAACCGCGAGTCCTTGGCTACGGCGGAACCGTCTTCCGCAGACCTAGTGCGTCGCGGCCGTGACCGTCTGAGCCGGAACGACGTCGACGACGCCATCCGGGATTTCAGCGAGGCTATTCGGCTTGATCCGGGTAATGCGGATGCCTTAGCGAATCGCGGCAGCCTCTATTATAAGCTGGGCCAAAATGATCAGGCTTTGCAGGATCTGGATCAGGCGATTGCACTGGATGGCGACAATGCCGTGACGCTCACCATTCGTTGCGGCGTTCATATTTCCATGCTGAATCTCAAGGACGCTATCGACGACGCCAATCGGGCCATCAAACTCAATCCCGGTGTGCCGCATGTCTTCACTGTGCGCGGCCTGGCCTATAACGACCATGGCGACCTTGATCTGGCGGCCGCAGACTTCGAACATGCCCTGCAGCTGGATCCGGAGGATGCCGTTGCCTATTTCGGCCGTGCCGGCATACATGCTCAACATGACAACTTCGCTGCTGCCATCGCCGACTATAACCAGTCGATAGCCATTAGGCCGGACGACGCGCAAACCCTGCGTAATCGTGGCTTTGTCTATGTGCGCATGGGAGAATTCGACAAGGCGCTGGCCGACATCGACATGGCGATCCGCCTCAGCCCGAACGACGGCGCTGCCTTCGTTGTCCGGGCCTTCGCCTATCAGGGCAAGGGCGACAAGGAGAAGGCTGATGCCGACTTTGCACGGGGCAAGAAACTTGGAGCCTATTAAGCCGAGTTGAGGACGGTGGCGGCGGCAAATTTACGTTCGGGCGATCACCTCTGCGTCCCATTCTAGATCGCCCTTGGGGCGACGGGGATTGACAGGGACGAAATCCCTGCATCTCATGACATCGGGTAATATTAGGGGGTAGGATGTCCTGGACACAGATGTTGTTCGGTACCGCCGGGCGTATTCGCCGGCGGGACTATTGGGTGTGGATGATCGGCAAGACGATCGTGCTGGCGATTCTGTTCGTTCCGGTCGTCATGGCGCTGTCTCAGGTGCCGGTCGATCCGGATCATCGCGCCTATCTGGAAGTTTGCGCGATGTGGGTGTTCATTGCCCTGTATGCCGGGATGAACATCTGCCTGACCACCAAGCGCTGGCATGATCGCAACCGATCGGGCTGGATGTGGTTCATTCTGCTCATTCCCTATGTCGGCTGGGCGTGGACCGTGATCGAATGCGGCTTTATCGACGGAACCCAGGGGCGCAATAAGTACGGCAAGTCGCCGAAAGGCATCAGCTATTCGACAGTGGATATGAAATTCCGCGATCTGGTCGTTTTCAAGAAGCACTGGTTTGCCCTGGGCATAGAAACCCATAGCGGGCAACATTATCTGTCCATTCCGGTGAGCAACCAAGTGATCAGTTATGAGGAATATTACCGGCTCGACAAGGACCAGTTCGAGGCGTTTAAGGCCAATGTCGATCTCGGCATGGCCTTTGCCGATAAATGCCGGAACCGCGAGATGGATCATCTGTTGATCCTCCCGCCCGCGATGGACCGCGGGGTGGCGTGAAAACTTTACGTTTGAACGCGACGGTGTTACGTCGGATTCGGCGTTATTTTTAGGGGGTTCCATGCGCAATGTGAAGAAACAACCGGCTGTCGACGTGAAGCTTGCTGTGACGGCGGCTATTTTGGCGATGGCGGCGCCAGCGGTATCCCAAGCTGAATTGCCCAATCTGTCGCACATGACCTTGGGCTACAGTTATTATAACCGCCCCGGCGCCACGGCGGCCGATCACGATAGTGCCGTCGTTGCCTGTTCGACGGAGGCGCTGAAGGTTCGATCGTTCGATTCCCAGGTTAAGTTCATGACCGGGATTCTCCCGGAACTCCTGGCCGACGCGTCCAACCGCGGGGCTTTCGGCGCCAGCTTGGAAAACTGCATGGTGGTGCGGGGATGGCGGGTCGTGCATCTGCCCGACGCGGAGGGCGAGGCGCTGTCCAAGTTGGAGCCCGCTGCCCTGGCCAGTCACTTGGCGCCGTGGGTCGGCGCCGATCAGCCGCACGGTGATGTCGTACGCGTCTGGGGCAACGATGCGGCGAACGCGGCCGTGACGCGATACGCCATCCGCCCGGACCACACCAATAACGGCCTGCTGAGCCTGAAGGCCGCGACCGCATCGCCCTTGGCCAAGATTACCTTGCCGGAGCCGGCGAAGATCAAGCCGCCAAAGCTCGACCCGAAATGGCCGACGCGCGGATTGAAGCCGGATCAAATCGCATCGGCTATTCCCGAAACCGGTGTGATCATCGTCGACCTCAAGGGGCTGAGCGGTAAGAATGGCATCGGCATCTCGTTGATGCGTATGGGCGCGGACAAGGATACATTTCCCTCGACGGTGGACCACGCTCCGGATGCTCTGAACCTGATGGTCGGCACATTGGCCGCCAAGAAGGAAGGCAACTTTTTGGCCTTTGCCGTACCACCCGGGCATTGGCGGATTTCGTCCATGGGCGCGGCGCCGATCCTCGGCTTCTGCCTGGGCTCCCCGTCGTTCGAGATCAAGGCCGGCGAGGTGGTCTATGCCGGGGCGTTCGACCTGGGTGCGGCTGACCTGGGGCCCGACCTGTCGCTCGATGTCGTAAAAACCTGGCTGGCGGGTCAGCCGGCGGCGGCGGTCCGGCCGGCAGTCTATACGAATGGCGCCCGGGGGCTTTGCGGTTATAACGGCCTCTACGCGCTGGAGGTCAAGGGCGCGCCCTATGAACCCGGCTATCAGTGGGGCGGGGCGGCCGTGGCGGCAGGCGCCGGCGCGACGCAGTAGATATGGATTGGGCCTGGTTTGCCTCCGCCGCGGCCTTCGCGGTGGCCATGACGGCGACGCCGGGACCGAACAATACCATGGTGACGGCGTCGGGAGCCAATTACGGCTTTCGCGCCACTGTGCCGCATCTGCTGGGGATTTGCGCCGGGTTTCCGGTCATGCTTCTGGTCATCGGCAGCGTCGGTTTGACGGTCATTACGATTCCCGTTGTGCATCTGGCGTTGAAATGGATCGGGATCGCCTATCTCCTGTGGCTGGCCTGGCATATCGCCATGGCTAAGCCCGCGGTTGACGAGGCCGGCGAGGTTCGTGGCAAGCCGCTGACCTTCCTGCAGGCGGCCTTGTTTCAGTGGATCAATCCGAAGGCGTGGATTATCGCTGCCGGGGCTTTGGTCGCCTATACGGTACCCGGCGATTATCGCAGCATGTTGTTGTCGACGGCTTTGCTGGGCGTGATTTTCAGCGCGATTGCCTTTCCGTGCGTGGCCTTGTGGACCCTGCTTGGGGTTGGGGCGTCGCGGCTTTTGAAGACGCCCAAGGCGCTGCGGTTATTCAACTGGGCGATGGCCGGGTTGCTGGTGTTGTCGCTGGTGCCGGTAGCGTTGGAAAAGTAGCACTCAGTCGCGGTCGGGGGCGCCGAGCGGGAAGAAGTGGCGGTAGGGGCGAGCTTCGTCGATGGTGCGGGCGACCGAAGGGCGGGCGTTCAGGCGGGCGCGGTAGGCGCGGACATTGGGGAAGGTTTCCGCGACGGGATGCGTCCAGTCGGCATAGAAGAGAGCCGGCGCCGCTGAGCAGTCGGCCAGGGTGAAGGCGTCGCCGGCGGCCCAGGGACGGTTCGCTATATGCTCTTCCAGCCAGGCATAGGCCTGGTCGAGTTCGCTGCGCCAGCGTGCGACGGCGGTGGTATTGAGGGTGCCGTACAATGTGTCGGCGACGATGGCCTGCATGGGGGTTTGGACATAGTTGTCGAAGAAGCGATCAAGGAAACGGATATCGAGGGCTGCCTTCGCGTCTGCCGGGATCAGACGCGCCGGGCCCGGATAGTGCAGGTCGAGATATTCGACGATGACGGTGGATTCGATGACGGTGGCGTCACCGTCGGTCAGGACCGGGAACTTCTTGAACGGCCACAGGCGTTCCAGTTCGGCGGCGGAGGCCGGGTCGCCGAGGTCGATTTCGTGGAAGGTGAATGGGGTGGCGTTCTCATACAGCGCGATGCTTGCCTTCCAGCAATAGGAGGCGAACGGGTGGGCGAAAAGGGTCAGTGACATGACGGAGTGCTCCGGTTCAGGCGGTAACGGTTATAGGTAGTCACCGTGATTTGGCAAGCCGCACCGACGTTTACGAAGGCCTTCGTTGACAATGTACGAAGCTTATCGTATTTGAAGAGGCATGTGCCAAATGGCATAACGGAGGTTGCAGGTGCGGTTCAGGACTCCTTGGCTGGTCATGGCCTTATTGCCGATGGTTTTTGCCGGAGGAGGGCGCGCGGAGGCACCGCGTCCGGCTGGTCAAGCGGTGGTGACCGGCGAGTTCGGGCCCCAGGGCATCGACGTCAAGCACGTGAGTCGGACCGTAAGGCCGGGCGACGATTTTTTCACCTATGTCGACGGAGGGTGGGTGGCCGCGACGCCGATACCTGACGGTTATTGGGACTATGGGCAGACCAGCCTATTGGGGGCGACGGTCGATGCGCAGATCAGGCGCGTGCTGGAGGACAGTCTGACGAGCCGGGCGCCGCGTGGCAGCGCGGGTCAGGAGGTCGGCGACGCATATGCCAGCTTCCTGGATACGGCCAGCATCGAGCAGCGCGGGCTTGGCGGCGTCAGGGGCGATCTCAAAGGGATCCTGGCTATCCGGACGCCGGAGGAGATCGCCAGGTGGATGGCCGACCCGACGTCAAGTACGATCGTCGCCATCAATATCTTTCCGGCCGACGGGCAGTGGCGCGTCCACCTCGATCAGCAGAATCAAAACCAGCCCATGCTGGGCTTTTGGAACCCCGGCGACTATGCGCGGACGGACGGCACCTATCCGGCGACGCGGGAGGCCTACAAGGCCTATATTGCCGGGCTGTTCGAAAACGCCGGGGTGGATCGTCCGGCGGGGCGGGCCGAACAGGTGCTGGCGCTGGAGACTAAAATCGCCGGCAATCTATGGCCGTTCGACAAACTTCGCGACCGCAAGGCCAACTACCATCCGATGACGGTCGACGAGCTGACCACCTATGCGCCTGGTTTCCCGTGGCGGGCGTTCCTGGCGGCTCGGGGTGTATCGGGGGTGAGGGATATCGTGCTGGGCACTGACACGGCGGTGCAGCTTCAGGCCAGGCTGTTTGCCGAGACGCCGGTCGAGGATTGGACGTCTTATTTGGCGTTCCATTGGCTGCAGAACCAGATGGATGTCATGCCCGAGGGTTTCCGGCAAGCCAGCTGGGAGTTTTACGGCAAGACGTTGTCGAATGCCAAGACGCCGCCGAAGCGGGAGGAGGTGGCGCTGCACCTGGTGAGCAGTGCCTTAGGCCAGCAGGTCGGGCGGCTTTATACCGAACGGTATGTCAGCGCAAAGACCAAGGTGTCGGCGGAAGAGATGATCGCCTATTTGCGCAAGGCCTTTGCCGAACGGCTGGCCGAGGCGACGTGGATGGACGAGGCGACGCGGGCCGAGGCCCAGGCGAAGCTGGCGCGGTTCAGCTTCAAGGTCGGCTATCCGACCATCTGGCGCGACTTTTCCGCGCTTGATATCCGGCGCGACGATGCGGCGGGCAACTTGCGGCGGGTGCGCGCGGCCGATTGGGCTTATCAGCTGCGGCGGTTGCAACCCGCGGTCAAGGACGAGCCGTGGTATGAGACGCCGCAAACCGTCGACGCCAGCTATAGCGTGTTGTTCAATGCCATCGAACTGCCGGGCGCGTTCCTGCAAGCGCCGTATTTCGACGCCAAGGCCGATCCGGCCGTCAATTTCGGCGCGATCGGGGCGATTGTCGGCCATGAAATGGGCCATGGTTTCGACGATCAGGGCATCATTTATGACAGTCAGGGCCGGATGCGGAACTGGTGGTCGGACGACGCGCTTCAGCAATTCCACAGCCGCACCCAGGCCCTGGTCGAGCAATATGACGCCTTCAGTCCCTATCYGGGCGTGCATGTGAACGGCCAAAGGACCATCGGAGAGAATATTGCCGATCTGTCCGGCGTGTCGCTGGCCTATCGCGCCTATCATATGTACCTGGCCGATCATCCTTGCGTGGGACGAGGTGCAGCAGATGGGCTGACCGGGGACCAGCGCTTTTTCGCGGCGTGGGCGCAGGCCTGGCGGTATAAGGCGCCGGAAAGCGCGATACGCTATGTCATCGACAACAGCTATCACGCGCCGACCCAGTACCGGGTCAATGGCGTGGTACAGAATCTCGATGCATGGTACGCGGCATTTGGCGTGAAGGCAGGGGACAAGCTTTATGTAGCGCCGGAAAAGCGGGTGCGCATCTGGTAGGTCAGGTGGCTGGGCAGGTCTTCAGAAGCGACAGCGTTTTCTCATATGTGTTCAACTTGGCGATAAGGGCATCAGCCTGCACGGCGTCAGCCGTACCGTCGGGAATCTTGCTGCGTGCGTCGATGATGAAGGCATAGAGTTCCTGATAGGCCGCGTTGGCGTCGCGCAAATGGCTGCAGGCGGCGATGTGGTCGTTGTTCTTTTCCGCTTCGTTATAGGCATTGATGGACCCGGTGAATCGGGCGGTCAGGCTGGCGAGTTTGTCAATGGCCGCGTCGGTTTCGGGATCGCCGGACCGGGCCATGGCACCGCTGCATATGCCGGTGGCTGTGGTGTGGGTGCCGTCAATCATCTCCCCTGTGCCTTTTACCAACTGATCGAGACCGTCGGTCGTCTTGCCTTCGGCAAGCAGACGCGCGTGAAGGGCCTTGGCGCGGTGATCGAGATCCACGGCGCGTTGTTCGACCGTATGGATCAGGTCGCAGGCCTTGGGGGTGTCGGTTCTGGCGAGGCTGACCGCCGCGTTCATGTCGTTGATGATCGGCATGGCGTAATTATCCAGCAGGCCCTGGGCTTCGGCCTTGTCGGCGTCGGTCAGAGGTTTGCCGGGCGCGGCGTGGGCGCCGAGGGCAAAGGCGCTTAGGCCAGCGGCGATGGCGATGACGCGGATCGTTCGGAACATGGATTCCCCCCAGGAATGATGGCGAAAGGCGTGGTTATAAAAGGCGATGGTCGTGATTTGGCAAGCCGGTCAGCCGGCGGGGCAGGTGTCGAGCAAGGCCAGCTTGTTCTGGACCGGCGATATCTTGTCCAGCATGGCGTCGAGCTGGGCGTAACCGGGGCTGCCGGCGGGGATCTGGCCGCGCAAGTCTATAATGAAGGCGTAGAGCTCGTGGTAAGCGACATTGGCGTCGCGCAGATGGCTGCAGGCGGCGGCGTGGTCGTGGATCTCATCTGCCGCAGCGTAAGCGTTCATGGCGGTGGTGAGGGTGTTAATCAGCCGGCTGAGTTTGTCGACCATGGCGTCGGTCTTGGGATCGCCACTGCGGGCGAGGTCGCCACGGCAGATGCCGGTTGCGCCGTTATGGGTGTTGGTCACCAGGTCGGCACTCAAGGCCAGTATTTGTGCGATGTTATCCGTCGTCTTGCCTTCTGCCGCCAAGCGATCACGCAGCGCTTTGGTGCGGGCGTCCAGTTCGATAGCCCTTTGTTCGGCACTGTGAATCATCTCGCAAGCCTTGGGCGTGTCGTCCCTGGCCAGCTTGAGCGCGGTATTGGTGTCGTTGACGAGCGGTAAGGYGTAGTCGTCAGCGAGACTTTTCATTTCGGCCCTGTCGGCGTCGGTCAGAGGTTTGCCGGGCGCGGCGTGGGCGGCCAGGGCAAAGGTGCTTAGGACTGAGGCAATGGCGACGACGCGGATCGACCGGAACATGGATTTCCCCCCCAAGGATATAGTGGAAAACCTTAGCGGGGCGTCAGGCGCGTGTCCAGCCGACGTTGCGGTTTCAATCTTACGCCTTCTTGCCGTAGTTCATCGACTGCGTGCCGGTGTCGAGAGTCTTGCCCTTGGCGCCGTAGGTCATGTGCGAAGCGCGCATGCGGTTGAGGTCTTCGGCGACGGCGGCGATGACGCCTTCGGTGACCACCTTGGCGGCGTTGACAGCCAGCTCATAGCGGTGCAGGCGTTCCTGGAAGATCTCGGTCGCCTTGCGCAGGGCCAGCTTTTCCGGCGCCGTCATGCCGTCGAGGAGGCTGGGGTCCTTTTTGATACGCGCCGATTCATGGCGGTAGAGGTTCGACAGGGACTGGGTTTCCTCGATGCCGTTATAAAGATCCTGGGGGCGGTGGGCCTCCAGGATCTCGGTTTCACGTTGCAGGCGTTCGCCCAGGCGGACGGTGAGGGCCAGCAGTTGGCGGGCGCGGTCGGACCCGGAATTGGCGGAGAGGGCCATCAGGCGGCTCCTGTATCTTGTGTTGAGGCTTCTTGCAGTTTCAGCAGTTGTTTTTGCATCATGTCGGAAATGCCGATGCCGCCGCGTTGCGCCATGCCCTTGGCCATGGCGTCGATATAGAAGCTGCGCATGGCTTCTTCACCCTGGCCGCCGCCGAACGGACCGTCGGTCTTGAGGCCTTCGAACATGGGCGAGATCAGGTTGGACAGGCACATGGTCTCGAAATCGAGACCGAGCTTGGCGTTCTTCGATTTGCCGGCATTGAGCGCCGCGGTTGTGGACGCCTGGGTCGAGGCCTGGGCCTGGGCCCCAGACTGGAATTGGGCGGCTTGAAGCGTGAGGAGGGCGGAACTATCCATTACATCACCTCGATTTCGGCCTGGAGGGCGCCGGCGGCCTTGATGGATTGCAGGATGGCGATCATGTCGCGGGGTGTGACGCCCAGGGCATTGAGGCCGGCAACGAGATCGCTCAAGGACGAGCCGCCGCCGAGCTGGATCAGTTGCTTGCCTTTTTCCTCGTCGACGCTGACACGGCTGCTTTGGATCGCCGCGGTTTGGCCCTGGCTGAACGGCGCCGGCTGGCTGACGTCGGGGCGTTCGTCGACGCGGATGGTGAGATTGCCCTGGGCGATGGCGACACGGGACAGGCGGACATTCTCGCCCATGACGATGACGCCGTTGACTTCGTCGATGACCACCTTGGCCGGGGTATCGACATCGAGGCTGATCGGCTCGATCAGGGTAACGAAGTCCATCATGGAGGTGCCGGCCGGCGGCTTGATGGCGACAATCGTCGGGTTTTCGGCGATGGCGGTGCCGGGATATTGACGGTCGATGGCGTCGGCAATGCGTTTCGAGGTGGTGAAGTCGGGATTGTGCAGGGTCAGACGCAGCACCGGCTGGGAATTGAAGTTGAAGGCGGTTTCGCGTTCGATCGTGCCGCCCGATGCGATGCGGCCGGCGGTCGGCACGCCCTTGGTGATCGACGAACCCGAAGCGCCGGAAGCCGAGACCGAGCCGGTCTGGACGGTCCCTTGCGCGACGGCATAGGCTTCGCCATCGGCGCCGAGGAGGGGGGTGACGAGCAGGGTGCCGCCCAATAGGCTTTTCGAGTCGCCCATGGCCGAGACGGTGACATCGAGGCGCGAGCCGCTGGCGGCAAACGGCGGCAGCTCGGCGGTGACCATCACCGCGGCCGCGTTCTTGGTATTCAGGTCGGCGTCGCGGACATTGACGCCCATGCGCTCCATCATGCTTTCCATGGACTGCTTCAGCATGGGCGAGTTGCGTACCGTGTCGCCCGTGCCGTTGAGGCCGACGACGATGCCGTAGCCGATCAGCTGGTTGCCGCGGACGCCTTCGACATCGACAATGTCCTTGATGCGCGAGCCCGCCTCGGCCGAGGTGACGCACAGCATGGCGGCGAGAGCCGTAAGGCAGAGGATCGTTTTTACCAGGTGGCGCATGACGGGCATCCATTAACCATAACTGCCCAATGGTTTGCGAATATCGTGCCAGAGTCTGTGGATAAAAAATATGTTAAGAGTCAGTGGGTTGGTTTTGGCGTTTGCGCCGGGGAAGGCGAGGCGGAAAAAACTGCCGGGGCGTTAAGGCTTCGCTTACTGTCACGCGGCAATAATGACCGGTATATATTCCCAGTCGGCAAAAAGCCGGCTGCGCGGCCAGACGGCCGACCGACAGAATTCGCCCGACAATTGACATTATAGTGGTGTTAGGTGCGTCCATGACGTTCAGGATCAATTCGGCAACCGGTATGAGCATGGGCACCGCCGCAGGCGGCGTCAAGCGCAGCGGTGGTGACTTTTCTCTGTCCAAGGCCAGCGGCGGCGCCAAATCGGCGGCGACGGCCCAGACTTCGGCGGCGCTCGGCATGATGGGCGTCGATGCGCTCCTGGCGCTGCAAGGCGAGGAGGATGTGCTGACCGGCCGCCGGCGGCGCCAGATCAAGCGCTCCAACGACATTCTCGATGCTTTGGATGACATCAAGATCAGCGTGTTGTCGGGCGATATCGACGATGATGCGCTGTTGCGTCTCCAGGGCATGATCGCCCAGCACCGCGAAGATATTGAGGATGACCGGCTGCAGGGCGTGCTCAACGAGATCGAAACGCGAGCCTTTGTCGAGCTGGCCAAGCGCCGGTTGATGTAGATTCCGGAAGGCGTTGAGCCTTCCGGCAAGGGCGACTGCCCGTCGCCGTCAATACCGCGAGCCGCGCGGCGTTTGAGCGCTGAATCCATGTTTTGTCGCCTCAGCTTCATAAATATCGCACTGCACAAGCGGTAAATTCGCTTCACAGGTAAGCGATTGCACACTATAAGCCGCCCCAATCCACTGCGTCGATTTGGCACGCCGATGCAGAGGGTTGGTATTGTTCTTGCTGTAGCGCTTATGACTCGTCCGGCGGTGTAAGGCCTTAAGACAGTTCAGCAATTCTTGGCGTCGATTAAACAGGGGTGTTTCAAGCTTATGCCATCAGTAGATGTTCCGGATCTGGCTACCAACTACCGACCTTCCGAAGACGAAGACTATATGAGCGCTCGCCAGTTGGCCTATTTCCGGGCCAAGCTGAACGCCTGGAAAGACGAAATCCTGCGCGGCGCTAAGGAAACCGTCAACGTGATGCAAAAAGAGACGGAAAACCATCCCGATCTCGTCGATCGCGCTTCGTCCGAATCGGACCGCGCGCTGGAATTGCGGACACGGGATCGCCAGCGCAAGCTGATTTCCAAGATCGAAGAAGCCATTTCGCGTGTCGACGACGGGTCGTACGGCTATTGCGAAGAGACCGGTGAGCCGATCGGTCTGGCTCGCCTCGAAGCCCGCCCTACGGCGACGCTCAGCATCGAAGCCCAGGAACGCCACGAACGCCGCGAACGCGTTCACCGCGACGACTGATCGTCCTCGCCGGGGCTGTCGGCCCAGGATTATTGTGGTAGCATCGTGCTTTTAACCCTCCCATGAGGTTACGCCGATGACCAGCATCATCACGCCCGGCGTGGAAACGCGCGCCAATAGCTATACCGCCGGCGATCAAGAAGATTCGTCGATAGCGACGCTGGCTGATGGCCGTTTCGTCATTACCTGGACCAGTGAAGGTCAGGACGGTGACTCGGGCGGAATCTATGCCCAGGTCTTCGATGCCGCGGGGCACGCTATCGGCGCGGAATTTCAAGTCAGCACAACGGTCGCCTCGTTTCAAACGTCTGCCGTCGTTACAGCTCTGACCGATGGCGGATATGTCGTGGTTTGGAACAGCGCCGATCAGGACGGATCGGGTCTTGGCGTTTACGCGCAACGTTTCGATGCCTGGGGGATCAGGGTGGGCGCCGAAACCCAGATCAATACGACGACCGCCGCCGGGCAATCCTTGCCGTGGATTACCGGCCTCAGCGACGGCGGCTATGTCGTGACATGGATGAGCGATTCCCAGGACGGTTCCAGCTATGGGATTTATACTCAGCGCTACGACGACAGCGGCGCCCAGATGGGCGGTGAGGTCCGTATCAACACGACGACTGCCGGGTCGCAGGAAGTGCCGGTTGTCACCGCACTGGCCGGGGGCGGGTATGTCGTCGCGTGGAACAGCGACAATGACGGTTCGAGCTATGGCGTTTACGCCCAGCTTTTTGACGCGATGGGCGCCACGGTGGGCGGTGAAACCCTCGTCAATACCTATACAAGCAATGTTCAGTATTCACCGTTTATCGTCGCCTTGTCCGATGGCGCCTATGTCATTGTTTGGCAAAGTTCCGGGCAAGATGGCGACGCATCGGGCCTGTATAGCCAGCGCTTCGACTCCACCGGTCATAAATCGGGCGTTGAAACGCGAGTCAACACCTATACGGCCTCCTATCAAACCGATCCGGCTGCGGTGGGTCTGAGCGACGGCGGCTACGTCATCGTCTGGTCTTCCTATGGTCAGGACGGCAGCGGACAAGGGATCTATGCGCAAAGATACGACGCGACCGGTGCGGCCATCGGATCGGAAAACCTGGTCACCACGACCATCTTGAACGACCAATTTTTTCCCTCGGTCAGTGCGCTGGCGGATGGCGGTTATGTCGTGACCTGGTCCAGTCAAGGTCAGGATGGCAGCGGAGCAGGGGTTTATTACAAGACCTTCGCAGCGACCTCCGGCGATCTGACGGGATCCCAGCGCCTGTACGGCACCGCGGGCAACGACACGCTGGACGGTGGGGCGGGACCCGACCAGATGTATGGTGGCGGTGGCAATGACACCTATGTCATCGATAATATCGGCGACCGCGCCTATGAGCTTGCCAATGGAGTCGATACCGGCGGCATCGACGCCATCAAGTCGTCGATCACGTGGACGATCGGCGCGCAGGTCGAGAACCTGACATTGACCGGAGCAGCGCCTATCGACGGTACCGGCAACGGGCTCGCCAATGTTGTTGTGGGTAATACCGGCGTCAATGTGCTCAACGGCCTCGAAGGCAACGACACCTTGAAGGCGGGCGACGGTAATGACGTTTTGGATGGGGGCGGTGGCGCCGACAAACTGTATGGCGGGTACGGTGACGACCTGTATATCGTCGACAATACCGGTGACATCATTGTCGAATATGTCGGCTCCGGCAATAATGAAGGCACGGATACGGTCTATGCGTTCGTTACCTACACGCTGTCGACCTATGTCGAAAACCTGACCCTGAAAGGGCACGACGCCATCGGTGGAACGGGCAATAGCAGCAACAATATTCTGATCGGCAATGACGCGGCCAATTCACTGACGGGGTTCAGCGGCAACGACACGCTGGATGGCGGGGCCGGCGCCGACCTGCTGTACGGTGGCACCGGCAACGATACCTATATCGTCGATAACAGCGGCGACCGGGCCTATGAATCGACCAGCGGCGTGAGCGGCGGCGTGGACGTAGTCAAGTCGTCGGTCGGTTTTGTTTTGGGCAGCAATATCGAGAATCTGACCCTGACCGGCGCGGGAAATATCAATGGCGTCGGCAATAGCCTGGCCAACAGCCTGACCGGCAATGCGGGTAATAACAAGCTGACGGGCGGAGCGGGGAATGACACGCTGGCCGGCGGCACCGGCGCCGACACGTTTATCTTTGCGCCCGGTAGTGGGGCGGATACGATCAATGACTTTACCACAGCGGACACGGTAGATGTTCATGCCTATACCGGTGGTACGGCGCATCCGGGTTACTTGACCCAGCTGGATGCAACGACGGTAAAAATCGATTTGGGTGGCGGCAATACCATAACCTTGTTGCACACGATTGTGGCCGACGTCAGCGCGCATATGGTGTGGTAGGACGAGCCGCAAGACTGAGAGGGGGCGATGACGGAAGAGGGGAGGCGGGAACTGCGCATGACGCCGGCGCCGCCTGTTGAAAAGCACAGCAATGACAACACCTATTTCCCCGAGGAACGGGAGATGGATGTTATTCAGGCACGCCTATTGACCCTGTTCGATGAGCTGGGGTTTGAAGGTTGCAGCCGTCTTTACAATCGGACGACGGCGGATGGCCTGGTCCATGTAGTCAGCTTTCAGGTTGGCCAGAGATGGATGAGCGAGCAGTTTACCGTCAATCTCGGCATTTATATTCCTGAATTGCCTGCGTGCGCCCAAGAGGGCGAGCAGGCGATTATCCGTGAAGTCTGTTGCGCGATCAGGACGCGGCTTGGCGATCTGGATGCCGAACCCGATGATATGTGGTGGATATTGGAAGATCATCCTGATTTGACGGATGAATTGATCGAGCGCCTTCAAGACGACGCCATGCCTTTCTTTGCGAAGTTCCGCGATCGGGCAACCTGTATGGAACATTTGCCGGCCTTGGTCGACGGCGGAGTCGTTGATGCCGATGAAGACGAGATCTGCGAGATCATAGGGCGGCATGGCGAATAACCGGCTTTGTGGTAAAGTGACAGGATGAGAGATTTCGATTCCGACATCCTGAAACCTTATGCGCGCAAATATATCTGGTGGAAGACGCCGGAAGATGCGGTGTTTTATCCGCGCCGCGTCGTCGTTCAGGTGATGAACATCGGCGCCTATGAAGACGTTCAGGCTCTGGCGAAACAGATTGGAGACGACGGCTTTCGCGACGCCCTGTTAGGGGCGGAAGCCGGCGAATTTAACGAACGTTCCTGGCATTATTGGCATTATCGCCTGGGGCTGGCGGAATTGGGTACCGTCCCGGACTTGCCCGTACGCAAACTGGCGTGACGACGCGTAATTTGCCAACTGGCACCCTTCTCTCATTGCGTCTGGATACATGACAGAGCGGTTTTTCCTTTAAAATTCCGGCGGCGAAGCGTATGGGGTGTCTCCGATTTTAGACCTAACCTCAGAGACTCCTTCCATGACCGTCAAGGTTCGCTTTGCGCCTTCGCCCACCGGCCGTATCCATGCCGGCAATGTCCGTGCCGCTCTTGTCAACTGGCTGTTCGCCAAGAAGCACCAGGGCGTGTTCGTGCTGCGCATCGACGACACCGACCTGGAACGCTCGACGCAGGAAAACGAAGACCTGATCGAGACCGATCTGACGTGGTTGGGCCTGACCTGGGACGAGCGCTATAATCAATCCAAGCGCTTCGATATCTATCAGAAATGCGCCGATGCGCTGAAGGCCGATGGACGGCTCTATCCCGCCTATGAGACTTCGGAAGAGCTGGATCGCCGCCGCAAGGTGCAATTGTCGCGCGGCCTGCCGCCGGTGTACGATCGCGCGGCGTTGAAGCTGACGGCCGAGGAGATCGCCGCGTTCGAGGCCGAGGGACGCAAGCCACACTGGCGCTTCAAGCTGGACGGCAAGCGCGTCGCCTGGGAAGACCTGGTGCGGGGCCATTGTGAAGTCGATACGACCTCGATGTCCGATCCGGTGCTGATCCGCGAGGACGGGGCGTTTTTGTACACCCTGCCGTCGGTGGTCGACGATATGGACATGAAGATCAGCCACGTCATCCGCGGCGAAGACCACGTCGCCAATACCGGCACCCAGATCGAGATTTTCGAGGCGCTGGCGTCGTTCTTCGCTGGCGCGCCGTTGCCGACCTTTGCGCACATGCCGCTGCTTGTCGGGGCGGACGGCGAGGGCTTGTCGAAGCGTTTGGGCTCGATGTCGATTTCACAGATGCGCGACGACGGCTACGAGCCGTTGGCCATCACCTCGCACCTGGCCAAGATCGGCACGTCCGATGCGCTGGAGGCGGCGCCGTCGCTGGAGGCTTTGGTCGAGGGGCAGGACTTCGGCAAGATGGGCCGGGCGCCGGCGCGCTACGATCAGGCCGACCTGCTGCGGCTGAATGCTGGCGTTTTGCAAGCCATGTCCTATGCCGAAGCCAAGCCGCGCTTGATCGCTTTTAATTCCGATTTAGGTGAATTGTTCTGGGATACGATCAAGGCCAATCTCCATATGTTTTCTGAGGTTGCGGAGTGGGCGAAGATCGTCGGCGGTGACATCGAGCCGCGTATCGAGGACCCGGAATTTATTTCCAAGGCTCTGGAATTGTTGCCGGCCGATTATGGCCGCGACAGCTGGCAAGCGTGGACGGCGGCCATCAAGGAGACGACCGGCGCCAAGGGCAAGGCCCTGTTCATGCCGCTGCGCCAGGCTTTGACGGGGATGGACCACGGGCCGGATATGGGGGCTTTGAGCTTCCTGATCGGCCGTGATAGGATCGCGCAACGTTTGCAGGGATAAGGGCCGATCATGAAGCAGGGTGTGACATTCGTGTTGGCTGCCGTGCTTCTGGGTTTGCCCGCCTTGGCCCAGGCCGAAAGCATCGATGATCTTACGTGGATGGCCGGCTGCTGGGTGCAGCATGACGGCGACAGGACTGTTGAAGAGCATTGGATGGCGCCGGCGGGCGGCATCATGCTGGAAATGGGGCGGACGGTCAAAGGCGGGACCTTGCGCGACCATGAGACGACCCGCATCCAAATGGTGGACGGCGTCCTGACCTTTATCGCCGATCCGGCCAACCAGGCCGAGGCGAGTTTCACGGCCGTCAAACATACGGCCGACGAGGTCGTTTTCGAAAATCTCGGCCACGATTTCCCGCAGCATGTCGGTTACCGCAAGGCGGGCGACGGTTTGCAGGCGTGGATCGACGGGCCGATGAACGGCGAAACCAAAACCATCACCTTCGATTATCAGCGGTGCCCATGAAACGATTATTGCTCCTTATGGCCGGCGTGATTCTGGCCGGTACCGCCTCGGCTCAGACCGATGAGGAGCGTTCGCGAGCCACCGAGGTGTGGTCGCCGGTGCCGAAAAAGGTCGAGGTTTCGCCGGCCGGTTTACCGAACGACGCCATTGTGCTGTTCGACGGCACGAACCTGGATGCGTGGGCCAGCAATAAGGACGGCGCGGCGGCGTGGGACATCGATCAAGGCGCCATGGTGGTCCATGCCGGCGCCGGCGATATCCATACGAAGCAGGATTTTTGCGACGTTCAGTTGCATATCGAATGGAAGGTGCCGTCGCCGATCGAAGCCGATGGTACGGTCCTGCAAGGCCAGGCGCGCAACAATAGCGGCATTTTCCTGCAAGGCCGTTACGAGGCCCAGGTGCTGGATTCGTGGGGCGACGCTTCGACCTATGTCAATGGCGAGGCGGGGGCGGTCTACAAACAGTCGATTCCGTTGGTCAATGCGACCCGGCCGCCGGAGACCTGGCAGGCCTATGACATCATCTATCATGCGCCGAAGTTCGATTCCGCCGGTGCCGTGACGACCAAGGCGCGGATCATGGTGTTGCTCAATGGCGTGCTGGTCCAGGACAATTTCGAGATCCAGGGACCGACCGTGTGGATCGGCCGACCGCCTTATGAGGCCCACGGCTGCGCGCCCTTGAGCCTGCAGGATCACGGGCATCCGGTGCGATACCGCAATATCTGGATTAGGCCGTTAGGTTAAACGACGGCGCCGAACAGCTTGCCGACACCGGCCGTGATGGCGAGGGCCAGGGCGCCCCAGAAGGTGACGCGAATGACCGAGGCCGTCACCTTCGAGCCGCCCGTGATGGCGCCGAGCGCACCAAGGCCTGCCAGGAAGACAATGGTGAGCGCTGCTACGACAGCCACGATCAGCGGTCGCGGGCTGAGCAGCATGGCTAGCAGGGGCAGGATAGCACCGGCAGCAAAGGTGACGGCCGAGGTCAGGGCGGCCTGGATGGGTTTGGCCTGGGTATGGGCGGACAGGCCCAGTTCGTCGCGGGCGTGGGCTTCCAGGGCATCGTGTTGCATGAGTTGTACGGCCACCTGGCGCGCCAGCCCCTCGTCCAGACCGCGTCCGACATAGATGCCCGTCAGTTCGTCGACTTCCGCTGCTGGAAACTCTTTCAGTTCCTGTGTTTCGCGCGCCAGGTCGGCATTTTCGCTGTCGGCCTGGGAACTGACCGAGACATATTCGCCGGCGGCCATGGACAGGGAGCCGGCGACGAGGGCGGCAATGCCGGTGAGGAGAATGGCACTTTTATCGGCAGGGCTGGCCGCGACGCCGACGATCAGGCTGGCCGTCGAAATCAACCCGTCATTGGCACCCAGCACGGCGGCGCGCAGCCAACCGACGCGCGACATGAAGTGAATTTCGGCGGCCTTGTGGGTTCTGACCATGGTGATTCGTCCGGTGCGGCTTTGTCTCCGGATCTTGTGGGCGCTGGGCGCGGAGTTGACAAGCTGGCGCAAGGTCGCAGGCGGTCGAACGGAACTTTACACCACCTTGCGGGTATCGACCTGGAGATCGTTTGTCTTCATCTGCAAAATGGCGGGCAGGACTTCATCGGCGGTGTCGACACTGAGATAGGTCGATTTGAAATTGGCCGGGGTGAAGCCGGTCGCCAGCGTATGCTCGATCAGGTCGAAGAAGGGTTGCCAAAAGCCCTTGGTGTTGAGGAAGATGATCGGCTTCTTGTGCAGGTCGAGGCGGCGCCATGACAAGAGCTCGATGACCTCTTCCAGGGTGCCGACGCCGCCCGGCAGGACAACGAAGGCGTCCGATTCTTCGAACATCATCATCTTGCGTTCGTGCATGGACGTAACGATTCGGGTTTCGACGTCGTCATAAAGGATTTCGCGACTGCGCAGGAACTGCGGCATAATGCCCAGGACCTTGCCGCCGGCGTCGTGGACGGCGCGCGCCGTTTCACCCATCAGGCCGACGCCGCCGCCGCCGTAAACCAGGCGCACCCCTGCGCCGGCCAGGATCTGACCCAGGTCGCGGGCGGAGGTTTTATAGGCTTCGTCGGTGCCGAAGGAGGAACCGCAATAGACGCACACAGATTTGACGTCGTGTTTGGAAAGGGGCATTTTAGCGGGGCTTCTTTTGGGCTTGATTTGTTTTGCCCACCATCTAAGCCCCTATTCGGCATGAAGAAAAGTGGTTAGTGCTGGCAAGATGAAAAAGAATTGGCAAAGGTTTGCCCTGTTGACGCCCTGTCTGTTGTTGTTGGCGGCCTGCCAGCCCAACCGACCCAAGGCGGCCAATGATGAGGAAAGCGCCTTGCGCGAGGCGGGTTATGCCCGCGCGCCGGTGATCACGGGGGTCAACCAGTCCGATTCGTCGACCTTTGTCGTCACCGGTTTGGCGTCGGAGGACGGGCGCGTGCGCGTCGTTTATCAGGGCACCCACGCCGTCGGCGTGACGGCTGATTCGAAGGGCCGCTTCCGCGCGGAGCTGCCGGCGACGGCGCAAGGCGGCATTTACGACCTGTCGATGGATGATAATGGCCGGCCCATGCATGCCGATGGCCGTTTGTTCATCCCGCAGGGCCATCCGGAAAAGGCGGTCTTGTTGCGTTCCGGGTCGCCCAGCCAGCCTTTGTTGAATCCCAATACCGTCGCGGCCGTTATCGACATCGGCGGCAATGGCGGCGCGGCTATTTCCGGACGGACGGCGCCGAACAGCGATGTCAAACTGATGGAAGGCGGGGACCTGCGCGGCCAGACCCGCAGCGACGCCCAGGGCAATTACAGCCTGACGACGCGGATCTTGCCACCGGCGGAAACGCCGGAGACGTGGAGCTTTACGCTTCAGGCGGGGACGGCGACGGTCAATGAGAATATCCCGGTGATTCTGCCCAATGCGGCGGCCGGAGATCAGGTGACGCCGATCGGCAGTGGCTGGCGGGTCGATTGGGTGTTGCCCGGCGGCGGCATGCAGACGAGTTTTGTTTTTTAGAAGAGCGCCGCAACGGCGGGACTTCGCGCCCCAGCGTTGAAGCACAAAGAATAACGAACGGGTGCAGGGACCGCGTCCCTGCTACATCATTTCGTCTTGTTTGGACTTGGTCGACGAAAACAGCTTCTTGAGGAATTCGGTGATGCCGTGGCGCTTGGCCTTGCGGCTAACGGCGTCTTCGCTGACCAGCCATGCGATCTGAACGACGCGGCGTTCGCCTTCGAACGGCTTGTGGCCGTGCCAGGAATTGTCGAGGCGCGGGAAGGCGATGAAATGGCCGTAGCCGGGATTGACCTCATCCGTGCCCGGCCCGTCCTGGTCGGGGCCTTCGAGGAAGCGCAGATTGCCGCCGCTGGTGCCTTCGTGGTTGAGATAGATGAGTGCCGAGGCCAGTTTGTCGGCACCATCGGTATGGGCGCGGCCGTCTTTCAGGGCGGACCATTTACGCACCGTCACCCAGGACGGTTTGCCGGTCAGGTCGACGCCAAGCTTGTCGCCGATCGCTTTGGCGAATTCGCGACTGCGGACTTCGGCCAGGAGCTGCTTGAAGGCCGGGCCCATGGCGAAGTCTTCCGGGCGCATGAAGCCGGTCTTGTCGATCTGCGGGAAGTCGCGGGCGATCTCGGCCTCGGCTTCGGGCGGCAGGATGTCGGCGCCGATCAGGTTGCGGAAGGGGTAATCGGAAGCCGGTGTGGCGGCAATGGACTCGTAACGCAGCATGGGCACCTCGGGAATGACGGCTAAATATATGCGCCGTCCATCGCAAAGGGAAGGGGCTGCGACGATGTGCCCAATGCTTTGATGGGGCCTAAAGCAAAGCGCACGGCGGCTTCGGCGTGGATATGCGTCGAATCGAACACCGGCAGGGGCAGGTCGTTGGCGCCGACGATCAGGCCCAGTTCGGTGCAGCCGAGGATGACGCTGTCGGCGCCCATATCCCTGCCGCGGGTGGTCATGGTGATCAGGGCGTCGCGGGCGGCGTCGCTGACCACGCCTTGGCACAGCTCATCGAAAATGGCGTTGTGGCAGATCAGGCGGTCGTCGGAGTCGGGCGTCAAGACATCGATGCCGTGGCCGCGCATCTGGTCGGCATAGAAGCCGTGTTCCATGGTGTAGCGCGTCGCCAGCAGGAGCGGGCGGCGGTGGCCGGCGGCCGTCAGGGCGTGCGCGGTTTCATGGATGATGTGGATCAGCGGCACGTCGCAGGCCGCGGCGACGTGGTCAGCGACCAGGTGCATGGTGTTGGTGCAGATCAGGATGCAGTCGGCGCCGGCGCTTTCCAGGCCTTGGGCGGCGTCGCCGAGCAGCTTGGCGGCGTCGTTCCAGCGATCGGCCTTTTGCAGGGCGACGACCTTCTGGAAATCGAGTGAGCGCATCAGGATGTCGGCCGAGGCCAGGCCGCCCAGTTCGGCGCGGACGGCCTCGTTGATCAGCTTGTAATAGGTGGCGGTCGATTCCCAGCTCATGCCGCCCAGCAAACCGATTTTCTTCATGATGCAACTCCACAATTGAGAAGCCGAGCATAGGGTGGAGTGAGCGAAAATGGCGCGCGTTTTACTGGCTATTTTGTCTAAAACGTGCAAGTTTTAGTCGCTGAATGGAGATTACGTGCATGTTGGATGATCGCGACCGCAAGATACTGAGCTATTTGCAAGGCGACGCCGAGATTCCCCTGGCTGAGTTGGCCGAACGGGTGAACCTGTCGGCCTCGGCCTGTTCGCGGAGGGTAACGCGGTTGAAGGAAGAGGGCTATATCGCCCGCACGGTTGCGGTGCTCGATCGCAAGCGTATGCAGGTGGCGACGACGGTCTATGTCATGGTGAAGACCGCGCATCATACGGCCGATTGGCTGGAGCGTTTTCGCAACGCGATCGGCGACATGGCTGAGATCGTCGAAGCGCACCGGCTGGCTGGCAATTTGGACTATATCGTCAAGATCGCGGTGACCGATATCGCCCACTATGACGCCATCTATAAGCGCCTGGTCAGCCGAATCGATCTGTTCGACGTGTCAGCCTACATCTCGATGGAAACGATCAAGGAGGATAAGGGGCTGCCGACGGCCTACGGTGTTTAGGCGGCTTCCGGCTTGGCATCGACGACGGGCGGTGAGTCGGCAGTATCGACATAGTCGCCGTCGCTCAGGTCGGTGACCGCGGAGGCCTGGCTCTGCGCCGGCATGTTGAAGAACATGACCATGCCCGTCCCGATCAGGATCAGCGCCAGAAACAAGAAAAAGCCCGACCGGAGATAGGCGGTGGGGATATAGGCGCGAGGGGCGTAGGCGTGGGCCATGATCGTTCTCTCTCTTCGTTGAATCGGTTGCTGCGCTCCATTGTGGCTTTTTTGGACATAAGGAAAAAATGAGGTGTCTTGCGCGGATTGTAAAAAGCGCGAGGGTATGAAAGTCTCGACGGTAATTATCTCAGGAGACAGGCATGAAGCGGATCTTGTTGGCGAGTGTGGCGGCGTGTTTGATGGCTTTCGGGGCGCAGGCTGCCGAACCTTCGGCCTATGACGCGGTCGATCCGATGATCGGCACCGGCGGTGTCGGCCACACCTATCCGGGAGCTGTGGCGCCGTTCGGCATGATCCAGCTCAGCCCCGACACCAATGTCACCTATTTCAAGCAGAGCTATATGTGGGCGGCGGGTTATCGCTACGAAGACAGCTCGATCATGGGGTTCTCGCATACCCATTTCAGCGGGGCAGGGCATTCGGACCTCGGCGATATCCTGGTCATGCCGGTCAGCGGCAACACAGTGGCGACCGAGCCGGGTGATCCGGCGGTTCCGGGATCGGGTTATCGCTCGCGTTTCGACCACGCCAGCGAGACGGCGACACCGGGTTACTATGCCGTGACCCTGAGCGACTACGGCGTGCGCGCGGAGATGACCGCCGGGACGCGTGTTGGCGTGCACCGCTATAGCTTTCCGGCCGACAAGGCGGCGCACCTGATTATCGACTTGCGCTCCAGCATCTATAACTATCCCGGCAAGATTTTGTGGTCGACAGTGAAGCTGTTGCCGGACGGGACCCTGGTCGGGATGCGCGAGACGCGCGGCTGGGCGCCGGACCGTCAGGTCTATTTCGCCATGCGCTTTTCGGCGCCGGTGACGGCCCATGCCTTCACGAACACCGAGACCGATGTCGTCTATCATGGCTTCCAAGGACCCGGCCGCGGCAGCGACGATGTCGCCGAACGCGACGGCCGGGCGATCGTCGCGCGGCTGGATTTCGGCACCTTGACGGCGCCTTTGCAGGTTCGTGTGGCGATTTCAAGTGTCGATGAGGCCGGCGCCATCGCCAATCTCGACAGCGAGCCGGGCGATTTCGATACGGTGCGGGCGGCGACGAAGACGGCGTGGGAACAGGCCCTGGGCGCTGTCGATATCGATGCGGCGCCGGATATGCGCAAGACGCTCTATACGGCGCTTTATCACACCCTGCTGGCGCCCAGCGTCGCCGGCGATGCCGACGGGCGTTACCGCGGCACCGACAATGAGGTTCACCGCGCCGACTTCGCCTTTCGTTCGACCTTTTCGCTGTGGGATACCTTCCGTGCCGAGCATCCGCTTCTGACCCTGGTACGGCCGGAGCAAGACAATGCCGATATCGTCAAGTCGCTGCTAGCGTCGCAGAAGGATAGCCCGTTCGGCATCCTGCCGGTGTGGCAGTTCCAGGGGCGCGAGACCTGGACCATGATAGGTTATCACGCCGTGCCAGTCATCGCCGATGCGTACCTGAAAGGGATCAAAGGCTTCGATGCCGACGCGGCGCTGGACGCCATGCTGAAGAGCGCGACCTATGGGCCGTACGGTGGGCTGGATCAATATATGGCCAAGGGCTATGTCCCGATCGACAAGGAGCCTGAGGCGGCGTCGAAGACGGTCGAATATGCCTATGACGATTGGACCATCGCTCAGATGGCGCGCAAGATGGGCAAGACCGAGGTCGCCGACACGTTCGACAAGCGCGCCGCCTATTGGCGTAATAGTTTCGACGCAAAGACCGGGTGGGTAAGGGCGCGGTTGAGCGACGGTACGTACCGCGTGCCGTTCGATCCGACGGCGATCAATTATGGCTCGGACTATACCGAGGGCAATGCCTGGCAATATAGTTGGTTCATGCCGCAGGACGTCGCCGGCCTGATCAAGCTGCTGGGCGGCGACAAGAAGACGGTGGCCAAGCTCGACGCCATGTTCGACTTCGATACATCGAAGCTCGATTATTCCGCGTCCGAGGACATCGCCGGGCTGATCGGGCAATATATCCACGGCAATGAGCCGTCGCACAGCGTCGCCTATTATTACGACTATGCCGGGGCGCCGTGGCGCACCCAGGCGCGATTGAAGCAGATTGTCGATCTTGAGTACCTGCCGACGCCGCAGGGTTTGTCGGGCAATGACGACCTGGGCCAGATGTCGGCCTGGATGATGTTCACGGGGCTGGGATTCTATCCGGTGACGCCGGGTTCGGGCCAGTATGTCATCGGCCGGCCGTTTGTGGCGCACGCCGTACTGCACCTGCCGAATGGCAAGGCTTTCACGGTGGTGTCATCAGGTGAGGGAGACTATGTCGGGAGCGTGATGCTGAACGGGAAGGCGTTGACGCGGAGCTATATCCTGCATGACGAGATCATGGCCGGTGGTGAGCTTGAGTTTGTCATGGCAGACAAGCCGAACACGCATTGGGCGACCGGCAAGGGCGATCGGCCATATTCGATGAGCGGGTATTGAGTTTGGGGCGAGCTTAAAAAGGAAAGGGTTTATCCACAGATAAGCACAGATAAGTGGGACGCTACCGCGTCCCTGCTGCGGTGAGGCCAGCGCCCACGAATGCTTAATGATTGGGATCCGATACAGTGTTGAATTTAGATATCTACGACCAACTGGAACGAATTGCCTCGAAATCCGATTTTGCTGAACTCGTCTCAGAGTTGGTGGAGACTTGGTCGTCCAGTGAATTGGGTGTGCAAGTCATTGAACCTATTCTAAAATTTATGGAAGTCCATTCGGAAGTCGATTTTGGTTCGCCTGGAGAACTTGTCCATTTTTTAGAGGGATTTTACCGACGGGGATACGAAGCGAAGCTTATCGAATCCGTACAACGAAAACCAACAGAGCATACCGTTTGGATGCTTAATCGCGTTATTAATGGCACGAAGGATTGGGATGAAAGGGAACGATGCATTTCGGTACTAAAGAACGCGCGGTCGAACACGGCCTCGGACGACGGTGTATTGCAAGTGATAAACCAATTTCTGCAGCGCTTATCCATCTGAATTTTAGTAAAGTGACTGTGCACGAATTGCCCGGCAATTTTACCACCGGTATATCCACGGCAGGGACGCGGTAGCGTCCCACTTATCTGTGCTTATCTGTGGATAAACCCCTTGCCGAGGTCGCCACACTTAAAGGCGTCAGAGTTTCAAACGAATACCCAGCCGCCTCAGAAAGCCGGCGACCTGGACGCAAAACAGTGCGAACAGGAAGGTCTTGAACAGGCCTACGCCGCCGGTCGTCAGGACCTCGGGCAGGTTGAAATAAAGGTGACCCAGGCCGGCGTAGGCGAAATAGGGTATCAGATAGGTCAACAGGGTGTCCGTACCGGCCGGTTTGATCAGGGTGAACCATGAGGCTTTTCCGGCGACGTCGCTGATCCAGTAAAGGGCGACGAAGGCGATAATGGTGATGGCGCTGCACAGGAAGAGCCAGGCCGGGGTGGCGTCGAGCTTGGACAGTCCCCACAGCGGCCGGGTGAATTGGGCGCACAGCATCAGGGCGACGGCGATGGCAAGCAGGATAAGCGTTAGTTTGCGATTGTCGCCTTTAGGCTGATAAATCTGGAACAGGCGGCCGATGACCACGCCGCCCATGCTGAGGCCGGCAAGCGTCCCACCGATAATGGCTTCCGGGATGTGATGGAGGAGATCGGGCACCAGGCCGGCGGCCCAGGCCATGCTGAGGAGTGCGAGGGCGACCCAGGCTGAGACCAGGACCGGCAAGCGGCCGTTGGCGAGGACGGTGACCAGGCCGGCGGCGAGATAGGACCAGCCGATGAGGCCTAATATGCCCCACCATTGCGGGGCGAAGCGGACGAGGTGGCCGTCGTCGTCGCCGCGATAGATGATGGCGAGGGTGAGCAGGGTGACGGCGCCGAGGGCCTTCAGACCCCAGGACGCCCAGGCGGTCCATGACTTGGGCCAGGCATTCCAGATCAGGATGAAACTGGCGCAGCTTAATGTGTCCCAGGCGGCGCCCGGCAGGCCGGTGGCGCCTTCATTGATGGTCTCGCCGTTGACCAGGAAGACGCCCATGATCAGGAGGGCGATGGCGCGCAGGACGACATGGCCGATGAGCTGCAGGAGGGTGTCGCCCTTGGCGCGGCGGGCGTCGATGGCGAAGGGCAGGGACATGCCGGTGATGAACAGGAAGGCCGGGAAGACCGTATCGGCCAGGCCCATGCCGTCGACACTGCGGCCGACATGTTCGAGCCATTCGGGGATGTCTTTGAGCGTCCACAGGTCGTTGACGAAGATCATCAACACCATGGTCATGGCGCGCAGGAGATCGATCGCGCCGACGCGCGTGATCATGTCGGAGGGCGGATTGGGTTGTGGGGCGGGTGTGTCCATGGCCAAGGCATAATCGAAAAAACACGATATGACTATGTCTGGAAATTAAAGCGAGCTGGCTCCCCGGACAGGGCTCGAACCTGTGACATTTCGATTAACAGTCGAATGCTCTACCAACTGAGCTACCGGGGAACGGAGCTTGGCAAGGCGCGCCCTATAGCAAGGGTTCGATTGCAAGTGCAAGCCCTAAAGTCAGGATTTTGCACATTACGTCGAAACGGCCGTGCAAAATTAAAAAAAGCCCGAAACATCGTTCCGGGCTTTGGAAGTTTGGTGATGGTGGGTGTCTTAAGAAAAGCAAAGACAACTGTGTTATTGCGAGGTTTGGGTTAATGAAGCGTAAATTCCCGTGAGGGGCGAAATAAATATCGAACCCGAGCGTGACATCGATTTCAGGAGGCGTCGGAACAGCGGTCTTCATGACATATTAACCGTGTCGGCACGAGGGTCGGGAGACATAGTCAGAGGAACACACCGTGCCGTCATCCGCCTTGAAATCCCGCGTCCGTCTTTTCCTTTCCGTCCTGTTGGCGGGGTTGGCGGTCAGTGCCGTCCTGGCCTTGAACCATATGGTCTTGCCGTCGGTTCTGGTGACCGTAATCGCGGGTGTGGCCGGTCTGATGACCTGGTTCAGCGCCGAATCACTGGGCAATGAAGCCGAACGTCTCGATCGCGAGCTCGACAACCTGCGCAGCGACGAATCGGCGCGCAAGGGTAATGACGGCGACGTGCAACGCCGGGCCGATGCGGTCGCCCAGGAACGCCGCGACGCCCTGCATGCGCTGGGCAGCAAGCTGGAGACCCAGGTTGCCGGCCTGATCGACAGCCTGACGCGCTCGTCCAAGGCGATGACATCCTCCGCCGACCATATGAGCCAGTCGGCCTTCGCCGCCTCGGAAAGCGCCGGCAAGGTCTCGGCCATCGCGGTGCAGACCTCGCAGAGCGCGCAAAAGGTGGCTTCGACGGTGATGGAGCTGTCACAAACCGCCAATGAGATCGCTTCGTCGACCCACGAATCAAGCCAGGTGTCGGCCCGCGCCTCGGGTGAAGCCGAAGCTATGTCGGAAATGATGACGCGCCTCGGCCGCAGTGCCGATGAAATTACCGCCGTGGTCGACATGATCGCCTCGATCGCGCAACAGACCAACCTTTTGGCGCTCAATGCCACCATCGAAGCGGCGCGGGCTGGGGAACATGGCGCGGGCTTCGCCGTTGTCGCCGCCGAGGTCAAGACCTTGTCGCAACAGACCGAAAAGGCGACGCGCGAAATCACCAGCAAGGTGCAACAGATCCAGAGCGACGCCAACGGCGCCCGCGACGCCATCACCGCCATTGTCGGCACGATCAGCGAACTGCGCGCCGGGGCCGACGATATTGCGCGGTCGGTGGCGGCTCAGCAGACGGCGACGATCCAGATCGCCGATACGGTCGAGCATCTGGCCGACGGTTCCAAGAGCGTTGGCGCCGATATCGATTCGGTCCGCGACGTCGCCAATGAAACGGGTCAGGTGGCCAGCGTCGTGTTCGAAGAGGCCAAGTCGGTCAGCAAGACGTCGGAAGCCCTGCGTCAGGAGATTTCGTCCTTCCTGGCTTCGGTACGGGCGGCTTAGTCCACCCAACTTAAGGCTTTTTGTCGGCCCGTTGGGAAACCAGCGGGCCGATCGATTCGATCTCGTCGGTCAGGATGCCCATGCGCCAAGAGGGCGGGACTTTCGCCAGTTGGTCGGGTGTGTTGATGCCGGCAAGGCCAGCCTTGCCCTGTTGCGGACCCAGCAGATAGATGTAGCTGTTGGCGGCATGGAAGCGTTGTTGCAGCCGGTTGGGATAGCCCCAGGCCAGCCAGGTATAGTTCTGCGGCAGAAAGAGGATCGTGTTGTGGCAGGCTTTCGGCATGTAGCCCGTCCAGCCAAGCGCCATATAGGCGAAGCCGCAGCTTTTCAGGGTTGCCTTGCTGAAGGTCGGGACTTCGGGCGCTATTTTACGCAGTTCCGCCACCGGGCGGTCTCCGCCATAGGCCATGACGCGCGGCCAGTACGTGCTGTCCTTGCCGCCGAGATAGGTGACGAGCCGGTCGGCTTCGGCGGGATCATTGCTCTTGAAATTGAGCAGGGCTGTCTTGCCCGGCATTGCGTCGAGCGCCTCTTTCAGGGATGGCATCTGGCCCTTGAAGCGGCCGCGGAACGGGAAGGTCTTGCCGCCGTCCCAGGTATAGCCGTAGCCGATATCGAGCGCCTTGAGTTCGGCCAAACTATGGTCGCGGGTGGCGCCGTGGCCGTCGGTGCGGCAGTCGACGGTCCAGTCGTGGAAGACGACGAATTGGTTGTCGGTGGTCGGGTGGATGTCGATTTCGACGACGTCGGCGCCGTCGTTGATCGCTGCCTGCATCGAAGGCAGGGTGTTTTCCAGCAGATCGGTCGTCGGTTTGAAGATGCGCGATGCGGTACAGGTTTCGTTGGTCAGGCCGGTGCGGTCATAGCGTTGATAAACGCCGCGATGGGCAAGGAGGCGAGGCTGTCCGGCCGGCGTCGGCGCCAGCCAGGAGGCGTTGAGCAGGTACAGGCCCGCGATGGCGGCGGCACAGATGCCGCCGGCGAGATAGCGTTTTTGCATGAGAGAGACTCGAAAAACAGATTGCGCCCGTATCCGTAGCTTAGCTACGCATATCGCGATCTGTCAAGACGGCCGATCTATCAATAAAGACGGCGGCAGGCTTTCGAAGGCCTGGAGCAGGTCGGCGACGGTTTCGGGTTTGAGGCGGCCGATCAGGGCGCCGATCAGGGCGAGGCGGCGGGCATAGACTCGTTCATAAGCCGCGCGGCCGTCGTCGCTGAGGGTGAGGGTAAAGACACGGCCATCGGTTTCGGCGACGTCGCGGACGACCAGGCCCTGCTTGATCAGGGCGGAAACGATTCGGCTCATGGTCGGGTGGCTGACATATTCCTTGTGCGCCAGCTCGGTCAGCGAGATGCCGGGGATATTGTAGAGGGTGCTGAGGGCGGAATATTGCGCGCTGGTCAGCCGGCTGCCTTCGTCGAGCAGACGTGCCTGGCGCAGCAGGCGGGTGGCCAGGTTCTGAAAACGGGCGGCGATATCGGGAGACTCGCTCATAGACGTGTCCGGATGGAGAATGGAGGCCTGAGCCAGAGTCGAACTGGCCTACACGGATTTGCAATCCGCTGCGTAACCGCTCCGCCATCAGGCCTCACAAAGAGCGAAGCGGTGAGCTATCAGATCAGATGGCGGCCTGCAATCCTTTAGGGCGGGTTCAGTGTAGAAATTTCCCGGAAGCTGTGAATTAACCGGGATTTTACCTTGAAAATGGCAATTGATACGCAAGGGCCTTATGCTTATAAGCGGCATCTATTGATGCGTATGCCTTTAGGGGAATGAGTCCATGGATTTTCACGCCGCCCGTCAGAATATGGTCGAATCCCAGGTGCGTGTGAACGACGTCACCGATGCGGCTCTGCAATTGGCCATGCGCCACGTCAAGCGCGAGCGCTTGTGTGCGCCGTCCCAGGCCTTCAGCGCCTATGGCGAGGTCGAATCGGCCATCGCGCCGGGACGTGTGCTGATGAAGCCGCGCGATATCGCCAAGCTGTTGCAGGCCATCGAGCCGAAGTCCGGTGAGGTCGCCCTGGCGATTGCGGCGCCCTATGCTGCTGCCGTCCTGGCCAGTGTCGGTTTGAACGTCACCATGCAGGAAGGTGATCCGCGCGCCATGGCGGTGGTCGAGCCCTATCTCAAGGAATTGGGTGTCACGACGGTCGTCGGCGATCTGAAGGTACCGCCGGCCAAGGGTTTCGATGCCATTATCGTCGAAGGCGCCGTGGCCGAGTTGCCGGCCGCCTGGTTGAAGGCGCTGAAGGTCGGCGGCCGCCTGGCTGTCGTGCTGCGCGACGGCGCCGTCGGTCGCGCCCGTGTTTATATTCGTCTCGAAGGCGGCTTTTCCGAGCGCGAGGTGTTCGACTCGTCGCCGTCGACCTTGCCCGGTTTCGCGCGTACGCCCAGCTTCGAATTCTGACTGCTGCCAGTTTCCTGAGCTGATGACCCGTAAAGTGATGCAGGAAAAGCGCACCGGGTTTTGGCGAAAGCGAAAACGCGGTAAAAAACGCGAACGTGAAAAAAGCTTAACTCGCCAGACGGCAAAATGTCTGGCACTACAGCTTTAACAAGTTTTACCGCTTTACGGGCAGGGTGGGCCCGAGATCCGCCGTCCGTGATTCCGTTCTCTATTGGGGCTATCTGTATGACCAAATCCAGTTTCGCGCGTCTTTCGATGGTCGCCGCCGCGTCAGTTATGGCGCTGATGACGGGCGTCGCCGCCCAGGCCGAAAGCCTGAACGACGCCATCGCCATGGCCTACGCGCAAAATCCCTCCCTGGCGCGGGCGCGGGCCCAGCAGCGGGCTACCGACGAGCAATATGTCCAGACCAAGTCCTCACTCGGGCCGTCGCTCAGCGCGGGTGGCAGTGTTTCCTACGCCGACAAGGATCAGGACTTCGCCGGCAATCGCTCCTTTACCAGCCTGAACGTTCAGGCCAGCCAGACCATTTTTGCTTCCGGCGGCATCGTGTCGTCGATCGACGCCGCCAAGTCGGGCGTGTTGTCGGGCCAGCAGAATCTGCGTGCGACCGAAGCCAATGTCCTGCTGAACGTCATCCAGGTCTATACGGCCGTGCGCCGCGACCAGGAAGCCTTGCAGATCACCCAGGACAATTACGACATCCTGAAGCAGCAACTGGATCAGACCCAGGCGCAGTTTGATGCCGGTCAGTTGACCCGCACCGACGTGGCGCAGTCGCAGGCGCGTCTGTCGGCCGCGGCGTCGTCCCTGGCCCAGGCGCAATCGCAGCTCGACGGCGACCGCGCCTCCTATGTCTCGATCGTCGGCCAGGCGCCGGTGGCGCTCGACCCGGAACCGGAATTGCCGGGGCTGCCCAGTGATTTCGATACGGCGCTGAACACGGCGGAAAAGAACAATCCCGATCTGCAGGCGGCGCTTTATGCCGAGGACGCCGCCAAGTCGCGCGTCAAGGCCGAGCATTCCGTCTTCGGTCCGACGGTCGCTTTGCAGGCCGGCACCAGTTCCAGCGCCGCCAGCAACAAGCTGGGGAGCCTGGGCGACAACGAAGGTACGTCGGTGACGGCGCGCGTGTCGATTCCCTTGTTCAGCTCAGGCCTCAATGGCGCGCGCGAACGCGAAGCCGCTGAGAACTATAATGCCCAGCGCGAAACGACCGAGATCACCCGCCGCAGCGTCGTGGCCCAGGTTTCGCAATCGTGGTCTCAGATGATCGCCGCGCGTTCGGCCGTCACTTCCAACCAGGAACAGGTCAAGGCGGCCCAGGTCGCGGCCGACGGCGTCAAGACCGAACAACAGGTCGGTTTGCGCACCAATATCGAAGTGCTGAACGCCGAGCAGGAATTGAAAAGCGCCCAGCTTCAGCTCATCGAAGCTCAGCGTAATCAATATGTTGCCGCCAGCCAGCTGCTGTCGGTCATGGGCGGCATGACAGCCCAGGCCTTCGTGCCCAATATCGAGGTTTATGACCCGCAGCAACATTTCGACAAGGTCAAGTCGCGGGGCTGGACGCCGCTCGAGACCGTCACCCAGACCCTGGATGGCCTGGCCGCCGGCGGCTGATAAGCGCGGGCGTTTCATAATTGCCTTTTTATAAACGCGCGTCAGTAATGGCGCGCGTTTTGCTCGCTTAATCACAGAAAAATTAGTGATTTTGACGAAAATTCGGCAGGTTTGTACCCCTTAAGAGTTGCCAAAACAGTCGAACACGTGTCACCTATCCTTGGTTTCAGTTCCGATTCCGATTCGCAGCAGTTAAAGACACATGGCAGAACAATCCGCACACGAACCGACCATGGAGGAAATCCTCGCCTCTATCCGCCGCATCATCTCGGAAGACGATGCTCCGGAAGATACCGAGGCCAAAGCCGCGCCCGAACCTGTGGCCGTAGAGCCCGAACCGGAGCCGGAACCCGAGGTCGAGGACGAGCCGGAAGAAGACGTCCTGGAACTGACGGAAACCTATGAAGCCGCGCCGGCCATGTCCATCGGCGACATCGACGCCTATGAGCCGGTCGCCGCCAAGCCGGAACCGCGTCCCGAGCCTCGCCCCGAACCCAAACCTTACAAGGCGGAGCCGAAAATGGAGTCCCTGGTCAGCGAACGCACCGAGAATTATGCCGCATCGGCTTTCGGCTCCCTGACGAGCGCGCTTCTGGTGCCGCAAAGCGAGCGTACCCTGGAAGACGTCACGCGCGATCTGCTGCGTCCCCTGTTGCAACAGTGGCTGGACCAGAACCTGCCGGGGATCGTTGAAGAGCAGGTACGTTTGGAAGTCGAACGTATCGCCCGCCAAAGTCGCCGCTAAACATAGCTTTCTTCAAAGCCATTTGATAAGAGGGCGGTTCACTTCGGTGAGCCGCCTTTTTTACGTTTTAAACCCCTACGAGACCATGCTGGAAAAAACCTTCGATCCCGCCGCCGTTGAGCCCCGTTTGTACAAGATGTGGGAAGACTCCGGGGTATTCGCGCCCTCGGATGCGAAGGAGACCTTTTCCATCGTCATCCCGCCGCCCAATGTGACGGGCAGCCTGCATATCGGCCACGCGCTCAACAATACGCTGCAGGACGTCCTGACGCGGTTCGAACGCATGCGCGGCAAGGCGGCTTTGTGGTTGCCGGGCACCGACCATGCCGGCATCGCGACCCAGATGGTGGTCGAGCGCCAATTGGCTGCCGCCGGCAATGTCGGCCGCCGCGACATGGGCCGTGATGCCTTTGTCGCCAAGGTGTGGGAATGGAAGAAGGAATCGGGCGGCGTCATCGTCCAGCAATTGCGGCGTCTGGGGGCGTCGTGCGACTGGTCGCGCGAGCGCTTTACCCTGGATGATGGCTTGTCAGCCGCCGTGCGCAAGGTTTTCGTCACCCTGCACAAGCAAGGGCTGATGTATCGCGACAAGCGCCTGGTCAACTGGGACCCGCAGTTCCAGACGGCGATCTCCGATCTCGAGGTCGAGCAGAAGGAGGTTGACGGCCATTACTGGCATTTCGCCTACCCGCTGGCCGACGGGGTCACTTACCAGTATCCGGTCAAGGACGAGGACGGCAACGAAACCTTCGAGACGCGCGACTATATCGTCGTGGCGACGACTCGGCCTGAAACCATGCTGGGCGATAGCGGTGTCGCCGTTCATCCCGACGACGACCGCTATAAGGGCCTTGTCGGTAAATATGTCATCCTGCCGATCACCGGCCGCCGCATCCCGATCGTCGCCGACGACTATGCCGATCCGGCCAAGGGCTCGGGCGCCGTCAAGATCACGCCGGCGCACGATTTCAACGACTTCATGGTCGGCAAGCGGCACAATCTCGAGCAGATCAATATCCTCGACGAGCAGGCCTTCCTCCTCAAGGGCGATCCGGTGCCGGCCGAATATCAGGGCATGTTCCGCTTCGCGGCGCGCACAGCGATCATTGCACGCGCCGAGGAAGAGGGCTGGCTGAAGGCCGTCGAGAAGACGAAGCATATGGTGCCGCACGGCGACCGTTCCGGCGTCGTCATCGAGCCGTACCTGACCGATCAATGGTATGTCAATGCCGGCGAACTGGCCAAGGAAGCCATTGCCGCGGTCGAAGACGGCCGCACCGTGTTCGAGCCGAAGAACTGGGAAAAGACCTATTTCGAATGGATGCGCAATATCGAGCCGTGGTGCGTGTCGCGTCAGCTGTGGTGGGGGCATCGCATCCCGGCGTGGTACGGACCTGATGGCACTATTTTCGTCGAAATGTCGGAAGCGGAAGCCCTGAAAGCGGCCGAAGCGCATTACGGCAAGGCGACGGCGTTGAAGCAGGACGAGGACGTGCTCGATACCTGGTTCTCGTCGGCGCTGTGGCCGTTTTCGACCATGGGCTGGCCGGAAGAGACCGAGGACCTGGCGCGCTTCTATCCGACCCATACCCTGGTCACCGGTTTTGACATTATCTTCTTCTGGGTCGCCCGGATGATGATGATGGGCCTGCATTTCACCGGCAAGGCCCCGTTCAAGCGTGTCTTCATCAATGCCCTGGTCCGCGACGACAAGGGCCAGAAGATGTCGAAGTCCAAGGGCAATGTGATGGACCCGCTGGTGCTGATCGACGAGTTCGGCGCCGATGCCTTGCGTTTCACCATGGTCGCTATGTCGGGCCAGGGTCGCGACATCAAGCTGGCCAAGCCGCGTATCGAAGGCTATCGCAATTTTTCGACCAAGCTGTGGAACGCGACGCGCTTCTGCCAGATGAACGAGTGTGCGCGCGTTGACGGTTTCGATCCGGCCAAGGTGAAGCTGACGCTGAGCCGGTGGATCCGCGGCGAGGTGCAAAAGGCGCAGGACGAGGTGACGGCGGCCCTGGAAGGTTGCGCCTTCGACGATGCGGCCAATGCGCTGTATCGCTTTATCTGGAACGTGTTCTGCGACTGGTATCTCGAACTGGCCAAGCCGATCCTCAATGGTGACGATGCCGCCGCCAAGCGGGAAATCCGTGCCGTGACGGCGTGGATTCTGGATCAGTGCATGATCCTGCTGCATCCGGTCATGCCGTTTATCACAGAGGAGCTATGGGACAAAACCGGCGGAAAAGGCATGCTGATCGCGCACGCCTGGCCGAAACTGACCGGCGCCATCGATGCCGAGGCCGATGAGGAGATCAACTGGCTGATCGACATGATCGGCGAGATTCGCTCGATCCGGTCGGAAATGAATGTGCCGGGCTCAGCGCGGGCGCGCCTGGTCCTGACCGGGGCGTCGGACATAACGGCCGCGCGCGTGGCGACGCACGAGGACCTGATCCTATTCCTCGGGCGGTTGTCGGGCGTCAGTGTCGGCGACAGCGCCGCTGCCGGTTCGGTGCCGTTCGTTGCCGGTGAGGCGACAGCTCATCTGGCGATCGCCGAATTCATCGATCTCAAGGCCGAGGAGGCGCGGCTGTTGAAGGAGATTTCGGCTTTCGACAAGACCATGGACGGCGTGCGCCGCAAGCTCGACAATCCGGAATTCGTCAAGAAGGCGCCGGAAGAGGTTATCGAGGAAAACCGCGAGCGTTTGGCCGAGGCCGAGGCCGGCAAGGCGAAACTGTCGGCGGCTTTGGAAAGATTGAAAGCGGCGAAATAGCCGGTTTGAAAATCCTGCCGGCGGGATTCGGAGTAGACCAGGCCTGACTCCCAGAAAACCGGCACTCCGAATGGAGACATTTGGCTCGGGTGCAATAATATGATACCGGTCTTATCGGGGGTGCAAGGCTGTCCGTTTCGGTATTATAAGGCCGCTACGATTTAGCCGTCCCTGCATTCGGAGTGCCGGTTTTCCAGAAATAAGGCCACATCTACTCCGAATGTTCGCAGCCGGTCTTAAATCCGTTGCGCCAGAAGATCTTGCAGGATCGGCGCGGGATTGCGCAGCCAGCCCTTGATCCGTTCGGAGTGTGGCCAGGCGATCCTGGCGGCGACGAAGATGGTCAGGCCGCAATAGATGAAGACCGTCACCGGCGCGCGGTGGATGAGTTCGATTTCGGCGATATTGATGACGATGCAGCCGATCAGCGTGCCGGCGAAGACCCAACTGACCCAGGTGAAGACCTTGGCGCCCAAAGGCCTGGCAAGCATGACCACAGTTGCCATGAAGGGCGCGAGCGCCAGCATGTCGTAATCCATCAGCCGCGGATTGAGCAATTGCGCGATGCCGAGGCCGATGACGATGCGTTCGGTTGCCGTGACCTTGGTCCATTCGGCGAGCACGAGACCGCTCAAGGCGATGACGATCATGAACAGGCCGAGGCCCGCCAGGGTTATCGGCGACGACGTGCTGAGGCCGACCAGCGAGGTATAGGAGAAGTAGCCGATGCCGGGCTGTTGCTGGATGACGACGGCGTTGAGAGATTGGTGCCAGTCTTCGCTGAAGGGGCCGGCAGTCAGCATCAGGGCGATAAAACCTGCGAGGCCGATGCAGGCCGAGATCAGGATGGTCCTCACGCGGGCCAGCAACGGCCGGTTCTCATAGAGTAGCACGATCAGGTAGGTCAGCATGACCGGCTTGATCAGGGCAGAGAGCGCGACCGCGATTACAAATGGCCATCTGGATTGTTTGATATTTAAAGCCGCCAGGATCACCAGACCATGTAGGACCAGGCCGATGTTGCCGCAGGCCATGGCGCTGCCGGCTATGGCGGCGAGGGTCATCAGGCGGAATTGCCAGGGCGCCTGGGGCAGGGCCTTGATGAGGGCGTACCACAGAAGCAGGGCCATCATCGGCAGGAGGATGATAAGGTAGGCGAGACGGCTGCCCGTCAGTCCGAACAGGTTGACCAGGGGGGCGAAGGCCTGGCCGATCTGCGGCGCGTAGACATAGACCGCGGGCCGCAGACCTTCGCACACCGGATGCAGGCCGTAAGGCGACAGGCCCTTGGCCAGATTGGCCGAGCCGCACACCAGGGCATCGAAATCGTTGAGCCACCAGCCATGTTTGGCCAGGCGGCTTAAGGCATTGCCCCAGATCGGCAACAGGAAAATAAAGCCGAAAAGGAACTTTTGCCACGGTTTGCGTGTGTGGCGCTCAAGAAAAGTGAGGGCATCCATCTCTATTCTCCGGCCACGGGTTTGGCGCGGATAACCGGCCACAGCTGAGCCACAACGCGGTCGGTGCGGGCGATCAGGACGGTCTTGCCCAGCCACAATATATAGAGGCTCATGCCGAACAGGGCCAAGGGGGTGAGATAGTCGGCCAGGCCCGTCAGCCCGCCCAGCAAGGCCAGGCCGCACAAGGCGAGAACGACGGCTGGTCCATGGGCGACCACGCTATCTTGCCGCCTGCGACGGGACATCCATTCGGCGCCGCGACGTGCCACGATGACGAGGCCGGGGCCCAGCAGGAAGATATCCTGGCTCATGATGCGCGGGATCAGGAGAACCGCCAGGCTGAGGCCCAGCCACAGCCGTTCGCGGCCGTTGAGCGCCAGGCCTTCGGCGAGGCTCAGGCCGGCCAGTCCCAAGAGCGCGGCAAAAACCAGGAAGCCGATCTGGACGGCGGTGGAGTTACCGTTGACGCCGGTGAGGTCGAGCCAGCCGAAATAACCGTAGCCGGGTGTGGTGTCGTAGACGAAATGCGACAGGATGGCGGCCCATTGCTGGGCTAAATCGCCGCCGGTGACCGAAAACAGCAGGGTCGGCAACAGGCCGGCCAGCAGGCCGGCGCTGGCCATGATCAACCTGTTCAACAAGGGCCGGTCGGCCAGCAGGACGACGGCTAGATAGGCGAGGAAGACCGGTTTGACCCAGGCGGCCACCGCGACCGCGGCGATGAACAGCCAGGGCATGGTCTCGAAGGTGAGGGCGGTCAGCAGGACGGCGCCGTGCAGGATGACGGCGATATTGCCCCACATGACGGCGCTGCCGCTCCACAGGACGGTGAAGGGCAGCTTGTCGCGCCAGGTGCCCGGCACGCCGCGGGTAAACGGCGCCAGCATCAGCACGCCGAGGGCGGCGACGAACAGGCCGAGATACAGGCTGAACAGGCCGGGTTCGCCTATGAGCTGTTGGCAAAAGGCCGCCAGTTGGGCAATGGACGGCACATAGACATAGACCGAGGGATGCATGCCGGCGCAGGCCAGGTTGAGGTCGTAGAGGGGCTCACCGGCCAGGGCCTTTTGACCGGCGCACGCGACGGCCTGATAGTCGCCGAACCATAGCTTCGAATGGGCAAGCTTCGCCGCCAATCCGAACCCGAGCGGAAGGGGGAAAAGCCAGAGACCTTTGGACGCATACCGGGACGCGAAGGCTTGGAGGGAGGACAGCCTGAGTTTGACCATTGTATTCTTGGAACTAAACAGATAAGGAGCAGAACTCCGGGATAAGGGCCGGAGGGGGCGTTAGTTTGACGGGAATATGTCAGGCGCGACGCGCCCGGCGTGTGCGTGATCTCAAAAAAGCCATCCCTTCACTTGAAGACGGTATCGGCTTAGGGGATTGAAAATGAACCGCCGATGAACCGCGTGCCAGGGAGTCTTTTTTGGTTGATACTGTCCACACCTCTGTCTCGGGAAATGTTGCACCCGATCTGAGCCTTATTGTCTGTACCCTGAACGAGGGCGCGGCGATCCGTTCAGTGATCGAAGAAATCACTGCGACCCTGGCCGGCATCAACCACGAAATCATCGTGGTCGACGACAATTCGCAGGATAATACTCAGTCCGAAGTGCTTGACGTCGCGAAGACGCATCCGCATGTCCGGCTGCACGTGCGGATCAACGAGCGCGGCCTGTCGTCGGCGGCGATCAAGGGCTGGGATATAGCCCAGGGCCGCTATCTCGGCGTTATGGACGGCGACGGCCAGCACGATCCCCAGGCGATCCTGGCCCTGGCTGAGATGATCATGAAGGGCGACAAGGATCTGGTGTGCGTGTCGCGCTATCTCGGCAAGAGCGAAACCGGCCTGAGCTGGTTCCGCGACATGGGCTCCAAGGCGGCGACGACGGTGACGGGCTGGGTGCTGCACGCGCCGCTGACCGATCCGTTGAGCGGCTGCTTCATGATGACGCGCGACTACTATATGTCGGCGCGGCCCAAGCTGACCGGCGTCGGCTTCAAGATCCTGGTCGATGTCGTCGGCTCGTCGAAGATCCATCCGCGTTTCGGCGAGGTCAAGGCTTCGCTACGTCAGCGTCAGGGCGGGGTGTCGAAGCTCGATATCCGCGTTGTGCTCGATCTCGGCGCCCTGCTGGTGGAAAAGGCAACCGGTGGCGTGCTGAAGGCGCGGTTCGTTCTGTTTGCCGGTGTTGGTCTATCGGGGGTTTTCGTCAGTGCCTTGATCCTGACCCTGTTCCGTGTAATGGGAGGATCGTCGCTGGCGGAGTTCAGCCTGGCGCAAATCGTCGCCATCGCCGTTGCTATGACGTGGAACTTCTTCATCAACAATACGGTCACCTTCCGCGACAAGCGTTTGAAGGGAATGGGCCTTATCATCGGTTTGCTGGGGTTCTATCTGGCCTGTCTGCCGGGCGCGATTCTCAACTGGTGGATCGGCATCCTGCTCAAGCAGGCCCATGTCGAATTCATCCTGGCGGGCGTAATTCCGGCCTTCCTGATCGGCCTGATCAATTTCTGGTTCTCGAAGATGCTGTCCTGGCGCGACAAAAAGTCGGGCAAATAAAAAGAAACACCTGAGGCTGGGGCGGCCTCAGGTGTCAAGTTATCTCCAAAATCTAATCTGGCTTACCAGCGCCAATCGCTTACCAACGATCGTCGCGGTCGCGGTCGTGGTCGCGATGACGGCGGTGGCTGTTGCGGCCGTCCCAATGATCGTGGCGGTCGTCGTAGCGGTCATGGCGGCGATCATAACGGTTGTCGCGGCGATCATAGCCATTGTTGTAGCTGTTGTCGTTATAGCCGTTGTTGTTGCTGTAGTAGCGGCCGTTGTTGTCGTAGCGGTCATTGCCGTAGCCGTAGGCATAGTTGTCGTAGTGGCACTTGGTGTTGTTCTTGGCGATCGACGAACCGACGGCCGCGCCGACGACGGCGCCTAGGACCGTACCGACACCCTTGTTGCGGGTATTGGAGGCGCTGCCGCCGATGATGCCGCCGACAACCGCGCCGGCGACCGCGCCGCCCGTTTGGTTGTCGCTGCGGCGTTCGCGGCAGCTTTCGGCCGAAGCCAGGGTCGGCAGCGACATGCCGATGAGGGCCGTTGCAACCAGGGCCGACAGGACTGTTTTCTTCGTAGTGCTCATCTTGGTCATAACGGGGCTCCTCGGATAGGGTGGCGGGGTGATCATCATCTCGCCGTTCATGGGACCTTTATAGAGTGGCGAATATGAACGAGGCTTGAGAAGTTCGTTCATCTCCGTTCATAATTCAAAAACCAGCGATATATGGGGCGAATGTGCATTAAGGCGTTGGAATTTATAGATATAATAATTCTCTGAACAGGCGAAAAAAAGCCCCGGCCACAGGATGGTCAGGGGCTTTTCAGCGGGAACGGTTAACTTTGTTCAGTTTCGATCGTTCATTTACCAGCCGCCATGGTGGCGATGATGGTGACCGTGTTCATAATGGTAGTAGCCGCGCGGGGCGTAGTAGCGTTCGCGGTAGTAGGTGCGCGGCTGGACATAGACATAGGTACGCGGGCGCGCATAGTAGCGCTCGCGGTAGCTGTAGCCGCTGTCGTAATAACCGTCGTCGTTATTGTAGTAGCCGTCATTGTCGCTGTAGTAGCGGCCATTGCTGTAATAGCGGCCGTCATATCGGCAGTCGGTGCCGTTGCGGGCGAGGGACGAGCCGACGGCGGCGCCGATAATGGCGCCGGCGACCGTGCCGGTGCCGCGGTTGTAACGGCTGGATGCGCTGTTGCCGATGGCCGCGCCGGCGACAGCGCCGAGAACGGCGCCGGTATTGCCGTTCTGGCTGCGACGATAGCAATCCGCCGAGGCCGGCAAGGCGACAGCGGCGACGGTAGCCGTGGCGAAGGCCGCGGCGATCAGTTTATGCTTGATGGTCAGAGTTTTCATAACGGTATCTCCTAAACTTGCGCGGCGTAGACTTGCCGCACCTGAGATGAATGATACCCCCTCGAACATGAACGGTTTTTGACCAGTCCGTTCATGTTTGTTTATTTTATGCGCTCCCTTGTCACCTGGTGTGAGCGCACTTGGAAGTCTTTACCAGTACCGGTCGCGATGGCTGTTGCGCGTGCGATAGCTGTGCTGGTCGTAACGGCTGCGGTCGTAATCGCGCATCTCATCACGATAATAGTTGAGGGTGTAGGCGTGGTGACGGCCGTACCAGATGTTGCTGCAACGGCAGCCGTGACCGTAGCCGGCGCCGATCCAACTGACACCGGAACGGTACCAGGTCAGGGGCGGGGTGTGGTTGGTGCCGTCGCGATAGCCGGTCTGTTCGCGGGTGCGCGGATCCTGCGGGCGAGGGCCGGTATAGCGATAATATTCGCCGGTAACATAGTCATAGGCCAGATCGGCGCCGGCATAGGGGACATCGCTGCCGGCCTGGGCGTCGCCGCTGCGGTCGCGATCTTGAGCCAGGACAAGGCCAGGCGCCGTCACGGCAGCCAACAGAAATCCGCCGATAACCAAAGGCTTGAGAAGGCGCATGGACGTCATGTGTGTCTCCTGGACAGGACCGCCGTGGCGGATATTACCGGTATAGGCTATTAACCATATCACAATGTCGCGCAAATGGCGAAAGGAAGACATGTCGAAGGGGAATTTCTGCGCAAGGTTTATGTAAAGACGGCCCCGCATTTCGCCGGGCCGTGCTTTTTTAAGCTCAAGCGCCGCGTGGCTCCTCGCAACAGCTCGGGCGGGCGCTTGCCCGCTGCCAACAGCCGATGATTCAAAGTTCATCGACCGTTGGTATTCTTACCAATGCCAGTTGCCGAAGCCCCAGCCGCGGTCGCTGGATTGCGAATCACGGTTGTAGCTGTGGCGGAAGTGGTTGACCGAGCGCGACCGGTGATAGCCGCCCCAGTCGAGGCGCTCGCTATAGATCACAGTGCGGGTTTCGGGCTCGCTGTAATAGCGCACAGCGGCCGGTTGCGGACGAACATAGACGGTCCGGACCGGTTCACGGACGTAGACGGTGCGGACCGGCTCGCGGACATAGACCCTTCTGGCCGGTTCGCGGACATAGACGGTCCGGACGGGCTGGCGCACGATGACGGTCTTGCGGATCACCACCGGCTGGCGGACGACCACGGTGCGCGTGCGGACGTCGTGAACGACGACGGTGCGGGTACGGACCGGTTGACGGGCATGATGGCGGCCGGGTTCGCGGATCAGGACGGTCGGACGGGTCTCGACGCGTTCATAACGGTCGCGATAGTCGCGGTGATGGTCGTGAGCCGAGGCGACAGCGGGGAGGGCGCCGGCCACCGACAGGACGGCGGCGGAGGCGAGCAAGGATTTGACAAGAGGCAGGCGGGTCATAACGATATTCCTTTTTCAACATCGGCAAGGGGGAGCTTGCCACTGACGCAACCTTACGACTCACGACATGAACCGCGCTTGAGCCGCCTGTTCATCCTGGTTCAGGCGCGTTTTCCCTTGCATTTTCAGGGATAAGCTATACACGGACGCCTCCGATACCAGCCGTCATTTTTCAAATGACGGCTGGTATCGGTTTTTTCAGCTCAAATGCCGCATGGCTCCTCGCATCAGCTCGGGCGGGCGTTCGCCCGCTTCCAAAGGCCGACGAGTCAAGTTCGCGGCCTTTGGTATTTCAGTGGGCAGGGCTTCCATGGCGGACTTCGAGACGCTGATCGACAAGGTGGGTTTTCAGGGCGACGGCATCACCGCCGGCGGCCTGGTCGTACCCTTGACCCTGCCCGGCGAACGCGTTTTGGCGCGACAAGGCAAAGAGCGTTCGGAACTCATCGACGTCCTCGAGGCCAGCCCCGATCGCGTGACGCCGCCGTGCGTGCACTTCGCGGCCTGCGGCGGCTGCAGTCTCCAGCATTGGGATATGACCGCCTATAGCGCGTGGAAGCGCGACATGGTCCAGGTCCTGCTCAGCCGTGGCGGCCTGGACGTCGAGGTGGCGCCGATCCTGACCACGCCGCCGCAGACGCGCCGTCGCGTCGGGTTGCATGCGCGCAAGGCCGGCAAGTCGGTGGAGCTGGGTTTCAAGGCGCGCAAGTCGTGGAATCTGGTGCCGATCAGCATGTGTCCGGTCAGCGACCCGGCCATTATCAAAGCCTTGCCGCATCTGAAGGCCCTGGCCGGCTATCTGTTTGAAAACAACAAGTCGGCGCCGATCCTGCATGTCACCCTGTCATTGACGGGGTTGGATATCGATATTTCCGGTGTCGAAGCGAGGAAGTCCGGCGGGCTGTCGGCCGATGCGCGGATGAACATCGCTATGACCGCCGCCGAGGCCGATTTCGCCCGCGTCACCATGGGCGAGGACATTCTCTATATGTCGCGGACGCCCAAGGTGCGCTTCGGCAAGGCGATGGTCGGCCTGCCGATCCAGCCTTTCCTTCAGGCCAGTGCGGCGTCGGAAGCCGACATGGTGCGCCTTGTTACGGACGCCGTTGTGGGCGCCAAGAAGGTCGCGGATCTGTTCTGCGGCGCCGGCGCCTTTACCTTCCCGCTGGCCGAGACGGCGGTGGTCTATGCCGTTGACGGCTCCGCCACGGCGATTGCTTCGCTGAAGGCTGCCCTGGCTTCGGCGCCGGGCTTGAAAACCATTACGCCCGAGGCGCGCGACCTGTTTCGCCGGCCGATGCTGGCCGAGGATATGAAGGGTTTCGACGCCATTGTCTTCGACCCGCCGCGCGCCGGCGCCGAAGCGCAGGCCGCCGAAATCGCGCGTTCGCAGATGGCGAAGACGGTCGCGGTTTCATGCAATCCGACGACCTTTATCCGCGATGCTAAAATCCTTGTGAACGCAGGATTTTCGCTGGACAGCGTGACGCCGATAGATCAGTTCTTGTGGTCCAGCCACGTGGAACTCGTCGCTGTCTTTTCGCGTTAAAACAGAATCGTTTTTGGAAGAGTTGCGTCTGTGATCTCCGTTATCATGCCCACCTTGAATGCCGAAGATCACCTGGCGCGGACCCTGTCGTCGCTGGTGCCGGGTGTGGTCGAGGGCGTGATCAAGGAAGTCGTCATTGTCGATGGCGGGTCGGAAGACGCTACCCTCGAAATCGCCGACTCGACGGGGTGTCATGTCATCCGCAGCGATGCCTCGCGCGGCCTGCAATTATGGCAGGGCTGCCGGGCGGCGCGCGGCGATTGGTTGCTGATCCTGCACCCCGATTCGCAGCTGGGCGAAGGCTGGATGGACCAGGTGCAATTGCATATCCGCGATCATCCCATGCTGGCCGGCTATTTCCACCTGCGTTTCGACGACCCGTCGTGGTTCACCAAGATATGGGCGGAAATGCTGGCCTTGCGGGCGCGCTGGCTGGCCATGCCGAGCGGCGACCACGGCCTGTTGTTGTCGCGGGCTTTATATGATTGCGCCGGTGGTTATAAGGATCAGGCGGCGTTCGAAGACGTGGCCCTGTCGATGTCGCTGGGGCGGGCGCGTTTGCGGCCGATGTCGACCTCGCTGACGACCAGCGCCGGGCGTTTCCGCGCGAAGGGCTGGGCGGTCGGTTTGTTGAGCAAGGGCGCGCGCTTTACCATGTATTTGCTGGGGTTTCCGCCCAAGCCACCGGTGGTCAAGAAGCCGGCTTAATGTGCCGCTCTTATGCAGTAGTCAAGCGCACTGCATAAGGCCGCTTTTTTGTTGATCTTATTGAGTTTTTTGGTTGCTTATGCAGAAGCCGTAAAAAGGTAATAGGGCAGCATGGCAGTGTGGGCTAATCGGCCGTGGCGTCGATGACCTTGGCGTCATTGGCGGCCATGGCCAGGGACGGGCTGGATTGGTCCATCAACTGGCGATAAATCCAGTAGGACGCGGCGACCTCTTCGACATATTGCCGGGTTTGAGCGACGGGGATCGATTCCATGACCAGCAGGGAATCGGCGTCGCCGCCCAGCGAGTCGAGCGCATCCTTGACCGGACGCGGGCCGGCATTATAGGCGGCGATCGTGCGCAGCAGGTCGTTTTGCACAATGCCGGAGGCCTGCAGTTTCTGGATATAGTGCTGGCCGACGCGCAGGTTGACGGCCGGTTGCAACAGCTGGTTCGGCTGGCTGTTGAAGCTGTTGTCGTTCTCGGTCAGGGCGGCCGTCGCCGGCATCAGCTGCAGCAGACCATAGGCGCCGGCATAGGAATGGGCGCCGGCGTTGAACTTGCTTTCCTTGCGGGCGAAGGCATAGATCAGGGCCTTGTCGACCGTGAAGCCGCCCTTCGGCACGAAGTCCGGGATCGGATAGCCCGCCGGATCGAAAAGACGGTCGGCGGGCTTCAATTGACTGACGGGAATGCGGGTCTTGGCGGAGACGGCGAGCCAGTTGTCGCGCTCGCTGCCGTCGCCGGCGGTCTGGATGGCCGCCTGGAGTTCGTTCTGGGCGTCGGTATTGCGGCCGATCTGGACGAGGGCGTTGAGGCGCGTCGCCTTGACGTTACCCTTGGTCCAGGCAAAATCGTTGTCGAGGCTGGCGGTCAGGGCGTTGCGCGACTCGTTGCTGTAGGTCGGCGCCTGACCCTTCTTGGCCAGGACGATGGCCGGTGTGACGCCCAGGCGTTGTTCGGCGACCAAGCCGTAGAAGGTGAAGGGGAAGCTGGCGGCGATCTTGAAGAAGGTGTCGGCGGCGTCCTTTTGCCCCAGTTTCATGGCGCAGCGGCCGGCCCAGTAGGCGCCGCTCGACTGGCTCCAGGCATTGCGGCTGGGGTCGGTGCTGACGAACCTGAATTCGGTTTCCGCCTGGTCGTAGCGCTTGAGACGCCACAGGGCCAAACCGGTCACCCAGTGATCGCCGATCTTGCGGCCCAGGCTGACGGCCTGTTCCAATTGCCCGTTATTATAGGCCGAGCGCGCCGATTTCGGCGTCAGGTCGGAATCGCCGGAATCGATCGACGGGCCGGCATTGACAACGCGTTGCGGCGCGTTGTCGTTCAGCGTGGTATAGGCCGCCAATTGAACGGCGCCGCCGGAATTGGCGATGGCTGCCGCCTGGGCGCCGCTGAGGCCGTTCAGGGACGGGAAGGCCGGATCCGGCGCCCCGTCGGGCTTCTTGCGCTTGGCCAGGCCCCAGACGCGCATGGCCATGGGCTGGTCGCCATAGGCACTGAGCCAACCGGTCAGTTCGTCATAGGTGGCGTTGTATTTCCGGCTGAACAGCTTGTGGAACTCCGCATAGCCCATCAGGCTTTTGTCGCTGACCTGGGTCAACTTGGCCTCGGCGTCCTCGAAGTCGCCGGAATCGATCAGATCGAAAGCGGCTTGATACAGCTCGACATCATAGGGGCTGAGGGGATTGTTGAGCGCGACGGCATCGATCTTGACGGCCGGTTGGGCCTGCATCAGGCCGTAGGGCACGGGCGTCGCGTTCATAACGACCGGCGCTTCGACCGGCGGCATGGCGACGGTGGCCAGGACGATCGGCTTAGGCGGCGGGGCGGCCTTGGCGGATTTTTTCTTGCTGGTGACGACGGCGACCTTGGTGGTCCTGGTCGATTTCTTCCCGGCGACGGCGACCTCGGTTGTCTTGGCGGATGCCGCACGCTTGGTTGTCTTCGTTGTGACGGTCGTGGTTTTGGTGGTCGTCTTGGCCTTGGTCGAGGCCTTGGCCGCCGGGGCGTCCACCATGAGCTTGACCCGCACGGGCGGTGTCTTCGTGGTCGATTTCGTGGTGGTCGCCCAGCATGGCGCCGACGTCGCAAGGGCAAGACCGAGGACACTCAGGCTTATGAGAGCAAGTCGCGAGCGATGCGGGCGGTGGCTTGTCGTCAAGGCGGTACTCTGGGTTACAGGTGGGACCGGGCCGGCCAAAATGGCTTTTGAAGCTTAATCAAAACTTAACGGGGAGGCAAGCGTCACGCATTGCGCCCTTATTACCCTTATGGCGGCAAGGGGCTTTGCCGGGCAAGTCACATTGCCTGTACGGTGTATCACGCCTGGGTGATCGCTTATTTTTGGAGTTTCGCCTGGACGACGAGTTGCAGCAGGTCGCGCCACATCTGCGCCTTGGCCTGGGGTTGGCGCAGCAGGAAGGCCGGGGGATAGGTTGCCATGACCGGCAGGCTCCTGTCGCCGCTGTCGAGATTGACGATGCGCCCGCGCAGCTTGGCCAGGCTTTGGTCGAGATTGAGGACACAGGATACCGCCGAGGCGCCGAGTAGGAGCACGGCCTTGGGCGCCGCCAGGCGGATAAAGGCCTGCATAAAGGGGGCGTTGAGGCTGATGTCCTCGGGTGTCAGGGGGCGCCCGCCGGCCGGCCGCCAGTTGACGCATGGCGTCAGCATGGTTTTCTCGAAAACGCCGGCGGCCTTGAGGGCGGCGTCGATCATCTGGCCCGGCTTGCCGGCAAAACACGCGCCGCTCAGGTCTTCCTCGGCGTCGGGGCATTCGCCGACGACCAGGAGTTCGGGCTCGACATGACCGCGGAAGCGGACCAGCGACTTGCCGCCTTCGTGGCGCAGGGGCATGTGGTGGAAGGCTTCGAGTTCGGCATAGAGTTCATCGAGCGTGCGGGCGGATGCGGCGCGTTGCCGCGCCTCATGCAACACTGTCGCAACGTCAAGATTGGCAAGGCTTTGCGGCCGCAGCTGGCTGACATTGTGACCCGTTTGCACAGGTGTCACGCGAATTTGCGTGGCCGCCGCAACGGCACGTGGAAATGCCGGTTTATTTTCGCTGAGAGTCCGATTAAGAGGCTCAAGCGCGTAGGTGTCGTCCAATTCGTGATCGATCAGAAAGCCGATATAGCTTTCCATCTCTTGACGGAGATCATCGGGCACGATCATAGGGTAGGGGCCTTGCTAGCGAAAAGTTTTTGGGGGCTAAGAACGCTTTGCCTACTCATACTGAGTGTGGGCACAAAGTTCAAATGAAACGGAAGACCACTTCCGTATAACGGCGTCAACGGGCGGTGAAACGTCCGATCAAGGAGCATAAAGCCATGCCTGAGGGCGAAGACACGGCTATCCAGAGAGAATCCATGGACTACGACGTCGTGATCGTCGGCGGCGGTCCGGCGGGGCTGTCGGCGGCTATCCGGCTGAAACAGCAGGCCGCCAAGGCCGGCGCCGAGGTCAGCGTCGCCGTATTGGAAAAAGGCTCCGAGATCGGCGCCCATATCCTGTCGGGCGCAGTGATCGATCCCAGCGGGCTGGCGAAACTGTTCCCCAACTGGAAAGACACGAAGCCTGAAGATGGGGGCGCACCGCTCGAAACCCCCGTCAAGGACGACAAGTTCATCTATCTCGGGCCCCAGGGCGCCATGGATATCTCATTGCTGCCCAAGCCCGGTTATATGAGCAATCACGGCTGCTATATCGCCTCTCTGGGTAACCTGACGCGCTGGCTGGCTGAACAGGCGGAAGGTCTGGGCGTCGAGATCTATCCCGGCATGGCGTGTTCTGAAGTGCTTTACGACGCCGAGGGCGGTGTCGCCGGTGTCGTCGCCGGGGTGTTCGGCGTCGCCAGGGATGGCCATCACAAGCCCGATTATCAGCCGGGCCTGGAACTGCGCGCCAAATATACCTTCTTTGCCGAAGGGGCGCGCGGATCGCTGTCGCAACTGGTCATTCGCAAATACGAGCTCGACGCCAAGTCGGACGTGCAGAAATACGGCATCGGCATCAAGGAATTGTGGAAGGTGCCGGCAGATAAATTCAAGCCGGGCCTGGTCCAGCATACGCTGGGATGGCCGCTCGACGACAAGACCGGCGGCGGTTCGTTCCTCTATCATTTCGGCGACCACTATGTCTCAATCGGTTTCGTCGTTCACCTGAACTATGAGAACCCGTATCTGTCGCCCTTCGACGAATTCCAGCGCTTCAAGCTGCATCCGGTGATCCGCGAGCAGTTAGAAGGCGGCCAGAGAGTCGCCTATGGCGCGCGTGCCATCAATGAGGGCGGCTTCCAGAGCGTGCCGCGGCTGGTCTTCCCGGGCGGCGCCCTGATCGGTTGTTCGGCCGGCTTCGTCAATTTGCCGCGCATCAAGGGCAGCCACAATGCCATGAAGACCGGCATTATGGCGGCCGACGCGGCTTTCAAGGCTTTGCAAGCGACGGAAGCTCCACGCGTGCTGGAGGCCTATCAGACAGCCTACGAACATTCGGATGTGGCCAAGGAACTGAAGCTGGTTCGCAATGTCAAACCGATCCTGACGCGTTTCGGCACCGGTCTCGGAACCCTGATCGGCGGCGTCGAGATGTGGCTGACCAACCTCTTGGGCGGTTTCAGCGTCTTTACCGGCACCGGCAGTCTGAAACACAAGAAGAGCGATGCCCATTCGCTCAAGCCGGCGGCCGAATGCAAGCCCATCAGCTATCCCAAGCCCGACGGCATCCTTTCGTTCGATAAGCTGTCTTCGGTTTTCGTATCGAGCACCAATCATGAGGAAGACCAGCCGGTCCACCTGACGCTCAAGGACCCGCATATCCCGATCGATATCAATCTGGCGAAATATGCCGAGCCAGCCCAGAGATATTGCCCGGCGGGAGTTTACGAGATCGTCGGTCTGGATGCCGGCAAGCCGCGTTTGCAGATCAATGCGCAGAACTGCGTCCACTGCAAGACCTGCGATATCAAGGATCCGACCGGCAATATCGTCTGGGTGACGCCCGAAGGTGGCGGCGGGCCTAATTACCCCAACATGTAAGAGGTCGGCAATCGGGGGCAACGTCGGACGCCGAATCCCTGTTCCCTTCGCAATGGAAGCGCGATAGGGTCGGCGGGTGATGGATGCCCAACTCAGATCAGTCTGTTTTTGGATCGCTGCTTTTAGCGGCGCTACGGCCTTAGCCGCCATCTTTTTCTCGCCCATAAAGCTTATTCTGTTTCCCGCCACTCTGTTCGTCGCCGGGACAGCCACGCTTTTGTTCTTGAGAATGTTGTTCAGCCGGGCCTACCGCCAGGGTGTCGACAATGCAAATCAGGAGATGCAAGGCAACGATCCCTGGCCGGGGCGTCCGAAGAAACTGCTGGACCCCGATTGGGGGCTATTGGGTCGCCGGGCCGGTTCACCGGCGCTGCTTTGGCTGCGGGCCATACTCGTTCTTGGCATTTTACCGCTTGCGCTGCTTCAAAACTGGATTGGCCTGGATGTCGTTCTGCTCTGGTTCGCCAGTGCCTTCGTGTCGATGGAACTCAGTATCATGCACCTGGCCTTGTCGCAGCGGAGCTAGATCAGGACGATTTGAGATTGAATCGGCAGCCGCAAGAAAGAACCCTTGGCCAGGCTATATCCACGCCGGCGTGAAAGCCCTTCAAAGGGGCGAGAGGTTAAGTGGAGCGCTCCCGCTCTAGCGAACGCGCTTAGATTGCCCGCATGTAAACGTTGAAGTAACACAATTTGCCGCTATAGTTACGCAATGTTGAGGCGGCTGATTTTTGCAAGGCGTGTGACGTGAAGACGAATTTGGGTTTGGGCCGCTGGGTCAGTTTTGCGGCTCTGTGTACGGCGGTCGCCTTGTCGGCCCAGCCGGCAGCTGCCGCGCATCGCATCATGGCAACCGCGGGCGCGGAACTGGGCGGGCCCAGCCCGTATGCCCACTACCTGGTCGGTCGTTACGCCATGATGTCCGGCGACGTTCGTACGGCGTCGCAAACGCTCGGCGCGGCTGTTGCCGCCGATCCGGCCAATAGCGCCCTGCGCGACGACGCCTTCCAGATGAGCATCCTGAACGGCGATATCGATCAGGCGACAGCGATCGCCAAGGGCGTGCAGAACCCGAGCGATGCGACGAATTTGATGACGCCCTTGTTGGGCGCCGTGACGGCCATGAAGTCGGGCAGGGGCGGCACGGCCGTCAAGAACCTGGACGCCGTATTGACGATCAGCCCGAATGAGCGCGACGCCGTGCTGTTGCGGCCGTTCGCCCTGGCTATGGCGGGGCAATGGAAACAGGCTTTCGACGATTCGGGTGACGCCACGCTGGAAGCCAACGACAATGACCGGCTGTTGTCCTATCTGATCAAGGCGGAACGCGCCCGCCTCTATGAAATCAAAGGCAAGGCGGCCGAGGCCGATGCGCTTTACAAGACGCTGTATCAGCCCGGGGCGGCCACTTTCATTTTCGGCCCCGACTATGCCGCCTTCCTGGAACGCCAGGATCGCAAGGATGAGGCGCGCGCGGTGTGGCAGGCGATCGCCGACCAGACCCATGATGCGGTCGCCATTGCCGGTGTTAATCGTATCGACGGCAAGGATTATCGCAAGCCGGCCTTGCCCGATGTAAAGGTCAGCGCGGCGCAAGCTTTGTTCATGTCCTCGACCCTTTCGTTCAGTGAACATGATTTGAACATGTCGCTGGCGTCGCTGCGGATGTCGCTTTATCTCGACGACAGCTCCGATCGCGAACGCGTCTTCCTGGGGCAGCTCGAGGATATCCTCAAGAATTCGCAGGCGGCCGAGGCGGCCTGGGCCAGCATACCGGCCGATTCGCCCTATTATGCCGAAGCCGTGCTGCGCCGGGTCACCAGCCTCAAGGCGCGCGACGCCAAGGACGAGGCCATGGCCCTGCTGGACAATATCCTGGCGAAAGAGCCCGACAATCTCGGTTTTATCGTCGAAAAGGCCGGCCTGCTGCATGATGAGCAAAAGGACACGGCGGCGCTGGCCCTGATCAATGACCGCATTACCCGCGCCGGTGACAAGGATTTCACCTGGACCGCGTGGTTCCTCCAGGCTGTTATCTATGACAGCATGGATCAGTGGGATAATGCCGAAACCTCTATCAAGAAGGCCCAGGCTCTGGCCGGGCAGCGTCCGGAAGTCCTGAATTTCCTCGGTTACGGCTGGATCAATCGCGGACTGCATGTCGAGGAAGGCATGGATCTGATCCGCCAGGCGTTGAACATCACGCCGAAGTCGGGCGCGATCGTCGATTCGCTGGGCTGGGGTTATTACAAGCTGGGCAAGTATGACCAGGCGCTGTCGTTTATCGAACAGGCGGTGACGATGGAGCCGTCTGACGCCGAGATCAATGAGCATCTGGGCGATGTTTACAAGGCTTTGGGCCGGGATAGCGAAGCCGGTTATGAGTGGCAGCGGGTCTTGACCCTGGAAACGACCGATAAGCAGGCGGTCGAGGTAAGGGCCAAGATCGAAGCCAATATGAAGGCGTTACAGATTTCGGCGGCTGAGCCGGCGGAAGATAAGACGAATTAGGTCCTGGGAAGCGCTTCTTGTCCCTTCTCCCCTTTCAAAGGGGAGAAGGTGGTCCAACAGGCCGTATGAGGGGATGCCTTTGCCAGCCCAAAGAAAGAACCCCTCACCCGGCAGGCTGAAGCCTGCCACCCTCTCCCCTTGAAAGGGGAGAAGGGGAAGTAAGGCGCCCCATGCTCGCACCCGCCAAGATCAACCTGTTCCTTCATGTCGCGGCGCCGGATGCCAACGGCTATCATCCGCTGCAAAGCCTGGTGGCGTTCGCCGATATCGGCGATGAGGTCGAACTTTTCCCAGTCGGTTCCGTCGGTTATGCCGCGGACCTCAACCCGCGTCTCAGTGTCGACGGGCCGTTTGCCGCCGAACTGACGACCGGCGAGGACAATCTGGTTCTGCGGGCGGCGAAGGCCTTTCAAGCGGGGACGGGGATCACGATCGATCAGGATATCCGCCTGACCAAGAATTTGCCGATTGCGTCGGGTGTGGGCGGCGGCAGTGCCGATGCCGGCGCGGTCTTGAAGCTGTTGCGTGACGCCTATGCGCCGGACCTCGCTGACGATCGTTTGGAAGCCATGGCCGGGGCTTTGGGCGCGGACGGGATCATGTGCCTGCGTGCCCGGCCGGCCCTGGCGGAAGGCTATGGCGAGCGGTTGAGCGAGGTCAGCCTTCCGGCGGTGCCGTGCGTCTTGATCAATCCGGGTGTCGCCTGCGCTACGGCGGCTGTCTATGGCGGATTCGACGATTTGGCGGTGTTTTCCGATCTGCGGCCCGTGCAGACGGAGTCTGTCGACACGATCGATCAATTGTTGACGATATTGGGCAAGACGCGCAACGACCTGGAACCGGCGGCTATCGCGCTCCAGCCGGTGATTGCCGAGGTCCTGGGCAGTTTGCGCGCCGAGCCGCAGACGGCGTTTGCGCGTATGTCGGGATCCGGCGCCACCTGTTTTGCCCTCTGCCGGACAGATGAAGATGCCGAAGCGCTAGGCCATAGCATGTTGGTACGTTGGCCCGCTGCCTGGGTTCGGGTCGGGCGCCTGGGCTGACGGGCGCTTGCTGCGCATGGCCATTTCGACGCGATTGTCCGGATCGCCGGCCAGCTTGCGATAGGCCACCGAATCCACAGGGTAGATGGCGATCTTGCCGGCGTTGTTGTAATGGGCGCCGAAGCCGAAACTCCTGGTCAGGGGCGAGGCCCGCATACAGGGATGGCTCCTGGCGAAAAAGGCTTCGCGCGCCGCTTCGGCCTCGGTGTCGCTGAGCTTGTTTTTCAGGCGAAAGACCGTGAAATTGAAGGTGTCGAGGTCGTATTCGTACGGGTGGTCGTTGAGCAGGTCGTAATGCAGCCGCGCCAGGGTGCGTTCGTCGCCTTTCACTGGCGGGACCGTACCCATGCTTGCCTTAGTGTCGTCGGCGACGATGACAAAGGTGTTGGTGATCTTCATGGCATTCACCCTGTATGTAATTTCTTGTTATCGGCGCTCAAACCGTCGCGAAGGTTTGAGCCTTTGGGAGGCATGTTTGTGCCGCGGCCGATAAAAATACGATACGAATATGCACGCCCGTCAGCGGTTCGAGAATACGCCTTTTTGCCGCAGATACCAGCACAGGATCAGGGTCGGAATCGACAACAGGGCCGTGCCGATGAAGAAGACGCTATAGGCATTGAACAGGCCGAGGGGCCCGGTCAGCGCGTCGACCAGGGCGCCGGTAAAGCCCTTGAGAAGCTTGCCGGAAAAGGCGGCGACACTGTACATCAGGGCGTAATGGGTGAGGGTGTGATCGCGGCCGGTCATGCGCGTCATGAAGGCGACAAGGGCGGTTTCAGCTATGCCGTCGCCGACATCGTCGACGATGAGGGCGGTGGCGAAGATGCTCAAATGACCGTGAACGACGGACAGCCAGGCGAAACACAGATTCGATGCTGGTCCGACCAGCGCACCCAGCCAGAAGGAACGCCTGAGACCGAGGAATAATAGACACGCGCCGCCCAGCCCGATGCCGGCGAAATTGGCAGCAAGGCCGATGCTGCCGCGCATGATACCGATGGCGTCGAGATCGAGGCCGGTGTCGCGATACATCGGCGTGCAGATCGGGCCGATGAGATAATCGCCGAGGCGATAAAAGACCAGAGTCAACAGGATCAGGCCGGCCGTGCCCTTGTGCTCTTGATAGAAACTGACAAAGGGTTCGACGATCAGTTCGCGCATCGTGCGCACGACATGGTGGTCGTGCATTTCGACCTCGGTGCGCGGCGCCAGCAGGGCGGTAACGGCGCCCAGAACCATCATGCCGGCCAGTAGTTGATAGGTTAGCGGCCAGCCGAGGTGGTTACCGACGATCAGGATCAGAGACGAGGTCAGCCATTGACCGATACGGTAGCCCAGCGAATAGGCGCTGGGGTTGAAGGCCTGGTCGGTAGCGGTCTTGGTCTGTTCGACGCGCCAGGCATCAATGGCGATTTCCTGGGAAGCGGCGCTGAAGGCCACGCCGACACAGGCGATGCTGAAGGCCAGCAGGTGTTTCGGGCCGATCCACGCCATGGCCAGGATCGAGATGGCAACGCCCGCCTGGCTGAGCAGCATGTAGCTGCGCCTCTGGCCGAGCCACTTATAGAGAAAGGGCAGGCGGACCTTGTCCATCCATGGCGCCCAGACGATTTTCAGGCCGTACATCAGGCTGACCCACGACATAAAGCCGATAACTTTCAGATCGATGCCGGAATCTCTTAACCAGAAATTCAAGGTCGAACCGATGAGCAGGAAGGGCAGGCCGGCGGAAAAACCCAGCCCCAGCAACAGCCACGAGGTCGGCTGGCGTAAGGCATCGCGGACCCCGGCCAGGCGGCTTTTCACGTCTAAAGCGGCGGGCAGCGGGCTCATCTCGTTTCTCCTGCTGCGATCAAGGCCGATTCTCGCGCCAATACCAACGGTCATGAAGAATGACCGCTGGTATTGGCCATTTTTAAGCTCAAACGCCGCATGGCTCGCCGCATCGGCGGCGGCGGGCAGTCGCCCGCTTCCAACGGCGGAGGAGAAACGCGTCCGCCGTTGGCAAAAGCACAGGATTTCTTTGAAATAGCGGTTGCGGGGGCCGGGGCGTCCCTCTATGTTCCCGGCAAAATTCGCTTTGATTTTACAGACAAAACATGGCCTCCGCAGAACCGCTTTCGTTTCAAGACCTGATCCTCACCCTGCACGCCTATTGGTCCGAGCAGGGCTGTGCCATCCTCCAGCCCTATGATATCGAGGTCGGCGCCGGTACCCTGCATCCGGCCACGGTCTTGCGGGCGCTGGGGAAGAAGCCGTGGAAGGCCGCCTATGTCCAGCCGTCGCGCCGCCCGGTCGATGGCCGTTATGGCGAAAACCCCAACCGGTTACAGCACTATTACCAGTATCAGGTCATACTGAAGCCCAACCCCGACGATTTGCAGGCGCTCTATCTCGGTTCGCTGAAGGCGATCGGGCTCGATCCGCACCTGCATGATATCCGGTTCGTCGAGGACGATTGGGAAAACCCGACGGTGGGGGCCTGGGGGCTCGGCTGGGAGGTGTGGTGTGATGGCATGGAGGTCACGCAATATACCTACTTCCAGGGCGTCGGCGGTATCGAGGTCGATGTCGTGTCGGGCGAGCTGACCTACGGGCTGGAACGGTTGGCCATGTATGTGCAGAATGTCGACAACGTCTATGACCTGAAGTTCAACAAGGCCGGCGTCAAATATGGCGAGGTTTTCAAGGAGCAGGAGCGCCAGTTCTCGGCGTTCAATTTCGAGGTGTCCGACGTGGCGACCTTAAAGCGCCAGTTCGAGGACATGGAAATCCAGGTGAAGCGTATTCTGGAAGCCAAGAATTCGTTGGGTTATCCGCTGGTTTTGCCGGCCTATGACCATGTGTTGAAGGCGTCGCATCTGTTTAACCTGATGGATGCCCGCGGCGCCATCGCCGTGGCCGAACGGCAATCCTATATTGGCCGAATTCGCGATCTCTGTAAGGCCTGCGCCACCGAGTGGGCGCGCCAGGAGGAGGCACGATAATGGCCCAACTTCTCATTGAACTGTTTTCCGAAGAGATCCCCGCCCGCATGCAATTGGGCGCGGCGCGCGATTTCGAGCGTTTGTTCGGCGACAAGCTGAAAGGCTCGGGCCTGACGTTTGACTCGATCAAGGCCTATGTCGGACCGCGGCGTTTGGCCCTGGTGGTCGAAGGCCTGCCGGCTGAGCAGAGCGCGGTGACCGAAGAGGTCAAGGGGCCGAAGGACGGCGCGCCGGAACAGGCCATGGCCGGTTTCCTGCGCAAGGTCGGTTTGAGCCAGGACCAGCTGGTGCTGGAAAACGGCGTATGGATGGCACGGATTGAGAAGCCCGGCCGCAAGACCGCCGATGTGCTGGGCGGGATGCTGAACGACGTCATTCTGGGCTTTCCGTGGCCGAAATCGATGCGTTCCGGCGTGTCGACCTTTCGCTGGGTGCGGCCGCTGAAGCGTATTTTGTTTTTGTTCGACGGCCAGGTGATTCCGTTCGAGCTCGAAGGCCTGACGGCGTCGAATGTGACGGAAGGGCATCGTTTCCTCGGTTCGGCCCAGTCTTTGGAAGTCAGCGATTTCTTTAGCTACGACAAGGCCTTGGCCGATAATTTTGTTATCTTGGATCACAAGACGCGCCAGGATATTATCCTGACCGAGGCGCGGGCGGTTTGCGAGGCCGCGGGTTGCGAGCTGATCGAGGATCAGGGGCTGCTGGAAGAGGTGGCGGGGTTGAACGAATATCCCGTGCCTCTGCTGGGCGATATGGACCCGGCGTTTCTGACCCTGCCGCCCGAGGTCATCAAGACCTCGATGCGGACGCACCAGAAGTATTTCGCGGTGCGCGGCAAGGACGGCAAGATGGCCGCCAAGTTCGTTATCACTGCCAATATGAAGGCGATCGACGGCGGCACCGAAATCAAGCGCGGCAATGCCAAGGTGTTGTCGGCGCGGCTGTCGGATGGCGTCTTCTTCTGGAAAGAAGACAATCGCGAGGGCAATTTCGACCAGTGGCTGAAGAAGTTGGAAGGCGTGACCTTCCATGCCAAGCTGGGCACTATGGCGCAGCGCGTGGCGCGGATCGAAGCCATGGCGCGATATATCGCACCTCTGATGGGGGCGGATGCTGATGTGGCGGGGGAGGCGGCACGTCTCGCCAAGGCCGATCTGGCGTCTTACATGGTCGGTGAATTCCCGGAACTGCAAGGCGTCATGGGCGGATATTATGCCGATGCCGCCAAGAAGCCGGCCGATATCGCCAATGCCATCCGCGAGCATTACAAGCCGCAGGGGCCTTCGGATTCGGTGCCGGTCAGCCAAGTTAGTGCGGCTGTGGCTTTGGCCGACAAGATCGATACTTTGGTGGGGTTCTTCGCCATCGATGAAAAGCCGACAGGGTCGAAGGATCCGTATGCGTTGCGGCGTTCGGCGCTCGGGATTTTGCGGATTTTGCGCGAGCATAATGCGCGTCTTTCCATCCCGGCCCTGATCGAGGCGTGGTACGGCACGGGGATTCCACAGGATGTGCAGCCGGCGGCCAAGGTTTCCTCGGAGGTTGTCGACTTTTTCGCCGACCGCTTAAAGGTCCAACTTCGCGAAGAAGGTCGGCCGTTAGAGGCCATCGAAGCCGTTTTGGCGCTGAATGACGACGATATCGTGCGGATGACCGACAAGCTGGCGGCTCTGGTAGAAGCGGTGCAAAGTCCGTTCGGCGATGACCTGCTGGCGGTGCATAAACGCGCCTCGAACATCCTGGCGGCGGCCAAGATCAGCCTGCCGGAAGGCGAGCCGCAGGCGTTGGGCGATGCGCCGGACGTCGAATCCACCCTGATCGGTAACCTGAAAACCACAAAAGCGGCTGTGACGAGCGCTGTCACAAAGGAAAATTGGTTTGAGGCCTTGCGTCTTATTGCTGCAATGCGGCATGATGTCGATGCCTTCCTCGACGGCGTCCTCGTCAATGCCGAGGACCCGGCCATAAGAGCCAATCGACTGCTTATTTTGGCCGGGGTATGTCAGTTGTCGGAGGGGGTGGCGGATCTGGGCAAGATAGCCTGAGCGCCAAATAAGAACGGGACTAAAAACAACGGGAATTCGAGCTCATCGAACCTGAATACTGAACTGCTTGAACACGAAAAGGGAAAGTTCATGTCAAAGCACTGGGTCTACGCCTTCAAAGCCGGCAAGGCTGATGGCGACGCGTCCATGAAAGCGCTTCTGGGCGGCAAGGGGGCGAATCTCGCCGAAATGTCGTCGCTCAACCTGCCGGTTCCGGCCGGTTTCACCATTACCACCGAAGCCTGCGTCCATTATTTTAAAAACGATTCGGCTCTGCCCGACGGTTTGGTCCAGGAGGTCGAGACGGCCCTGGCCGAGCTTGAAAAGAGCACGGGCAAGGGTTTCGGCGATGTCGCCAATCCGCTGCTGGTCAGCGTCCGCTCCGGCGCCCGCGCTTCGATGCCGGGCATGATGGATACGGTGCTCAATCTCGGCCTCAACGATGCCACCGTTGAAGGCCTGGCGGCGCTGACCGGCGACCGCCGTTTCGCGCTGGACTGCTATCGCCGCTTTATCACCATGTATTCCAATGTCGTGCTGGGGGTTACGCACCACAGCTTCGAGGACATTCTCGACGATCACAAGGATCGTTTAGGCGTCACGGTCGACACCGACATCACCGACAAGGATTGGGCCCGGATCATCGCCGATTACAAGGCCATGGTGAAGTCCGAGCTGGGGCGCGACTTCCCGCAGGATCCACAGGATCAGCTGTGGGGGGCGGTCAAGGCCGTCTTCGGGTCGTGGATGAACGATCGCGCCAAGTTTTATCGCAAGATGCACGATATCCCCGAAGATTGGGGCACGGCCGTCAATATCCAGTCGATGGTCTTCGGCAATATGGGCAATACCTCGGCCACGGGCGTTGCCTTTACGCGTAACCCGTCCAATGGCGAGAGCGACCTCTATGGCGAGTTCCTGCTCAATGCACAGGGCGAGGACGTCGTTGCCGGCATCCGCACGCCCCAGGCGCTTACCCGTAAGGCTAGAGAAGATATGGGCGAAAAGGCCCTGTCGATGGAAGAGTCGCTGCCGGAAGTCTTCCAGCAGTTCAAGACGACGGTCGACACGCTGGAAAACCACTATCGCGATGTCCAGGACGTCGAGTTTACGGTCGAGCAGGGCAAGCTGTTCATGCTGCAGACCCGCAACGCCAAGCGCACCTCCAAGGCCGCGCTGAAGATCGCCGTCGATATGGCGAAGGAAGGCCTGATCACGCCGCAGGAAGCGCTGATGCGCATCGATGCCGGGGCCCTGGATCAATTGCTGCATCCGATGCTCGATCCGAAGGCCGACAAGGTGATCATCGCGCGCGGCCTGCCGGCCTCGCCGGGCGCCGCTTCCGGCAAGATCGTCTTCACCGCCGACGACGCTGTGCGTTTCGCGGCCGCCGGCGACGACGTCATTCTGGTGCGGGATGAAACCTCGCCGGAAGACATTCACGGCATGCACGCCGCCAAGGCCATTGTCACGGCGCGTGGCGGCATGACGTCCCACGCGGCGGTCGTTGCCCGCGGCATGGGCCGGCCTTGCGTTTCCGGCGCCGGTGAGATGCAGATCTATGCCGAACGTGGCGAGTTCGTGTCGCGCGGCCAGACCTTCCGCCATGGTGAAGTCATCACGCTGGACGGCTCGTCCGGCGAGATCATTAAGGGCGCGGTCCGCATGATCGAGCCTGAATTCTCCGAAGATTTCCACCAGATCATGGCCTGGGCCGACGAGTACAAGACGCTTGAGGTCCGCACCAATGCCGAAACGCCGGCGGATGCCCGCACGGCCCTGGGCTTCGGCGCCGCCGGTATCGGTCTGTGCCGCACCGAGCATATGTTCTTCGACGAAGACCGTATTTCGGCGGTGCGCGAAATGATCCTGGCCGACGACGAAAGCGGCCGCCGCAAGGCGCTGGAAAAGATCCAGCCGATGCAGAAGGCCGACTTCGCCGAGCTGTTCCAGATCATGGACGGCCTGCCGGTGACCATCCGCCTGCTGGATCCGCCCCTGCACGAGTTCCTGCCGCATACGGCGGAAGACGTGACGGCCGTGGCGGAAATGTCCGGCGTCGGTGAGGAAAAGCTTTATCGCCGCACCAAGGAATTGTCGGAAACCAACCCGATGCTGGGCTGGCGCGGCTGCCGTTTGGGCATCACCTTCCCGGAAATCTATGAAAGCCAATTGCGGGCGATCTTCGATGCCGCGGTCGATGTCGCCGAGGGTGGCGGCAATCCGATCCCGGAAATCATGCACCCGTTGGTCGCCACGGCTCAGGAAATGGCCAATCTGACGACCATGACCCATGCCATCGCCAAGGAAATCTTCGCGGTGCGCGGCAAGTCCGTGCCCTATAAGGTCGGGACCATGATCGAACTGCCGCGGGCGGCTTTGCTGGCCGATCAACTGGCGCAGACGGCGGAGTTCTTCTCCTTCGGCACCAATGACCTGACCCAGACGACGTTCGGCATCTCACGCGATGACTCAGGCCGTTTCCTTAACCCCTATATCGAAAAAGGGATTTTCGAAAAGGACCCCTTCGTGTCGCTGGACCAGGAAGGCGTCGGCGCCCTGATCGAAATCGCTGTCGCCAAGGGCCGGAAGACCCGTCCGGATGTCAAGCTCGGTTTGTGCGGCGAACATGGCGGCGACCCGGCGTCGATCGCCTTCTGCCACAAGGTCGGGCTGGCCTACGTGTCGTGCTCGCCCTATCGCGTGCCCGTGGCGCGCTTGGCCGCGGCACAGGCGGCGATTGCGGCTAAGGGGTAAGCGGTAAAAGTGACCCCTCCAGCGAGACGAGCTCGCCACCTCCCCATAAAATGGGGAGGACAGTGGTTTTGTTACATCGAAAGCACAAAGACGAGGGGGCCATCCGATTGTCCCCTCGTAGTTGTTTTGGCTGGTTGTTAATGGCGGCAAGACGCGATAAGTTAACCTGCGTTAACTGAGTGGGGATGCCGGAATGAAAGCCAAAGCCGTCTGGATCGCAGGTCTTTCAGGGTTGGCGCTGTTGAGCGCCTATGGGGTCGTTCACACCCTGCCCAATGTCGAAAGCGATCTGCGCGCCCATGTTGCCAAGGCCCTGGCCGATGCCGGGCTTGACGATGTCAAGGCCGATGTCTCCGGCCAGACCGTCACCTTAAGCGTCGGCGATACCGTCACCAATCCCGACCAGCACCTGAAACAGGCGGAAGCCGCCGTCGAAGCCATCAAGGCCGGCGACAACCTGCCGCCGGTGACGTCGGTCAAGCTGGTCAACAACGCGCCGGTTCTGGCCGCTGTCACGCCGCCCGCCGCCGCACCCGTGCCGGAACTCGAAACCGTAACCGGTGAAAAGGCGACCATGATCGTCGCCAGCGCCGATCGGCCGCCGGTTGCCGGCGACGACGCGCATGACGCCGCCGCGGTTGCAGCCCAGTCGTGCCAGGAACAGGTCACCCAGGTCATGGGCGGCCGCAAGCTTGGCTTCGTCTTCGGCACCTACGATTTGACCGCCGACAGCCAGCCGATACTCGACGATGTCTACAAGATCGTCTCGACCTGCCCGGACAATGTTCAGGTCGTCATTTCGGGCTTTACCGACAATGTCGGCGACGCCAACGCCAACCGGTTGATCTCCCAGGCGCGGGCGCAAACGACGGCCGACGGATTGGTGGCGCGCGGCCTGGCCTCTGGTCGCGTCAAGGCGCTGGGTTACGGTCCGGCCGAGCCGGTTGCTGACAATGATACGCCGGAAGGCCGGGCGAAGAATCGTCGCGTCGTCATCGACATTACGGCCGGGTAGGGGAAGATCATGTTGCATTTGATGATGGAATTGCGTTGGTTGCTGATCGGGGCCGCAGCCCTGGGGCTTCTCACGGGCTTTATCGCCCGCAAGGTCAGTTGAGGGGAATATTGTGGAAACCTTGATCCTGCAATCCATAGCGCTTTTGGTCGCCGCCTTCGCCATTTCGGCTGTCATTGGCTGGGCTCTGGCCGGCAAGAAGAAGGTCGCGCGTGCCGTAGTCCCCGCCGCCGATTGGGTGGAAACGCCGGTCATCGAGATGCCTGTCGCGGCCAAGCCGGTGAAGCCGGAGCCGGTCGCCTATCTCGACGCCGCTGCCGAACATTTCACCAATGGCCTGGTCATGCCGCGCGCCGCGGCACAAGGTCCGGCCGTCGCGCCTTCGGTCACGGTTATCGAGCCGGTCGCTCATGCGGCGCCCCAGCCCAAGGTCTATAACCTGGTCATGCCTGGCGATGAGCCCGACCTGCGCCGCCGTATTTCCAGTCTGGCCGGCATGACGCCGGAAAGCGTCGAGGCCGCCGTGCAACAGGCCGGATCGGGTTTGGAACCGGTGCGTCTCAGCGCGCCGCAGGGTATGATCGATGACCTGACCATCATTTCCGGTATCGACTATGCCAGCCAGTCCGACCTGAACGCGCTCGGCATCTACCATTTCTGGCAAATCGCCGGATGGACGCCCGAGCATGTGGCCTGGGTGTCGAACCGGGTGCGTCTGTCCAAGCGTATTGCGCGCGAGAACTGGATGTCGCAGGCGGCGAAACTGGCCAAGCTTTCCTGAACAATCGTTAAGTTGCCGGGCCGGCCATTTCGCGGGATAAACGCGCATGCGGGCGCGTCTTCTCATTCCTATTTGTTTGGCCCTGGCCATCGCGCAGTCGGTGGCGGCGCAAGCGCCTGCGGTCGATGCCCGTGTCACAGCGGGTGATCCCGGCGCGGCCGAGGTCGTCGCCATGGCCGGTGATGGCAAGGCCACGGTCGAGGCGTTTTTCGGCAAGCCCTTTCCCGAACCCATCCATTTAACCGTTGCACCAGACCGTGTCGCGTTTCCGGCCAATTGGGGCACGGGCCAGACCGAAAGCTGGATGGTGGGCACGGGTGTCGCCGATTTTCTCGTCGTGCTGTCGCCGGCGGATTGGGCGAAGGAAGCGTGCGACCATGACGCCGGTCACCGGGATGAGGTGCGCGGCGTCATTGTGCATGAGCTGGTCCACGTCTATCACGGCCAATTCAACCCGACGCGCGACTTTACCGGCATGGACGATGTCGGCTGGTTCGTCGAAGGCCTGGCGGTCGTGGTCTCAGGGCAGTTGAGCCACGACCGGCTGAGCGCGGCCGCGGCGGCTGTCAGGGCGGGCACGGCGCCGACAACCCCGGCGACCTTGTGGTCGGGACCGCAGAAATACGGCCTGGCGGGGTCGATGGTCGCCTATGTTGACGCCACCTATGGCCGCCAGACCGTGATCGACCTGCTGCCGATGACGAAACAGGACGAGATTTTAGCCAGGCTCGACGTGACGGAAGCGCAACTGCTGGATAAGTGGCGCGCCTGGCTGCTGGCTCAGGCTTAGGCCGGTCCAAACCAGGTGGTGAGGGCGTCCGTAAGGCCCGATCGGGTCTGGTCACCGACCCAGGCGACATGGCCGTCGGGCCGGATCAGGACGGCGGAGGGAGGGGCGACCGTCCCCAATGCTGGAAGCTCCCATGGACCGGCGTGTGTGGCGTCGATCGCCTTCACCCGATCCGACCAGGTGAGGACGTCAAAGCCGGGCTCTGCGAGGTTGAGCAGGACCGGCCGGGCATCGTGCAGCAGGCTATAGACCGGCAGCGGGCCGTTGGCGGTCGTCAGGTCCAGGTCAGGCATGCGGCGTCCGAGCAGCGGGTGGCCTTCGCCGAGATCGTAATGGATATCGAGACCCGACATCATGGCGGCGTAGCGTTTGCGCGGCGCCTCCATGGCGAGGAGCTCGGCCATGCTATCACGCACGGCCTTGGTGCGATCGTCCGGGCGGCGAAGCGCTACCAGGGCCATGGTCTTTTGCAGGACGCGGGCGCCGATCGGGTGGCGTTCGGCGTGGTAGGTATCGAGCAGGCTTTGCGGCGACGTGCTCTTGACCACCTGGGCAAGCTTCCAGCCGAGATTGACCGCATCCTGGACGCCGGTATTGAGGCCCTGGCCGCCATCCGGAGCGTGGATGTGAGCGGCATCGCCGGCCAGCAGGACGCGTCCCTTGCGGTAGGACTCGGCCTGGCGGGACATGTCGGTGAAGCGGGAAAGCCAGGTCGGACTGTGAAGGCCGTAATCGGTTCCGCACACGGCGATGATAGCCGCGCGGAGGTCGTCCAGGGTCGGTTCGGTCGTGGCGCCGGCCGTCTCTTCCGGGACCATGACCTTTATCGGCCCGGTATCGGCATAGATGATCTCGCCGTTGCGGATTTCGTAGGCCTCGCGGCCGAAGGCATAGGTCCCAAACGGGCTTTGGTGGACGCCGAATTTCGGTGTTTCCAGCATTTCGACCTCGCCGATCAGGCTGCTGATGGTCGGATCCCAGCCGGGGAAGGCGATGCCGGCGGCTTTGCGGACCAGGCTCCGCCCGCCGTCGCAGCCGACGAGATATTGCGCCCGCAACGACCCGTCGGAAAGCGTGACCTGGACGCCTGTGTCGTCCTGGATGAAACCGGTAAGGTCGCGGCCGCGATAGATCGGTACGGCGAGTTCTTCGACCCAACCGGCGAGGATGCGCTCGATATGGTTCTGCCATAGGCCGAGGCCGTAATTGTAACGGGTGGGAAAATCGCTGATGTCGAGTTTGACCCCCGCAAAACCTGCGGTTTGCGCCTTTTGGCCTTCGGCGATAAAGCGGTCGGCAATGCCGCGTTGGTCGAAGATTTCGAGGGTGCGGGCGTGTAATCCGCCGGCGCGCGAGCCGGCGAGGGCCTGGCTGGGGCGGCGCTCGACAATGGCGACATCGACGCCGGCCAGGGCCAGTTCGCCCGCCAGCATGAGGCCGGTGGGGCCGCCTCCGGCGATGACAACATCATGTTGGATCGGGGTGTCATTCGATAGCTGCATGGCTTCGGTCCTCTTTTGCTGAGGTCCCGCAGTCTAGGCATAAAAACATGCGTGCCAATTCTTGAACTTAAGTCTTTTGCCCCCAGTTATGAAGAGAGGGCGGCGTTCCCGTTACGCTCGGGGCAGGCTAAGACCCGATGACGGGCTGAAGCGAAATTGCTCACGATTATAGCTGTAGAGCTCGGCCGGGCGGCCGCCGGTGTCTTCGCGCATGACACCCAGGGGCTCAACGAAGCCGGTGCGTTCCAGGGCGCGGCGGAAGTTCTGCTTGTGCAGGCGCAGGCCGGTCAGGGCCTCCAGCGATTTCTGTAATTGCAGCAGGGTAAAGCGTTCCGGCATCAACTCGAAGATGACCGGGCGGTATTTCAGCTTGCCCCGCAACCGTGACAGGCCGGTGGCGACGATGCGGCGATGGTCCGAGGCCATGGCTTCGCCGGCGGGGAGCGCATGGCCGTCGCCGTGGGCACGCCGGGCTTCGCCGACCACGCCGGCGTCGTAGAGCAGCTCATAGCGATCGAGGACGCGTTCTTCGTTCCACAGGTCGAAATCGACGGGAAAGAGGGTCTCAACCCGGCGGCGGCGGATCATGTCGCTGCCGCACCAGGTATCGAGTGCGGGGCGTAGGGCATCCAGGGCAGGATTGCTGTCACCGGCGCGCCAGTCTTCCCAGGGGAAAAAGCGGTGGAATGGCACCCAGGCGGCATTGATGGCGGTCTGGAAGTCGCTGTTCGGGGTCAGGGCGAGATAACCGACTGAAATGATGCGGTCGGCAGCGCCGATAAAGCCTTCGCGGTCCTGGTCGCCGAAGCTGTACAACTGCTCGACATAGCCGATATCGAAGCCGGTCTGTTCGCGGACGAAGGCGCGCAGGGCCAGGTCGAAGGTGCGGTGGCTGTTGGGGGCGAATGGCCCCGACGGCAGGGCATAGGCGGGATCGCCGGCGGCAGTCCTGGGCAGGTTGAGGCACAGGACGAAGGCCTCATGGGCCTTGACCGTCACGACCACGGCCGACAATTCGATGGCGAGGGTCATGGTGTCAATGCGTTGATCAGCAGGTTGAAACGCGCCACGAAGGCCTCGCTGGCGGCCATGGCCGGCAGGGGATCGATCGTCAGCGTGTAACCTTCCGGCGGTTCGCCGAAATAGAGCCGGGCCTCGGCTTCGCTGAAGCCGACCAGTTGCGTGGCTTCGAAATAGGCGCAGGCGTGATCCGCCTGTTTGATCAGTTTCTTGACGGGCGCCGGCATCAGGGCAGGGAGGCCGAAGCGGACATGGATGGCCTGTTCGAGGTGGTTTTCGAAGCGGCGGTAGTCGAGGCCGAGGGCTGCCTTGAACGGCGAGATCATATCGCCGATAACGTATTCCGGCGCGTCGTGCAGCAGGGCCATCAGCCGGTGCGGCGTAGTGATCTTCGGGTCGATATGGGCGCAGATGTCTTCGACGATCAGGCTGTGCTGGGCGACGGAAAAGCCGTGTTCGCCGAGGGTCTGGCCGTTCCAGCGCGCGACCCGCGACAGGCCGAGCGCGATGTCGTCGATCTCGATATCGATCGCCGCCGGGTCGAGCAGGTCGAGGCGCCGCCCCGACAGCATGCGTTGCCAGGCACGCGGTTCGGCATCCTTGGCGCGTTTGGATCGGGGGGGAGAGACGCGGGCGTGCATGAGAAAGGCCTGAAATGTCGCATCGGGATTTTATGCGAAAAGAGGTATAGTTTACAGACTTGCCGGCGGTTTGGGGCGTGATTCTGTAACTATGCACAAAAAAGGAGAGGTCGATGGTCGCGAAATCTGAGGCGTGGTCCAGGATCAGTATTCCGGTGAGCGGCGCGGCCAGCGAAGGCATGGCGCTGGAACTGGCGGCGCAGATCGCCGAAGCCTTCCATGCGCAATTGAATGTGCTGTTCACGCCACCCGATCCGGCGGAGTTGGCGCCGTGGCTGGGTGAGGGTTTCATGGGCACGGTGCAGATGTCGACCATGGACAGTCTGAAGGCGGCGGCCGAGGAATCCGAGCTCATGGCGCGCAGCCAGTTCGGCGCGCTCGCCTATGCCGGCAAGTCGTTCGCCGCGTTGAATTCGCCGGTATGGCAGGACCTGGCGCTGGAGACCCGGCTGTCGGACCTGATGGTCTTCGGCGATCACAGCGCCAAGGGGCAGGGGCTGTTGTCGGAAGCCTTCCAGCAGGTCATGATGGAAGAACGCGCCGGCGTTTTTATCGGCCGCAAGCCCTTCAACGTCAAGGGAACGGCGCTGGTCGCCTGGGACGGCAAGGAGCCGTCGTCGCGGGCGGCGCGGCGGGCCGTGCCCCTGCTGAAAAAAGCGGGCAAGGTGGTGATTGTCGGGGCGCCGGTCGGTGACACGCCGGCCGAGCTGTCGCGGCTGGCCGTCTATTATGAAAGTCATGGTTTGAGCGTCGAGATCGATCAACTGGCCAAGGGCGATATCATGTCCTTGCTGTGCGACGCCAATGAGCGTCATGCCGCCGATTATATGGTGGCCGGCGCGTTCGGGCGGTCGCGGTTGCGCGAATTCGCTTTCGGCGGCACGACCCGGGCTCTGTTGCAGAACACGCAGCTCAATCTTTACATGGCGCATTGATGGTGGTTATCTGGCGGGATGACATCTACGCCTGTACCGCAAGCCGAAACCCGTATCGCCTATGCCAACCTGGAGGCCGGAGACCCGGCGCCGTGGTTCCATCAGCGTAACACCAGCAATCCGCGTTATGCCTTCTCGTCCGTCGGCGGGCGCTATGTCCTGATGTGCTTTTTCGGCTCGGCCGCCGATCCGGTGGCGCAGCAGGCATTGGCGGCCGTTGAGACACATCGCCATCTGTTCGACGACATGCGGGCCTGTTTTTTCGGCGTGTCGTTAGACCCCGAAGATGAAGCCAGCGGCCGGGTCAGGGAATCCATGCCGGGCCTGCGCCATTTCTGGGATTTCGACGGCGCGGTGTCGCGTCTTTACGGCGCCTTGCCGCTGGATACGGCGATCGCCAAACCCATGCTGCGTCGGTTTTGGCTGCTGATGGATCCGACCCTGCGTGTCCTGAAGGTGTTTCCGCTTCTGCCGGACGGTTCGAACCTGGAGACCATATTCACGGTGCTGGAGACCCTGCCGCCGCCGGAACGTTATGCCGGTGTCGAGCTGATGGCGCCGGTGCTCTATCTGCCCAATGTATTCGAGCCCGAGTTCTGCCAGCACCTGATCGGCCTGTATGAAAAGAACGGCGGGATGGAAAGCGGGGTGATGCGCGAGATCGACGGCGTTACCAAGGGGGTCAATGACCACAGCTTCAAACGCCGCAGCGATTATACGCTGGAGGATGAGACCCTGAAGCGGCAGATCCAGGCACGGGTCATCAAGCGCATCAATCCGGAAATCCTCAAGGTGCATAATTTCACGGCGACGCGCATGGAGCGCTATATCGTCGGCTGTTATACCGCGGAGGACGGCGGTCATTTCCGCCCGCACCGCGACAATGTCACCAAGGGCACGGCGCACCGCCGCTTTGCCGTCACCATCAATCTCAACAACGATTTCGACGGCGGCGAGCTGTGTTTTCCGGAATACGGGCCGCGCAGTTTCAAGCCGCCGGTCGGTGGCGCGGTGGTGTTCGGCTGCGCGCTGCTGCACGCCGTGACCCAGGTGACACGTGGCAAGCGTTACGCCTTCCTGCCGTTTCTTTATGACGATGCGGCGGCGAAGATACGCGAGGCCAATAACCCGTTCCTCGATAAATCCCTGGGTGAGTATATCGCCGGATAGGTTTGAAGTTCAAGAGAATTTCGTCAGGAGCGCGGTCTTGATTTCGGTCATGACCGGCGACCAGTCGTTCAGCGACTCCGTTACGAAGACCTGCGCGGTCGGATACCAGGGATAGTTGGCCTGGCCCAGTTTCAGCCAGGTGCTGGGCGTCGACAGGACCCAGGTTTTGACACCGCAGGCCGCGGCGATATTGGTGGTGGCGTTGGACGGGCCCAGCACCAGGTCGCAGGCAGAACACAGGGCGGCCAGGTCGTCGAGGTCGTTTTTCAGGTCGATGCCCGGAGGCGTATATAGGGCCGCGCCAGAGAGCACCTGTTCGGCGGCGGTGTCGCCATATTGCAGATTGATGAAGGTGAGGCCGTCGAGCGCCAGCAGCTTTTGCCATTGGGCGAAGGGCGCGAAATAGCGGTCGCGCAGGGCATTGGCCTTCAGGCTTTTCCACAACAGGCCGATCTTCGGCTTGGTTCCCAGATGGGCGAGGTGGGCCTGCCAGTGGGCCAGGCGATCGGGGGATGGCCGCAGGAAGATATTGTCGGCGGGGAAGTCGGCGATCGTGGCGCGCTTGACCGGCAGGAGGTCGCCCAGCAGGCCGTAGAGATCGTAGTCGCCGGTGGCGAGATCCGGGAAGTCGCGGATGATCCGGCCGTCCACGGTGCGGGTGCGGTGTGCGACCACCTCCGCCTTCGGGAAGCTGCGCTGGAACAGGGGGACGAGACGCGGTTCGACGGCGATGCCGAGCGATGCCACGTCCGGCGCGATATCGGGCAGGAGCGAGGCGAACATGACCTCATCGCCCAGGCCCTGTTCGGCGGAGAGAAAAAGTCTTTTATTACGGAGGGATGTGCCGGTTTCGTAACGTGGCATGTCAAGGTCGTAATGCACCTCGCCCTGGGCGCCGCGTTTGTGGCGGGCAGAATACCAGCGCCAGCCGTTGCTGAGATCGCCAAGCGCCAGATAAGCCTGGGCGGCCGTGATGGCGGCGCTGGTCCGATTGTCGGGGTCGTCGAAGCCTTCCGCGCAGGCGACGACCTCGGCCAGGCCTTGGCGCGTTTGGCCGTATTCCAGCAGCGCGCAGCCGTGGTAAAACCGGGCGTGCAGGCTGTGGGGCGCCAGGCGCAGGGCCTCGGTGAAGAAGACGAGGGCGGTGTCGTTGTCGCCCTGGGCCGACAGGACGGTGCCGAGGGCTTCCCACAGCCCGGGTTCGCCGGGGTGGTGTGCCAAAAGGGATTTCAGCAGGTCGATGGCCTCATCGAAACGCGACTGTTCGCGCAGGGTTTCGGCATAGGCTTTCAGGGTGGGGATCTCGTGCCGGCCCTGGGTAATCAGGTGGGCGTAGAACTTTTCGGCCATGTCCCACATGCCGAGACGAAAGGCCAGGCGCGCCAGGTGACCGGCGATGTCGAGGGACTGCGGCTGTTCGGCAAGGGCCTGCTGCCAGGCGTCGAGCGCCGCGGGCAGGTCGCGCGCGTCTTCGCAGGCGAGGGCGCGCTGGGACCAGGTTTGCAGGGACGGAGAGGCTGCCATTGGGGTGATTTAGGGCGATTCTCAAAGAGGTTCACGGTGTAAGGTCAGTTGTCCTTTCGCCGCAAGGCTTTGCGGGATGAATTTGAGATTCGGAGTGGTTGTGTCCGGATTGGCGGAAAACCGACGCTCCGAATCTCAATATGGCGATTTGTTTCCGGTATTATATTGCCGTATAATTACGATGTGTGAAATTAATTATCATATTTCGTATTTTGTCCGTTGACATGGCAGGGCAAGCTTGGTAGGTTTTTCTCAGCATCCAGTGTTGCGAACGAAATCACCCCACGGTCTTTGACCGGTGGGGCTTTTTTATGCCTGAGGAGGGCCTTCCATGACCAACGAGACAAAGACAGAGAGACGTCCGCGCAGCACCTATTCGGAAAAACTGGCCGAGCGGGTTTGCCAGTTGATTGCGGTCAGCACGGTCGGATTGAAGCGCCTGGTGGCCGCCGACATGACGCTGCCGAGCGAAAGCACCATCTATCTGTGGGTCCAGCTCTATCCCGACTTCCACGACAAGTATCATGCGGCCCGGGAAGCCCAAGCCGAGGCGCGATGGGCGGCGTGTCAGGTGATCGCCGAAGACTACCAAAAGGATGTCAAGGTCCTGGTCGATGCGAGCGATCCGCAGTTGGCGGCGAAAACCAAGGCGCTGAATGAGGCCGCCAAATTGGTGATCGATGTGCAGTGCCGGATGATTGCGTGGCTGTCGCCGAAGAAAGCGAGCGAAATTGTCAGCAAGCCGCCCAAGCGCAAGAGCAAGCCGTTTATGTACAAGACCCTCGACGACCTGATCTGTTAACGTGGGATGACGCGCATCCGGCTACCGGACGAATATGGCTGTATACGACCCTCGGGATGGCGGGTTACGCTGCGTTTGCATATTGAGACCACGGAGATTGGCGCGGCCGGCGGTCGATAACGGTCTTTGACCCCGTTTCTGCACCGGCCGTCCTCATGGAAATTAAGACGGCAGATCTTGAAATCATGTTGCAGAGGAGACGGCACAGGTCCAGGATAACTCAGCGCAGGAGGTTGTGATGACGGAAAATGTGCCTGAGGCCGTTGTACACGAGGATACGCTGGAGGCGCTCGAAACAGGGTTCGGAATCCACTTTGCAGGAAAGGTCTACGAAGACTGTGAAACCTTGGGTGGACTCATCGACGGTATCTGGAATGAACTGGCGGTTTTGGCGCCCGCCGGAGGCCGGTGCCCCACCTCCGTCAGTTTCTACCAAATCAAACGCGCAATCCTAAGCCAGTGCCCGTATCAAGCCTTAACCCCGGCGACCCTCCTCACCGACATCGAGGGATTCGAATATGCAAAATTGCAGGAGGCGTTACGCCGAAAGGGTTGGTCATCGCCGGTGCGATTCCCGCGAACAAAAGCTGGAGCGATGGTCGATCTGTTCCTTTTTTACCTCTGGCCCTTAAGCGCCATGGTCTCAGTCGTTGCCATTTTCCCCTCACCAATGACTTGGCCTTTCGCCATATTGGCGACGATGGTGAGTATGACGAGTTCGTTCTTCGCTATTGCCTTGCTGAGGGACAGATGCCTGTTCCGCAAAGGCTTGCCGGGCTCTGATACGGTTGGCGAGCTGGCGCAGGACGTGGCACGTTTGAACCTCCGCCGCCTAAGGGCCGAAGGGGCAACGGGGCTGAACCGGGCTATAGTATGGGGAATGCTTGCCTGCGGGACGGCTGATCGATCAGCGGCTATTTTATGGGATTATGACTAGACCGCAGCCTTATAACGCCCTGATTCAGGGATTCCGTAAGGCATACCCGAAATTCCCAGAGGGATTGGCTGCGGCGTCAGTGATCGTCCTGAAATCTGTGCTGATCTGCCTTATCTGTGGACCCAATTCTTCCGCTACGTGCCGGAGGGTTTGGCGCGCGCAAGTGGGCTCGGGCGTGACGTGGCGCACTATGAAATGGGTGACATGTTGCCGAATATCCCGGCGCTTGAGCGGAGTCGCGGCCTAGGCTGGATTGCCAGGCCACGCCATGTTTTTTCTTTGTTTGAAAAGGAGTACGTCCATGTCCAAAACCCATAAGCCCCATCGTCCGACGCGCTATTCAGGGGAAGTCGCCCTGCGTCTCTATCAAATCGTCGCCGGCTCAAACCTGAGTTTGGCGGAGATCGTCGAGGCTGATCCGAGCTTGCCGGAGGTGGCGACGATCAAGCTGTGGCTTAGCCGGCACGCGACCTTCCGCGGGGCGTGGAACGGCCTGTGCTTCGTGCGGCCTGACGCTGCGCCCGGCACAACAGACGGGATCTGTGAGAGTGCATCTGCGGACGCGAAGGATGCGGCGAGGAAGGCCAAGGCACGCGCCGAGGGTGAGAAGGCGCTGCGTCAGGCGGAAAGGTTGGTGGCCGACGTGCGGAAGAAGAAAGCAGCCTGCGAGGCGAGCAGGCGTGAGCCGGCGAGGGCGGGTGCGGTGGATCGTGCAAGAGCAGGCAACATGCCGGCAAGGGAGCCGGGGCATACGATACATTAAGGGGACCGTTCGCGGCGTATGGCGATCGAAAAGGTATGCAGGTTGCAGGCTCTTCCTAATCGCGGCCTTGTGCAAGGCGTGGGTTAGGGCACCTTCTCGGCAGGAAAAGTTTATGCAATTGGTAACATGTCACCGAAATAACACCGAAATATAAGCCTCCAGGCCGAACTGAGGATAAGTCCTTGTCGGAGAAGTGTGGGGAATAGTGCTCCTGTCCCTCAATTCCCTTTGTAAATTATGCGCGGGAAAAACCCTCGCGGGCTTCACAACGCCAGCACGGCAGGCTACCTTCCCCCCAACCGCGCGTCGGACAGATGTCGATGTGCGAAATGCCGGGGTAAAGCTGAGTCGCAGGTATCGAAACAATCCAGTTGCGTTTCTGTCAGAACAACCAATAATTTCTGTGACGGGGGAAGGCGATGAAACCAGTATTTTTTCTGGCGATTGCAATTTTTGGTGCCGCTGTTGTTCCAGCGTTTGCGCAGGATGCGAACACGCTCACGCTTGGTGAAGTCGTTGTAAACGCGAACCGGCGCAGCGCCCATTATGCTCAGGAAGACCGCCCCGTGGTGGGACTACGCAGACAGGCCGATTCTGCGCTGCTGCAAGTCTCGTTTGCGTCTGACTCGCGTGATGAGACGACCCGCAGGCACGAAATTCAGGCCATGCTTCTCTCCGCCCTTGAACGCTCAGCTTCGTCCGGCATCGAACTCGTAACCGGGAATTTTGAGCTGACACCCGTCACCAAATTGAACTACATGGAGTTGCCACTCTCGTCTGCGGGGCGTGTGGATACGAGCCAGGCGACTGTGATGATCAAGGTGAAGCTTGTCGGATCGGCCAGCGCGGCGGAACAGAAACTGGCTTCGTTTATTAAAGGTATCCCCAGGACAGGGCGTGGCTCAATCGACAAGACGGGCGCTCTGACGCTCACCATCGTCAATCCTGATCAATATCGCGATACTATCGTTGCCTTGGTGGCTGACAATGCTCGCCACTACGCGGCCATGTTCGGTTCTGATTATGCGGTCCAGATAACCGGCATCGACGACCAGATATCCTGGTCGCAGGTGAGCGGCACGGACGTGTTCCTGTATGTGCCCTATCATTACACTATCGTGCCCAAATAAGTTTACCTGGAGAGACGGCATGAAAGCATTTATTCTGGCGGCCATCGGCAGTCTGGCCCTTATCGCCGGCCCGCTGTGCGCGCAGGACGATGGCGGTAGCGAAGTCGTCGTCACTGGAGTGAGACGGAACAGCATCTCAGGTTCTCCCATTGCAAATGTCGCACAACCTCCCGTTATAGGACTCAAGCGGCAGGCGGATTCGGCCGTACGGAACATCGAGATCGTCTCGGATTCGCGTGAGGAGGCGTTGCGCAGGCAGGAAGTTCAAACCATGCTGCTGGACGCGATTGACCGCGCGAAACGCAATGGATTTAGCCTTGTTACCGGGCAGTTCGAGCTCGTTGAAGTGACCAGGATGAACTGGCAGGACCAGTTCCCGGGCCTCGCCGGTGTCGCTGATTCGCAGGAAGATGAGGATGACTATGGTGACGACGACAGCCAACCCCCACCGGCGTTCGAAGACGATGGCAGTTCCACGGTTGTGCATCTAAAGGTGAAGACAAAACTGGATGGGTCAATCAGCAACGCACAGCAAGCGATTGATAAGTTTGTTAAATCTGTCCCCGCGGCCGGGCGCGCACAAATCGAGCAGACCGGTGACTTAGCACTGACCATTATCAATCCAGAGCAATATCGTGACGAAATTTACCGCCGGATAGCCGCAGGCGCCACGCACGCTATGAGCTTTTACGGAGCGGAGTATGGCCTTGATGTAACGGGTCTGGATAAAAGCATAGCCTGGAAACAGGTCAGCAATACCGAGGTTTTTCTCTATATTCCGTACGGCTTCTCAATAAAGAAATAGAGGCCGTATTTTCGCTGACTGAAGCAGGTGCCGCGCAAATAGGGCGATAGGTCTTTTTTGACCTCGCGAGCGATGCTGGGAATACGGAGACAGGAGCACTATTGCCCCGGTCTTCCACGCTCCTCGGTCGCTCCATCGCTGGCCGCGCCTGGAGAAGAAAGCGGCCAGAGACGCGGCGTTTCTGAACCCTATCGTCGGACGAAAAAAAATAGCGCTGGGGCTGTAAAACGACGTTACGCGTCGGCTTTGGCCGTGGTAATAAGTGACGCCGTGCCGTGCCCGCCGGGGGCGCACAGGTGCGACCATCATTAACCGGTAAAACCCATTAGCCGATAAAACCTATAGCCGATTTCAGGGAGGCCCATCATGCCACATTCCAATTTACAGCCGTCGCTTGCGCTCACCGAGGTTATCTACCTTCAGGGCATATTTCCCCCGCGCAGCGGGATCACCAGCGGCAGTGATGAGTTTGTCGCCGCCATTAGCCATTTTGCCGGCAATTTCGCTCCGCAAGGCACAGCGACGTGCAATGGCCAGATACTGCCTATTTCCCAGAACACGGCGCTGTTTTCGCTGCTGGGCACGACCTATGGCGGCGACGGAAAATCTACCTTCGCCCTGCCGGACCTCGGGGGCAATATTTCCGTCGGCAACGGTCAAGGTATCGGACTGTCGGACCATGTGCTGGGCGAGCGCTTTGGTATGGACGTCTTCGACCTGGCCGCGTCCAACATGCCGCCATCGTCGGGCGGCACATCACAGCCCGTCGACAATACCCAGCCCGCCCTGGTCATCAACTATTGTATCAGCCTGTATGGGATATTTCCTTCGTCGTCGTCCCTTACGTCGTCGGCCGGCAGCGATTATATCGGCGGCATTGTCGAGTTTGCCGGTAATTTCGCACCAAACGGCTATGCGCTATGCGACGGCTCAACCCTGTCTATCGCCGATAACGACGCCCTGTTCCAACTGATCGGCACGACCTATGGCGGTGACGGAGTCACCAACTTCAAACTGCCGGATCTGCGCGGACGGACCATTATCGGCGCCGGCGGGACCTATTCCGTCGGGCAAGTGGTCGGCCAGGAAAGCTCGACCCTGACCAGTTATCAAATGCCGACCAATATGGGCGGCAATGGTGGCCCCGTCGACAATCACGCGCCGTCACTGGCCATGAATTACATGATCGCTCTGCAGGGGATTTTCCCGTCGCGCAACGCCATCACCGATGTCGGCGGCAGCGGTGAAGCCTATCTCGGCGAAATCATCTGTAGTGCCAGCAATGTCATTCCGAAGGGCTTCGCCCTGTGCGCCGGTCAATTGCTGCCGATCAACCAGAACCAGGCGCTGTTCGCCCTCCTGGGCACGACCTATGGCGGCAACGGCACGACCACCTTCGCCCTGCCGGACCTGCGCGGACGCGATATTATCGGCACCGACGGCGACCATACGCTCGGCGGGGTCTATGGCAGCGACACGGTGACCTTCACATCGGCCGACGTGCCGTCGCTGAACTTCTCGGGCGACGCTTTTGATAACACCCTCTATGGCGGCGATTCCGCCGATGTGATCTCCGGCCTGGGCGGCAACGACAATATTCACGGCAATGGCGGCAATGACCAGCTGAACGGTGGAACGGGCGACGATACCCTGGCCGGCGGCACGGGCGATGACACCTATATCGTCGACGTCATTACCGACATCGTCGTCGAAAACTTTGGTGAAGGCATCGACACGGTGCAATCGTCGGGCAGCTTCAATCTTGGCGCCAATGTCGAGAACCTGACCCTGACCGGGGGCGCCAATGTCCACGCCGCGGGCAATGACCTCAACAACACCCTGACCGGCAATTCGGGCACCAATTCCATGAATGGCTATGGCGGCGACGATATCATCGACGGCGGCGCCGGTGCCGATGCGATGACCGGCGGATTGGGCAATGATACCTTCTATGTCGACAATGCCGGTGATACGGTCGTCGAAGCGACGGGCGAGGGCACGGATACGGTCTATTCATCCGTGACCTTCACCCTGGCCGGTCAGTTCATCGAGAACCTGACCTTGACGGGTAGCGCCAATATCAATGCCACGGGCAATAGCCTAGACAATATCCTGATCGGTAATTCCGGCAATAATACGCTGAGCGGCGGCAACGGTACGGATACACTGACCGGCAATGGCGGCAATGACAGTCTGGATGGCGGTTCGGGTGCGGACGTCATGACGGGGGGCGCAGGCGATGACGTCTACACGGTCGATAATGCCGGCGATGTCGTCGTCGAAAGCGTCGCGAGCGGGACGGACACGGTCAATAGCAGCTTGACCTACACTCTCGGCTCGGATGTCGAGAACCTGACCTTGACGGGCGCCGGCAATACCAACGGCACCGGTAACGGCCTCAACAATACGATCAAGGGCAATAGCGGCAATAACAGTATCGATGGCGGGGCCGGGATCGATGCCATGACCGGCGGCGACGGCAATGATATCTATTATGTCGATAATTCCGGTGACTCCGTCATCGAGGTCGCGAACCAGGGGACCGACAAGGTGATATCGTCGGTCAATTTCAGCCTGTCGGGCCAACAGATCGAAAACCTGACCCTGACGGGGCTTTCGGCGACGACGGCGACCGGCAACAGCCTGGCCAATGTCATTACCGGCAATACGCTCGACAATCTCATCGACGGCAAGAGCGGCGCCGACACCATGGCCGGCGGCGCCGGCAACGACACCTATACGGTCGACAATGCCGGGGATGTCGTCACGGAGACCAGCGGCAATGGTACGGACCTGGTCATCTCATCGGTCACCTTCACTTTGGCGGGACAACAGATCGAGAATTTGACGCTGAACGGCGTCAATGCGGTCAACGGGACCGGCAACAGCCTGGCCAATATTATGAATGGCAATAATGCCATCAATACGCTGAACGGCGGTTATGGCGCGGATACGCTGAGCGGCAAGGGTGGGGCGGATATCTTCCTGTTCGGCACCAATAGCGGGGCGGACGCGATTACCGATTTTTCGGCGGCGGGCGGAGACACGATCAATGTCAATGCCTATACCCATGGCGTGGCCAATACAGCCCTTATCCATCAGGTCGGTGCCGACACGACCATCGACTTTGGGGGCGGTAATATTATCACCGTCCAGAACACGACGGCCAACGATGCGGCGTTCCTGAGCCATATCGTCTGGTAACCCATTCACTTATTTGGGTAATTTGTTAGGGGTGAGATCGCCTGCCGGTTGAGACGGTCAGGCGATCTCAAGTCTCTGATTTTCTTACAGGATTGAAATAATAACGTCGTTCCCCTGAGCCGCTGCGGGAAAGCCGGTGCGTCTGTATCGAAAATGTGTTAATGCAACCTTAACAACACATCTCCCGGCCACGTCCGGACCTGCAGGAAACGCCCATGCCGATCTATAACAATTATGCGCCGTCGCTGGCCCTGACTCAGCTCGTCAATCTGCAAGGTGAATTTCCGTCGCGTGGCGGCGGTGGCGGTGGCGGCAATGATTTTCTAGGCCAGGTGCGCCTGTTTGCCGGTAATTTTGCGATCTACGGTACGGCAACCGCAAACGGCCAGACCCTGGCGCTCTCTTCCAATACCGCTTTGTTCTCCGTCATGGGGACAAATTTCGGCGGCAATGGAACGTCGAACTTTCGATTGCCCGATCTGGCCGGACGTATTGCCGTGGGAGAGGGCAGTGGTCCCGGTCTGAGCAACTATGTGATCGGCGAGCAGGACGGTTCGGGATTTTTCAATATCTACCAGAACAATCTGCCGCCGTCGTCGGGTGGGTCGGCCTTTCCCGTTGCCAACCTTCAGCCTGATCTTGGCATGCACTACATGATCCAGGTCGAGGGCCTTTTCCCGAGCCAAAGCGCCATTTCCCATTCGGGGGCCACGACGGGGCTGATGGGGCAGGTGTCCCTGTTCTGCGGTAACTACTCTCCCGGCGAATATATGAACTGCGATGGCAGGCTACTGAGTATCGACCAGTACAGTGCCCTCTATGCGATACTCGGCACGACCTATGGCGGCGATGGGGTCAGCACCTTCGCCTTGCCGGATTTACGCGGCCGGACGATCATCGGCGCGGGCATCCAGGCGGGGACCGGTATTACCTATGCCAATGGTCAAACCCTCGGGACGGAATCCTTCACCGTAGGCGGCACCTATATGCCGACCAATATGGGCGGCAGCGGCAATCCGATCGACAATCATTCGCCGTCCATGGCCATGAACTATATCATTGCGATAACGGGCAATTTCCYCAGCCGCAATGCAATTACCGAGGCGGACGGGGACGCGCCGTATCTGGGCGAAGTCATGGCCTTTGCCGGCAATTTTGTGCCGTCGGGGTATCTGCTGTGCGCCGGTCAATTGCTGGCGATCGCCACGAACCAGGCCCTGTTTTCCATATTGGGAACGACCTATGGCGGCGACGGCCGATCGACCTTCGCTCTGCCGGACCTGCGCGGCCGCGACGTTATCGGCACCGGTCAGGATTCGGAAGGTGTCACCCACTACCTCGGCGAAGTCTACGGCACCAATTCGACGACCATTTCGTCGGCCGACATGCCGGTTCTGAACTTTTACGGTAGCGGCCACCTGTATGGCGGCGATCAGTCCGATAACATCCATGGCGGCAGCGCGGTCGATTATATCGTCGGCAATGCCGGCAGCGACACGCTGGATGGCGCCGCCGGCGCCGACACCATGGTGGGTGGGATTGGCAACGACATCTATTATGTCGATGACACCAATGACGTGGTCACCGAATTAACGGGTCAGGGCACGGATATCGTCTATGCGACGGCGTCCTTTACGCTTAAGGGCGATGTCGAGAACCTGACCCTGCAGGGGACCGGCAATATCAATGGTTACGGTAACGGGCTGAACAATACGCTGGTCGGCAACAGCGGCAATAATATCCTCAGCGGTGGCGGCGGTATCGACGACATGACCGGCGGGTTGGGCAATGACACCTATATGCTAGACGGCATTGCCGACGTCATCCACGAAAATGTCGGCGAAGGCACGGATACGGTCGTCATCGACGTCAGCTATACCCTGGGCGCCAATCTGGAAAACCTGACCGTCACCGGCAATCGCGACGCCAGCCTGACCGGCAATGAGCTGGTCAATGTGCTGACGGGCAATGTCGGCGACAACGTGCTGGACGGCAAGGTCGGCGCCGACACCATGATCGGCGGCGGCGGCAATGACACCTATTATGTCGATAATGCCGGTGATGTGGTGGTGGAATCGACCGGGCAGGGGACGGACCGTGTTGTCTCCTCCATCGATTACAGCCTGGTGGGATCGTTCGTCGAAACCCTGCAATTGACCGGCACGACGGCGATCAGCGCGACCGGCAACAGCCAGGCCAACACCTTGATCGGCAACGGTCTCAACAATATTATCGATGGCGGCTATGGCGCCGATGCCATGAGCGGCGGCTATGGCGACGACACCTACTATGTCGAAAACGCCGGCGATGTCGTCACCGAAATCGGGGGGCAGGGGACGGACACCATCATTACGGTGATCAGCTATACGCTCAGCGCCAATGTCGACAACCTGACTTTGAAAACCGATGCTGCGGTCGTCGGCACCGGCAACGGGCTGGCCAATGTCATGACGGGCAGCAATGGCGCCAATACGATCGATGGCATGGGCGGCAACGACACCCTGACCGGCCGCGGCGGAGCCGACACCTTCATGTTCACGGCCGCCAGCGCCCGCGACACCATTACCGACTTTTCGACGGCCGAAGGCGACACGATCAATGTCCATGCCGTTACCAATGGCACCATGCCGGCGGGCGCGTTGCACCAGGTCGGCAGCGAAGTCCATATCGACCTGGGCGGCGGCAATGTCATCATCGTGTTGAACGCCTCGGCGACCGACGGGGCCTTCCTCAGCCATATCGTCTGGTAAACAAAATATAACGCCGCAGTGACCCCTTTTCCGCAAGGCTTACGCCTTCAAGGATAACAGGCCGGAATCGATCCGGACCACCGTTATCGCGAAAGGGTGAGGACATGCGTAAAATCAGCAACGATCTGAGCGGCGTCAATATTTCCGGCAATGGTCCGGGTGCGTCGATAAACTCCGGTACACCGGGGCCCGACACCCTGGTGGGCACGACAGGCGACGACAATCTGCACGGCGACGGTGGCGACGACACCATCGACCCGTTAAGCGGCACCGATCATGTCGAGGGCAATGACGGGATCGACACCCTGATCCTGCATTATGAAGGCTATCATCAGGGTATCTCCACCGGCGCTTTCACCTATGTTGCCGGCCAGGGCTATTCCGGCTTTTACGGGGCGCCGGGCTTTGGCTCGGTCGATTTCACCACGATCGAAAACTTCAAGATCTACGGCGGTGACTTTGCCGACGACGTCACGGTCGGTGACGGCAACGATCTGGTCAGCCTGGGCGGCAGTAACGACATCGTCCATCTCGGCCTGGGCACGGATTTCGCCGACGGCGGTGGCAATATTGATGGTTACGGCAAGAGCTTTGCCGGCCTTGGCAATGGTGTCAGCGTCAATCTCAATACGAATGCCGTCAGCGGCACCCTCAGCACGGTTGCCAATTTCGAGTATTTCGCCGGGGTCACGGGGACGTCGTTCAACGACACCTTCCTGGCCACCCAGGCCGCGATGGATGACACCATCAGCGGTGGTGACGGCGGGGACATCCTGGGGCCGGGTCTCAGTGGCGCCGGCGGCGATCATGTCGACGGCGGCCTGGGCAATGACACCCTGGTCATAGACTATTCCGGCTATCACCAGGGCATCGGCACCGGCGGCAATACGGCGTTCAGCGGTACGCTGGCCAGCGGCTATTCCGGCGCCTATGACGCGACCGGGTTCTCGACGGTCTTTTTCACCAGTATCGAGCGCTTCAACATCATCGGCGGCGATTTCAGCGATGTCTTCACGACCGGCGACAGCAATGATGTGGTCAGCACCGGCGGTAGCGACGATGTCGTCCATCTCGGGCGCGGCACCGACGCCGCTGACGGCGGCGGCAACAATGACGGTTACGGCAAGTCGTTCTCCAATCTGACGGCCGACATCACGGTCAATCTCAATACCAACACCATCCTCAATTCGGCCAGTACGGTCACCGGTTTTGAATATTTTGCCGGCATTACCGGCGGCTCCGGCAATGACACCTTCCTGGCCACCCAGGTTCAGTACGACGACACCATCGATGGCGGAACCGGCAACGACATCCTCGGACCCGGCCTGAGTGGCGCAGGCGGCGACCATGTCACCGGCGGGGCAGGCAGCGACACCCTGGTCATCGACTATTCCGGCTACCACCAGGGTATCGGTACGGGCGGCAATACGGCCTTTAGCGGCAGCTTCGCGGCTGGTTATGACGGCGCCTATGACGCTGCCGGCTTCTCGACGGTCTTCTTCACCGGTATCGAGAATTTCACCATTACCGGCGGTGATTTCACTGACACGTTTAGCACCGGCGACGGCAATGATGTTGTCAGCACCAACGGTAGCGATGACGTCGTCCATCTCGGCAAGGGCATCGATCAGGCCGACGGCGGCGGCAATGTCGACGGTTACGGCAAGGATTTCTCCGATATTGCCACCGGCGTCGGGGTAAATCTCGGTACCGGCATCGTTACCGGCAATGCCAGTACCGCGACCAATTTCGAATATTTCGCCGGCATTACCGGCGGCGCGGGTAATGACAGCTTCCTCAGCACGCAAAACGCCCGCGACGATACGATAGACGGCGGGGCCGGCAATGATATCCTCGGCCCTGGCCTGTCGGCCGGCGGGGGCGACCATGTCACCGGTGGCGCCGGCAACGATACGCTGGTTATCGACTATTCCGGCTATCACAACGGCATCGGCACCGGTGGCAATACGGCCTTCAGTGGCAGCCTGGCCGCTGGCTATGACGGCGCGTTCGATGCCGCCAGCTTTTCGGTCGTTTTCTTTACCGGTATCGAGAACTTCCAGATCACCGGTGGCGATTTCAGCGACACGTTCACGACGGGCGACGGCAATGATGTCGTCAGCACCGGTAGCAGCGACGACGTCGTGCACCTCGGCAAGGGTATCGACCAGGCCGACGGCGGTGGCAATATCGACGGTTACGGCAAGGACTTCTCTGAAGTCGCTACCGGGGTCAGCGTCAATCTCGGCACCGGGGTGGTGACCGGTACGACCAGCACGGCGACCAATTTCGAATATTTCGCCGGAGTCACGGGCGGGGCCGGTAACGATACCTTTCTCAGCACATTGAATGGCCGCGACGATACGATCGACGGTGGCGCCGGCGACGACGTCATCGATGCCGGGATCAGCGCCGGCGGTGGCGACCTGGTCATGGGGGGAACAGGCAATGACACGCTTATCCTCAACTACGCCGGTTACCACAACGGCCTGGGCAGCGGCGGCAATACAAGCTTCGTCGCCGATGGCAATGGCGGCTATAGCGGTTGGTTCGACGCGGCCAGCTACTCGGCTGTGCATTTCAGCAGCATCGAGAATTTCCAGATCACCGGCGGTGACTTCAGCGATGTCGTCACTCTGGGCGGGGGTAACAACAGTTTCGACGGCGCCGGCAGCAACGATACCTTGATCCTGACCGGCAGCAGCCTGGGCGACTATCTGTTCTACGACCTGGGTAATGGTCAGATCGGCGTCCGCGACCTGAGCCAAATGGAAGGCCAGGGTTTGACCACCATCAAGAACGTCGAGACCGTCCGGGTCAACGGCGTCGATACCGCGGTCTCCAGCCTGACCTTACAGACGGCCATCGTGCTCAGCGGCTCGGCCAATTCTGTCAATTACAGTGCCTCCGACCACGGTATTACCGTCTTCGCCATGGGCGGCGACGATGTCATCACCGGGTCCAATTTCGATGACTATATCGTCGGCGGGACCGGCGCCGATCGGATGAAGGGGCTTGATGGCAATGACCGTTATGTCATCGACAATGCCGGCGACGTGGTGATCGAAGGCGCCGGCGGCGGTATGGATACGGTCTATTCTTCGGTGACCTTCACCCTGGCCGGTCAGGAACTCGAAAACCTGACCTTGACCGGGTGGGGCGATATCGACGGCACCGGCAACAGCTTGGCCAATATCCTCAACGGTAATGGCGGCAATAACAACCTGACCGGCGGCGCGGGTATCGACACCTTGAACGGCATGGGTGGTAATGACCGATTGGACGGCGGGCTTGGGGCCGATGCCATGGCGGGCGGCGCCGGCGACGACACCTTTATCGTCGACAATTTCAGCGATAGCGCCAGCGAAAACGCCAGCGAAGGCTATGACACCGTCATTTCCGACAAGACCTGGACCCTGGGTGCCAATATCGAGGCCCTGCGCCTCAACGGCACCGACAATAATAACGCTACCGGCAATGGGCTCGATAACGCCCTGACCGGCAATAACGGCAATAATGTCATCAACGGCGGCGCCGGCGCCGACGCCATGGTCGGCGAAAAGGGCGATGACATCTATTATGTCGATAATGCCGGCGATACGGTGGTCGAGACGACGGGCGAAGGCACGGACAAGGTCGTCTCAAGCGTGACCTTCACCCTGGCCGGCCAGCAGGTCGAGAACCTGACCCTGACGGGCGCGGGCGATATCAATGCCACCGGCAACAGCCTGGCCAATATCATTACCGGCAATGCAGGCGCCAATGTCATCAATGGCGGGGCGGGGGCCGATACCATGACCGGCGGGGCAGGCAATGACACCTTCACCGTGGATAATGCCGGCGATACGGTCATCGAAGGCAGTGGTGGCGGCACGGACCTGGTCAATGCTTCGGTGACCTTCTCCCTGGCCGGGCAGTTTGTCGAAAACCTGACCTTGACCGGGACGAACGCCATCAACGGCACCGGCAACAGCCTTGCCAACACCATCACCGGCAATAATGCAGCTAATACTTTGAACGGCGGCACCGGTGGCGACACGCTGTGGGGCAAGGGCGGGGCCGACGTCTTCCTGTTCGGCCTATCGAGTGGCGCGGACACGATCAGCGACTTTTCCGCGGCGCAAAACGATACGATCAATGTCAATGCCTATACCCACGGTACAGCGCACACGGCCTATATCCATCAGGTCGGCGCCGATACTACGATCGATCTCGGTGGTGGCAATGTCATTACCGTGCTGCATACGACGGCGACCGATGCGGCCTTCCTGAGCCACATCGTGTGGTAGCAACTTAATGTGATTTCCCAAGTTCAACGCCCTGATTGTACAGTTGCACAATCAGGGCGCGAAATGGCGGGAGGCATGATGGACGGGTTCAGTGACAGTATCGGTTCGGCAAGTTCGGGCAGCGACGATACATTGACCGGCGGCAGCGGCGCCGACCGCCTTATCGGACTGGGCGGTAACGACAGCCTGAACGGTGGGGCAGGGGACGATGTTCTGTATGGCGATGCGCGGTTGCAAATCGGCAGCTTCGGGCTGTTGTATGGCAATAGCGGTGGGGCGATCAATAATTACAACAAGGCTGACCTGACCGCGGCGGCGCACGACCTGCTGATCATCAATCATGCCCAAGCGATCAATGGCGCGTACGGTCATCGCAACGAGAGCCCATGGTTATCGAGCGATATCCAAAGCATTGAAACCACTGGCAGCAAGCTCTTGATCGGTTATCTCAGCGTTGCCAAGATCACCAATTACATGGACACTTTCGACCCGAACTCGGTCGATGGCAGCGGCAATCCCAAGCCGTCTTCGACGTGGCTTAGCGCAAGGGACTCGTCGGACATACATAACGAGACCTACCTCGGCAAGGTCACAGATCCGGAATGGCAGACCTTGTTGCACCAGCGCGTCGATGAACTGATGGCGCAGGGCTTCAACGGCCTCTTCCTCGACGACATCATGGAATACCGCAATCAGGTCGTGCACCATGAGCCGGCGACCGATGAGGAAGTGGTCGCCCTGGCTCCAAGCGCTCAGGCGATGCGCGATGTCATTGTCGAACTGCGCCAATATGTGGATGGCAAGTTGGCCGCGGAAGGCAAGTCGCCGCAGGACTTCCTGTTCATCGCTAATAATGGGATCGACTTGATCCAGGATGCGGCGCATTTCGACCCATCTGGCCAGGCCGCCGCCAATGGTCGCTATTACAATGCGCTCGATGCTTTCCTGGCGGAAAACTATTTCTCCAAGAGTAATAGCTACGCCTATAACAATGCCGTATCGGAATATGGCGGCCAAGGCATTCCCCTATTGTCGCTCGACAATTATGTCTTCAGCGATGGGCAAGCCGATACATTCGCCCAGCAGGCTATCAATCTGGGATACCTGCCGTATGAGGCAAGGCATGAGATCTATCTTGGCGAACTCTATGCGCCATATGTCGTGACGCCGCCAGCCGGCGGCAATGATCACCTCGACGGTGGATTCGGCGCCGACGTCATGTATGGTGGTGGTGGTGACGACGTCTATCTGGTCGACAATGTCGGCGATCTGGCTGTCGAACGGGCCGGCGAGGGCACGGACATCATCTTTTCGTCGGTCAGCTACGACCTGGGGGACAATGTCGAAAAGCTGACCTTGTCGGTCGGCGCCCTACGCGGAAACGGCAACAATCTCGATAACCTGATCACCGGTGATAATCGCGACAACACCTTAAGCGGACGCGATGGCAATGATACGCTGAACGGCGGCAACGGCAACGATACGATGAAGGGCGGCCTTGGCGACGATACCTATGTCGTCAATGCCGCGGGCGATGTTGTCACCGAATACACCGGCCAGGGCAATGACACGGTGAAATCATCCGTCAGCTATGTCCTGGGCGCCAATTTGGAAAACCTGGTGCTGAGCGGTATCGGCAATATCGCTGCTACCGGCAATACCTTGGCCAATCACCTGACCGGCACCAGCGGCAATAATTTGCTCGACGGCAAGGTCGGGGCCGATGTCATGGCTGGTGGCGGCGGTAACGACACCTATGTCGTCGACAATGCCGGGGACGCGGTCGTTGAAGTCAGCGGTGGTGGCACCGACCTGGTCAATGCTTCGGTGACTTTCAGTTTAGCCGGGCAGTTCATCGAGAACCTGACCCTGACCGGGACGAACGCCATCAACGGCACCGGCAACAGCCTGGCCAATACGATCACCGGCAATAGCGCCGCCAATATCATCAATGGCGGCACCGGCGGCGACATGCTGTGGGGCAAGGGCGGGGCCGACGTCTTTCTGTTCGGCACATCCAGCGGCGCGGACACGATCAGCGACTTTTCGGCCAGTCAGAACGACACGATCAATGTCAACGCCTATACGCACGGTACGGCCCACACGGCCTATATCACGCAAAACGGCAGCGACGTCCTGATCAGTCTGGGTGGCAGCAACGTCATTACCGTTCAGAACGCGACATCTACTGACGCGGCCTTCCTGAGCCACATCGTCTGGTGAAGGTTAGTCCGGTTCGGCGAGGATATCGCCGATGCGGTCGAGGCGGTCGTGCCACAAGGAGCGCTGGAAGGCGATCCAGTGTTCCAGGACTGACAGGCCGGCCGTTTCGATGCGGCAGGTGCGGACGCGGCCGTGTTTTTCGCTGTGAACCAGGCCGCAATCCTGCAAGACCTGCAGGTGCTGCGATACGGCCGTCAGGGTGATGCCCAAGGGCTCGGCCAGGTGCGAGACCGACATCGGCCCGTGGCCCAGGCGTTCGACGATGGCGCGGCGGGTCGGGTCGCCCAAGGCATGAAACACGCGGTCAGCGGTTATGGGGGCGGCCTGGATCACAGATTGGCCGCCAATTTGTCCAGCAGGGCTTCCCAGCCGCCCTTCCGCATCTTGGGACCGTCGGCGCCTTCGAAAAAGACCGCCTGATGGGTGCAGATGAGCTTCGTGCCGGTCGCGGTCGGGCGCAATTCGAAGGTGACCAGGGCGCACGATATGCGTTTATCGTTCAAGGCCATGGACGAACTGATGACCACGCGTTGACCCGGCACGATGTCGTGGAAGACGGTGTCGGTGCTCAGGGTCATGCCCTTGATCGGGGCATTGCCGGTATAGATATAGGCGGCGCGCTCATGGCCGCCGACCTGAAAGTCCAGGGTGAAGAGCTGAATGTCGTGGTCGGGGCCTTCGACAAACCAGCGGCGCTTTTTGGCGGGATCGGCGAAGACGGCGAAAACCGCTTCCGGCCCCTTGGGGTAGTCGCGTTCAAGGACAAAGGTATCGTGGATGACGGCGGGATCGGACATGATCGGTCTCCTAAAACTGAAGTGTATGCTTCAGTAATCTTCGGGGACTTGATTGTCAAGTGGAGACTTCACTATTGCCACTTGCATCGCTGAAAGCGGGGGCTACATGGGAGAGATGACTCAACTGGGAAAATTCGGCGCATTGCCGCCTGAGCATTGCGTACCGGACGTCTTGATGCCCGGTTTGAAGGTGGTGTTTTGTGGCACGGCCCTGGGGCGGGTGTCGGCGGAGCGGCGGGCCTATTACGCCAACCCGGGCAACTTCTTCTGGCGCACCCTGGCCAATACCGGTCTGACGCCGGATCGCGTGGCGCCGCAGGACTATGCGCGTCTGGCGGACTATGGCATCGGCCTGACCGACCTGTGTAAGGCGCATTACGGAAATGACGCTGAACTGCCGTCGGATGCCTTGGACGCCAAGGCATTGCGCGACAAGATATTGCATTATCAACCGTTGATACTGGCCTTCACCAGCAAGACCGGCGCGAGCGCGTTTCTTGGCAAGGCGACAGGTGACATACCGCTTGGTTTGCAATCGGAAACGATCGGCGGGACGCACATCTGGGTACTGCCATCGCCGTCGGGCCAGGCGCGCATCTTCTGGAACCAGGCCATTTGGCAGGACCTGGCCGATGCCGTGAAAGCGATGCCGTGAAAATTCTGGCGGCCCGGGGTTAAACGCGTTAGGCAAGGGCATGTTGTCCCTTTTGGCGCCCGCGGCTGCTGCCTCGCTTTTGCTGATGGCGATCCTGATCTGGAAAAGGCTTGCCTTTCCAGGCCATGGGGAATTGGCCCTGTCCCTGGCCTTCGGCGCGCTGTTCTTTCTGTACCGCGCCGACAGCGTGGCCTTTGCGTGGCTGCAGCCGGTTCTTTGCGCCGGTCCGTTGGCCTGCAATCGCGCCATCCGCGCCGGGTTCGAGGTCGGCCGGCGCTCGCCGTCGATCGAAGGCCTTGTTCTCGTCGTTCTCGTTGCCTCAGGCGTTTACGGCTATGCCGGTCACGTCGTCTGGGCCGCACGTGTGTTCGACGTCGTCAGCCTCGGCCTGTTTTTCGAATTGCCGTTGGTGGTGTGGCGCGGCCTGCCGGACGATCTGGTGGCGGCCCGGCGTCAGGCGCGACTGTGGTGCCTGGCCATTGGCGCCGGTCTCAGCCTGCTGATCGCCGTGGCTTCGGTTTTCGGCCACGGAGCCCTGGCGGTGACCGCCGGGGCGGCCGCGGTCATCCTGTTGTGTTGGGGCGCGGTGGCGTTCGGCGATCGGGTTTTCGGGGCCGTTGTCCCGCAACCGAAGGCGCTTGATCATCGCGATAGCCAGGTGCTTCGGCGCCTGCGAGGCCTGATGCGCGACGAAATGCTGTATCGCGACCCCAACGTAACACTGTCGCGTCTGGCTCAGCGCCTGGACGTGCCCGAGCATCGCCTGCGACGGGTCATCCATGTCGGTGAGGGGCAGCGCAATTTCAGCGCATGGCTCAATGGCTGGCGGATCGGCGAGATCAAGGCCGCGCTCGACGACCCGAGCCGGGAGGATAGTTTGCTCAACCTCGCCATGGCCGCCGGCTATAATTCGTTGTCGGCGTTCAATCGTGCGTTCAAGGCGGTGGAGGGCATGACGCCCAGCGCGTACCGGGCGGCGCGGACGGCGAAGACGGTGGCGAGCGCCAGGAACAGTCCGGACGTGGCCAGCGATACCACGACTCCTTGAGCCGGCAGCAGGACGGCGGCCGCGACGGAGACCAGGGCGCCTATAAAACTGGTCAGCTTGAAGGCATGCTCCGCCGGATTGAGCGTAGTTCGCCATTGGTGAGGAAAAACAATGCGCAGGACATCATAGCTGCCGTAGAACATCAGGCTGCCCATGGCGCCATAGACGCGTGCCGGTCCCCAGTTGAAAACACCGCCGTGGCGCCACAGCAGGTAGATGGCTATACCGCCGGCCACCAGGGCCAAGGCCGGCAACAGGTCCAGCGGGCCGCGGCCATTGTGTTTGAGGTGCAGGGCGCGCACACCCGACCACAGCTGATAGGCAGTGAGGAAGCTGACACTGATCAGGTCGGTCTTGCCGCGAAAGACGAGTGCGCCCAGCAGGGCGGCGGCGATACTGGTGGCCGCGATGGCCACGGTGACGCGGCCCAAACGCCTGTGCGTGAGGTCGCCCTTACGGCGGGCGAGTTGGACAAGGCCCAGCCCTATGGCAAGGCAACCTGCGCTGACGTGGACGATGATATTGATTGTGTGAAGGGACATGCGAGCTCCTGTTGTGGAGCTCGCATGTTATTTCGTTGGCTGTTCTTGTCTGCGCGATTTCAGAAATCGCTCAGCCCGGTTTCGGGTCCAGGGCCTGTGGCCCTGGCTACTCCTTCTTCGCCAATTCGTCCTTGAACGCATCCAGGCTAAGCGGCCGGCCGAGGAAGTCCTGGATCAGCACATTGGCGTCTTCCGAACCGCCGGGTTCCAGCACCAACTTGCGATAGCGCACGGCGGTTTCCGGGTTGCGCATGCCGTCCGCCTTGAACTTGGTGAAGAGGTCGAGTGCGATCGCCTTGGACCAGACATAGGTATAATAGATGGCGGAATAGCCGTTGAGGTGGCCGAAGCTGTCATAGCTGTGGGTGCCGGGTATCGGCGGATACATCGAATAACGCGCGATCTGTTCGTCGTACATCGGCGACAACTCGAAGTCCGGCTTGCGGTCATAGAAGTTGAGCGAGACAGCGGAATAGGCCAGTTGGCCTTTCCAGTCACCGGCTTCACCGAAGCGGCGGCCGGCATTCATCTTGGCGACCAGGGTTTGTGGAATGGGCTCGCCCTTGTCGTTGGAGGCAAAGCGCTTCAGCGTGTCGTAATCCCAGGTCCATTCTTCGAGCAATTGCGACGGCGCCTCGATGAAGTCCCATTGCAGGTTGCCCATGGACTGGGTGCTGTATCGGGTATGGCCGGAATACATGTCGTGGATCAGGTGACCGAATTCGTGCAGGAAGGTGGTGACGTCGTCATGGTCCATCGGCCCGGTCGCCGGGAAGTTGGTGACCAGGGCGCCGACCGGCACCTGACGGCCTTCAACGCCGGTGCGAATGGGGAATTGGGCGGCGTGGTTATATTTGCCGTCGCGCGGGCTGAGATCGAGATAGAAGCGGCCGACCAGCTCGTCGCCGTCATAGAGCTCCCAGGCGGTCACCGAGGGGTCCCAGACGGGCGTGTTCCACGGGCGGATGTCTGCGGCGAAGAGATCGTGGACCAGCTGGAAGATACCACCGCGCGCCTTGTCCAACGTGAAATACTGGCGAACCTCGGCGGAATCGACATCGTATTTCTGCTTGCGCAGCCGGTTTTCCATATAGGTCCGGTCGTAGCGCTGCAATTCGGTGATAGTGGGGTCGACCGTCTTGGCGAAGGCCAGCAGTTCGGCATAGTCGGCATCGGCGCCGGGCTTGGCGGCGACGTTCATGTCGTCGAGGAACTGGGCGGCGTGTTCAGGCGAGCCGATCATCTTGTCGGCGGTGATGAGGTGGGCATAGTCGCTATAGCCCAGGGTTTGTGCCAGGTCGTAGCGCTCCTGGAGCAGGGTTTTGAGCACGGCATCATTGGCCGGATAGCCGCGGTTGGAATAGCCGGTCAGGACCTTTTTGCGGGTTTCGCGATTGTCGGCGAAGGTGAAGACCGGGATGGTGTCGGGATAGTCGTAGGTCAGGTGGATCAGGCCGTCGGCGCCGGGTTTATGGCCGTCCAGCCAGTCCTGCGGCATGCCAGTTAGTTCTTCGGGCTTCAGCGGCATGTCGCCCTTGTCGTCGCGGATATTGGCGTCGAATTTCAGCCCGGTTTCGGTGATCGCCTTTTGCAGGGCCGTGACCTTCGCGCGCGTCGCCTCGTCCTTGTCGACCCCGGCCAGCTTGTAATTGGTCAGCATCTTGCCCAGCGTAAAGGCGCTTTTTTCGTCGAGACCGGCGGTCGGGATGGCGGCCAGGCGGTCATAGATCGGCCGCGACAGCGACACCTGGGTGCCGAGATCGGACAGGCGCGGCACGCAGGCTTCGGCGGCGTCGCGGACAGCCTTGACCGGGCTGGTTTCGGAGATCAGATACATCTCGTTGCTGCTGTCGGACAGGACCAGCGACAGGGTGTCGAATGCGGCGTAGACGGTCGCCATGTCGGCGGGGCCGGTGCGGGCTTCGAGGGCGGCGCGTTCTTCGCTGATCAGGCCGGCGGCGGTGTCGCAACGCGCGGCGATGGTGGCTGGATCGGTCTCAGTCATAATCGAGACGCCCAGGAAGGCATTGGCCCTGGCGTCAATTTCGGTTGTCGCAGCGAAGGCGGGTAGGGCCAAAGCTGTAGAGACGAGAGCGGTCGAGGCCAGCAGGGCGGCGGCGAAGGTCAGGCGAAACGGCTTTGACATGGAGGGCCCCTCAAGGATGTATGGCAAAGTGTTAACAACAGAAACCACCACTGGCAACGATCATCTTGTCCGGCGACGAATTGACTATTTATGGCATAGGTTTTACGCCGCTCGGCCATGAAAGCCTCGGACTCCGACACCGTCGTCTATGCCGCCCTGGCCGGCAATATATTGGTCGCCTTGACCAAGGCGGCGGCGGCATTTTTTACCGGCTCGTCGGCCATGCTGTCGGAGGCGGTCCATAGTGCCGTCGACAGTATCAATGAGATACTGTTGTTGTATGGCGGCTGGCGTTCCCGGCGGCCACCGGATACCGCCCATCCGTTCGGCTTCGGCCGCGAGCTCTATTTCTGGAGCTTTATCGTTTCGCTCTTGATCTTTGCCCTGGGGGCGGGGGTATCGCTCTATCAGGGCATCCATCACCTGTCGGCGCCGGACCCTATCCGCAATCCGTGGGTCAGCTATGTCGTCTTGTCGCTGTCGCTGGTTTTCGAAGGCGGATCGTGGTGGGTGGCCTTGCGCAGCCTGCGGGCAGCGAAAGGCGACGAGACCTATCTGCAAGCCATCCATCGCAGCAAGGATCCGCCGCAGTTCATGGTCGTGCTGGAAGACAGCGCGGCCATCGTCGGCATTCTCATCGCGCTCGCCGGCACCTGGGCGTCGGTAACCTTTCATGAGCCGCGCTTCGACGGCATCGCCTCGATCCTGATCGCCGTCGTCCTGGCCGTTATCGCCACGGTCCTGGCGCGGGAAAGCATGGAACTGTTGATCGGCGAACGCGCCGACCCGGCCATGCAGCAGGCTATTACCGAGATGGCGCGCGCCATGGACGGCATTGTCGAGGTCAATGGGACATTGACCTCGCAGATGTCGCCGCAGCAGGTGGTGGTGGCGATGAGCATTGAATTTGACGACGGCTTAAGCCTGGTCGATGTCGAACGCATTGTCAGCGACCTGGAAAGCCAGGCGCGGGAACAGTATCCGGAGATCATGTCGTTGTTTATCAAGCCGCAGACGCCGCAGGGCTTTCGTGCTGCGGTTACGCGCAGACTTGAGCCGTCTTAAGCTTTGACGAACTCTTCGATCAGAGCGTCATGCATGGCGTTCAGCGCACCGGACCAGTCAATCAACGTCTCAGCTTCGAAGACACGCGATGTCGGATACCACGGCAGGTGATCGGTGCCGAGGCAGTTCCAGGCATTGGGCGAACCCAGGATCCAGATCCGGGCGCCCGCGGCGCCGGCGATATTGCTGGTGGCGTTGCAGGGGCCCAGGATGCAATCGAGCGCAACACAAAGGGCGGACAGGTCGTCGAGGTCGTTCTTCAGGTCGATGCCGGGTGGCGTCCAGATATCGAGGCCGGCGGCCTTGGCCTCGGCCATTTCTTCCGTCGTGTCGCCGTATTGCAGGTTGACGAACTGAATGCCGTCGATGTGCAGGATGTCCTGCCATTGTTCGAACGGCGAGTAGTAGCGGTCACGCCGCGAGTGCTGAATTAGCGACTTCCATAACAGGCCGACCTTGGGCTTTTCGTTGACGCCGTTCAGGATCGCTTTCCAATAGGCGACGCGTTCCGGGTCGGGTTTGAAGAAGGCGTTGTGCGCCGGGAAAGATTCCGGCGTCGGGCGATAGGAAGCGAGGAAATCGCCCATGGTCGCCCAATTGTCCCATTCGCTCCAGTCGGTGATGGCCGGAAAGATCCGGACATTGCGGTTCTGATGCTTGCCGGTCTGGTGCGCCACCACGACGGCCGTCGGGAAGGCCTTCTCGAAGACGGGGACCAGGCGCTGTTCGACGCCGATACCGAGCTTTCCGTCCGGGCCGATGTCGCGCAACACGTCCGGCAGGGTGGTCGCGTACATGACTTCGTCGCCCAACCCCTGTTCGGCGGTCACGAAGATGCGTTTGCCGGCAAGCGGGATGGATTTGTTCCAGCGCGGTTTGTGGCAAACATAGTGGAGCTTGTCGATCGTGTCGTCGCTGTCGCGGGCGGCGTACCAGGCCCAACCTTGCTCATAATCGCCCAAATGCAGGTAGGAAAAGGCGATGGACAGCTTGCAGGTATGGATATTGGCCGGATCGACGAACATGGGCAGGGCGCGCAGGAGGTAGTTGACCCCTTCGCGGGCATTGCCCATGACGCCCATGGCATTGCCGAGATTGTAGAGGGCGTGGACGTGGTCGGGGTCGAATTTCAGCGCTTCGCGGTAGAAGATGGCCGCGGTTTCGACATCGCCCTTGGCGTTGATGACGGTCCCCAGGGCGTTCCACAGCTGGCAGTCCGTCTGGTCGTGCTCGATCGCGCTTTTGAGCAGATCGACGGCTTCGTCGAGGCGGTTGGCTTCGCGCATGACCGAGGCGAGATTATTGATGGCTTCGCCGTGGCCCGGGCATTTGCGCAGGAAGAAGATGAAGAACTTTTCCGCCAGCTCGTTCAGGCCGAGGCGATAGGCGAGGCGGCCCAGGTCGTTGGCGATCGAGGGATTGTCGGGGTGAAGTTTGAGCGCGGTTTCGTAGCAGGTGATGGCCGTCGCCAGATCGGCGCATTTTTCGCGCGAGATGGCCAGGATGTGCCAGGCTTCGCCGCTCTTTTCATCGACATTCAGCGCCTTCAGCGCGAAATCGCCGCCTTCTTTCCAGTCGCCGCGTTTGAAGGCCAGCAGGGCTTCCTTGAGCAGGACAAGGGTATCGAGGCGCTTGATGTGGCTGGTGTCGTCCAGCAAGGCCTTCAGGGCGGCGTTCGAGCCGGCGTCACCCAGGATCTGGGAGGCGGGGTTGAGCACCTGAACCGGATGATATGGCAAGCCTTTGCTTTCGAACGGCACAGAGGTTTGTACGTCGGGTTCCGGCGTGTTGAAGAGGAAATGGGCAGGCTGTTTTTTCGACCGTGGGGCGGCGTTTGACATAACTGGCTTCACTCGGTGTTTTCGTGCATCCTGTTAGACAGAGATTCGCTTAACAGGTCCTGAAGAAACGGGTGCGCGAGTCCTTATGGGGGCAAAGTTTCCTCCATGAATCCTGAGTGAAATTATCATGCTAAACCTGCTGTTAACTCGGCCCGCGTATAGATCGTTGCAACGGTCTGGCGCGTTCCGGCAGATCCGAAGGAAAAAAAATGCCGCTGAAACTGTCTTTGAAGCCCGGGGAAAGGTTCGTGCTCAACGGCGCCGTCGTTCAAAACGGTGATCGCCGCTGTTCATTGGTCTTGCAGAACAAGGCGTCTGTGCTGCGTGAAAAAGACATCATGCAGGAAGAGGAGGTCACCTCACCGGCGCGGCATATCTACTTCCCGGTCATGATGATGTATCTGGATGAGGCGGGCGCGGACAAGTATTACGACGAATTCCTCAAACGCATGTCGGAGTTCATGAGCGTGATCGCCAACCCGCAGATCCTGGCCGAATGCGTGCTGGTGTCGCGCAGCTTGATGGTCAAGGAATATTACAAGGCGCTGATGGGCTGTCGCAAGCTTGTCGACTATGAAGACGAACGACTAGGTAAGGTAAAAGAATAGCATGTCCTTAAAGGCGTATCAGACGACAGCCGCCCGCGCGGAGAATCCGCGTCAGACCGAGTACCGCCTGTTCGGGCAGGTGACGCGCGCCCTGATGGAAGCTGAAAAAATGGACAAGTCGATGATTCGCGAGCGCATGGATGCGCTCGACTGGAATCGCCGTATGTGGTCCGTCCTTGGCGCCGATTGCTCGGTCGAGGGCAATGGTTTGCCCGACATCGTCCGCGCCAACATCGTGTCACTGTCGATCTGGGTCAACAAACACACCTCCCTGGTCATGCGGAATCAGGAAGAGATCGCGCCGCTCATCGATATCAACCGCATCATCATGCAGGGCCTGGCGCCCCAGCAGGAAGAGCCGGGTCCGGAAAATTACGGCCTGGGTACGCGGTCGCACGTCGGCTAAATCCGCCACCCAGCTTGAATTCGGAAGCCCGGCCGCGGCGCGCGCCGGGCTTTTTCATGTCCGCGGGGCGGCGATAGCGGTCATGGCGCCGCCAACCGGTCGCCCAGGCCGACCAATATGCCGGCGGTCGCGCCCCAAATATTGTAGTCGCCATATGGGATGGCATAAAACTGGCGGATCTGTCCCTGCCAGGTGCCTGAGCGGACCTGACGATTGGCGGCGTCGAGAAGGAAGTCGAGCGGCACTTCGAAGATGTCGTCGACCTCAGCGGGATTGGCGATCACGCTGAAGCCTTCGCGCACGACACCGACAACCGGGTGGATGCGAAAGGCGGAGCCGGTCTCATACGGCCCAAGCCGGCCGACGGGCGTAACGAAAGCGGGCGCTATGCCGGTTTCTTCCTCCGTTTCGCGCAAAGCGGCAGAGACGATGCTGTCATCGTCGGGCTCGATCCGGCCGCCGGGAAAGGCGATCTGGCCGGCATGGCTGGACAGGTGCGACGACCGCAGTGTCAACAGGACCGTCAGGCCGGCGGAGCGTTCGACGATCGGTATCAGGACGGCGGCGTCACGGAAAACCGTCGCCGGCCGCCAGTCGCGATTGAGATCGCCGTCCCCGGCCGCGGCGGTGGCGGGAGCCGCGGTGAGGGGCTGCAGGCGTTCGCTCAGCCACAGGCGGGGGTCGCCCGGCGGCAGGCTGAAAGCGCGCACTGTTTCGGCGGGTGACGGCATGGTGCCATCAAAATCGCATTCGTCCACGCTGTCCAGCGTTTCCTTGGTCAAGGCGGGCATGATTAACGGCGGGCTAAAATTGCCGGGCGGGCAAGATTTGCCCCGAAGCGATGATTGCGGCGCTCCCTGATTCTCGAACGCGCAACTTAAAACTTTTGTTCATTTTCAATAACATAAATTAAATATKGCGTGGCACGGCCATGGCACCGGCATTGCATTTGGTTGAGCAGGCCAAAATGGCCAGACAGCAAAAGTCTGTTTTAACCCGACCAGAATGGAAGGATCACCGATGTCTCTCTCGGTAAACACCAATATGGGCGCTATGGTAGCGCTGCAAAACCTCAACAACACCAGCACAATGCTGAGCACGACCCAACAGCATATCAGCACCGGTTTGAAGGTGGCGAATGCCAAGGATGACGGGGCGACCTTCGCGATCGCTCAAAGTCAACGTGCCACGGTAGCGTCGCTGGACGCGGTGAAGGATTCGCTGAACCGGGCTTCGTCCTCCGTGGATGTCGCCATGTCGGCGGGTGAAAGCATCTCGGACATGTTGACCCAAATGAAGGAGAAGGCGCTCGCAGCTTCCGATACGTCTTTGGATACCACCAGCCGTTCGGCCCTGAACACCGACTTCGCCGCCCTGCGTGACCAAATCACCAAGACGGTGAGCAACGCGGTCTTCAACGGCATCAATCTGGTGGACGGCAGCATCACCGGCCTCAACGCTTTGGCTAATGCTGACGGTTCCTCGCACCTGACGGTTTCGTCCCAGGATCTTTCCCTGGCCGGCGGTATTGTCAGCCTGGCGACCGATGCGACCTTCGCTTCGGCCACCTCGGCCAGTGCCCTGCTGACCACGATCGATTCGTCGATCAACAATGTGTCGGCAGCCCTGGCCAAGTTGGGTACATCCTCCAAGTCCGTTTCGGCGCACATGGCCTTTATTGGCAAACTCCAGGATTCGCTGGAAGCAGGCATCGGCAACCTCGTCGACGCCGACATGGCTAAGGAAAGCGCCAAATTGCAGGCTCTGCAGACGAAGCAGCAGCTCGGCATTCAATCGCTGTCCATCGCCAATCAGGCGCCGCAGATCGCGCTCAGCCTGTTCAAGTAATATCCCCAAAACGCCGGGGCAGGGCAAACCTGCTCCGGTCTTTTTTTGCCGGCGCGCTGAAGAAGCGAGCCGGCATTTTCTTTTGCCGCGGCGGTGCCTGGCGAAACACTTTCTTTGCCCTCTCGTTGTAATAATACCGCAAGGTGGGCGTTCGCGGCAAAAAATGCCTGCCCGGCAAAATTTGCCGGACCTCGGCAAAAAGTGCCGGGTAAAAACAAGGTTAAAGCGATGTTAAAATCAATAAAAACATGAAGTTACGGATTTTATCTAAGGGGCCGCGACTGGCCCCGAACTTGCAATAACTGACTCAGGCAAAATGCCACCGGTCGACAAAATGTCACCGGATTTCTTTAGAAGAAGGACTGTTTTGATGCAAAGCGTCAATACCAATGTTGGGGCCATGGTTGCCCTGCAAAACCTCAACCGCACCTCTAACGATTTGTCGACGACTCAGAGCCGTATCTCCACGGGCCTGAAAGTCGCCAATGCCAAGGACGACGGCGCTGCTTTCGCCATCGCCCAAAGCCAGCGCGCCACGGTTTCGTCGCTCGACGCCGTCAAGGATTCGCTGTCGCGCGGTTCGTCCGTTGTGGACGTTTCCATGTCGGCCGGTGAATCGGTCTCCGACATGCTGACCCAGCTGAAGGAAAAGGCCCTGGCCGCTTCCGATACGTCGCTGGATACCACGAGCCGCAGCGCTCTGAAGAACGACTTCGAATCCATCCGTGACCAGATCACCAAGACTCTGAGCAATGCGACCTTCAACGGCATCAACCTCGTTGACGGCACCAACAGCTCGATCGCGGCCCTGGCCAACGCCGACGGTTCGTCGACCATCACGGTTGCAGGTCAAGACCTGTCGCTGGGCGGCTCGATCAACTCGCTGGCGACCGATGCGACCTTCAGCACGGCGACTTCGGCCAGCAACCTGCTGACCACGATCGATTCGTCGATCAACAACGTCTCGGCCTCGCTGGCCAAGCTGGGCACGTCCTCGAAGGCCCTGGAAAACCACGCCACTTTCGTGGGCAAGCTCCAGGACTCGTTGACTGCCGGTATCGGCAACCTTGTCGACGCCGATATGGCCAAGGAAAGCGCCAAGCTGCAAGCGTTGCAGACGAAGCAACAGCTCGGCATCCAGGCTCTGTCCATTGCCAACCAGTCGACTTCGACTGTCTTGAGCTTGTTCCGTTAATCGCGGAGCGGGGAGGCGGTCGTTCGCGGCCGCCTCCCACTCATTCTCGCTCAATAGGAGGACGTCCCGTCTCCCCCGGGACGCGTATCGGAGATGATCAATAATGTCATAAGTTTCCCTCAGGTTCCGGAAGTCACGTACATCAAGCCGACTCCGGACGTACCTCAGGATATTCAAGCGGCCAGCGCATCAGGCCAAACCAAGAACCAGACCGACAATTCCGACCTTTCGCACAGCCAGGACCAAGGCGCTCCGCCGGAGTACAGCCTGCGTCTGACCGTCGACAAGGACCCGAAAACCGGCGACTGGGTGTACAAGGCTATCGATCGCTACACCGGCGAAGTCGTTCGGCAACTGCCCCGGCAGGAGCTTCTCGACATGAGAAAGTCGTCGAACTATCAGGCTGGTTCGGTTATTAAAACAGATATTTAGACTGATCTCCTAAGGTCTGAGTGCAAAACTATCCACCGTGCATTGTGTAATGCGCGGTAAAAGTCGTTTGCGGATGTTAACCTTTTGCTTACCATGATCGTTAAGACTTTGCTGAGTCGGCGATTTTTGGAGCAAGCCACAACATGTCTGTGAGTGTACACACGAACTCATCCGCGATGATTGCGTTACAGAATCTGAACGCAACCAATAAGAAGATGGAAGACGTCCAGAGCAAGATCAGCACAGGCTTGGCGGTCTCGACCGCCAAGGACAACTCGGCGGTCTATTCTATCGCCCAGGGGCAGCGGGCGGACCTCAGCGGCCTTAACGCCGTCCGGGACAGCCTCAACCGCGCAAATTCCATCGCCGATGTGTCGATGGCGGCGGGTGAATCGGTATCCGACCTGCTCAACCAGATGCGCGAAAAGGTCGTCGGCGCCATGGACACGTCGATCGACACCCAGTCACGGGCGGCGTTGAACGGCGATTTCCAATCGATTATGGGGCAAATTCAGCACATCGTCGAAAACGCCACGTTCAGCGGCACGAACATTCTCAACGGTTCCGTCGCGACGGATATTCAGTTTATCGCCAATGCCGACGCCAATTCCAGCATCACGCTGAATGTTCGCGACCTGTCGTTCGGCGGCTCGATCATGACGCTGAGCTCCCAGACGACGCTCTTGACCTCGACCTCGGCCTCAGCCTCGGCGGTCCTGACCGCCCTTGATGCCTCGATCAACAATCTGAACTCGCAATTGGGTGCGCTCGGTTCGCAATCCAAGCAGATCGAAGGCCATATCAGCTTCATCGCCAAGCTCGACGACGCCATCACCGGCGGTATCGGTCACCTGGTCGACGCCGACATGGCCAAGGAAAGCTCGCGCCTTCAAGCCTTGCAGGTCCAGCAGCAGCTGGGCACGCAATCCCTGTCGATCGCCAACCAGGCGCCGCAGCAGATCCTGTCGCTGTTCAAGTAAGCTTAGCGGACTTGATATTCGAAAAAGGCGGGCGCAAGTCCGCCTTTTTCTTTGGGCGAAAACTCAGTCTTCCTTCCGCCACCGGCTCAGCAAGTCGGCGCGCAGGGCATCGAAGGTCCCGCCGGCAATGGCTGCGCGCATGCGGATCATCAGTGCCTGGAAGAAGGCGATATTGTGCCAGGACAACAGCATCTGGCCCAGGATTTCCTCGGATTTGACGAGGTGGTGCAGATAGGCCTTCGAATAATCGCGGCTGGCCGGACAGTCGCTGGTGGCGTCCAGGGGCGTGTCGTCCTCGGCGAAACGGGCATTTTTCATGTTGATCGCGCCGTCCCACGTCCATGCCTGGCCGTGACGGCCCGAGCGGGTGGGCAGGACGCAGTCGAACATGTCGACGCCGCGGGCGACCCCTTCCAGCAGGTCTATGGGCTTGCCGACGCCCATCAAGTAGCGCGGGCGTTCCCACGGCAGGAGCGGGGCGCAATAATCGAGCGTGTCGCACATGGCCTGATGGCCTTCGCCAACCGCCAGGCCGCCGATGGCATAGCCGTCGAAACCGATGTCCATCAGACGGTCGGTCGATTCCCGGCGCAAGGCTTCGAACGTCGAACCCTGCTGGATGCCGAACAGAGCCTGGCGGTCGCGCGTGCCGAAGGCCTGTTTCGAGCGCAGGCCCCAGCGTGCCGACAATTGCAGCGCCTGTTGCGCGCGTTTCTCGTCGGCCGGCCACGACACGCACTCGTCCAGCTGCATGACGATGTCGGAACCCAACAGATCGGCCTGGATCTCGATCGAACGCTCGGGCGACAGGACGTGCTTTGATCCGTCGATATGCGAGGCGAAGGTGACGGCGTCCTCCTTGACCTTGGATATCTTCGACAGGCTCATCACCTGGAAACCGCCGCTGTCGGTCAGGATCGGACCGTCCCAGCCCATGAATTTGTGCAGGCCGCCCAGCCGCGCCACGCGTTCGGGGCCCGGACGCAACATCAGGTGATAGGTGTTGCCGAGGATGATCTTGGCATGGGCCTGGCGAACCATGTCGAGCGTCAACGCCTTGACGGTCGCCGCCGTGCCGACGGGCATGAAGATCGGCGTCGGGATGTCGCCGCGTGGCGTCTTCAGGACGCCTGTGCGAGCCTGGCCCTGAGAGGCGTGAATGGTAAAAGGAAAGCTACTCATTTTCGTGAAGTATTTTCTAACAAGCAGGCATCGCCATAGGAGAAGAAGCGATAGCCGGTGGCGATGGCGTGGGCATAGGCGGCCTTCATAACGTCGGTTCCGGCGAAGGCGCAAACCAGCATGAACAGGGTCGATTTCGGCAGGTGGAAATTGGTCATCAAGACGTCGGCGGAACGAACGGTGACGCCTGGCGTGATAAAGATCGAGGTCTCGGCAGCGAACGGATGGATGATGCCTTGCTGATCGCAAGCCGATTCCAAAAGGCGTAGCGAGGTCGTGCCGACGCAGACGATACGACCGCCGGCGGCGCGGGCGGTGTTGATGCGATCCGCCGAAGCCGCTGTAATCACGCCGAATTCGGCATGCATCACGTGGTCCTTGGTGTCGTCGACCTTGACCGGCAAGAAGGTCCCCGCGCCGACGTGCAAGGTGATGCGTTCGATCAAAACGCCCATGGTTTGCAATTGTTCCAATAATCCGGAAGTAAAGTGCAGGCCGGCTGTCGGCGCGGCGACACTGCCTTCTTCATTGGCGAAGATGGTCTGATAATCCGTCTTGTCCTGCTCGTCTTCGAGGCGCTTGGAGCGGATATAGGGGGGCAGGGGCATGGCGCCGATGACGTGCAGCCGCTCGATCAGCTCGACCGGAGTGTGCTTGAAGTCGAGCGTATAGAGGCCGTTGTCGTCCTTGGCAGAAACACTGGCTTGCAATTCAAGAGTCGAATTCGAGCTGGAAAAATGCAGATCGTCGCCGGTCTTGACCTTGCGCCCCGGCTTGAGAAAGGCCTGCCATTGCGAGGCACCGGTGGCCTTGATTAGGGTGGCCTCGACGGCGACATCCGAGTCCGGCCGGCGGCGGATACCGTGCAACTGCGCCGGCAGTACGCGCGTGTCATTGACGACCAGGAGGTCGCCGGCGCGCAGGAACTGGGCGATGTCGCCGATACGGCTGTCGCTCAAGGTCCCGTCGCCGGCGACGCGCAGCAGACGCGCGGACTCACGCGGCTCCGCCGGGCGCAGGGCAATACGGTCTTCGGGCAGGTCGAAATCGAAATCGGAAACAAGCATGGGCGGCTTCAAGCCGTAAACGCGGTTCAGGTCAAGAGAAATGCCTTATACCGTGACCTGTGTGCCCAATTCGACGACACGTCCCGGCGGGATATGGAAGAACTCGGTCGGGTTGGCGGCATTCTTCATCAGGAAGATGAACAGGTAGTCCTGCAGCAAGGGCATGCCCGACTTGGCCGACGGCACCACCGAACGGCGGCCGAGGAAGAAGGTCGTCGACATGACGTCGAACTTGACGCCGTGCTTGCGGCAAATCGCCAGGGCCTGCGGCAGGTTCGGACTCTCCATGAAGCCGTAGGCAACGGTCACGGTCTGGAAGCTGGCGTTCAGGGTTTCGACGGCGACACGATCGGCTTCCGGCACGCGTGGCGAATTGGAGGTCTTGACGGTCAGGATGACATTGCGCTCATGCAGCATCTTGTTGTGCTTGAGATTGTGCATCAGGGCGACCGGCGCGACTTCGGTATCCGAAGTCAGGAAGATGGCGGTCCCGGCGACCCGGTGCGGCGGCCTCTTGTCCAGCATGGCGATCAGGTCGCCGAGCGGCAGGCTGTCGCGCCGCGCCTTGTCGGCCAGGATGCGCGCGCCGCGGGTCCAGGTCGCCATGACCAGGATGAGCGCGCCACCCAGTGCCAGCGGCATCCACGCGCCGGAGAAGAACTTGGTCAGGTTCGACGCCATGAAGACGGCCTCGATCAGACCCAGCGGCGCCAGCAGGGCGAGCGTGCGCCAGCGCGGCCACTGCCAGGCCCGGCGGATGACGATCCAGGCCATGATGGTGCTGATGAACATGGTGCCGGTGACGGCGATGCCATAGGCCGAGGTCAGGTTGTCTGAGGTGCGGAAAACGGCGACCAGATAGATGACGCCGACCATCAGCAGGGTATTGATCGGCGGCACGAAGATCTGGCCGGCCTGTTTTGCCGAGGTCGAGCGAATTTCGATGCGCGGCAACAAGCCGAGCTGTACCGCCTGCTGGGTCATCGAAAAGGCGCCGGTAATGACGGCTTGCGAGGCAATCACCGTCGCCATGGCGGCCAGCAGCAGGATAGGCCAATAGAGGACATCGGGCACCATCCGCCAGAATGGATTGCTGCCCGCGGTCGGGTCGATGAGGGTCAGCGCGCCCTGGCCGAGATAGTTGATGATCAGGCACGGGAAGACGATCCACAGCCACGCCGTGCTGATCGGGCTTTTGCCGAAATGGCCCATGTCGGCATAGAGGGCCTCGGCGCCGGTGACGACCAGGAAGACGCTGCCCAGGATGACGAAGCCGGTGAAGCCGTTGGCCAGCAGGAACTGGATGCCGTAATGCGGGCTCAAAGACGCCAGGATGTCCGGGCGCTGTATGATAAAGCGCAGGCCGAGCACGGCGATGGCGGCGAACCAGATCAGCATGACGGGGCCGAAGAATCGCGCGACCTTTTCGGTGCCCTTGGATTGCACCATGAACAGGGCGATCAGGATCGCCATGGCGATGGGCAGGACATAGGGATCGACGCTGTGGCCGACACCGGGTGCATCCTTCATGCCCTCGACGGCGCTCATGACCGACAGGGCGGGTGTGATGATGCTGTCGCCATAGAACAGGGCGGCGCCGCAGATGCCGAGAAAGAACAGGGTCGGCGAATAGCGTCCGAAGGCCTTTTGCGCCAGGGCCATCAAGGCCAGGGTGCCGCCTTCGCCGCGGTTATCGGCGCGCATCAGAAAGATGACATATTTGACCGTGACCAGGAGCAGCAGGGCCCAGAAAACCAGCGAGATGACGCCGAAGGTCGCCAGGTGCGGATCGGTGCCGGCGCGGGTATGGCGCAGGGCCTCCTTCATGGCATAGAGCGGGCTGGTGCCGATATCGCCGAAGACAACGCCGACGGCGCCGATGGTCAAGGCCCAAAAGCCCGAGCTGGCGTGGCCGTGGCTCTGACGTGACTCAGTGGCGTCCTCCGCCTGGGCGGTGGACGTTACGGGGGCATCCCCTGTCATTGTGGCTCCTGAATGCGGCATTACCCGGCGACAAGATCACAAGGCGCGTATAGCCGGCATAAAAAGCCGGCCAGCCCCTGTATAGATTTTGTATAGATGGGCCGGTTGTTAGCTTGCCAGAGCTTTGCGCACATAGGCACGCTGGGTTTTCAGCCAGTCCAGGCCTTCGTCGAAACTGCCGAATTGGGCCAGGGTGCGCACCGGGAACAGGGCCTGGGTCAAGGGCAGGCGCGCCCGGACCAGGGGATCTGCGCTGATGACGGCGGTAAAACAGCCGCGGTCGCGACCTGCGGCCAATCCGTTCCAGCGCGTCGCCAGGTCTTCGATTTCGGTGACCAGGACGGTATTTTCAAAACGTCGCATGTCGATCAGGCTGTCATAGGTCCAGACCTCGGCGACATCGGCGATCTGCTGCATGACATTATGGTTGATCTGTTCGCCGTCGATATCGCCGATGTAGCGCACGATCAGGATGCGATGGTCTTCGTCGACGGTGAGGGTAAGACGGGAACGGCCCATGGGGTATCCGATGTTATGCATCGGAGTCGTAACATGTTTGCCTTAAGGGTTTGTTGACAGCCGTCAATCGCGCCTGCCGGTAAAATGAAACGCCCGCGCCGGGTCGGGCGCGGGCGTTACGATTCAGTACGAAGGGCCGTATTAAGCGTCCACGGCGTTACGCCGCGAGGTCCGCGGCAACCTTCATCGAAACGATCTTGCCGGGACTGCGCGGCGGCTCACCCTTGGGCAGGGCGTCGACATGTTCCATACCGTCGGTGACTTCACCCCAGACGGTATATTGGTTGTCGAGGAAGCGGGCGTCGTCCAGGCAGATAAAGAACTGGCTGTCGGCCGAGTCGGGGTTCTGCGAACGCGCCATCGAGCAGATGCCGCGGACGTGGGGCTCCTTGTTGAACTCAGCCTTGATCTTCTTGCCGGAACCGCCAAAGCCCTGGCCCTGGGGATCGCCGCCCTGGGCCATGAAGCCCGGAATGACGCGGTGGAAGACGATGCCGTCATAGAAGCCTTCGCGCGCCAGCTCCTTGATGCGGGCGACGTGGTTCGGCGCCAGATCGGGGCGCAGGTTGATCGTGACCGGCCCGGTGTCGAGCGTCAGGATCAGGGTGTTTTCGGGATCATTGGACATGATGGGAAATTTCCTCAAAGCGGTTTGAGAGGCTCACATAGGGTATCCCACCCTCTATTTCAAAAAATAAATTCTCGATCCTTTATGCGCCGCCCTAAGCTGAGCATTCCGGCGGCTTCTTTTCGCCGGCCTTGTACATGGCGCAGGCGCGGTCGATCTCGCCTTGAATGATCTCGCAGATGTCTTCGGTCGTGCACGGCGGATGGGTGGCCGGCGAGACGGCGATGCAGCGGTCGGCCAGTTTCTGCGCCGCCGCTTCGCCGATGGCGGATTTGCAGGTGCCGGCTGGGATTGCCAATGCCGATTGTTTGCTGAGCACCACGGAGTCTGTCGCGACGGCTGCCATTTCGGAGGAAAAGGAGGCCGCTGAATTCTCCGCTGACGTAGCGATCTCGGCGGGTTTTTCGCGCGGTGAGCAGGCGGCGAGGGCGAGCAGGCCAAAGACCAGAGTAGGGGCGATGACCGCGGTGCGCATGACGACTCCTGAGATTGCCGACAAAATAGTTTCCGATTCAGCGGCAAAAGCAAGTATAGAGCGCGCATGAACGACAAGTCCGATCCTCCCGAAGAACGCCGGCGCATGGTCAAACCGCCGACCGGCGGCAATCTGTCCGGCCGCGGCCTGGGCCACACCGCGGTCAAGACGGCGCGCTTCCGCACGCAATCCTCGGCCAAATGGCTGGAGCGGCAGCTGAACGACCCCTATGTCGTCAAGGCCAAGGCCGAAGGCTGGCGGTCGCGCGCGGCCTTCAAGCTGATCGAGATCGACGAGCGTTTTCACGTTCTGCACAAGGGCTCGAAGGTCGTCGATCTGGGCTGCGCCCCGGGCGGTTGGGTCCAGGTGGCGTTAAAGCGCGGCGCCGCGAATGTCGTCGGTGTCGACCTCTTGCCGGTCGATCCGGTGCCGGGCGCTGACCTGCTACAGGCCGACTTCACCGATCCGGCCATCGGTCCGCAGCTGATGGACATATTGGGCAGCAAGCCCGATGTCGTCCTGTCCGACCTGGCGCACAATACGGTCGGCCACAAACAGACTGATCACCTGAAGATCATGGGCCTGCTGGAAATGGCGGCCGATTTCGCCTTCGATAACCTGAAACCAGGCGGCACCTTTGTCGCCAAGGCCTTCCAGGGCGGCGAAACCGAGCACCTGCTTCTCAAGCTCAAGACCACCTTCGAGACCGTCAAGCACATGAAGCCGAAATCGAGCCGCGCCGGTTCGACGGAAATCTATATTGTCGCCCTGGGTTATAAGGGCTAGGCTGATCTCTTAACCGGAGGTGGGCCTGTGAAAAAACTGCTTGGATTGATTTTGGGGTTGATCGTGCTGGCGGCGATCGCCGGCTGGACGGTGCCTTACTGGACGCATGGCTCGAAGGTCGTGACCGTCACTTTGGTCGACCACAAGCTGATGACCGACCACGGCAAGACCAAGGACGTCTATCTCGTCTACACGACCGACGGCACTTACAAGAACGTCGACAGCCCGGCCTATTTCAAATTCAATTCGTCCGATATCCAGGGCAAGCTGGCCGAAAAGGGCAAGTTCAAGATCGACTATTACGGTTTCCGCGTGCCCGTCTTCTCGATGTACAAGAACATCACCAAGGCGGAGCGGGTGGCGGAGTGAGTAGAGGTGTCCGCAGATTAACGCAGATTTTAAGGGGTGATTTTTCAGAGCGTAACTGTGAAGGCCCGGAGCGAACCGGTCGGTAATATTGATCGCAAGGCGATCGTTTTGCCGCGGCGCCATCAACACAGGGCGGTTATCGCGCTCTGAAAAATCACCCCTTAAAATCTGCGTTAATCTGCGGATCCCCTTACTTCTTCGCTTTCTTCGGCTTCTTCGCCGGCAAATTGGCCGCACTCCGCTTCAGCCAGCCACGCAGCGCATCCTTGTCCTTCAGCATGGCATCCGGCACAACCACATAGGTTTTGCTGACCGGCTGGGACTCATCATATTGCAAAGCCTTGGCGCCCGACACCGCCATCAGCTCAGCATGATCGTCGCCCGCCAGCTTCACCGCCAGACCGACATCCGACAGGGATACGAACGGCTTGCCCTCGGCATAGGCCAAAATCCCGCCGAACATGGCCCGGAACGATACCTCGAGATCGGGCGGCGCCGCGGCCTCTACGATTTTCTGCAGCTCTTTCGGATCATGCGCCATGGTTCATCTCCTGTTTCATGCCAAAGCGTGATAGCTGCTCACGCGCTGAAACAATTATTTGTCAGCAAGGCCTTTACCTAACCCACGCTTTCCCATATGCACAACTCGCAAAATGGAGAGTCCTTATGGATATACGCGAAGGCTTAACCTTCGACGACGTTTTGCTGGAGCCCGGTCCCTCGGACGTGGTGCCCACTTCTGTCGATACGAAGACGCGGTTCACCCGCACCCTCAACCTCAATATTCCTCTGGTGTCGTCCGCCATGGATACGGTCACCGAAGCGCCCCTGGCCGTCGCCATGGCGCAGTCGGGCGGGATGGGCATCGTTCACCGCAACCTGACCAATGAGCAGCAGGCCGACGAGATCCGCGCCGTCAAGCGCTTCGAATCGGGCATGGTCATCAACCCGATCGTTATCCACCCGGACACCAAGCTGGCCGAGGTCCGCGACATCGTGGCGAGACGCCATATCTCGGGCTTTCCGGTCGTCGAACGCGAGACGCAAAAGCTGGTCGGCATCCTGACCAACCGCGATATCCGCTTCGAAGGCGACGGCTCCAAAACCGCCGCCGACGTCATGACCACCGAAAACCTGATCACCGTCACCGACGGCGTCGATCAGAACCGCGCCCGCGAATTGATGGCGAAACACCGCATCGAGCGCATCATCGTCGTCGATGAAGCCTATCGCGCGGTCGGTCTGATCACCGTCAAGGACATGGAAAAGCAGCGCGACTATCCGGCCGCGGCCAAGGACGCCTCCGGCCGCCTGCTGGTCGGCGGCGCCTCTACCGTCGGCGATGCCGGCTTCGAGCGCTCCATGGCCCTGGTCGAGGCCGGCGCCGACGTCGTCGTCATCGACACCGCCCACGGCCACTCCATCCTGGTGTCCCAGGCCGTCACCCGCCTGCGCAAGGAGACCAACAAGGTCCAGATCGTCGCTGGCAATGTCGCCACCTATGACGCCACCCGCGCCCTGATCGATGCCGGCGCCGACGCCGTCAAGGTCGGTATTGGGCCCGGCTCGATCTGCACCACGCGCATCGTCGCCGGCGTCGGCGTGCCGCAACTGACCGCCATCCTCGACAGCGTCCGAGCCGCCGAAGGCACTGGCGTCCCGATCATCGCCGATGGCGGTATCAAGTTCTCCGGCGACCTGGCCAAGGCCATTGCCGCCGGCGCCTGCACCGCCATGCTGGGGTCGATGTTCGCCGGCACCGAAGAGGCGCCCGGTGAGGTCATCCTCTATCAAGGGCGGTCCTATAAGTCCTATCGCGGCATGGGTTCCGTCGGCGCCATGGCGTCCGGCTCGGCCGATCGCTACTTCCAAAAGGAAGTCCGCGATTCGATGAAGTTGGTCCCGGAAGGTATCGAAGGTCAGGTGCCCTACAAAGGCCCGGTCGGTCCGGTTATCCATCAACTGGTCGGCGGTTTGCGCGCCGCCATGGGCTATGTCGGTTCGCCGACGATCGAAGAGTTCCAAAGACGCGCCCGTTTTGTGCGCATCACCGGCGCAGGCCTGCGTGAAAGCCACGTCCACGACGTGATGATCACCCGCGAAGCTCCGAACTACCGCCAGTAGGAGAGGTCATGTCGCAGGAATTGTGGGTTCTTATCTTTGCGGTGATCCTGGGTCTGATCCAGATCGCCGTCGCTGCGACCTGGCCGTTGACGCGGCCGGGCTACGGTGAGTGGAACGCCGGTCCGCGTGACGTGCCCTTCGATCTCGGGCCCGTTGCCGGGCGGTTGCGTCGCGCTTACAAGAATTTCCTCGAAACCTTTGCTTTCTTTGCCGTTGTTGTCATCTGCCTCAACTTTGCCGCCAAGTCCGACGGGATTTCGATCGGCGGCGCCTGGCTGTATCTGGTCGCGCGCATCATCTATGTGCCGCTCTACGCCCTCGGCGTCAAAGGCCCACGTTCCATCGCCTTCCTCGCCTCGCTCATCGGTATCTTGATGTGCCTGTGGACCCTGATCAGATAAGGACCGACGATTGACTCCCGCTGCCCGACTCCAAGCTGCCGCCGACATTCTCGACCAATTGGCGGGGACGCGCGCGACGGCTGAGGCCGTGCTGAAGCAGTGGGGCCAAAGCCATCGCTATGCCGGCTCGAAAGACCGCCGCGCCATCGCCGACCGCGTCTATCGCTGCCTGCGAGCCCGCGAACGGCTGTTGTGGGCTATGCAGGCGGATGGCAAGGGTTCTGGCCGCGCCCTCGTCCTGGCGTCCTTGTCCCTGATCGACGGCTTGCCGCTGGATGAGATCGAAACTTTATTCAATGGCGCAGGTTATGGCCCCAAGCCTCTGACCGACCAGGAAAAAGCACTCATTGTTGCCGAGCCAGGTGAGGCGCCTTTGTGGGTCACCACCGGCCTGCCACAGTTCGTCGTTGCCCGCTTCGAAGCCCAGTTCGGCAAGACCTGGACCGCCGAAGCCACCGATCTGATGATGCCGCGTGCTCCCATCGACCTGCGTGTCAACGGCGCCAAAACCACGCGGGCCGCCATGATCGAGGCCTTGCAGGCCGACGGCCTGGCGCCCGAACCGACGCCTTTCTCCAAATACGGCATCCGCCTCAGCGCCGAGCCGCCGCCCAACCTGGTCAAGCTCGACATCTATCAATCCGGCCAGATCGAGATTCAGGACGAGGGCTCGCAGATCGCCGCCTTCCTCGCCGGCGCCGGTATTTTGCCCGGTGCGACAAAGGTGGTCGATTTCTGCGCCGGCGGCGGCGGCAAGACGCTCGCCCTAGCCCAGATGATGGACGGCAATGGCGAAATCTATGCCTGCGACGTCGTCGAAAAGCGCCTGAAAGCCATCGAACCGCGTTTGATCCGCGCCGGCGCCACGGCGCATTTCATCCATTTCTTCGATCCCGACGACACGGCGCAACTGGAACTGCTGAAGGGCGCCGACCTGGTCCTGGTCGATGCGCCGTGTTCGGGTTCAGGCACGTGGCGCCGCCACCCGGAAGACGCCCACCGCCTGAATGAAGACCGCGTCGCCGAATTGCATACCATCCAGACCCAGATTCTCGATCGCGCCGCGTCCTGCGTCAAGGTCGGCGGGCGCCTGGTCTATGTCACCTGCTCGGTACTCGACGACGAAAACACCGCCACGGCCGATGCTTTTGAGGCGGCGCATCCGTTTTTCGATGCCCTGCCGATCCACACCCTTCTCGAACAGGGCCACCTGTACCTCGACCACGCCGCGCGTCTCACCAAACTGGCCCAGGGCCACCGCTTGCGTCTGACGCCGCATACTACCCAAACTGACGGCTTCTTCGTCGCCGCCTACACACGCATTTCATAGAAAGGGTCATCCACAGATAAGCCAGATAAGCACAGATAAGAGCGCAAGGCGCTCGGGCGTTGGCACCTTCGCGGAAGCGCGACGTCTATCCTGAAATCTGTGCTTATCTGGCTTATCTGTGGATAACCGCTTCTTTTTTCGGAAAGAGACGCACACGCAATGTCCCACCACGAAACCCTCCTGATCATCGATTTCGGCAGCCAGGTGACCCAGCTGATCGCCCGCCGGGTCCGCGAATGCGGTGTCTATTGCGAGATACATCCCTTCACCAAGGCGGCAGACAAGATCGACTCGCTGCGGCCCAAGGCGGTCATCCTGTCGGGCTCGCCCCACAGCGTCATCGACGAAGGGCCGCGTATCGACGCCAGCCTGTTCGCGATGAATTTGCCAGTGTTCGGAATATGTTACGGCGAACAGTTGATGTGTGAGCTCCTGGGCGGCAAGGTCGAAGCCGGCCACGACCGCGAGTTCGGCCGCGCCGAGATCGAGGTCACCAAGTCCTCACCCATCTTCAAGGGCCTCGACCCGAAAGAAACCGTGTGGATGAGCCACGGCGACCGCGTCACCGCCATCCCCGAAGGCTTCGAGGTCATCGCCACCTCCGAAGGCGCGCCCTATGCCGCCATCGCCGACGAAGCGCGCAAATTCTACGCCGTGCAATTCCACCCGGAGGTCGTGCACACCAAACGCGGCACCGACATGATCCGCAATTTCCTGTTCGAGATCGCCGGCTTCAAGGGCGACTGGTCGATGGCCTCGTTCCGCGACGAACAGGTCGCCAAGATCAAGGCCCAGGTCGGCGACGGCAAGGTCATTTGCGGCCTGTCCGGCGGTGTCGACTCGTCGGTTGCCGCGGTCCTCATCCACGAAGCCATCGGCGAGCAACTTACCTGCGTCTTCGTCGACACCGGCCTGTTGCGCAAGGGCGAGGGTGAACAGGTCGTCTCGCTGTTCCGCGACCACTACAATATTCCGTTGATCCATGTGCAAGCGCAGGACATGTTCCTTAGCGCCCTGGCCGGCATTGCCGACCCCGAAACCAAGCGCAAGACCATCGGCAAGCTGTTCATCGACGTCTTCGACGCCGAAGCCGCCAAGATCGAAGGCGCCGCCTTCCTGGCGCAAGGGACGCTTTATCCCGACGTCGTCGAAAGCGTGTCGCCGTCGGGCGGACCGTCAGCGGTCATCAAATCGCACCACAATGTCGGCGGTCTGCCCGACTATATGAAGTTGAAACTGGTCGAACCGTTGCGCGAACTGTTCAAGGACGAGGTCCGCGCCCTTGGCCGCGAACTGGGCCTCGATGCAGCCTTTGTCGGCCGCCATCCGTTCCCGGGACCCGGCCTGGCCATCCGCATCCCGGGCGCCGTCACGCCGGAAAAGGTCAAGACGCTTCAGGACGCCGACGCCATCTATCTCGACGAAATTCGCAAGGCCGGGCTGTATAACGAGATATGGCAGGCCTTCGCGGTCCTCTTGCCGGTCAAGACGGTCGGCGTCATGGGCGACGCCCGCACCTATGAAGACGTTCTGGCCCTGCGTGCCGTGACCTCGTCCGACGGCATGACGGCGGATTTCTACGAATTCCCGTGGGCCGTCCTCGGCCGCTGCGCCACCCGCATTGTCAATGAGGTGAGGGGAGTCAACCGCGTGGTTTACGACGTGACGTCCAAGCCGCCGGGTACGATCGAGTGGGAGTAGGATACGCACTTCATCAGATGATACCGTTCTTCCTTAGAAGTGCCTGCTCATCACCCGAAACCCAGCCGAAAACCGTCGGCTCCCCGTTCAGTTCCTGGATGAAGTAGTGGACATCGAAGTCTATCGCGACCTTCGATTGATCACTGCGCGCATAGGTCGCCGTCCAGGCAACATGGGCAACGCAATGACAGTCATCAATCGGACTTAGACGGATAGTGCGTATCCGCATATCCCTTGTTCCCATGGCACGGTAACGTTCATAGCCTTGTGCCATGACCTGCTTGAGTTGATCGCCATTTTTCCCCGTCATTACACCGGCAGGAGAGGCCGCTATGAACTCGGAAGCATACAATGACGCGACTTCGTCCATTTCCGAGTCGCCAGCGAGAGACCGATTGAAGAGGTGCTCGTAACGCTCGAAGAATTTCCTCACGCTCGTTTCCATCGATGAGTCTCCTGGCGGGAAAGCAGCGTGCGACGGGCGAGGATTATTGTAGAGGCAGCTGCCATTAGCGTAGCACCAACTCCTCGGCATCCATACTGAACGGTAATGTCACATTGGTGCTGTGGTCGGTGGTGATCCATTCGCTGGGCCGGCGACCCCAGGAATTCATCTGCCCCAGGGCGTCGAACAGGCCGAGATATTGGTAATAAACCGCATTGCCGGTCGTCTCGGCAATCGTGCAGCCCAGCGTGACCACCTTCAGGTCCTCGGTGTCTTCGGGGGGTAGCGACCGCAGGGCGTTGCCGATCGCCAGGGCGCCCTTGCTGTGGCCGATAACACAGGTGAGGGCGCGTTCCAGCAATACGGCGTGCAGGACGTCGGACGAGCCGCTGCCCGTGCGGAAGACAGGTCCGCCATTGGGGAGTTCGGGCGCATCCGGTGTGGTGCTGGACAGATGCCGCCCCAGCTTCGCCGTTTGTGGCGCCACGCTGGCCAGCGCCATTTGCACCGCCGGTTTGATGTTCAAAAAGTCGTAGAGGCCGAAGCCGAACCAGCCGCCCATGCCCTGAAGCACCACATCAGCGACGCCATAACCCGGAACGATGGCCAGGACGGGCTGGCCGAGCGCCGAGGCGATGTCCCAGGCCAATGCCGCACTGCCCAGCGCCGAACTGCCGACTCCGGTGATCGTGGCGATAGTGACGGTCTGAACATCGGCGTCCGGGCAGTCGAGGAAGTCCTGCACGTCGTGAAACGACCGGATATAGGGCTCTCGCGCCGGGTTGACGAGGAGCAGTGAACCTTCGGGATTGGCGATGCCGCCCAGATCGACATCGTCCGTCCCGGAAGAGGCGGAGAGGGTGTTGATCGACTTGCCGCGCGCCTTCAGCTCTTTTTCCAGGGTCGGCGTGTCATAGAACAGCTTATCGAGCTGGGTGTTGAACAGCCGGCAGGCCCGCAGAGCCGGCATGACCAGATACGGCGGGATTTCGAACAGGGATAATGCGGACTTTTCAGGCATGGCCTAGCCTCCGGATGTGGGGACAGGCTACAATGTTTCGCGCGTCATGGCCCTCAAAAGCCCGTGATCGCGAAAGCAGCCAGTAATGAAATCCTGACAATTTGCCCGGCGAAGCATCATGAATTCTTATCGGCCCCGGCGTAACCAGGGTTAACGGAGCGGCGGCTGTACCTCATGCGCCTGCCGCATCTCGCGACGCCGGGTGCCCCGGCGCGAGCATCGATGGGATCGAGACATGCGCACGTTTCTGACGGACAAACGCCTGGCCTTTCGAGATGACAACGGCGCCGCCCCGGAGAAGCCGAAACCGCCGTCGCCGGCGACGCGGATTTCGTGCGTCGTCTGCGCCTATAACGAGGCCGACAAGATCATGAACATACTTTCGGCCGTCCAACACCATCCGGTGCTGGCCGAAGTTATCGTCGTCAATGACGGTTCGACCGACGATACCGGCATGTGCAACTGGGCCTTTCCTGGTGTCCGGATCATTTCCTATATGCCCAACCGCGGAAAGACCTATGCCCTCAGCCAGGGTATTGCGGCGGCCACCGGCGATTATCTGATGTTGCTCGACGCCGATCTGGCCGGCGTGACGCCCGCCGATATCCAGGCCCTGGCCGAACCGGTGCTTAACGGCTGGGCCCAGGTCAGCATCAGCCTGCGCCGCAACAGCCTGGCGATTTATCGTTTTATCGGTCTCGATTTCGTCTCCGGCGAACGGGTGATCCCGGCGCGTCTGGTCAAACGCTTTGCCAACGTGATGGCGCGCCTGCCGCGCTGGGGCGGCGAAGCCTTTATCAACAGCCTGATCACGCGGGAAAGACTGTCGATTGCCGTGGTCGACTGGCGCGGCGTGTTCAATATTCGCAAGTCGCAGAAACTTGGGCAATGGCGGGGCATGCTGGCCGAAGTCACCATGGTGGCCGACGTCTTCCGCGTTCTGTCGCCGTGGCGGGTAGTCGGGCAGAACTGGGCCATGCTGAGGCTGATTATCAAGGCCCCGCCAAAACTATCCATAAAAACAGCTGTAGTGGCGACGGAAGAAATCTCGTTGCCTAGCCCCGCGCGCGATGAATTGGCCGGATGACCGGTCCTTATGGCATATTTACGCCGGCACCGGTTCAAGCGCATGATAATCTTGCGGCTAGGCTCATATAGTCCGCCACGCGCCCGGCCACGCTCCGGTGCCCGAAGATTCGCCAAAAAGTCAGCCGGAAAAGTCAGCCAGAAGAGGTCTGATTCTCCGCCGTCGTGGCCGTACCACGTTCCCTGACGTGCCGATAAAGCGTGTCGGCACGCCTCATGGCTGCGGCCAAGACGTACTTTACAGGAGACCGGATCATGCAAGTCAAAAACGTTATGTCGACGGAATTCACCGTCGTTTCCCCCGATACCACCTTCGAGCAGGCCGCCAGGCTGATGCGCGACGGCGACTTCGGCTACCTACCCGTCGGTGAAAACGACCGGCTCCAGGGCGCCGTTACCGATCGAGACCTCGTCATTCGCGGCCTTGCCGAAGGCCATGACCTCGACACGCCGGTGAGCCGGGCTTTGTCCGAGGACATCATCTATTGCTACGACGACGACGATATCGATAGTGCCGCGGCCCTGATGGAAGGCAACCAGATCCGGCGCCTGGTCGTGCTGAACCGCGACAAACGCATGGTGGGCGTTCTGTCCCTGGGTGACATCGCCCGCATCTGCAAGGACGATCGTCTCACCGGGCGGATCGAGGTCGGCGTCGTTCAGATGGCGTGACGGACATGCCGCGGGCGGCCTTTTCCGGCTTCTTATTTTCCGGAGGCGGTCGCCTGTCAAAAACTTAGTTTCCTTGGCCTAGTGTCCTGAATCTGAAATTCGCATGATGTCTATATCGGCCTCGGGCGAATTTCAGATTCAACAGGACACTAGCAATTTATTGATTCTAGTATCGTTTTTGAATTCGAAGTTCGCTATGCGCCTGATATCAAAATGAGGCGAACTTCGAATTCACGATACTAGTGTTGATGAATCACAATCCACGAGGCCCGCCATGACCTACGATATCGACCGCCTCGTCTTGACCCCGGACGACATCGATCTGTCGCGCTCGCCACTGGCCGGACACCTGAATGCCGAGACCTATGTCCTGGGCGCCTTCAACCCCGGCCTGACAAAGTTGCCCAACGGTAATTTGCTGATGATGGTCCGGGTTGCCGAGGCCCTGCGCACGCCCATTGTCGGCAGCAATGTGCACGCCATTCGCTGGCAGGACGGCCGCTATGTCCTCGACGCCTGGCCGCTCGACCTTGTCGACACCGCCGACCCGCGCAAATTCATGCTCAGGGGCGGGGGCTGGAAGATCATGGCCCTGACCTCACTGTCGTGGCTCTTGCCGGTCGAAATGTCCTCCGACGGCCTCGACGTCGTCACCATGCACTATGACAAGGCCGTGGCGCCCCACGACAGCTTCCAGTGCTACGGTCTGGAAGACGCTCGCGTCAGCAAACTGCCCGACCGTTGGCTGATGACCACCTGTTCGGTCAGTCCGGAGCGCCATTCGACCACACTCTATAGCTCGACCAACGGGCTTGACTGGACGTTCGAGGATATCGTGCTCGACCACCAGAACAAGGACATGCTGATCTTCGAAGGCCAGGTCGGCGGCGAATATTGGGCCCAGACCCGGCCGCTCGGCGATCTCTATTTCGCCTACCCGCCGGGAAGCGAATGGCGCGCCGGCCCATCGATCAACCTGGCGACCTCGAAAGACGGCCATTATTGGAAACCCCATCGCAAACCCGGCATCCGGCCGCATTCGGGCACGCTGGCGACGGCGCGCATGGGGGGAGGCACACCGCCGATCCTGACCGAAGACGGTTGGCTCAGCCTGTGGCACGGCGTCGAACCCAAGGAAATCGTCGGTATCTACCGCACCTATTGGTCGCTGATGGACAAGGATGACCCCAGCCGCGTGATCGCGTCGTCTCCCTTACCCCTGTTGGAGGCCAGTCCCGAACTGACGCGGCCGATCGAGCACCAGATGTATCTTCGCGACGTCGTCTTCACCACCGGCATCGTCGAAGCGGGCGATCATTATGTCGTGGCGTCGGGGGAGGCGGATCTCGCCTGCCGCATCACCCATATCCCAAAGAACGTGTTTAAACCGGCATAGCGAAGCCCCTAAGCTTGTGCTACCTCGTTTGAAACCCGAAAAGGAGTCCGCATGACCAAGGTCGTCTACAAGATCGTCGAACACGAAGGCGGTTGGGCCTATACCGCCAACGGCACCTTTTCCGAAGCCTTCGCCAGCCACGATGCCGCCAGGGCCGCCGCCATAGCCGTGGCGCGCGAGCAGCAGCAACCGGGCGCCGCGGCCGGCATTTCCTGGGAAGATTCGTCCGGCGTCTGGCACGAAGAACTGGCCGGTGGTGACGATCGTCCGGAAACGGATGTAGAAGACTGATTAACGGTTGTAATGTACGTCTCTTATGAGGACGACAATAAACCAAAAAGTGATTTCTCGCCTTGAATCCGAGGACTTAGGTTAAGTCCGGGTCAATTTCCGGAGTCGACGATGTTCGTGACGCGAGTGCCATTGTGAGCGCCATAGTGACAGACCGCACAGAGTTCGCGCAAGGGGCAGGCGCGCGCCCGAAGATATTGATCGTCGACGACCGCTGGCAAAACCTGCTGGCGACCAAGGCTTTGCTGAAGCCGCTCGAGGCGGAGATACTGACGGTCGATTCCGGCGAAGCGGCGCTCAACCTGGTCCTCGATAACGACTTCGCGGTGGTGCTGCTCGACGTCCAGATGCCGATCATGGACGGTTTCGAGACGGCGCGGCTGATGAAGACGCGGCCCAATATGCAGAATGTCCCGATCATCTTCGTAACGGCCATCAGCAAGGAAGACCACTTCGCCACAGAAGCCGCGGCCATCGGCGCCGTCGACTATATCTTCAAGCCGATCAACCCCGATATCCTCAAAAGCAAGGTCAAGGTCTATCTCGACCTGTACCGCCAACGCGAACAGATCCTGCAATTGAATGCAACCTTGCGTCAGTCCAATGAGGAGCTGGAACGCTTCGCCTATGTCTGTTCGCACGACATGCAGGAGCCGGTGCGCAATATGAACATCTTCGCCGGCCTGCTGGCGGAAGACGCCAGGGACCAGTTGGACGCCGGCGCCCAGGACTATGTCCGCTATATCGGCGAAAATGCCGCGCGCATGCAGAAGATGATTCGCGATATCCTCAGTTTCTCGCGCGTCGGCCGCGAAGAACTGGTGTTCGAAGAGGTCGACAGCCAGAAAATGTTCGACGACGTGGTGCGCGAATTCGCCGACACCATCCAGCAAAAACAGGCGCGCATCACCACCGAGGGTTTGCCGGTCCTGATGACCAGCCCGACCCTGCTACGAGTCCTGCTGCAGAACCTGATCGGCAATGCCCTGAAATTCCAGGACGGCAGCGCGACACCCGAGATCCGGGTCGCCTGCCGCCATGAACGCGGCATGTGGCGCTTCGACGTCGCCGACAATGGGATCGGCATCGATTCGGCTTTTTCCAATCGCATCTTCACCATCTTCCAACGCCTGCATCGCGAAGAAGACTATCCCGGCACCGGGATCGGCCTGTCGACCTGCCGGAAATTCGCGCGCCTGTGCGGCGGCGATATCACCTTTACCTCACAGCCGGGCCACGGCAGCGTTTTCACCTTCACCTTGCCGGATAATGCCAATGGCAAATGATTTTCGCTCATTTGCCATTGGCAGCGGGCAAGCGCCCGCCCGAGCTGTTGCGAGGAGCCATGCGGCGCATGAGCTTAAAAAGCCGCCGTCAGAGCGGGGAAGCTAAGCCAAGTGCGCAAGATGCTCGATATCCTCCTGGTCGAAGACAATCACGGCGACGTCGAAATGACGAAGCGTGCGCTTAACTCGGCGAGCACGGCCGTGCGCGTTTCGGTGACCAATAATGGCAGCCAGGCTTTGGAATTCCTCAACCGCGAAGGCCAGTATGATGGCGCTGTCACGCCGGACCTCATCCTGCTCGATATCAATATGCCGCGCATGGATGGCAAACAGTTCCTGGGCGTCGTCAAGTCCTCACCGGAGTTCAGATCCATTCCGGTGGTGATGTTCACCAGCTCGGAATCCCAGAACGACATCCGCGAATGTTACGACCGTTACGCCAACGGTTATGTCGTCAAACCGTTCGACCGGCTGCAATATGCCGAGGCCCTGCACCAGGTAGTCAGTTTCTGGGGCGGCGTCAGCGAGCTCCCGCAATAGGATTCGACAACAAATCGAGTCGCGCTATAGACAGCGCCTGACTTGGAGTTCGGCATGCTGACCGTCTACGGTATCCCCAATTGCGACACGGTAAAAAAGGCCCTGGATTGGCTGAAGGCCAATGACGTCGCCTACGATTTCCACGACTACAAAAAGCTCGGCATCGACGCCAGGCACCTTAAGGCCTGGTGCAAGAAACTGGGTTGGGAGAAGGTCCTGAACCGCGCCAGCACGACCTTCAAGGCCTTGCCCGATTCCGATAAGCAGGATCTCGACGAGGCGAAGGCTATCAAGCTGATGATCGCTCAACCATCGATGATCAAACGTCCGATCTTCGACGACGGCAGGACATGCTTCGCGGGCTTTAAAAACGGATCTGACGATAACGCTGTTCGTATTTTAATCGCGGCGCAAGCTTGAATGTTCGCCGAAATGGGTCGCATGCTCATTGAAAAGGCAAATAATGCCGGTTCGAGGGAGTGGGACGATGAAGAAGCTGGCCGTTGCCGTGTGCGCTGTCGTGGCGTTCGGCCTGATGGGTATCGGAGCCACCGTCTGGGCCGAGAGCTGGGACAATTGGCGATATGCCGTTGCGTATCACAAGGATAGAGACGTCCTGCAGATGCTGGCGGGCGGCCAGGATATCAATATGCAGGATAGCGACGGCTGGACGGCGCTTCATGTCGCGGCCGAGGACGGCAACGTGACCATGGTGCAATTATTGCTCGATCATGGCGCGCGAACCGATCTCAAAACGAAGACGGGGAAGACGGCTTTGGACGTCGGGCGCGCCTATCCTGGTGTGCAGGCCGCGATACGCGTCCGCATGGTGGCGCCCTCCTTACCTCAAGCGCCGTTACCGGGCGGCAAGCCGAATGGCCTGTGCGCGCAACTGGCCGCCTCGACCATTCACGACGGCCGCACACCGCAAAACCGTCCACGCCTGACGGCGCGTGACGATGTGTGGTACAATCACCCGGAGCAACTTGCCGAGCTTCTCGACGATTGTGTCGAGGTGAATTCCCCGGACGACAACGGGTCAACCCTGCTGCATACAGCCGCGGAACGCGACCGTGTCGCCATCGCGCGAATCTTGCTGGATCACAAGGCGGACATTTCGGCGCCTGACAAGTTCGGCAATAATCCGGCAGCCTATGCGACATCCCCCGATATGAAGGCCTTGTTGGGACCGGCAAAAAAAGCCCCCGTCACCGGAAACAGCAAGCTGAAGACGGAATGCGCGCAAAAATATCAGGCGGATGTCGCCTTGTGCAGCGACATGTCCTGCCGGACAAGGTCACAGAACCGCTGGCAAAAGTGCCTCAAGACCGGCCAATATTGGTGACCTGACATTTTCGTGACACCCTTTCAAGACGGTTGCAATCACCCTAAACTCGCCGTGATTTCAGCGTAAGAGTAAGCGTATGACGACACTTCAGATGACACGCCGCGCCGGTTTGATGGCAGGTTTGGGCGCCTTGGGGGCGCTGGCTGGCTGCACGGCCAGGACACCGGCGGCGAAGACAGAAGCGAAAGCCCCGGCGCCGCCGCTCAAGACCTGGCCGTCGCTCGATGCCTTGGCACAGAAGCTGATCACCGAAAAACTGACGCCGGGCATCAGCCTCAGCGTCATGCTGGGCGGTGTTCTGCTCTATTCGAAGGGCTTCGGTCTGGCCGACATCGCCTCCGGAACGCCGGCGACGCCGCAGACCGGTTTTCGCATCGCCTCCATCACCAAACAGTTCACCGCCGCGGCGACGCTCAAACTGGCCGAGATGGGCAAGCTGTCGCTCGACGATCCGTTGGCGAAATTCATGCCCGCGATCGCCGGCGCCGATAAGGTGACCCTGCGCCAGCTTCTCAGCCATACCTCGGGCATGGGCGACTATATAAATGGTCAGGACAAGACGATCCTGACCGCCGCCCAACATACCGATTACAGCGCCGACGCCTTGCTCGACATCGTCCTTAAGCGCGCGCCCTTGTTCCGCATTCCGCCGGGCGTGCGCTGGATGTACAGCAACAGCGCCTTCGCTATCCTTGGCATTATTATCGAACGCGTGTCGGGCATGGCCTTCGCCGATGCGCTCGATACCTGGCTGTTCAAGCCGGCCGGCCTGGAACACACCGGCATAGATCGCTCGTGCACCGTCGCCAGCGCCTGTTACGGCTATAGCCCCGACTACCGCACCGACACCGGGTTCGTCCTCAATCCGCCGATTTCGCCCAGCTTTGGCGGCGGTGCCGGCGCCATGCGTTCGTCCAGCGACGATCTTTGCCGCTGGCACGCCGCCCTGATCGCCGGCAAGGTGCTCAAGCTCGATACCGTCAGGACCATGTTCACGCCGGTCATGTTGCACGACGGCCAGCCGGCATTTGAAAATCGCGGCACCGAGCCGATGGAATACGGGCTGGGCGTGGCTCTGGGCGTGAACGGCGGCTTGCCGCTGATATCGCATGGGGGGCGCATCAACGGCTTTACCGGCCATTTGCGCAGCTTCCCCGACGCGCGCCTGACCGTCGCCGCCCTGTACAACAGCGACGGCTCCGGCATGGGCAAGTTCTCCGCCGGTCAAAAGGCCATCCGCCTCGAAGCCGCCCGCCTTGGCCTCGCCGAGCTTGGATTGACCTAAGCCCGCTGGATAGCCTGAACTCAGCCAAAAATTCATAACCGCTCTTCCCTTACCCTTCTCGTCGCTGTAGATCGCAGGCGAACGCTCCCACATCCCTGTTTTTAGTCAGTAAGCATCGCATGATCCGCCTCGACAATATCAGCAAGCAGAACGGCCACCAGATCCTGTTCATCGACTCCTCGATGGGCATCCAGAAGGGCGAGAAGGTCGGGCTCGTCGGCCCGAACGGCGCCGGCAAGACCACGCTTTTCCGCATGATCACCGGCCAGGAACAGCCCGACGACGGCCAGGTCGGCATCGATGCCGGCATGACCATCGGCTATTTCAGCCAGGATGTCGGCGAAATGTCGGGCCAAAGCGCCGTCGCCGCCGTGATGGACGGCGTCGGCCCCGTCAGCGCGCTCGCCACCGAAATGCACAAGCTGGAAGCGGCCATGGTCGATCCCGATCAGGCCGACGAGATGGACGCCATCATCGAACGCTATGGCGAGGTCCAGGGCCGCTTCGAAGAACTGGACGGCTACGCACTGGAAGCCCGGGCCCGCGAAGTCCTGGCGGGCCTGAGCTTCAGCCAGGAACGCATGGACGGCGATGTCGGCCTCCTGTCCGGCGGCTGGAAGATGCGCGTGGCGCTCGCCCGCATCCTCCTGATGCGTCCTGACGGCATGCTGCTCGACGAACCCTCCAACCACCTGGATCTCGAAAGCCTGATCTGGCTGGAGGCCTTCCTCAAGAATTACGACGGCGCCTTGCTGATGACCTCGCATGATCGCGCCTTCATGAACCGCATCATCGGCAAGGTGGTGGAAATCGACGGCGGCACGCTCATCACCTATTCCGGCGATCTTGATTTTTACGAGCAGCAGCGGGCGCTCACCGAAAAACAGCGCCAGGCGCAGTTCGAACGCCAGCAGGCCATGCTCGCCAAGGAAATCAAGTTCATCGAACGCTTCAAGGCGCGGGCCTCGCATGCCGCCCAGGTCCAGAGCCGGGTGAAGAAGCTCGACAAGATCGAGCGCGTCGAGCCGCCCCGCCGCCGTCAATCGATTCAGTTCGACTTCCGCGCCCCGCCGCGTTCGGGCGACGACGTCCTCAACCTGCGCAATGTCCATAAGGGCTATGGCAGCCAGCCGATCTATGCGGGCCTGGACTTCCTGGTCCGCCGTAAGGAGCGCTGGTGCGTCCTGGGCGCCAACGGTGCCGGCAAATCCACCCTGCTGAAAATGGCGGCCGGCGCGACAAAGCCGGACGCAGGCACGGTGACCGTCGGCGCCAGCGTCAAGATGGGCTATTTCGCCCAGCACTCCATGGACCTGCTGGACGGCGAAGAGACGATTTTCGAATCCCTCGACGGCGCTTTTCCGCAGGCGGGGCAGGGCGCCCTGCGTTCCCTGGCCGGCTGTTTCGGCTTCTCGGGCGACGATGTCGAAAAGCCCTGCCGCGTCTTGTCCGGCGGCGAAAAGGCGCGCCTGGTCATGGCCAAGATGTTGTTCGATCCGCCGAACCTGCTGGTGCTCGACGAACCGACCAACCACCTCGACATGGCCACCAAGGAAATGCTGGTGGCGGCCCTGGCCGATTTCGAAGGCACCATGCTCTTTGTTTCGCACGATCGCCATTTCCTGGCGGCTCTGTCGAATCGCGTGCTGGAACTGACCCCCGAAGGCGTGCATCGCTACGACGGCGGCTATACCGAATATGTCGCCCGCACGGGCCAGGAAGCCCCGGGACTGCACCCGGGCGGCTAACCGGCCGGCAAAACGCACACCGTGTTCACACCAAGTTGCGATTGACAGCTTGCGGTAACTGCCGCCTTTTGGCACGAAGGCTCGGTAAAGGCCGACCCCACATGAACGAGAACGGCGCGACATCTCATGACCACAGACATGCAATTGCCATCGGATACTGAGCCCGTCGCGATCGCTGAAGACCACGGCGAACGCAACAAGCTGGTGATCGGCCTGCTGTTGATCTCGACCTTTGTGGTGATCCTGAACGAGACCCTGATGATTGTGGCCCTGCCGCACCTGATGAAAGATCTCGGCATTACGGCCAGCGCCGCACAATGGCTGTCGACAGCCTTCATGCTCACCATGGCCGTGGTGATCCCCATCACCGGTTTCCTGTTACAGCGATTGAATACCCGGCCTGTCTTTATTCTGGCCATGTCGCTGTTCTGCCTGGGGACCCTGATCTCGGCCCTGGCGCCGGGCTTCGCCGTCCTTGTCATCGGACGCATTGTCCAGGCGTCGGGCACGGCCATCATGATGCCGCTTCTGATGACGACGATCATGACCCTTGTCGCGCCGGAATCGCGCGGCAAGACCATGGGCGATATTTCCATCGTCATATCGGTCGCCCCGGCGCTGGGGCCGACCATTTCCGGACTGATCCTGTCGGTTCTGGAATGGCGATGGATGTTCCTGCTCGTGCTGCCGATCGCCTTGGGCGCCCTGGCCCTGGGGGCGGTGCGGATCAAAAATGTCTCTGTTCCGAACAAGGCGCCGATCGATATCCTCTCGGTCTTCCTGTCGGCCATCGGCTTCGGAAGCTTCGTCTATGGCCTGAGCGGATTGGGGGACATGGCGATCCATCCGCCCGTCATATCGCCGTGGATTCCCTTACTCCTGGGCGCCGCCGTCATCGCGATCTTCATCCTTCGGCAGAGATTTCTGCAAAAAGAGAACCGCGCCTTGCTCGACATGCGCACCTTGACCTACAGCCGCTTCACCATCGCCATGGCGATGATGGCCATCCTGATGATGTCGATGTTCGGCGCCTTTATCCTCCTGCCGATCTATCTGCAGAATGTCCTGGGCCTCACGACCTTGCAGACCGGATTTCTGCTTTTGCCGGGCGGTCTGGTCATGGGGCTATGCGCGCCGACTATTGGCAGGTTGTTTGACAAGCACGGTCCCGTACCATTGGTTATCCCGGGCGCTATTCTGCTCAGCGTCGCCCTGTGGGGGCTGACCTTCATCCAGCAGGACACGCCTTTCTGGCTGTTGCTGGTGGCCCACCTGACCTTAAGCGTCGGCCTTGCCATGATGTTCACGCCGCTCTTTACGGTCAGCCTGGGGGCCTTGCCGCCGAACCTCTATTCGCACGGCAGCGCCATGCTCGGCGCCACGCAACAAGTGGCCGGCGCCGCGGGGGTGGCCTTGTTTGTCGCCATCATGACCCTGCGGAGCGCGGCGCTTGCCGCCGGCGGCGCCGACCCGCATGCGGTGACGACCGGAGGCATCAAGGCCGCCTTCCTGTGCGGCGCCATTATCTCTCTTGGCGCCGTCGTCGCTGCGTTTTTCATTAAAAAACCGGACGTTCCCGTGCCCGGCGGGCCAGCAGGCCACTAACGCGAACGGCGTGCTGGAGTTGACACCTGCGGGCGTGCATCGCTATGTAGGACAATAGCGGAAATGTCGCCTGCACCAACGCGAGGGCAGGGCGCAAAGAGTAAAAACGGATGGTAATATGGCGCGAATGAGCTACGCTATGTCACTGATATTGATAGGTATTGAAATTTCGGTCTCTATCACTCTCATTTACTTGGCTGCAAACATCTTTTCTGCGCCTTATGCCGTTGGTTTGTTTCTTCTAATTAGCATTCCCGCCATGAGGTTTCTGTCCTACAAATTGATCAGGTGCCCTGCCTGCAAACATAGTCTAATTGTTTTGTGGAAGCGGGGTACCGGTATCAATGCTCACGCTTGTAATAAATGTGGGCAATATCCATGGAAGCTTTAATTCAAAGTAGCGTCATTAGGCCAGACGCGGTTTCACGGTTAAATGAAAATTTCCCTCTATATATTATATTTATAGTTCTTGTTTTCGTTTTATTAGGACACAAATATATTTTTGATCTTAAAATTCAAATGTTTCCTGACAAGGAAAAATTTGGTCATTTTAAAAGAATAGCTATTATATTTGCAATATTAATTGATTGCGGTGGAATCGCTTACGTAATTTCTTCGGTGAGATGATAAAGAACGGGCAACCTATATTGTGTCGTCTTTAAGTGGCGGCAAGGCCTCGACCAGGTCTTGGACGCCAACGCCTTTTCCCTGGATACTGGCAAGCTGGGATTGCGTTAATAGAGGCATCGCATTTTTGTCCTGACAAAGATTCAACTCGTCAACTCAGACGTTTGAATGTTAGCTAGGCTCCATCCGGACAATAAAGAATCCACAGGGTGTGAGCATGACGATCAAAAATGGCCTGGTCACGGTCGCCCTAGTGCTGGCGGCTCCGTTTTTAGCGTTGGGTTCAGCACAGGCAGCCGACCTGCAGCGTCCACAGCTGACGGGTGTCTCGCATATCAGTCTTTACACCTCTGACGCCGCCAAAACGGAAGCCTTTTACACCCACGATCTCGGTGCGGTGAAGGGTGCCGATCCGGAAAACCCGGCCGGTGTACGCTATTATTTTTCGCCGCTCCAGTTCGTCGAGATATTGCCGTTGCCGGAAGGTCCCGCCAGTACCAATCGCCTCGACCATGTGGCCTTTACCACCCCCGATGCCGAGGGTTTGCGCCAATACCTGGCCTCACGGAAAATCACCGTTCCAGCCAAGGTCGAAAAGGGCAGCGACGGCAGCGTTTGGTTTTCTGTCAACGACCCCGAAGGCCACAGGGTAGAGTTCGAACAGCCGGCGCCCAATCCGCCTGCGATTCCGGTCAATCCGCTGTCCAGCCATATCATTCACGTCGGTTTTATCATCCACAACCGCGCGGTTGAAGACAGCTTCTTTCAAGACGTGCTGGGTTTTCGCCCCTATTGGTATGGCGGCTTCAAAGAAGACACGCCGACCTGGATCTCGCTGCAGGTGCCGGATGGCCACGATTGGCTGGAATACATGATCGTCAGCGGGCCTGAAACGACGGGCATTCCGGCGACGATGAGTCAGGCGACCGCCGGGATCCTGAACCATTTCTCACTGGGCGTGCCCAATGCCGAGGCGGCCTATACGACCCTGTGGAATGGTGACCGGCTCACCGGCCAGAACGAACTCCCGAAGATCGGGCGTGACGCCAAATGGCAGATCAACCTGTTCGATCCGGACGGTACACGCGCGGAAATCATGGAACTCCATGCGATCGGCAAGCCCTGCTGTTCGCCCTTCACAGCGGCTGACCCAGACAAGTAGGCCATCGAGGAGGACATGCTGATGAATAATCGCCGTACAGGGCGGGCGCTGCGCCAAGCCATCGGTGCCGTGCCCATCGATGCCGTAACCTGCGCGCTCGCTGTGGCTGTCTGCGTCCTCGCTACCAGCGTCCGTGCCGGCGACCCACCGCCAGCCGCAACGCCCGAAAAGGCGCCGGCCTGGGCCCAACCTGGCTCGGCCACGCATGTACAGGTGGYGCCCCCCAGCGATTTTCATCAGCCCACGACGACGGACATGAAGCCGATTGGCATTTTTGACGGCCAGTCCGACGTCGGAAACCCCATGGTGGCGGGAAGCGCCAGCTATGATCCGGTATCGAAGGCCTATGCGATCACTTCGGCCGGCTACAATATCTGGTATACGCGCGACGAGTTCCATTATCTGTGGAAGCAGATGTCGGGCGACGTGTCCCTGGCTGCCGACATCGCCTTCCCAAACGCGGGTTACGAGGATCGCAAGGCCGTCTTGATCATTCGCCAGAGCCTGGATGACGACGCGAAAGAAGCCATTGTCGCCTTGCATGGTGGCGGCATGATCCATCTGGCGCAACGCCCCGAAAAGGGTGTTCGCGTCAAGGACATGGAATATCGCATCGGCGGTCGGGGCCGCCCCGGCGGCGCCAATCCCGACAGTCTCGTTCCCGTCAACGCCAGGCGCATCGGCATCGAAAAGCGCGGCGACTCCTTTTCGCTTTTTGTCAGCCTTGAAGGCGAACCGATGCACCAGTTCGGTCCCCCGATCACGCTCCATCTGGAAGGGGCCTTCTATGTCGGCATTGGCTTTTGTTCACACGTGCCTGAAACGGCTGATTCAGCCGTCCTGTCCGATGTGGTTCTCCTCAATGCCGCCGGCGAGCTTAAATAACGTCAGTAAAAGGTCAGAGTCACATATTTGGCGCGAGTGTGAACGGTTTAGGTAGGACCACAAACCCCCACACGTCCCGGCCCACGATGGTTTTCGACTGGCCGTCGTCGCCGCCCGCGCCTGTGCCTGGCGCGCCAGCCGGCCATTAACGCGAACCGCGAACCGAAAAATTCCATTTTCCCACCCTCCGGGCGATTGAACCTCCGCGTTTTTGGATTATATTTAATTCAACGTTCAACAAGCGAAAGGAGGTGGTCTGATGTCTCATTGTCAAATGCCGCATGCGGCAAATCGAGTGAGCACGGCCTTCATCGCAGGGGGCCGGCGCGCTTAAGCTGTCCACGTGCATTGCAAGACAATGGAAGGGCCGTTCCGCAAGGGGCGGCCCTTTGTCATGCCGCCACGCACGGGCAAACGCACAGGGAGCTGTTGCGATCTTCCGGGTTTTCTGCAATTAGTCTGACTAATAGAAGCGCCGTGCCACAAAACAAATGGCGACCTCACCTGGGAGATGTCAAATGAAACGCGTCGTCACCGCGGCCTTGGCTGCCATCATGATCGCCGGCTCCGCGACGGCGCAAACCGCCGCCCCGATCGCGGAGGATTTCAAGCCGTCCGAGCTGAATCAGCCGGGGCAAGACTACCCGCAGGTCAATTCGCAAGGCTACGCCCGTTTCCGCATCACCGCTCCCGACGCGCAGGCTGTCAAGGTCAGCCTCGGCCTGGGCGGGCGCGGCGGCACCACGCTGGTCAAGGGCCCGGACGGTACGTGGACGGGCACCTCCGAAGGTCCGCTCGACCAAGGCTTTCACTACTACCATTTGACCGTCGACGGCGGCACCTTTAACGACCCGGGGACCTTGAATTTCTACGGCTCGACGCGGTGGGAAAGCGGCATCGAAATACCGGCGGCCGACGCGGATTTTTACGCGCTGAAGGACGTCCCGCACGGCCGCGTCGAACAGGTCCTGTTCGCCTCGCCCAGCACCGGCACGCAGCGCCGCGCCCTGGTCTACACACCGCCAGGCTATGATGAAAATCCCGGCGTGCGCTATCCGGTGCTCTACTTGCAACATGGCTGGGGCGAAGACGAAAACGCCTGGTCGAACCAGGGCCGCGCCAACCTGATCATGGACAATCTGATCGCGGCCGGCAAGGCCAAGCCCTTCATCATCGTCATGACCTACGGCATGACCAACGACGTGAAGCCCGGCGGCTTGTTCAGCTTCGACATCAAGCCGTTCCAGACGGTCATGATCGATGAACTGATCCCCTATATCGACGGCCATTTCCGCACATTGTCCGATCAACCCCACCGCGCCATGGCCGGCCTTTCGATGGGCGGCTTTGAAACCAAGCTGATCACCTTCGCCAACTTGGACAAGTTTGCCTATATCGGCCTGTTGAGCGGCGGAACGATCTCGGTCGATGACGTCGCCAAGACGCCGGGCTTCCGCGACAAGGTCAAGCTGGCTTTCGTCAGCTTCGGCAGCCGGGAGCTGGAAGGCCCACGCATGGGGCCTCCCGGCGCACCGCCGCAGGACCCGCGCAAGAATGCCGAGGCGCTGAAGGCTTCCGGCTTCAATAGCGTCTTCTATGTCTCGCCGAACACGGCGCACGAGTTCCTGTCGTGGCGGCGCAGCCTGAGAGAAATGGCGCCGCTGCTGTTCAAGGACTGACGGCCGCTGCAAAAACCCAATCTGCCGGGAGGGAATGGAGGAGGCAGTACGAGTGCTATTCTCCCAGTCTCGAACGTCCGTCGGTCGCTCCATCGCTCGCCTCGCCAGAAGCCGCATGCGGCAAATCGAGTGAGCACGGCCTTCATCGCAGGGGGCCAGCGCGCTTAAGCTGTCCACGTGCATTGCAAGACAATGGAAGGGCCGCTCCGCAAGGGGCGGCCCTTTGTCATGGCGTCGTTTCTGTGGTTGAATAATTGTTTAACTTCGATTATGTTGAACATTGTTAAACCGGAGGTGCCCAACCATGAGCCGCGCATTTGAACTGGATGAGAGCCGGCCGATTACCGAAATCAAGTTCCGCAAAACCGGCGGCTCGTTGTCGGTCATTTGGCCAAGCGCCAATGCAGCGGCCTTGCACGTCACTGACGGCTCCGTAGCGAAGATCGCTTATACCAAAACCGGCGAGCAGGTCATTATTCCCGTCGCCAAAGGGCGGCGAAAATATTCTTTGACGGAATTGCTGGCCGAATTGCCGGACCAGGTGGATCTAAGTGCCGAACACGGAGCATGGGAGCAAATGCGTCCGACAGGGAATGAAATCTGATGCCGCCTGGTGCGAAGCACCCCAGGCGGGGGGACATATGGCATTTAAATTTTTCGCCGGCCGCCGGCCAGGAAATGAAGTATGAGCATTTTGCCATCGTCATATCGCCCGACGCCTATAACCGGATGACAAATCTCATTTACGTGGCGCCGATCAGCACCACAGCCAATCTGGCCCGTAATGTCGGCTTCCAGGTGTCGCTATCCGGTGCCGGGACGAAGACGACGGGTGTGATCGATCTCATGCAAATAAGGGCGGTTGATTTTAAATCGGCCGAACGCAAGGTATCCTACGTGGAGCACCTGCCGGCCTATATTGTCGAAGAGGTTCTGGATAGAATTGCGCCGATTTTTATGGGCGATGACGAATAGGTAAAAAAGTGCGACGCGTCGGTAAATGTCGACCTGTCCAATGTCACGTTGCAGGCTAGAGTCGTCCCAAAGCGCTTTCAGTATCTCGGGCGCCACCCTTGTCGGCGGTGGCCGGCAGGTATAGATTACCCGCGGGAAAATGGGGGCACTATCATGGCAAATGACAAAGCGGCAATCTGGTCAGGCTTTTGGCGTCGCGTGTTTGCCTGGATCATCGACAGCATAGTGCTGGGCGCCGTCTGTTACGCTATCGGATGGCTGGCCATGGATTACGTCTCGGCCTGGGGGACAAATGGCCGAGTGGTCGGGCTCACGCTCGGTATTCTGTATTTCGGCGTTACAGCCAGTGGCTTGGGCGGTGGTCGCTCGGTCGGCATGCGTATCTGTGGCCTAAAGGTCGCCCGGATGAACGGTCGGCCGCTGGGTCTGTTGGCCGCCCTTCTCAGAGCCGTTGTACTGGTCGCGCCGTGGATGCTCAATGGCTGGTATTTCCAAACGAAGGACACCATGCTTGCCACTGTCATAGGTGTCGCGGCGATAACCGCCGTCTTCGGTGTCACCCTGGCGCAGATCTACCTGTTGCTGTTTAACCTGCCCACGCGCCGGATGGTTCACGACTTGATATCCGGGTCGATTGTCGTCCGGGATGATGTCGAGTCGTTTGAAGCTCCGAAGCGTCCCGCGCACGTTGTTGTGGCGGCGCTTCTTATCCTGGCGGCCCCCGGGCTGGCCGTCGCCGGGCCGTCGATTTTATCTGCCTGGATGCCCAAGGCGACCGCAGCAACATCAGCTGCGCAAAAGGTTGTCGATGCTGTAAACGCCTTGCCCGAAGTAGCTGAAACAGACGCTACGGATAACACGACAACCTATTTCGCTACGGGTCGACCGAATAACACCGTCCGCACCCTGGTCGTGACGGCCAGGGTTCGTAAATGGCCTGCCGACGTCAATCGCGAATTGGCCAGGATCGGCGCCGCGACGGTCAAATCCTATACCTTTGCGCCTGATCAGCACCTGACGGTGAAGATCGTCCAGGGTTTCGATTTGGGATTTGCCAGCTACAACAACTTCCAAAGCAACCAATTTTCCACCAGCTGCACCGACCCGGATGTCAACTGTCTTGATAAATGAAGGCCTCCGGTCGGAATCGTGAAATCGTTTCGCCCCGGAATCGCCCTAATTGCGGTTAGCGGTGCGCTCTAAATCATTGATTTCTCATGCGGTACCGCTTTGCGGCTATCGTATTCATACATCGCAGCGGAGTTGGTTTTTCTTATGTCTCCTTGCGCACTTGCGCGGGGAGGGGGGATCGATGCGCTCTTGCATTTTGGTGGGGTGTCTTGCTTCTATTCAGCGAGTTGCGCACTGTTTCCAGGCAACATGYCGGAATATGGAAGGGGGGCAGGGGAATATAAGGTCGTGTCCCCGGACGTGGTGTAACTGGGTGAGAGCCTAGCGCCGGGCTCGCTGCCCTAGGAAGAAAGGCGTGAGGCGGAGGCTAGGATCAGTCCTTGTCGGAAATGTGTGGGGATAGTGCTCCTGTCACTCGATTCTCGCCGTGGCGGCGCAGCCTGAGAGAATTGGCGCCGCTGCTGTTCAAGGACTGACGGCCGCTGCAAAGCCGGTCCATAAACGTGCCGATTCACCCATGCACGTGTCGCAGGGGACAACACGTCTGGCGTTTCATATATTGATGGCGACCGACGAGCCGAGCGGAGCGTCAGGGCGGCGGCCCATCAGCTGGCCGCCGGGGATGCGGTCACTGACATAGATAGCCAGGCCCCGGAGCTCCCGAACCGGCAAGGTGTCCTGGTCGATGACGCCATTCCGGTTGTTTTTGAGCTCGAAGTGGGAATTCGCGAACGGCGGCAGTTCGAGATAGACCATGGGATGGAAGGCCAGTCTCTGATCGAGAAGCCTAGCGCGGCGCGCGCGCTCGAAAGCATAGTCGAGCCGAAGGTCCATGGGCGCCTGGGGTGGCGCCTCTCCGCCGGGAAGTGCGACTTTTTGCGAGCCGCCGCAGCCTCGGGCGCAGGTCAGGACGAATTGCAGATCGTGGTAATAGAGATTGCGGTAACGCAGGTTCAACAGCTCCCGGACCTTGTAAAACCGGGTGACACCGCACTTTCGGCACGTCACTTCGAACGTGATGAACCAATCCATATCGTCAAGCGGATAGCTCATGGGAGGCCTCATAATCTATGATGTTCCCATTTTGTTCACGTTAACGCGGGAGTCAAGCGATAAACAAATTATCCTCTTTATCGACGCCTGCCCGGACGGTCTTGACGGTGAGAGAGCCGGCGGGCAGGTGCCGCAATGTCTCGGTCTGGGGCTTGGTCAAATAGAGCCAGTCGCCGAACTGACGGGGGCGCAGGACAACGATCTGACGGTCGTGAACGGGCGCGACGTCGGGCCCGGGCGCTGTCGTCAGCATGGTAAAACTGTCGGGCTGGTTGCCATCGCCGGGGCGCCACAGGCCGGCTATGCCCATGAACGGTTCGTCGTTAAGCGTGAACCGGTGCTTGGCCTTGGGGGATTTCTTGCCGGTAAATTCGAAGAAGGCCGACGCCGGGATAACGCACCGTGCGGTATTGGTGAAGTCGCGGCGCTCCGAGACGAAGTTGAAGATCGGGCCTTTTCCGGGGTTGGGGAAGCCGAACTTCATGGGGGCAAGCTCGACCGAATTGCCGGCGACGCGTATGACGGAGCCTGTGTCACCGATGCGGATATCATCGGCCTGCCTGAGATCGAGCGCCGATTGCTGGGTCGGTATCTGCCATTCGAGCTCTTGCATGAGCTGGCAATATTGGGCGTAGGCGATGTGTTGTTCGTAGTCGTTGCACATGGCCGGTTCCTCTCCATGGGCGATAGGAAGGCGGGGCGAGGGGGCAGCTTGCACCAACATGGCAGAGACGGCAATGGGGGCGGAGCCCAGGATCAGTCCTTGTCGGAAACGTTGGGGGATAGCGCTCCTGTCCCTTCATTTCTCCTTGTTGTGAAACTTGTACCCGAAATTATTATGTCTCACCTAAGGGGTGCAGTTCAGTCCAGGAGTGTAGATCAATTACGCCATGTCACCGTAATCCATATCTCGACACGCCACCGGTGTTGAGTGGACCAGGGAATTGGATTGAGAAACCTGATCCAGGTTTTAGCCCGGGATTGCATCGGCCAAAGGGGGCGGATAAGGTGGCCAAGAGTTTATGATTGGGGAGGCGGGGAATGTCGCGTTGGGTGGCAGGATTTTTGATGGCTTTCGTGGCGCTTGCCTACACGGCGCCGTCGTATGCGGCAAGCCGGTTTACGGCTATACGATATGTCAGGCTCGGCATTCGGTTAGCTGAGACTGGCCAGTCCATCACGGGGCAAACCCTACTCGCGCCTGAAGCCGCACTGTTGACCAGTGCTGACGATCGCAACTGGCAGTTTACGGCCAGCAATTGCGTCTTTGATATCGATATAGATGAGACGAAGCTTACGGCGGATGATCAGGGCTATCTAAAAGGCTACAAGCGTGGTTTTGGCGAAGCGGATAATCCAAACCAGGACGTGCTGGAGTTTGTCGGCAAGGCCGTTGGTGCGCGTAAGATTGGTGATGGGCCAAGTCAGGCTCTTGTCTGCGATGCCAGACGTGTCTATTGGTTTTCCGTCGTGCGCGCGCCCAAGGCACCGGGTGCTGTGGTTGTCACCCTGATGAGTATGGACGGATACCGGTTGCAGGACACAGAGCAAATGGTCGCCGTTTTTAAGCCGGACGTGTTCCTGAAGGGCCAAATTCAGACGGCGGCCGAAATCGGCGGCGTCACGGCTGCGATTGCCAGGGCTATGGCGCAATAGGCTGCGGTGACTTAGGCGCGAAATCCCCGGAACACGGCATCCAGGTCAATGGGCGGCGCTACCTCGAAATAGGGCGTGTCGTGGCCGTCCAGATGCGCCGCAACGCTCGACCACGGCCGGTCCTGAGCGCGCTGCAAGGCCGGCCTTCATGGGATTGAGAGCGACATAGCGAAACCCGCCATCAGGCGCGCTTCGTCCGTGGCGAACGAGCCGAAACGCCCCTGGAAAAGGTGGCCGGTCCGTCGGCTAAGTGCGCCAACGAAAGCCGTGTAACGACGATGGGTCTCCCTTACGTTCCGTATCAGGCCGGTCTCATCCGAGGGTGTCAGGATCAGGTGAACATGGTTGGGTATCAGGCAATAGCCACCGAAAATTTAATTGTGCAGTTGGTGCCATGTAACCGTAATTCCCGATTGGCGGTTTGTGTCGCTATCGATGGATGAGGACCATTTGATGGCGGCTGTGCGCTATGTCGCGCTCAATCCCCTCCGCCACAGCTTGCACCTGAGGCCGAAGCCTGGCAGATTTCGGGGCAGCCTTATGAATTGCGCAAACATAGGCCGGCTCATCGATCAGAAAAGTTGTCCATTTCTGTCCATGGGTAGCGGCGGTGCCATTTCGATGGACCTCACCAGAATGTAGTGTGCGTGGATGTGTTTGCGTTAGTCTAGTTGAAACGTATAAAGCGATTGCAACAATCGAAAATGGGGGAAGCTCCGTGAACAGGCGTCTAATTTCGGCGGCCTTTGCGTTAATCATGGCCTGGAGCTGCCCCGCAAGGGCGGAGGTCGGCAAACAGCCGACACACTTTATTGGCGGTGAGGAAAACGCAACCTTGCTGGCAGCCATTCAGAAAGAGGTGAGCCCTGAGGTCACGTTCAATGGGCATTTTTCCCTGGCCTTTGTTTCGTGCGGACCCGGCTGCGGTAGTTATTGGTTTGTTGACCGGGATACAGGCGGCGTGATCGAAGTGCCTCCGAGCCAGGTTGAAGGCGATATGATTTGGGACGTTCGAGCGCAGCTGAACCAGGACACAATAGCCGTCACCTACGGTCCAGGCGATGGCGTTCCGGAGACTTGCTTCGCTGTCCGTTTTAGGCTGGTGGGACATATGTTTGTGCCTCTGGACAAACGCTCATCGGTGAGCTGTCCGTCCTGAGGATGTCAAGATTTCGATGATGCCATATGAATAGCATCATATTGCCGGATTAATTGGATGGAATTGGATAACTTTTTCGGCCGATCACCCGGTCAGACGGTCTAATTTCGCCAAACCCTGCGACCAGCGAAGCCCGGTGAAGCTCCGTGAAGCCCCCGCTAATCACCTCTGAGCATCACCCAAGCCTGTTCAAACGCGTGAAAACCCCCTCAATACGACCCATTTCAGCCCGCTTTCGGCCTGCGCCGTCGTTCGATCAGTGAACAGGCGGGGTGATGCGTGTTCGGTGAAACACTGCTACCAGTACTCTCGAAACGAAGGACTGGTCCTTTTCATCTGAACCCCGAAAGCATTTTATGAAATACCTATTGCAACGTGCCTGCCTGACCATGGCCTTCGTAGCCACAGTCGCGGGTGTTCAGATGGCTTCGGCCTTCGCGGCGAATGCGGAGCCCGTTCCGGCCGCGCCCCGCGTCAGCGACAACTATATCCGCGTCAACGGCATCAAGCTGCACTATCTGCGTGCCGGAACGGGCGCAAAGACCGTCATCCTCCTGCACGGTTGGCCGCAAAGCTCGTATGAATTCTACAAGGTTCAGGCCGATCTAGCGCGCGACTACACGGTCATCGTCCCTGACCTGCGCGGTGTCGGCGGGTCCGAAGCGCCGCAAGCCGGCTACGACAAGGTCACCATGGCGGAAGACATTCACCAACTTGTCCTGGCCCTGGGTCTGAAGTCTGTCTATCTGGCCGGCCATGATACCGGCGGCATGGTGGCCTATGCGTACGCACGCACCCATCCCGAGGATCTGGCGGCGGTCGCCATTCTCGACGTGCCGCTGCCGGGCATAGCGCCTTGGGATGCAATCGAGTCGAATGCATGTTGCTGGCATTTTCGCTTCCATCAGGCGCCGGAGTTTGCCGAATCCATGGTCAGCGGCCGCCAGGCCATCTACTTCCGGTACAATTATGACCACAATACCGCCCACCCCGGTGCCGTGACTGACAAGGCCTTGAAAATCTACGCCAAGGCCTACGGATCACACGATCGTCTGCGCGCCGGCTTTGAATTTTTTCGGACCTTCGATCAGGATTCGATCTTTAATAAGAGCCAAACCGGCTCAGTCACCGTGCCGGTTCTGCTTGTCGGCGGCGATCGCACCATGGGACCGGCGCTTCCGGTTATCGCCGATGCCTTGCGCGAATTAGGGGTCGCCCAGGTGACGACGGTCGTCATTGCCAATAGTGGCCATTGGCTGGCCGAGGAACAGCCTGAGGTCCTGATCACAACCTTACGCGAATTTATCGGTAACTAGGCTTTCAACTCACCTAAAACGGATGCCGGACATAATGGTCTTCCGTGCAGCCATTGGCCTGCGCCGTCGCCAGGGCTTCCTTGAAGCCGATCAGCTTGAACGAACGCGGCTTGGACTTGTCGTCCGTACGGATCATCACATGGTCGGCGCCTTCGACGCTTTCCATCGGAATCAGCACGATGGTTTTCGACAGGTTGTCGAGGCTGCGCGGCGGCACGACCTGACCGCGGGCATAAAGCGTCGGATAGACGTCGCTCAGCTTCTGGGCGGGATTGTCGTCGGCGCGGAACCAGGTCGTATTGGGATCGACATAGTCGTCGAACCCGAAACCGAGCGTGCGCCCGGCATAGGTAATCCGGTCCTGGGTTGCGGTCTTGCGCGACGAAATAAAGCACGAGATCTCACCGGTAAAGGCATCTGTACGGACGACAACCTGCCAGCCATATTTGCCGTGGTTGATCTTGTGCATCTTGGTATCGAGACGCTGGCGGTGGATCTTGTGCGGAAAATGAAACCAGGGCGGGATGCGTTGGTAACCGCCCGAAGACGCTTCAGACTCCTGAGCATCCGGAGACGATGCGGGCGCTGATGTATCCTGCGCACCTGAATCCTGCGCCGCGGTTGCCATAATCGCCATGGCTGCTAAGGCTATCAACACTGAAATGAGTCCCCTGAAATATCGTAACGGGGGATAAATGTACCTAAGTCAGCGTCGTGTCCAGAGCCAAATCAACCGTCAATATTATCGTGGACGCCGGCGTCGCCCTTACGCCAATACCCCGATGCCCTGAGATAGGCGGGATTGACGCCGTGATCGTCGATTAACTGCGTCCGGATCAGCTTGGCGGCCGCGGATTCACAGGCCACCCAGGCGTGCATGTCGCCCTGCGGCAGATGCATCCGCTTCAAGGCCTCGTTCAGGGTCTGGGTCTGGCGATAGATCCAGTGAATCTGCGCATGCGCCTGAGTCGTAAAGTCCATGCGGTCCTCGGGACCATCGACTTCGGCCATCACGATGACCTTCGCGCCGGCCGGCATCTCTTCCAGGCGCCGGGCGATAGCGGGCAGGGCCGTGTCGTCGCCGATCAGCAGATAGGCGTCGAAGGCCAGCGGGATAAGGGTCGAGCCGCGCGGCCCGCCGATGGTCACCGTGTCGCCGGCCTTGGCCGTCATGGCCCATTGGGTCGCCGGCCCGCACTCGGCCCCCGTACCGTGAAGGGCGAATTCGATGTCGAGCGTTTGGGCATCGGCATCGAAACGCCGCGGGGTGTAATCGCGGGCGATCGGCTTGGCGCCGTCGCTGCCCGGCAGGCTCAGAACGCCCGTCACCGGATCGGGAAAGAACAGCTTGACGTGATCGCAGAAGCTCGGCGACTGGAAACCGCTGAAATCGCCGCTCAGAGTGATGCTGGTGAGGTGAGGGGTCAGTTGCCTGACCCCCGCCACCGTCAAAGTCCGCAGCCGCGTTTCATAACGCACGCGTTGCATGGCCCGCGCATCATGGGCGCGCCCATCACTAAGCTTGTCCTCAGATGTCGCGGCGTCCATCACGAACGCTCGATCTTCTTGGCCAGATCGTCGATCAGGTCGACAATCGACTCGATTTCAGTCTTGCCCATCGGCTTCATGCCGCGCATGCGCAAGGCCGTCTTGAGGTTATGCATGGCGCGGAACAAAGGCGCATAGTCGCCGTGCTCGTTGCGCTGACCGTCCATCATATTGAACAGTTCGGCGACGGCCTCGGCCTTTTCGGCCAGGTGCGCCTTGCCGGCATCGGTAATGTGGGCGGACTTGCGGCCGTCCTCGCCGGGCGACACGGTGATGAAGCCTTCGTCCTCCAGCCAGCTAAGGGTCGGGTAGATGACGCCGGGGGAGGGGCTGTAACTGCCGTTGAAACGGTCCTCGACGGCCTTGATCAGCTCATATCCATGGCTGGGTTTGTCGTCGATGAGTTTGAGCAGAACCAGGCGTAAACCGCCGTGGCCAAAGCCACGGCCGTCGCCGCGCCCGCCGCGAAAACCGAAACCGCGGCCCATGCCTTCATCACGGCCGGGGCCTCTTGTGAAACCGCGACCAAAGCCGTCGCGATGGCTGTAAGTGCGGTCAGAGCCGTGGCTCGATCCGCGATGGTGAAAAAAGCCTCGCAAGGCAGTCTCCTTTATGATTAAAGATTGTAACACGATATATCGAATTTATAACTACACTGCGAACGATTTGCAAGTGCTTTAATTCGATGCGATTTAGATATATCTAAAATATGTCGGCTGCAAGAGCCAAAAGATTCGGAGCGTCGATTTTTTGCGAAAAAAACCGACTCTACTCCGAATCTCCCCATACCGTGCGGCTTCCCGTGGCCTCAAATCCTTTGGGATCAAGGCTTGGCCTTACGCCGGCGCCGGTTTGGGGTTACAATCGCCACACTCCGAATCCGGCCGCGAACGCGGATTACGAAAACTTAATCCGACTCCGTGCATCTAAACCACGCTCTCAGCGCCTCTAGTTTGCAAAGGGCGGCATTCGGCTGCCCCAATCAATCGAGGTCACAAGGAACATGTTTATGAACTTTCCTCACGAAATTATCCCTATCGTTGCCCTGATCATGGTCTTCGGCATGCCCATCGCCATCGTTGCCGTCATCCGGTTGGCAAAGTCCCGCGACAACGCGGAACTGCAAAAGACGCTGCGTATGTCGATCGAGAAGGGCCAGCCCCTGCCGCCCGAATTCCTCGACAGCATGCGGGTCGCCCAGACCAAGCCGAAAAGCCCGGCCAACGATATCCGCTGGGGCATAATCCTGATCGCCCTTGCCCTTGCTCTCGTCACCTGGAACTTCCTCGACAACAATTACGTTCTGGATGAAACCTCCGGGTTCGCCGCCGTTCCGGGCTTTATCGGCTTGGCGCTTCTGGCGCTCGGCCTCATGGGTAACCGCAAATAAGCGCCTTTTGCGGCAACCCGGGGCAATGACACTATGGCTTTGACAAGCGACAAGCTTGATCTGACGCGGCAATCGGACGTCGATCTGGTGCGGCTCTGTACGGCGGGCGATAAATCCGCCTTCGCAGAGCTCGTACATCGGCACGCCGCAAATCTGCGCACGCATCTGAGGCGGGCAGGGGCTCAAGCCTCCGATGCCGACGATATGGCGCAGGAAGCCTTTATGATTGCCTATGAACGGCTTGGCGAATATCGCTTCGACGGGCCGCTGATTGCCTGGCTGAAAAAGATAGCGTCGCGGCGTTACCTCCGGAAGGTTCGGGCCAATGTCAAATATCTCCTGGTCGATGACATGACGCCCTATGAACCGGATGCCCCCGAGGTCAGCGAATTTCGCGCCCATAATCTCGATGCGGCCTTAAACCGCCTCAAACCTGTGGAACGCTTATGCGTGACGCTGAACTTTAGCGGCGAACTGAGTCATCAGGAGATCGCCGACGATCTGAAAATACCGCTCGGTACGGTCAAAAGCCATATCAAGCGCGCCCTGGATCACCTGAAGGCGATCCTGCGGCCTGACGAAACACCACGATCCAATCTGTTGGAAACAGGATCATGAACGACAACGAATTGAACGATTTGTTCGCCTCATCCGAAGTTTTCGATGACGGCGAAGCCTTCGAGGGCCGCGTCATGCGCGGCCTGCAGGTCAAGTTGTGGCTGCGGCAATGGCTGGTCGTCCTGGCCGGCTTTACCGGCGGCCTCTATGCTCTGGCCCAAGTCGTACGTCTGCCCAACTGGACGGCCGGCGGCAAGGGCGTCTATGAAAAGGCTGCCACGGAAACCGATACTACCCTTCGCGCCGGGTCCCACTTGTTCGACGGCCTGCGGGTCGAATTCATGAACCTGATGGATTCGTCGGCGCACTACCTCACCTTTATGCAGACCCCACTCTTCTTTTGGGTCAGTTTTGCCCTATGTTTAACGCTCGTGGGCCTGTATTACGCCTACTCCCAGGAAGAAACCATCTGAGGCCCGGCAGCGGGCGCAATCGAAAGACGCCCGCCCTTGAGCAGCCAGACCCAGACCACCAAACGCATCACCGCTCCCGAAATCTATGCCCATAAGGGCCAGACGCCGATCGTCTGCCTGACGGCCTACAGCGCGCCCATGGCCGCCATCATGGACGACCATTGCGATATCCTGCTGGTCGGCGACAGTGTCGGCATGGTCGTCCACGGCCTGCCCAACACCATCGGCGTCACCATGGAAATGATGATTCTCCACGGCCAGGCTGTGATGCGCGCGGCCAAGCGCGCCTTTGTCGTCATCGACATGCCGTTCGGCTCCTACGAGGCAGGCCCGGAACAGGCCTTCCAGAACGCTGTCCGTTTGCTGAAGGAAACCGGCGCCCAGGCCGTCAAGGTCGAAAGCGGTCCAACCGTCGCCGACACCATCGCCTACCTGACCGCCCGCGGCATCGCCGTCATGGCCCATGTCGGCCTGCGCCCCCAGGCGGTCAATCTGGAGGGCGGGTTCAAAGCCAAGGGGCGCAACGATATCGAGCGCCAAAAGGTTATCGAGGAAGCTAAAGGTAGCGACGCCGCCGGCGCCTTCGCCATCGTCGTCGAAGGCGTGGCCGCCAGCCTGGCCGGTGAAATCACCGCGGTCGTCAAAGCGCCCACTATCGGCATCGGCGCCTCCAATGCCTGCGACGGCCAGGTCCTGGTCATCGACGACATGCTGGGCCTGTTCGACTGGACGCCGAAATTCGTCCGCCGCTATGCCTCCCTGCGTGAGCAAATCGATGGCGCCGTGGCGGCCTTTGCAAAAGATGTCAGGGATCGCAGCTTCCCGGCCCCAGAAGAGACATATTTTGCTAAATAAATAGACGTAACAGACTGTAATTTGGGGGCCGGTTCGCAAAAGGACGCTGTATCCGGTTGCGCAAGCGAGACGCAAAGGCTAGTTTCGCGCCGATCCGAAAGGCGTGCACCGTTGCGCTGCCTTCTCCCATAACGATATTTGCTTGAAGGATGCGCCGTGAGCGACATTTTTGACGAAACCGAAGAGAACCTGCGCGCCGACAAATGGGTGACCATTGTCAAGAAGGCGCTGCCGTGGGTCAGTGCGGTTCTGGTCTTGGCTTTGGTGATCGCGCTCGGCATTTGGGGCTATCAAAGCTGGCAGGACAGTGTCACGGCCAAGTCGTCCGAGACCTATCAGGCGGCCGTCGACGCCACGGCGAAATCCGATACCGCCACCGCCAAGGCCAAGTTCGAGGAATTGACCAAGTCCGGCAATGCCGCCTTCAAGGCCATGTCCTGGATGCAGCTGGGCGCCTTGGCCGTCACAGACAACAAGCCTGACGAAGCCGTCAAGGACTTCGACCAGGCGGCCAAGTCAGGGGGTGATCCCTTGGTCTCCGACCTGGCTGCGTTAAAGGCCGCCTATCTGGTCATGGACAAGGCTTCGTTTGCCGACGTCTCCAAGCGCCTGACGCCGCTGACCGCCGACAAGCGTCCGCTGGCGCCTTTGGCCAAGGAAGCCCTGGCCATGGCCAAGCTGCAGGCCGGCGACGTCAAGGGTGCGCGCAGCGACCTGCAGGTCCTGTCGGTCGGCCTCGATGTCCCCAACGGCGTCAAACAACGCGCCGCCATGGTGTTGGAAGTCATCGATTCGGGCGCTGCCCCGACCGCCCAGGGCGTCGTCAAGCTGCCTGAAGCCGCCATGCCCGTCATGCCGCAACTGGCCCCTGGCCAGCAACTGCAAATGCCGTCGGACGCTGAAGCCGTCCAGCCCGCGCAATAATCACCACATACGTCTCAAGCATACGGAAAACAGTCATCATGAAGGCTCACACGGTCAAATTTAAAGGGGCGAGCCTCGTCGTCCTCGGCGTCGTCGCCGCCCTGAGTTTGACGTCTTGCGCGAAGATAGCCTCTCTCAATCCGATGAAGAAGCACGACGCCGAAGACAGCGCCGTCGCCTCGCAAGGCCAGCGCATTTCCATCGTCGCCTTCGACCAGAAGCTGGAGCCGTCTAAAAGCCTGAAAGGCCTGGGCTATTATATTCCGGCGCCCGCACCGGTCACCGACTGGCTGGTCGCCGGCGGATCGTCCGATCAGCCCGTCCAGAACGCTGCCGCGGCCGCCGATTTCAAGGTCGCCTGGACCAAGTCGATCGGTGCTGCCAGCAAGGGTAATACCCAGGTCCTGGCCCAGCCGGTCTCCGACGGCAAGCTGATCTATACCCTGGACGGCGAAGCGCGCGTCTCGGCTTTCGACGTCAATACCGGTGCTCAGGCCTGGAGCGTCGATCTCAATCCGAAGCTCAAGCGTGACAAGACCGGCTTCGGCGGCGGTCTGGCCCTGTCCGGCGACGGCAAGCTCTATGTCACTTCGGGTTATCGCTTTATCGATGCGCTTGATGCCTCCACCGGCGCCGTGGTGTGGGAAAAGCAAACGGACACCCAGTTCCATGCCGCTCCGACGGTTGCGGGCGACTATGTCATCGCGTCCGATGTCGACAACCAAATCTTCGCTTTCCACAAGGATAGCGGCGACATGGACTGGACCTATCAGGCCATCGCCGAACCCGCGCGTCTTTTGAAGACCTCCGCGCCTATCGTTTCGGGCAGCACCATCTATGCGCCGTTCTCTTCGGGTGAACTGGTGGCTATCAACGCGACCACGGGCGATCCCCTGTGGGAACAGGTTTTGGCGCAATCGACCCGCACCAACGCCCTGTCGGAAATCCGCGACATCTCCGGCCGTCCGGTGTTGGACAGCGGCGTCGTCTTCGCCGCCAGCCATTCCGGCGTTTTCCAGGCCATGGATGCCAAGACCGGCACTCCGAAGTGGCAGATCGAAGCCGACAGCGTCAACTCGCCATGGGTCGCCGGCGATGTTGTCTTCCTGGTCAGCCTCCAGGGCGAACTGCTGTGCGTCAGCCGTGAAACCGGTGGCATCTATTGGATGCAGGATCTCAATGCCGGCATCCAAAAGAAGAAAAAGGGCGCTTTCGGCCTCGGCCGCGAAAAGCTGGTCGGTAAGCTGCCGATCTGGGCCGGGCCGGTTATGGCTTCGAGCCGCCTGGTTATGGTCAATTCCTTGGGCGAAGCGGTTGCCTTCGATCCCAAGACCGGGGAAAAGACCGATACCATCAAGATCGGTGGCGCTGGTTATATCGCGCCGATCGCCGTTGGTAACAAGCTGTTCGTCGTAACCGACGACGGCAAGCTGGTGGCGATTCAGTAGCCGCCACAGCTTTCAGCAAAGGGGTGGCCTTTTCAGCGCTTTTCGCTATAAGGCCCTCATGCCTTTAAAGATAGCTATCGTCGGCCGGCCCAATGTCGGCAAATCGACCCTGTTTAACCGCCTCGCGGGCAAGAAGCTGGCCATCGTAGATGACCAGCCCGGTGTCACGCGTGACCGTCGCTACGCCACCGGCCGCCTGGGCGATATCGACCTCGAACTGATCGACACCGCCGGTTTCGAAGACCTGGCCGATCTCAGCCTGGAGGCGCGCATGCGTATCCAGACCGAGAAGGCGATTGAGGAAGCCGACGTCGCCTTCTTCGTGGTCGACGCCCGTGAAGGCGTGACGCCGCTCGACAAGATTTTCGCTGAAATCCTGCGCCGCAAGGAAAAGCCTGTTCTCCTGATCGCCAACAAGGCCGAAGGCCATGCAGGCAATGCCGGCGCCCATGAAGCCTACYAACTTGGTTTTGGCGAACCGCTGCATCTGTCGGCCGAACATGGCGAAGGCATCGGCGAGCTCTACGACGCCACGGAAATCTTCCGTCAGCAATTCGAGGGCGATTTCGTCGCCGAAGATGACAGCGAGGACGAGGACGACGAAACCAAGCCGATCCGTATCGCCATTATCGGCCGTCCCAATGCCGGCAAGTCGACCCTGATCAACAAGATGCTGGGCGAAGACCGCCTCCTGGTCGGACCCGAAGCCGGTATTACGCGCGATTCGATCTCGGTCGACTGGGAGTATGAAGGCCGCACCATCCGCCTGGTCGATACCGCGGGTCTGCGCCGCAAGGCGCGCGTCCAGGAAAAGCTCGAAAAGCTGTCGACCAACGATACGATCCGCGCCATCACCTTTGCCGAGGTCGTGGTCCTGGTTATGGACGAGGCCAATGCCTTTGAGGTCCAGGACCTGCAGATCGCCGACCTGGTCGAGCGCGAAGGCCGCGGACTGGTCTATTGTATCTCGAAATGGGATCTGGTCGAAAATCCGCAGTCACGCCTGCAGGAAATCCTCGAAATCTCCGAGCGCATGTTGCCGCAGCTACGCGGCACGCCTTTGGTGACCTTGTCCGGCGCCACCGGCAAGGGCGTCGAGCGTCTGATGCCGGCGGTGTTGAAGACGCACAAGAACTGGTCGGCCAAGATCAAGACGCGCGATTTGAACGATTGGCTGGCCCTGGCGATCCAGAGGCATCCGCCTCCCGCCGTCTCCGGCAAGCGTATCAAGCCGAAATATATGGCCCAGACCAAGGGGCGCCCGCCAACCTTCGTGCTGTTCGCGGCGCGAGCCTATGCCATGCCGGATCACTATACGCGCTACCTTATCAATAGCTTGCGCGAGTCTTTTGATATGCCGGGTGTGCCGATCCGTTTGACCGTCAAGGCCAATGCGACGAACAATCCCTATGTCGATGGCGATACGTCCGACGGCGGCAAGCCTGCCGGCTTCAAACGCGTCCGCGCCCAGCCCAAGTTCAAGCCAGGTGAAAAGCCCGCTCACCCGAACCGCGTCCGCCAAAAGGCCAAGGGCACGACCGTGGCCGTCCCGAAGGTCAAGGTGAAGGCGCGCGAAGATGTCTCCAAGGCCAAGGCCGTCAAGGCGCGCGCCATGGGCCCCAGCACCAAGCCCGGCGCAGCGGCACCGGGCGGTCGCGCTCGCGGCGCACCTATCCCGCGCGGCAAACCGGCGCCGAAGAAACGATAGATATGTAATCGGCCGGACCTGAAACAGATCCGGCCGGTTTTTATAAGGTTTAAAGCTTTTCCAGCACCCGCGCCAGCATGGCCAACATAGCGTCGATATCGGCATCGGTGACGTCGAGCGGCGGGCGGAAGCGGATGCTGTCCGTGCCGGCGCCCAGCAGCAGCAGGTTTTCACTTTCCAATGCCAGGTCGACCAGCCGCCCCTTGTCCTTTTTGGCGTTGAGGGTGAAGCCCTGATAGAGGCCGAGCCCCCTGACATTGCTGATAAGATGGGGAAACCGCTCAACCAAAGTCTTAAGACCGTCGAACAGGCGCTGACCCTTGCCAGGTACGGCCTCCAACAGCTTCTCGTCTTCGACGATCTGCCATTCCTGGACGAAGCGCACCATGTCGGCCAGGGTCCCGCCCCAGGTCGAATCGAGCACGCCGACATCCTCCATGGGGTTGAGCATATAGACGGCGCCATTGCCGAACTTCTTGGCGACCGCGATGGATTGCGGCGGATAGGGGACGTCGAACAGGTCGATGGAGAAGATGGCGCCGGTTTGACCACCCGAAGTTTGGACCTCATCGAGGCCCCAACCGACATCGTATTGATGGCACAGGCGCGACAGACCCTGGTAAAACCGTGGCAAGGCCAAGCGATGGCCGCCGGCGCCTTGCAGCGGCTCGAGGATAACACCGGCGATCTCGTCGCGATATTGCTGCATGAAGGCTTCGATCAGTCCAAGAACGCGGTCGGCTTCGGCTTCGTTCTCGACCTGAGAGCGGCGCGAATCGTATTCCGGGAAGGGCACTTGCAGATTGCCCTGGATGATGCCCTGGAAATCCTTGGTGGCGATCGGGTCGTGGCCCAACTGCGTGATATTGAGGGCGTAGACGGTGCGGCCGTGGAAGGCCTGATCGAAATAGATAAAACGATGGGCCGTCTTGGTCTTTCCCTTGGCCGCCTGCTTGTGATTGTGCAGGTTGATGAGGTATTTCATCATGTTTTCAACGGCTTCGGCACCGGAATTGACTGCGTAGACCTCGACATGCTGGCCCTGCATGCAACGCGGCGCCAGGCGATGCAGCAGCCGGTAATAGGCCAAGCACTGCAGCGTTAGGAAATCGGGATTGGCCATCTTGTTGTTGGCGGCCAAAACCAGCTCGCGTGCGTAGTCGGGCTCAAACAGACGCGGATGGTTGTAGCCCAGCAGCTTCGAGCCGTAGAGACCGGTCCAGTCGGTGATGCGGTCGCCGTCGACCGTGGCCAGGGTAAGTCCACGGCTATTGGCGAGATCGACCACGAACGGGAAGGGCTCGGCGATGACATATTTGCCGAGCTCTTCGAGCAGGGCGGCGCTTTGCGGCTGGGGATAATGAGTCATGACGCAATTTAACGCCATTTTCCGACAATTTGAAAGTCAAATCACACAAAATGACTTAATGTCTAGACATTAAACTGCCTTTTGCGCCTGCCAGGTCGGAAAATTCACAATCTCGGTCGGTACCGGCTGCGCCGGATCTGCCAATTCGACGATCAGCGGCGCGATTTCGTCGGGATGGGGCAGGCTCTCGGGATCTTCCCCGGGATAGGCCGAGGCGCGCATCTTGGTACGCATGGCGCCGGGCGCCAGCAGGATGGCGCGCATATTGGTAATTTCGACCTCATCGGCCCAGGCACGGACCAGGCTTTCCATCGCCGCCTTGGTCGCGCCGTAGGGGCCCCAGAAAGCGCGACCGTGGGTGACGCTGTCGCCGGTTGTCAAAAAAATGGCCCGGGCGGACGGTGACAGGCGCATCAAAGGTTCAAGAGCCCGCAGCAGGCGATAGGTGGCCGTCAGATTGACCGTAACGATACGCTCGAAATCCTTGGGTTCATGGTGTGTCACCGGCGACAAGGTGCCGAGCACGGCAGCCGCATGGACGACGACGTCGAGACGACCAAAGCGCTGATACACAGCGGCGGCCAGGCGGTCGAAGGCGTCGCCGTCGGCAGTATCGAACGGGATTAAGGTGGCGTGCTGACCGGTCGCCGCGAAAACGGCATCGTCGGTTTCTTCCAGCCCCGCCTTGCTGCGACCGCAGGCGATGACCGTGGCGCCGGCCTTGGCCAGACCGATGGCGGCGGCGCGGCCGATGCCGCGCGACGCGCCGGTGACCAGCGCGATGCGGCCCTGTTGTGACAAAGCGGTCATCGTTATTCTCTTGAGGTTAGTGCGTGTTGGCCAGCAACGACAATTGCTGCCCGGGCTTGTCGCCGTCTTCGGCGGCATCTTCGCGGTCGGTCAGGCGTGTCGGATAGTCGCCGGTGAAATAATGGTCGGTGAACTGCGGCTGGTCCGGATCGCGGCGGTTGTGGCCCATAGCCTTATAGAGGCCGTCGACGGACAGGAAGCCTAAAGAATCGCATTCCAGCATCTCGCGCATTTCTTCCAGGCTGTGATTGGCAGCCAGCAGCTTTTCGCGGTCGGGCATGTCGATGCCATAGAAGTCCGGCCACATGATCGGCGGCGAGGCCGAGCGCAAATGAACTTCCTTGGCGCCGGCTTCGCGGACCATGCGGACGATCTTGACCGATGTCGTGCCGCGGACGATGGAATCGTCGATCAGCACGACGCGCTTGCCTTCGAGGACAACGCGGTTGGGCGAGTGCTTCTTGCGCACGCCGAGGTCACGGATATTCTGGGTCGGCTGAATGAAGGTACGGCCGACATAGTGATTGCGGATAATGCCCAGTTCGAAGGGCGTACCCGATTGCTCGGCAAAGCCCAGGGATGCCGGGACGCCGGAATCGGGTACGGGGACGATGACGTCGGCGTCGGCGGGATGTTCCAGGGCCAGTTGCCGACCCATCGCCTTACGGACGTCGTAGATCGACTTGCCATTGACCACCGAATCCGGGCGGGCGAAATAGACATATTCGAACAGGCAGGGCCGGGCGCGTTTGACGTCGAACGGCTTATAGGACTTCAGGCCATTTTCGTCGATCTGGACGACTTCGCCGTTTTCGACGTCGCGCACGAAGGTGGCGCCGATCATGTCGAGCGCACAGGTTTCGGACGCCAGGACGTAGGAGTCGCCCAGCTTGCCGATGACCAGCGGACGGATGCCCAGGGGATCGCGGGCACCGATCAGCATGGTGCGGGTAAGGGCGACCAAAGCGAAGCCGCCCTCAAGCTCGTGCAAGGCTTCCATAAACCGGTCGATGGTCTTGAAGGCGCGCGAACGGGCGATCAGATGCAAAATGACCTCCGAATCGGAGGTCGACTGGAAGATTGAGCCACCGGACACCAGCTTGGTGCGCAGCCGCATGAAATTGGTCAGATTGCCGTTGTGGGCAATGGCGATGCCGCCGGAGTCGAGATCGGCGAACATCGGCTGGACGTTACGAATGAAGGAACCCCCGGCGGTCGAGTAACGCGTATGGCCGATGGCGGCGTTACCTTGCAGGCGTTTGATCAGATCGGCGCCGGTAAAGACGTCACCGACAAGACCATGTTCGCGCTCGGTATAGAAGCGGCGGCCGTCGCAACTGGCGATACCGCAGGCTTCCTGGCCGCGGTGCTGCAGGGCGTGCATCCCCAGAACGGTGACGGCGCTGGCATCGGGCATGCCGTAGATACCGAAGACCCCGCATTCGAGGCGGGGCCGGTCATCTTCGGAGTCACGTTCGGTAGCAAGGGGATCACAGAGGTCAGACATGGCAGGCTGGGGCAACAGCATGGTATCTTCTTTTCAAAACGCGAAGGTCGCCCCTGTGGGAACGACCGGTTACGGGTTGTCTTCGGCGACCTTATTGGCGGCGCTGGTGCCCGCGGGGATAAAGGCCTGGATTAACTTGGCGCAGCGGACACCTAAAGCATGGACCTTGGCGTGCTTGAACCATTGAGGTTGCCGGTCAATAGGCGTGACCGCGGAAAAAATCAAATGGAATACGCCCAAAACCACCAGTGTACGGAAGATTCCGATGGCGATCCCCAGGACGCGGTCGAAGACGTTGAGCGCTTTCTGCTGCTGGATTTTCTCCGACAGGGCGTGACCGAGGTAACGCACGCCGAAATAGATGGCCAGGAAGAGGATAAAGGCCGCAACATAGCCGGTAATGGTGTCCAGGTGAAAGGCGCCGACCATAAAACCTTTGCCGACGATGGCGAGGAACAGGGCCAGGAAGAAGGAGATCAGATTGACGAGTTCCTTGGTGCCACCGCGTACGAAGCCCGCGAAACACGAAATGGCCAAAAGGCCTAAGAAAAGCAGGTCATAAGGCTCCATATTATCCCCCATATGGTCCGCCGGACCAACTTTTCAATCCCGTCCTGATATCATTGATCCGACAAAATCACAATGAAGGTTAACGTACGTGGTCAGCTCTCGGGCGGCATGAGCGAGGTAATGGCGTCGACCAGGGTGGTATAACCCCGTACTTTCAGAGGGGCGTTGTCGGCCGCCGCCTGGGCGGTGATGGCGCTGGAAAAGCCCAGTTTTAGCGCCTCTTTCATCCGGCCCTCGGACCGCGATACCGAACGGACGTCGCCCGACAGGCTGATCTCGCCGAAGACAACACAGTCGCGCGGCAAGGGCTTGTCGGTCAAGGCCGATACCAGCGCCATGGCGGCGCACAGATCGGCCGCCGGCTCCGAGATCCTGAGACCGCCGGCGACATTGAGATAGACATCCTTTTGGCCGAAGCCGACGCCACAGCGCGCTTCCAATACAGCGAGGATCATAGCCAGACGCCCGGAATCCCAACCGACAACGGCGCGGCGTGGCGTGCCATAGGCCGAAGGTGCCACAAGCGCCTGCATCTCGACCAGGACTGGCCGCGAGCCTTCGATGCCAGCGAACACCGCCGAGCCTGAAGCGCGTTCATTCCCGTCACCTAGAAATAAGGCAGAAGGATTGGGCACTTCGCGCAGGCCGGAGTCGCCCATTTCGAAGACGCCGATCTCGTCGGTGGCGCCGAAACGGTTCTTGGTGCCGCGCAGGATGCGGAAGGGATAGCCGCGCTCGCCCTCGAACGACAGGACGGCATCGACCATGTGTTCGACGACGCGCGGACCGGCGATCTGGCCTTCCTTGGTGACATGGCCGACCATGATGATCGAGGTCGAGGTCTTCTTGGCCAAGCGCACCAGTTCGCCGGCGCAGGCGCGCACCTGGCTGACCGAGCCTTGCGCGGCTTCGATAGCGTCCGACCACAGGGTCTGGATCGAATCGATGACGACGAGGTCGTATTTGTTGTGCTTCAGAGCTTCGAGGATACTGCGGAGCGCCGTTTCGGCCGCCAGGTCGACCGGCGCCTTGTTGAGGCCCATACGGCTGGCGCGGCCTCGGATCTGTTCGACGGCCTCTTCGCCGGAAATATAGGCGACCTTCAGGTTCTTCATGGCGGCATTGGCGGCAACCTGGAGCAGAAGGGTCGATTTGCCGACACCGGGATCGCCGGCGATCAGGATGGCCGAACCCGGAACCACGCCGCCACCGCACACGCGGTCGAACTCTTCGATGCCGGTCACCATGCGGACCGGATCTTCGTCTTCGCTCTCAAGAGATTCGAATTGAAGCTTATTTAGCCGCGATATTTTTCCGGCGGGTTCCGGCCGCAATCCACCCGGTGGCGCCGAAAAAGCTTCCTGAACCAGAGTGTTCCATTGATTGCAACCGCTGCATTGGCCCGCCCATTTGTTATGGACGGCGCCGCAGGATTGACAGACATAAACGGCTTGGTCGCGGGCCATGGGCACTCCGGAATATTGTTCCTGATATGTTCCGATTTGGGCCGGGTGTCAAGTCGTGTAGTGCCTTGGCAAACGGGCTCCCAAGCGAGTCAGCCACTCATAGCCGATCGTGCCGGAAGCAGTGGCGACCTCATCTAGGTTTTGCTGGCCGCCGAGGATTTCGACCCAATCCCCGGTCGCGACCTCGAGGCCGGTAACGTCGAGGCTAAACACATCCATCGAGATTCGCCCGGTCAGCGGACGTCGCGCCTCTTGGACGGTCGCGAAACCGCTGGCGGCAAAGCTGCGCAGCAGGCCATCGGCATAACCCAGACCGACGGTGGCGAGCCTCATGTCGCGTGATGCGGTGAAGGTGGCGCCATAACCGACGGTTTCGCCGGCCTTCAGATCACGCACCTGGAGGACGGGCGCACGCAGGTGGGCGACGGGTTTTATGTCCGGGTGAGCGATACCGAACGGTCCGCCGCCGTAAAGGCTGTTGCCTGGACGAATGAGGTTGAACTGGTACTCACTACCCAGGAAGGCGCCGGCACTGTTGGCAAAGGATGCGGGTACGCCGGGAAAGCGTTGAACGATAGCTTTGAAGGCCTCAAGTTGTTGCGCATTGAGCGGATGACCCAACTCATCGCCGCAGGCCAGGTGGCTGATGATCATGACCGGTTTGAAATCGCCGGGCAGGCCCTGGACCTCTTCCGGCCGGATGCCCAGACGGTTCATGCCGGTGTCGATGTGAAGCGCGGCCAGGACCTTCGAACCGCCCAACCGATCAACCTGTTCGACACTGTTCACCACAGGACGCAGATCATGCTCGGCGAAAAGTGTCAGTTCGCCGGCTCCGAGCCCGTCCAGGACGTAGATCACGACCTCACTCAGGATCTTGCGCAGGGCTATGCCTTCCTGTAGCCGGGCCACAAAAAAGGTCTGCGCGCCGTGTTTCGCTAGCCATGGCGCAATCCTGGCCATACCGAGTCCGTAGGCGTCGGCCTTGACCACGGGGGCGATTTCGCTGGCCGGGGCGACGGTTTGCAAGGTGCGGTAATTGGCGAGCAGCGCGGCCAGATCGATATCCAGGCGCGCCGCGGTAAGCTTCGGCATCATGGACTTGCGCTAGCACAGCAAAGGCTGCGGCGAAAAGCGCTATCTTTGTGTCACGCGACGCAATTTCACATCGGGCATCTTTTCGCGAATATAGCGCGTGACCGGTCCGTGGTGATCGGCCCCGGTGACGATAGCGATACGATCGCCGGAATGCGCCTTGATGAAGGCGGCGATATTGGCGGTGATGTGGGCATCGCGAGCGGTGTAGAAGGTACTGACATCCGCGAACTTCGTGCCGTCGAAATACTGTTTCAGCGTGTCGTAATATTGTACGCACAACGCGTCGTAGCGGCCGTCGTTCAGCCCACGCGGATTGGTTTTAGCCAGCAGGGCGTCCTGCTGGGCACGCAGCGTGTCGAGTTTAACGGAAAGCGCCTGTCTGTCCGGCGTTTGCAGCTCAGGCGCGCTGTCAGCCTGGGATTCAAGTGTCTTGATGGCGCTTGACGTTCGCCAGTCGGCAGGGATGGGTTGGCCGTTCAGATCGTCGCCGAACCAGTCGAAGCCGAACGCCTTGTCACCATAGGCGGCTTTCAAATTCCACATTTCCTGCGGGTACCAGGATTGAACATAGGCTGGGTCGGCGTTCATGTCTTCAGGTCGTATCTCAACACCAACCCAGTCGGCTTTGAAATCCTTGATGATTTTATTGAGGTCGTCATAGGTGTAATTCGGGTCGGTCAGGTGGCCCTTGTGCAGGCTGGCGACGACCATGACCGTGGCTGGCCGGATACGTACCCGAGCGAAGGCGATAGCCGGGGTCAGCAGGCCGGCAATAGCGAGTGTGGCAAAGCTACGACGCGAGATTTCCAACGACATCAAACCCTCCCAAGGTGAGCGCCTAGCATCGGGTTGGATAGCGTTAATTTTCGATACGTTTTTTGATATCGCGGTTCGCCGGATTACTCCCGATCATAGTCGGCATAGCGGTCCTGGCGGGCCAGATTGCCGAAGCGGGTGACGTTTTCGTCGAAGGACAGCCTGACCGTGCCGATGGGACCGTGACGCTGCTTGCCGATAATGACTTCGGCCATGCCGCGCGTCAGGTCCATATCTTCCTGCCATTTCAGGTGCTCTTCGGTCCCTTCCTTGGGTTCGGCGCGGCCGAGATAGTAGCTTTCACGGTAGACGAACATGACGATATCGGCGTCCTGCTCGATCGAACCCGATTCCCGCAGGTCGGAGAGCTGCGGACGTTTGTCGTCGCGGCTTTCGACGTTCCGCGACAACTGCGACAGGGCGATGACGGGGACCTGAAGTTCCTTGGCCAGGGATTTGAGACCCATGGTGATGGCGGAAACTTCCTGGACGCGGTTATTGGCATATTGGTCGCCGGTCGTCACCAACTGAAGGTAGTCGACAATGATGCAATCGAGGCCGGCCGTACGCTTCAGACGGCGGGCACGCGCGGTCAGCTTGGCCAGGGCCAAGCCGCCGGTATCGTCGATATAGAGCGGCGAGGCACTGATTTCCATGGCGGCCTCTTTCAGCCGGCCAAATTCCTCAACATTGATTTCGCCCTTGCGCAGACGGTCTGACGACACGCCCGACGCGTCGGCCAACAGACGCGTCGCCAGCTGTTCGCCCGACATTTCCAGGCTGTAGAAGGCAACAACGCCGCCGCGGACGGTCTTGCGCGTACCATCCGGCTGGGGTTCGTAGGCATAGACCCGAGCGATATTCATGGCGATATTGGTGGCCAGCGCCGTCTTGCCCATCGAGGGGCGCCCGGCCAGGATGATCAGGTCGGACTTATGCAGGCCGCCGATCTGGCGATCGAGATCGAGTAGGCCGGTGGAAACACCCGACAGGCCGCCATCGCGGTGGAAAGCTTCTTCCGCTTGGTTCAAGGCGCCGGTGACGGCATCGGCAAAGGTCATGAAACCGGTCGAGGACGTACCTTTTTCCGCCAGTTCGAAGAGTTGGGCTTCCGCCATTTCGATCTGGTCGCGGGCGGCGACTTCACCGGTGGCGGCCTTGGCGATTTCACCGCCGAGTCGGATCAGTTCGCGGCGCAGGGCCAGATCATAGATGACGCGGGCATAGTCGGAGGCATTGGCGGCCGGCGGAGCGCGATCGACCAGGTCGGCGAAATAGCGGATGCCGCCGAGGTCGTTGAAAGCCTGGTCGTTCTTGAATTTGTCGAGCAGGACGATGGGCTCGGCTAGATGGCCGACACGGATCTGCTCTTCGATGGTCGAGAACAGGCGCTGATGGAAGGGTTCGTAGAAGTGTCGCGCCATCAGGCCGTCATAGAGACGTTCGTAGGCGCCGTTATCAAACAGCAGGCAGCCCAGCAGGGCCTGTTCCGCCTCGAGATTGTGCGGCAGGGATTGAACCGTGGGTTCGGCGACAGGGGGGGACAGGGTATCGGGCATGGCGGGCATTAACTATTTAAACAGACGGCGGCAAGCGGAGTCCCGTCACATAGTGCCTTGATTCGTGACTGTCCACTTTCGGCCTTTTCACACCCTGTGAACTATGGGGATAAAAAAGCCTCCCGCAGGCAAAGCTGCGGGAGGCGTGAACCGGGCTGTTTAGCTCAAACGCCGCATAGCTCCTCGCATCAGCTCGGGCGGGCGCTTGCCCGCTGCCAACGGCCGATAAAAGCATCGGCCGTTGTTATGAAGCGTCAGTATCGGGTCCAGGGTGCTCGCACCCTGGCCTTAGAAAGATTGTGCGACCTTGGCGTAAACGTAGCGGCCATTGAAGCCGAACGGCGAGAACCGCGTGAACGCAAGGGCGCCGGTACCGTTGCCGGTAGCGGTAACCGAATTCAGCGCTGCCGGCGTGGCATCGGGATAGACGTCGAACAGGTTGTCGGCGCCGAGCGTCACCGTCGTGCCGGTGGCGAACTTGTAGCTGCCGGTCAGGTCGGTGATGGTTTTCTTGCCCGAGTGGATATCGTTGGCTGCGACGGCCGCCGGATCGATGACGTCGCCATAATAGGTGGCGCGTGCCGTGACGGCCCAGGGACCGCCGTTCCAATCGACCGCGAAGGTGCCCTTAGTTTCAGGGGACGAATTGGTCAGGATGTACTGACGGACGCGTGCGAACAGGGGCGGAGCGGGCGACAGGCTCGACAGGACATTGACCGACGGATATTTGTCGATCACCGTATTGGTGTTGTTGAGCGCCAGTTGCAGGTTGAAGCGGCCGAGGTGATCGGTCGGGATGCGATAATTGGCGACCAGGTCGACGCCTGAGGTGTAGCTGGTGATACCGTTGAGGAAGAAGCGCGCGGCACTGACGCCATAGGGGGCCAGAAGGGCAGCGACCTGGGGCGAGAATCCGCCCGAGATGTTTTCCGACAGGACGATACGGTCCGAGATGTGGATATTGTAGGCGTCCAGCGTGACTTCCAGCGGCCCCTTGTTAAAGACGACGCCCAGGGTCTGACTGGTCGATTTTTCCGGTTGCAAGGCCGAGGCGCCCAAGGTCGCGGCGACGGGGCTGGTGGCCGGATAGGTGCCGGTCAGGACGACATTGCCGCCGGTGACGACGCTGGCGGTGGAGGTGAAGTATTGTTGCGCCAGGGACGGCGCACGGAAGCCGCTGGCCAATGAGCCACGGACGGCGAAGCTGTCGGTCAACTGGTAGCGGCCGGCCAGCTTGCCCGAGACATTGCCCCCGAAATCGGAATAGTTTTCGATACGGGCGGCGAAGTCGAAGCTCAGGCGATCGCTAATGTCGGCAGCGACGTCGGCATAGGCGCCGATGCTGTTGCGGTCACGATCGATGACGTTCGCCGGTTGAAAACCGCCGAAGCCTTGCGCGCCGGGGGACACGGTCGAGCTGAACAGAGGTCCGGAGCCGTAGGATTGCAGTTCACCGGCCTTGATGGCGTAGGTTTCGTGGCGGGCTTCGACGCCCAGGGCGAGGGTCAGGGGGCTGGCCAGACCATTGACGTCGAACGGGCGGCTGATGTCGGCATTGAAGACGGTTTGGTCATATTTCAGTTGCCCGTCATAGAAGCTGGTCTTCGAATCCGCACCGTAGGACGGACTGACGCTGTTGAGCGTGTTGTAGTCGAGCGTATTGCCGCCATAGGTCAGGCTGTAATCGGACGCCCAGGCGCCCCAGGTGCCCTTGATGCCGACAGTTGCGCCATAGTCTTTTGACTTGGCTTCGATGATGGGCAGGAAGCCGTTAGGGTAGATCGAGAGGACGTTACCGGTGCTGTAGGAATGGCGGAAGAAGGCGGCGCTCTTGGAGTCGGTATCGGAATAGCTGGCGTTGCCGTAGAGTTTCCAGTCGTCGTTCAACGGCTTGCCGGCATTGGCGAACAGAGAAACAGTGCGTTGTTCCGGATCGCCGTAGCGACTGCTGACGATGGCTGGCGAGAAGTTCTTGTCGATATCGCCGCGCGAGGTAGCTTCACGCTTGCGCAGTTCGCCCGAGAGCGTCAGGAAGCCGTCGGAACCGAGCGGTAGGCCGACCCAGGCGCTCAGCGCGCTGGTGCCACCGTCGCTGGCGTGGCGCGACGAACTGGCGGCCTTGATGTCGGTGTCGTACTGGCCGTAGGAGGCGGTGACGCCGCCGCCGTGATCGGCTTCGCGCAGATGCAGGTTGACGACGCCGGCAATGGCGTCCGAACCATATTCGGCCGAGGCGCCGTCGCGCAGGATTTCGAGACGGTCAAGCGCGGTTTCGGGAATGGCGTTGAGATCGACGGCGGAGGAACCGCGGCCGGCGGAGCCGTTGATATTGACCAGGGCCGAGGTGTGGCGGCGCTTGCCATCGACCAGGACCAGGGTCTGATCCGGCGACAGGCCGCGCAGGGAGGCCGGACGAATATTATCGGTGCCGTCGACGCCGGCAGGGCGTGGGAAGTTCAGGCTGGGGGCGACCCGCGAAAGCGCCTGGGCCAGTTCGGTCGAGCCCTGGGCTTGCAGGGCATCGCTTTTGACGACGTCGACCGGGGCCAGGGTATCGAGACGCGAACGGTGACTGGCGCGCTGGCCGGTTATGACGATCTCAACGGGTTCATCGGCAGCAGCAGCCGTCGTGTCCTGAGCAAAAACAGGAGCGGCGAAGCCAGCTGAAAGGGAAAGGACGAGGGCAGTGCTGAGATAGAGGGAAGCAGCTTTAGGCATGGGGAGGTATCCTGGATAGCGGGGCAGCGGGGAGGGTTGCCCGAACGCCTGTAATTTCGTCCTAATTCTGGCAATTAAAAGGGGGTGCGGTGCAATAAGATTTCAGGCGTCGCATTAGGAAAACTAACTTCTCCTGTGTGCAGATGGCGGATTGCGATTATAAAGAAGCGATAAATTATGTTTTTATTCAATAGATTCATAGGTGAAATGTTATCTATTGCAGCAAGATGTGTGAAATATCTAATGTGTCAAAAGCCTGAAAAGTAGGCATGCGTCATGCTTTATGGAGATTTTCCGATCATGAATTCGCCTGATAGGTGTGGTTAAAATACGACAGAAAAGCGACAACGAGAGGCCCAAATGCCCTGATGTACAGCTGTCATGGATGGTGTAATCTCGACTCACTTAAAAAACGGCTTGGGAGGGCCGCGTCATGAAACAACTGGATATTGTGCGGTTCGTCCTGGCCGGTTTAGTGTCGGGTATCGTTATCTATGTCATTGAATCGATTTTGAACGGCGTTATCCTCGCCGGCGACTGGAAAGCGTGGAGCGTCGTCGCGGCCCAAATCTTCCGCATGCCGCCCGAAGCCAATTCCTTGATCTTCTGGGGCGTTCAGGCCTTGATCGCCGGGTGGGCTGGCACTTTCGTTTATGCTGCCATTCGCGAATGGGTCGGTGTCAATTTACGGGCTGCCTATATAGCCGGCCTCGTCGTTTGGGCGGTCGGGTGGTTGGGGATGAGCTTCGATAAACTCGCGCTCGGTATTGAACCGACAAAAATGATATACTATAACCTGTTAGCGGCATTGTTGGCTTGCCTGCTGGGGCAGGTCGCGGCCAGCTTCATCTACAGGGACAAGTCGTCCTGAGCCGCGTGTTACGGGGAATGGATATGAATCGACGCAATATACTGGCCTTGACGGGTGTGTTTGGTGTGGCCGGTTTGCTCGGCGCCTGCGATACCAAAAAGGTCTTCGGTTGCATGCCCGCAGATGACCCTTGGAAGCACCCGCCTGGCCAGCGCGATGCTATCAATGACGTAAACATCAAGGCCAATACGGTTTTCGTACCGGTGCCGAAAGAGAAGTTCAATTCCACCCTTGTCTGGCTCAAGAAAAAGTCGTTTGCCGCCTTGACCGACAAGGACCTTGCTGACCTAGGCGTTACTGCGCCAGCCGAAGCCGCGGGCATGTCGCCATATGTCATAAGAGCGCTCTCGTCGAGCCAGCCCGGCGGAAAATATGTGTTGATCTATATGGAAGACCTTCTATGGGCGCGCTATGTACCGGGCAATCATGACACGTGCGCCCCGGTCGTCCATGAGGCGCTGGTGGCATGGTTGCCCAAGCCACCTCTGGCCACCTTCGCTACGGTATCGGTTGTTGAATGAAAAAACCCCGGAAAGCCTGGCTTTCCGGGGTTTCTTTCAGACAAAATCTGTAAAGATTTAGATCTTTTGCAGGTTCGTCGCCGAGCTCTTGCCCTTTTCGGACGTGACGTCGAAGCTGATCTTTTGGCCTTCGTTGAGGTTGTTCAGACCAGCGCGTTCAACGGCGCTGATGTGGACGAACACGTCCGCACCGCCCGTATCGGGCTGAATGAAACCAAAACCTTTTTGTGGGTTGAACCACTTGACAGTACCCGTAGCCATGATGGCCTCCGTGTTTAGCGCACCTTCGTGCATGAAGTCCGTGTGGAATTACGCGAACTTAAAATCCGAAAAGAGTGCGTCTTGGGAGCGTGCCGTGATGGCGGTCGTGCAAGTCAAACCTGAATCTCGAATGAGGCGAACATAGACCTTTTCTCTGGGATAGCAAGTTAGTTTGGCCGCACCGGCCTCTCAACTGCCTACTGGACAAGAAAAACCCTCGGAAGCACGGAACTTCCGAGGGTTAAACTGGTACCTATTCCAAACTTCATCGTGAAGTTTGGCAAGGCCGACGGCCACCGCGCACGTTTGCGCGAAGCCCGCCCGGCTTGAGGGGGAAAGAAGCAAAACGCGCCTTTCGAAGCTTTAGGCTTCGTAGGGCGCGTTTTGCATGGCTTCACCGGCGCCGCCTTCGCGCATATCGCTGGCAGCCTCTTCGGCAGCGACGCGATCTTCTTCGAATTGCGAGGCGATGACGTTTTCACCGGCCGCTTGGCGTTCGGCCTCGTCCTGCGAGCGGGCGACGTTGACTGAGATGGTCAGCGAGACTTCGGCGTGCAGGCGCACCTTGATCTCATGAACGCCGATCGTCTTGATCGGGGTGTTCAGGACGATCTGGTTGCGTTCGACCTTTTGGCCGGCTTCGGCGATGGCGTCGGAGACGTCACGGGCGTTGACCGAACCGTAGAGCTGACCGGAATCACCAGCCTGACGGATGATGATGTAGGACGTGCCATCCAGGGCTTCGGCGGCCTTTTCGGCAGCGGCCTTGGCGGTGGCGTTACGGGCGACGATCTGTTCCTTCTGGGCTTCGAAGACCTTCAGGTTGGCAGACGTGGCGCGCAGGGCCTTGTGGCGGGGCAGCAGGAAGTTACGGGCAAAGCCGTCCTTCACCGCGACGACGTCGCCGATGGTGCCGAGATTCTCGACGCGTTCGAGGAGTACGATTTTCATGGTTGTGTGCTCCTTACTTCACAACGTAAGGCAGCAGGGCCAGGAAGCGGGCGCGCTTGATGGCCTTGGCCAGTTCGCGTTGCTTCTTTTGGCTGACGGCCGTGATGCGCGAGGGGACGATCTTGCCGCGTTCCGAGATGTAACGTTGCAGGAGCTTGACGTCCTTATAATCGATCTTCGGGGCATTGGCGCCGGAGAACGGACACACCTTACGGCGGCGGAAGAAAGGACGACGGGCGGGGCCGTTACCGACGGGAGCGCCGGGGGCGGTGGAGGCTTCTTCAGACATAGGTCAACCCTTCCTTATTCTGCAAAGTCAGGCGTGCGTTCGCCACGCTCAGGACGTTCCGAACGTTCGGGACGGTCACGGCGCGACAGGACGGGCGACAGTTCGAGATCGAGCTCTTCGACGCGGACGGTCATATAGCGGATGACGTCTTCGTTGATCGAGAGCTGGCGTTCCATTTCCTTCACGGCCGGGGCCGGGGCGTCGATGGCCAGAAGGGAATAGTGACCCTTGCGGTTCTTCTTGACGCGATAGGTCAGGTTGCGCAGACCCCAGTATTCGATCTTGCCGATATGGCCGCCTTGATCTTCGATCAGGGCTTTCAGGGTCTCGTTGAGAGCTTCCGCCTGTTGAGGCGAAATATCTTGTCGTGCGATGACGACGTGTTCGTAAAAGGGCATGTTTATCCTCTTCCGTGGTGAAGGGTGGCGCGGCCGTGAGCGGAAGTCTCACGGCTTTGATGGATCGGGTACGGCACAATGCCGACCGACCACCCTTCGGGGGAACGGGGCGTATAGAGGAAGATCGCTTGAAAGGCAAGGGGGATAAGGCGAGAGCCTTATTTGCCGGCGCCGACGGCGGTTAAAAGCGAACTGACGTGGGTCGCAGCGTCCGGATCGTCGTGGACGAAGGCGATCTTGCCGTTCTGACCGACGACATAGGAGATGCGGCTGGCCATGGGTGTGAACGGGATCTTGGCGTCATATTGGATCGAAGCCACGGCATGCGGATCGGCGGCGACCGGGAACTTGCCTGCGCAGGTTTCGGCCGAGAACTTCTTCAGGACTTCGATGTCGTCACCGGAGACGCCGACAACCGTTACATGTTTGGCGGCGAACTTTGGCATGGCTTCCGAGAACTCGTGGGCTTCCAGCGAACAGCCGCCGGTGAAGGCCTTTGGGTAAAAATAGACCACGACCKGCCCCTTTTTCAGGGCCGCCTTCAAGGAGAAGTTGGCAACCTTGCCATTGGTGGCGGCCGGAAGCTGGAAATCTGGCGCCGGATCTCCGACCTTGAGCGCGGCAAAGGACGGTGTAGCAGCTGCAAATGCCAGGGCGGCGAGGGCGAGGGTAGGGGCGAGAGCCTTCATGACGTATCTCCTGTTTGGCGAAGATTAGGCCTTAAATGTAACACCTGCAAGACCGGTTGGGCTCAGACCGGCGGATTGTGCTTCAATAAAAAACGTCACCATGGTGTCGAGGGTCTGGATGCGGGTCGGTTCCTTGGACAGGTAATGGTCCTCATCTTTTAACAGCACCAGATCACATGGCTTGCCGGCTTTCTGCAGGGCGTCGCGCATGCGGTAACTCTGATCGATCGGCACGGTATCGTCATCCTTGCCGTGGATAAGGAGAATGGGGATGGTTGATTTGGCCGCTTGTTGCGCCGGCGATGCCGCCGACCAGGCGGACTTGTCGCCCATAAATCGTTTCCAATACAAAACGGAAGGGCTGTCGGGATCGCCGCCCGCCTCGGTACGCACCCAGTCGACGAAGCTGGTCAAGTCCGTAACCGGAGCGATAGCGACGGCGCAGTTATAAACGCCGGTATCGATGGTGGCGCCGGCCAGTGCTGCGTAGCCGCCGTAGGAAGCACCGGCGATAGCGACGCATTGTTCCCTGACTAGCCCCTGAGCGATCAGGTCGCGCACGCCGTCGGACAGGTCGGTCTGCATTTTGCGACCCCACTCGGCGTAACCGGCTTCAATGAAGGTCTTGCCATAACCGTCAGAGCCGCGAAAATTGACCTGGAGAACGACATAGCCGCGTGACGCCAGGGCCTGGGCCATCCAATCGAAGGCAATGTCGTCTTGGGCCTGTGGCCCACCATGGGGCAGGACGACGCAGGCGAGATTTTTGGCTTCGCGCCCGGCCAACCATGTTTTCGGCGGCAAGGTGATAAAGCCCTCAATAGCCAAGCCGTCAGCCGCCGTATAGGTAAATATCTTTTTTTCGCACAGCCATTCCGGCGGCAGATCCGGATAGGTATTGTCCAGTATCTGATTATCGCCGGTGGCGATGTCGATATAGTAGTAGGTGCCGGAATCGCTCGGTCCCTCGCTATAAACCACCAGTTTTCGCGGATCGTCGGCGAAAGAAGCGAGTCGGTTGAAGTAGGCCTGGGGCAGGGCCTTGTTGATAACCTGACTGACCTTTTGCAGTTGAGGATCGTAAAAGGTGTAGGTAACGCCGCTGGGGCGATTGTCCGCAAAGCCGGCCAGTGCTCGGGTTTGTGGATGGAACATCGGACTGACGTCGTTTCCGCCGATCGGCAGGGGCGCGCTGAACGTGCCGTCGGGTGCGACTTCGTAATAGCTCCCGCCTTTTTCACCTGTCGGCATGTAGACGAGAAGGGACTTACCATCGCGGCCGAGGCCTTCCAGGCCGGGGACGTCGGCCTCGGTTTTCTCGCTATAAATCGTTCGCCATTTACCTGTGCTGACTGTGCCGTCATTGTATTTCGACGACCACAGCCCGGTCATGCGATTGCGTTCCGAGCGACCAAGCGGCAGGCCTTCGGGTGTCACGACCCATTGCAGGATGTTGAATTCGGCTTCGTCCAAAACACGGCCTTGGCCATTGCGAATGGAGAAGCTGTACAGAGACTTGCATTCTTCATTGACCAGCTTGACATTGGACGCGGTGATCCGCGTTTCGCCATTGATCGTCACCCGGTTGACGTTACCGGTGACGATCGGGTTGAAGAGCTGCAGGTTATTATAGAGCTGGAAGAAACGCTTGGCCGGAATGTTCATAATAACGGCCTGCAGGTATTCGTTCTTGCCGCCGGCGAATTCACGCAGACCGAAAACCTTGGTGCTGACCGAAAGTATGGTTGTGTTGTCGACCCATGTCAGGCCCCGTAACACGGGCCCCACCAATTGGGCAGTGTAGGTCTGGCCTGTTGCAATAATGCAGTCGCAGATGATCTTCTGACCATCCTGAGTCGTCCCGTAAGCGATCCGCTTGGCATCAGGAGACAAAGCAACACTCTCAACATGAGGAAGCTTGCTGTACAGGCTCAACGGCGGCGGCGTGGCGGCGGCGCGGGCATGCGATGCCACGGACAAGGCCGCCGCGCCAGCAGCGCCCAACAGTCCCCTGCGCGAAAAGGCGAAACTGTCCATCGACGTCTTCCGATACAAAAAGAGGTTGCGGTCGTCAGACCGGCGGATTGTTTTTCAGCATGAAGTTGACCATGGACTCGACGATCTGGATGCGGGTCGGTTCCCGTGACATCCAGTGGTCCTCCTGGCTCAGTTGCACGAACTCGACCGGCTTGCCGGCTTTTTGCAAGGCTTGATACATCTCGTTGCTCTGATTGAAAGGCACCACCGTATCGTCCTTGCCGTGAATCAGCATGACCGGGACCTTGACGGCATCGATATGCTTGATCGGCGAGATGTCGTCCCAACGGCTGTCGTCGCCGAGGTAGCGCTGCCAGTACAGCATGCCATAGCTGTCGCCCTTATAGCCGGATCGCTCCAGTTCATAGGCCATGAAGGCTTTGATATCCGAAATGCCGGCCAGGGATACGGCACAATTGTAAACGCCCGGGTCCAGAGTGATGCCGGCCAGAGCGGCATAGCCGCCATAGGAGCCGCCGAAAATAGCAACGCGCTTCGGATCGACCATGCCTTTTTGCACCAGGTCGCGTACGCCGTCGGACAGATCCGTCTGCATCTTGCGGCCGAATTCGCCATAGCCCTTGGCGGTAAAGTCGCTGCCGTAACCGTCGGAGCCGCGATAGTTGGGCTGAAGGACGGCGTAGCCGCGCGAACTAAGTGCCTGGGACAGGAAGTCGAAGTTTCCGCCCTCCGCAGTCTGAGGCCCGCCATGGGGCAGGACGACGAGGGCCAGTTTGACCGGGTCGCGGTCGACCGGCAGGGTCAGCCAGGCCGGGATATCCAGCCCGTCGGCGGCCTTATAAGAGTAGGGCGCTTTCTCCGCCACCCATTCGGGCGGCAGGTCGGGATATTGCTGGCCGATTTCTTTGTACCCGCCTTTGCGGAAATCGATGGAATAGTAGGTGCCGGAATTACCTTCGCCCTCGACGAATATCAGGACATGCAAAGGATCTTCGGCGAATCCGACCAGATCGATGTGCATGCCGTCGCCGATGGCCTTCTTGATCAGGGCCGGCAGTTTGGCGTAGGTCGGATCGTAGAAGGTGTAGGTGTCGACGCCATTTTCATTGCCGAAGCCGACCAGATTGAAATTGATGCTGTCGAAAATCGGATAGTGGTTGGAACCACCGATATCCATGGGCGTACCCATCGTGCCGTCGGCGCCGACCTCGACATATTTATCCTTCATTTCACCGTCGCGCAGATAGATGAGCACGGACTGGCCGTCGCGCCCCAATCCCAGCAGATTGGGGACATCAAGTTCGGCCTTGACTGAATAGATGGTCTTCCAGCCCTTGTCGGACTTGTATCGCAGGGTCCACATCTTGGTGTCGTCATCATATTCCGAACGGGCGACAACCGTGCCGTCGCCGCGAATAGCCCAGTCGTTGATACGGCGGCCGTCCTCGTCGATTTTAAAGCCGCGATGCCCGTCCGTGGTAAAGCCATAGAGCGCCGTATTGACCTCGGTCGTGATGCCATAACCGCTGAAGCTGGCATTGCGTGCGGTAATGCGATATCCGCCGTTGACCTTGATGCGATAGGTATCTCCGCCGATGACGGCGCGGTAGTCCTGCTGATCGCTGTATAGCTGATAGCGCTTGCCGGCATGGACGTCGATGATGAAGCCGATCCATTCCTCGACCAGTTGATCGGCGAACTTGGATGTTTTGGACGTGGTGACGAAGATGCTCTTGTTATCGGCCCACATCAGGTCGCGGATCTTGTCGCCTTCGATGGCGGCTGCGGCGACCTCGCCAGTGGCGAGATTATAATCGTACATGACGATGCCGCCGTCCTTGTTCATCTGCAGGACGACCCGCGTGCCGTCGGGCGACAGGGCAACATTGCTGATAGTCGGAAGCTTGCCGTAGACGGTCAAGGGCGGCGGTACGGGTGCGTCACCGGCACGGGCGGCAAAACCGGTTCCCAGTGCGATCGGCACACCGGCGGCCGCGACGGCAGCCAGCAGATGGCGGCGAGACAGATTGGTCATGATTTCCCCCCAAAGGATTATGTAACATGCAAACTACGGCTGCCTCCGGATTCTGGCAAGCAAAGAGATTTTTGCAGGCTTAGAATTTTATTTCGCAACTCGTAATGGTGGAGCGCGGCAAAAAATGCGCTGACGCTTGCTCTCGCGACCGGTTTGGCCTAACGGAGTCGGCCAAATTTTTGCCAGATAACTTCTCGGAGGCGCATCATGACATTGGCTTTTGTATTTCCCGGCCAGGGCTCGCAAAGTGTCGGCATGGGCGCCGAACTGTACGATACCTTCCAGACAGCGCGCGACGTTTTCAATGAAATCGACGAAGCGCTGGGCCAGAAGTTGTTCGACTTGATGCGTGGCGGGCCCGAAGACCAGTTGACCCTGACCGAAAACGCCCAACCGGCGATTATGGCGGTATCGCTGGCGGTGGCGCGGGTCCTCGAGAAGGACTTCGGTATCACGTGCAGCCAGGCCAAATACGTCGCCGGCCACAGTCTCGGTGAATATTCCGCCCATGCCGCCGCGGGCACTTTCTCCCTGGCGGATACGGCGCGGCTGCTGAAGCTGCGCGGTCAAGCCATGCAACGCGCCACGCCGGTCGGCGTCGGCGCCATGGCGGCCTTGATCGGCAAGGCTGACCTGGCCCTGGCTGAAGCGGCCTGCGAAGCCGGCTCGGCGGCGGGTGTCGTGGTCGTCGCCAATGACAATAATGCCGGTCAGATCGTCATCTCGGGTATGAAGCAAGCCGTCGAACTGGCCATGGAAAAAGCCAAGGAGCTCGGCGCCAAGGCCATGATGCTGAATGTTTCGGCGCCGTTCCACTGCCCGCTGATGGAGCCGGCCGCAGAGGAAATGCGCGATGCCTTGTCTAAGGTGACGATCAACCAGCCGGTTTCGACTCTCGTCGCCAATGTGACGGCGCGTCCCGTTGGCGACAAAAGCGAAATCGCCGGCCTCTTGGTCAGTCAGGTCACTGGCCGCGTGCGCTGGCGCGAAAGCATGCAGTGGCTGGCGGGGGAGGGCGGCGTCACCGCCTTTGCCGAATTGGGCGCCGGCAAGGTCTTGACCGGCATTGCCAAGCGCATCGCACCCGAAGCCAATGCCGTGGCGCTCAACGGCGCGGCGGATTTCGAAGCCTTCGCCGCCAGTTTGAAGAGTTAAACAAGAAAGGCGATCCACAGATTACACAGATTGCACAGATTCTTTAGAATCCGCGCCGCGTTGGTTTCGACCGATTTCTCGGCGCAAAGCGCCATCTTAATCCGTGCAATCTGTGTAATCTGTGGATCGCCTTCTTAAATGCGTTCTGAGAGGACGCACGGTGTGTCGTGGTCGCATACCTTTCTTCTTGATCCGTTATCCGCATTGCCGTAAACGGCGCGGCCTATAGCCAAAGGACTCAACCATGTTCGAACTGACCGGAAGAACCGCGCTCGTCACCGGCGCCACGGGTGGCCTCGGCGCCGAAATGGCGCGCGCCCTGCAGAAGCAAGGCGCCAAGGTCGTGCTGTCCGGCACGCGCGAAAACGTCTTGCACGATCTGGCCGCCGAACTGGGCGAGGGCGCCTTTGTCGTCGCCTGTAACCTGTCGGATTCCGCTGCCGTCGATGGCCTGGTCGCCAAGGCCGAAGAGGCTGCCGGTGCCGGCATCGACATCCTGATCGCCAATGCCGGCATTACGCGCGATGGCCTGATCCTGCGCATGAAGGACGAAGACTGGGAAACCGTCATCAAGGTCAATCTCGAAGCCTATTTCCGCCTGGCGCGCGCCGCCACCAAGGGCATGATGAAGCGCCGCTTCGGCCGCATCATCGGCATCACCTCGGTCGTCGGCGTCACCGGCAATCCCGGCCAGACCAACTACGCCGCCTCCAAGGCCGGCATGATCGGCTTTTCCAAGGCCTTGGCCCAGGAAGTCGCCAGCCGCAACATCACCGTCAACTGTATCGCGCCGGGCTTTATCGCCTCACCGATGACCGACGAACTGAACGACGCTCAACGCGCCACCATCCTGACGCGGATTCCCGTCGGCAAGCTGGGCGAAGGCGCCGATATCGCCGCCGCGGCCGTCTACCTGGCCAGCGACAGTGCCGGCTATGTCACCGGCCAGACCTTGCATGTCAACGGCGGCATGGCCATGATCTGATCCTCCACACAACGCAAAGCGCTTTGCCTTTGCAGAATTTGGATAATCGCCGGGCGGCACCTATATAGGAAGTCGCTTTTGTGTTGGTTAAGAGTGTGCTAGGCAACGCTTAAATGGCTTGAAACACGGGAAATCTGTGCCTACAAGACAAAGTCTGGATTCTGTCCTCCCCCGCCTGGGCCCCAACGCTTTTGGCTCTCGCCTACTAAACCTCTGAAGGGACTATAAATGTCTGAAGTTCTCGAACGTGTTCGCAAGATCGTTATCGACCACCTGGATGCCGATCCGGACAAGGTCACGGAAAAGGCGAGCTTTATCGACGACCTGGAAGCCGACAGCCTCGACATCGTCGAGCTGGTCATGGCTTTCGAAGAAGAATTCGATATCGAAATCCCCGATGACTCGGCTGAGCACATCCTGACCGTCGGCGACGCCGTCAACTACATTCAGGAAAAGCTGGCCTCTTAAGGTCTTAAGCTTTGGCTGGAGCGCGGTTTTCAGGCCCTTTGCCAAGGGTTTGGCCGCGCTTAGTTTTTTGTGCATTGCTATCGGGGTTTTCTGCCTATGGTTCGTCGCGTCGTCATCACTGGTCTGGGTCTTGTTTCGCCTCTCGGCAACGGGGTCGATATTTCGTGGAAACGTCTGCTTGAAGGCAAGTCCGGCGCTGGTCCAATCACCGCGTTCGACACGACCGACTATGCCTGTACGGTGGCCTGCGAAGTGCCGACGGTCGATGGTCGCGGCGGTGGCGGACCCGATATCGAAGGTTCGTTCGATCCTTCGAAGGTCCTGACCAACAAGGAACGCCGCAAGGTCGACGACTTCATCCTCTATGCCATCGCGGCTGCGGATGAGGCGCTTAACGACGCCAATTGGCACCCTGAAAGCGAAGAAGACCAGGAACGCACTGGCACCATCATCGGTTCCGGCATCGGCGGCTTGGGCATCATTGCCGAAACTGCCCTGGAGCTGCGCGACAAGGGGCCGAAGCGCATTTCGCCCTTCTTCATCCCGTCGTCGCTGATCAATTTGGCCTCTGGCCAAGTGTCGATTCGCCACCATCTCAAGGGGCCGAACCATGCTGTCGTCACAGCCTGCGCCACCGGCGCTCACGCCATCGGTGACGGCGCTCGCCTGATCAAGAGCGGCGACGCCGACGTCATGGTTGCCGGCGGCGCGGAATCGGCCATCGTGCCGATCGGCATTGCCGGCTTTATCGCGTGCCGCGCCCTGTGCACGGCTTTTAACGACGCGCCTGAAAAGGCCTCGCGTCCCTATGACAAGGATCGCGACGGTTTCGTCATGGGCGAAGGCGCCGGTATCGTGGTCCTCGAAGAATATGAACACGCCAAGGCGCGCGGCGCCAAGATCTATGCCGAAGTCCTGGGCTATGGCCTGTCCGGCGACGCCTATCACATCACGGCGCCGTCCGAGACCGGTGACGGTGGTTACCGCGCCATGGTGGCCGCGGCCAAGAACGCCGGCGTCGACCCCAAGGACATCGACTACGTTAATTCCCATGGCACCTCGACCATGGCTGACGGCATCGAATTGAAGGCTATCGAGAAATTCCTCGGCGAACGCGCTCAGACGGGTACCGTGTCGTCGACCAAGTCGGCGATAGGTCACCTCCTGGGCGGCGCCGGCGCCGTCGAAGCCATCTTCTGTGCCCTGGCCATTCGCGACCAGGTGGCGCCGCCGACCATCAATCTCGACAACCCCGACGTTGAAACCCCCATCGACCTGGTGCCGCATACGGCCAAGAAGATGAAGATCGATATGGTCCTGTCCAACAGCTTCGGCTTCGGCGGCACCAATGCGGCGCTCATCCTCGGTAAAGTTCAGGGATGAGCCAGGCGCCGCACCCTCCCATGAAGAAGCCGGGCAAGCTGGCGGCGCCGCTGGCCGGACTGGCGGCGGGGGTCGTGCTTCTTCTATTGTCGGGTGGCCTTTTCCTGTGGGCGCAATTGTTTGGGCCGGGCCCCAAGGCCATGACCGAAGTCACCTTCAATCACGGCATGAGCGTTGCCGCCATGGGCCGGGAATTGAAAAAAAACGGTGTCATCGGCTCGGCAACCCTGTTCCGCGTCGCCGCGCGTTTTCGCGGTCACGAAAATGGTCTGCAGGCGGGCACCTATGATTTTCCGGCAAGTACGTCGCTGATCGGCGCGCTCAGCCTGATGGAGCAGGGCAAGGTCGTTCAAAACCTGATCACCATCCCCGAAGGCCGGACCTCGGCCCAGGCGGTCCGCATCCTCATGGCGACGCCGAATCTGGTCGGCGATGTCGACGTGCCGCCCGAAGGCGCCATTCTGCCGGAAACCTATCTTTATCAGCGTGGCGAAACGCGCCAGGCCGTGCTCGATCGCATGCTGGAAGCCGGGCGTAAGACGCTCGACGACCTGTGGGCCAAGCGCGCTCCCGGACTGCCCTTTGCCACCAAGGAAGACGCCTTGATCATGGCGTCCATCGTCGAGCGTGAAACCGGCCTGGCCAGCGAACGCCCGCGGGTCGCGGCCGTGTTTATCAATCGCCTGCGCCAGGGTATTCGCCTGGGGTCGGATCCGACCGTGATCTATGGCATTTCGCACGGTGAGCCCCTGGGGCGCGGCTTGACGCGAGCCGAACTGGACACGCCGACGCCGTGGAACACCTACACGATCGATAAGCTGCCGGTGACACCGATTGCCAATCCGGGCAAGGCGGCCCTGGCGGCAACGCTCAATCCCGCCAAAACTAATGACCTTTATTTCGTTGCCGACGGCACCGGCGGTCACGTTTTTGCCGCTACCTACGAAGAACATTTGGCCAATGTCGCCAAGTGGCGCGCCATGGAAGGCACGGTTGAGGTCTACACCTCGTCGGCGTACTCCGACGCATCGGCCTCGGATGCGGCTCCGACCGTGGCGGAGACATCGAGCGCGAAAACTATAGCGTCGCAGCCCTCGGCCGTGCGCCTGCGTGGCAAATCACACTAACCCAACATCATCCGGAGAAAGACCATGAGCCTTTCGAGTATGACCGGATTTGCCCGTTGCGAGGGCGGAATCGACAGCCAGACCTGGACGCTGGAAATGCGCAGCGTCAATGGCCGCGGTCTCGACGTCAAATATCGTTGTCCGCCGGGTTTCGAAGCCGCTGAACGTATCGGACGCGACCTCGCCAAGGTTCACTTCCAGCGTGRCCAGATGAATGTCACCGTGACCGTCGGCGCTGCCGGCAAGTCGGCGGGAGTTAGCCTCAATCGAGATGTGCTGGATGTCTATCTCGAAGCCTGCCGCGGTCTCATCGACGCCGGGGAGGCCCTGACGCCGTCGGCGGACGGACTGTTGGCACTTCGCGGTGTGATCGAAGCATCCGGCGACGAGCGCGAAGCCTTGAGCGACGTGGCCGAAGCCGCCTTGGCCAAGGATATGGCCGTCCTGTTCGATCGCCTGAAAGAGGCGCGCGACGCCGAAGGCCGCGCCCTGGAGGTTGTCCTGCGCGGGCATTTGGCGGCTATCGCCTCGGCCGTGGATCGTGCCAAGACGCTGGCCGATCAGCAGGTCGATTATATTCGCGAGCGTTTCGTGCGCCGTCTGGCCGAGATACTGCCGGACCAGGCCGATTTTGCCGAGCGGATCCTGCAGGAGGCGGCTCTATTGGCGACCAAGGCCGATGTCCGTGAGGAACTCGACCGGCTGACGGCGCACGTCGATCAGGCCTGTCAGCTGCTGACCGAAACGGCGCCCGGCCGCAAGCTCGATTTCCTGTCGCAGGAGTTTATGCGTGAGGCCAATACCCTGTGCTCGAAGTCGGCCTTTATCGAATTGACGCAGATAGGGCTTGAGCTTAAAGCCGTCATCGATCAGTTCCGTGAACAAACGCAAAATGTGGAGTAGGTGATGTCTGGCAGCGACGGGCACGGTTTCCAGAAGATTCGCCGCGGGCTGATGATGATCGTCGCCGCCCCGTCGGGCGCTGGCAAGACGTCGTTGTGTCGCCGGCTCGTCTCCGACCACGCCGATCTTGACCTGTCGATTTCGGTAACGACGCGCGGACCGCGCCCCGGTGAGCGCGATGGACGCGAATACCATTTCATCGACAATGCCGAGATGGACAGGCTGATCGCCGGCGATGCTTTTCTCGAATACGCGGCTGTCCATGACGCCCGTTACGGCTCACCGCGTGAGCCGGTTGAACGTGCCCTGAGTGCCGGCAAGAACGTCTTGTTCGACATCGATTGGCAAGGTGCACAACGCATTTCGGCCAAGGCGCCGGGGGACGTCGTACGCGTCTTTATCTTGCCGCCGTCCATGGCCGAACTGAATCGGCGCCTGGTCGTGCGCGCCCAGGACGACGAAGATGTCATTGCCCGTCGTATTAGCCGCGCCAAGAGCGAGATTTCGCATTGGGCGGAATACGACTATATTATTCTGAATGACGATTTCGACCGGTCTTATGCCGAACTGGTCCATATCTATCATGCTGAAATTTCGCGCCGGTCGCGTGGGCTGTGGATTTCGCCGTTTGTGGATGAACTGATGGGCGAGCATATTTAATTTCTGGTGGGGGCCATGTCAGTATCCAATTTCAGCTCTCCCCGTATATATCGCTTCGGTCCGATCGCCAGGCTCATCTGGATATGTTGCTCTTTAATCATTTTTTGCGCGGGCGTCGTGGGCGCTTTATGGGCCGGTCTGAAGCTTTTCTCCACCGCACCTGCCTATGATTCTGTTGGCTTGGTCGCTTTGCCGATCGGTTTGTTGGCAACTGGGCTGGGGCTCGCCGCGCTAGTGTCAACCGTACGCGGTCGCCTTGAGTTATACGAAGATCGCGTTGAATATTACGGCATATTAGGCAGGCGTGTTGTTCGGACAATCGATATTAAGGAAACCGTACGCCCGATTCAGCAATATGGTCATTTTGTCATCACCCTGGTGTTGAAAGGCTCAGGCGCAAAGCGCGTGCGTATTACAGACTTCGGCAAAATGGATGAAACTTTGGCAGACTGGCTTAATGCCTTGCCCAATGTCGAGGTCCAGGCGGACATTAAACGAAGCGAATACTTGTTGGCCAATCCGGCTTTTGGAAGCAATATTGGGGAACGCGAACACGCTATCAACAGTGACACCGCACTTTTGAATCGACTACGCTGGCCAATTTACGGTCTTGTCCTGTGGGGACTAATCCACCCTCATCCCTATCAAATTTGTCTGACCATTCTTGTAATGCTACCTATTACGGCAGTGCTTATGGTATTGGCGTCGCGCGGACGTTGGGCGCTTAACGTGGACAATACCTCTGGCAAGTTGGGGCTTGGCGAGGTTATGGCTTTGGGGCCAGCGGCTGTAATTGGCTTGCGGGCCTTTCTCGACGATGACGTTATGGAATGGAAGGTGCCCGCGGCATGGGGTGTTGTTGTCGGTCTCACGTTGCTAGGGATCGTCGTTGTCATTGAGCGTCGGTTTCATGCGAAAACTCTTTTGAGCGTCGGCTTCGCCTTTATGTGGTACGCGTGGGGCACACTCATGTTTATGAATGCCGTGTGGGATCACTCCCCAACTACAATTACCCGCGTCCAAGTGCTTGATATGCAAAAGGGAGATCATGTCGATACATTACATCTGACGCGTTGGGGGCTGCGCAAGGACGGCAATGAGGTGTCGGTAACCCACGCAACTTTTCGAAAGCTACGAAAAGGCGGAGAGGCTTGCGTTTATATCAATGCTGGTGCGCTGGGATGGCAGCGCTACCAGGTGGATGTCTGTTCGTCATAACGCATTGATTTTCAGTAAGGTAGCCAATCGTAGAAAGTCCTGTGGCGCCACCTGCTCCGCGCGCTCGGTCGGCACGATCCCGGCCTTTTCCAACAAAGCTTCCCCGCCTAACGCCTTCAGCGACGAGCGCAACATCTTACGACGTTGGCCGAAGGCGGCGGCTGTCACCTTTTCAAGATTCTTGATGACGCCGTCGGGCAAACGATCGGCCTTCGGGACCAGCTTGACGACGGCGCTATCGACCTTGGGCGGCGGGGTAAAGGCACGCGCCGGCAGGTCCATCAACTTGTCGCAATCGCACAGGACCTGGGCAATGACGCTGAGCCGACCATAGTCGTCATCGCCGACGGGCGCCACGACGCGCAGGGCAACTTCCAACTGGAACATCAAGGTCATCGAAGCCGGTTGCCACGGTCCCGTCAACCACTTGATCAACAAGGGCGTGCCAACATTATAGGGCAGGTTGGAGACGATGTGCGCTCTGGCGGGCAGGCTGCGCTCGGCCAAAATTTGCGCCTCGTCGACCTTGAGCGCATCGGCCTCGATAGCATCGAAGCGCTCGCCGTAAACCGGCTTCAATTCGGCAAGTAATTCCAGAAATCTGGAATCCTTTTCGATGGCAATCAATTTTTGTGCGTCGGTTTCCAATAAGGCGCGTGTCAGGCCGCCCGGGCCTGGGCCGACCTCGATGACCACTTCGCCATCGAAAGGACCGCCCAGACGGACGATCTTGCGCGTGATATTGAGATCAAGCAGGAAGTGCTGGCCGAATGACTTCTTCGCCATCAGGCCGTGCTGTTCCAGGCTGTCGCGTAAGGTCGGCAAGGTCATGGCGCAGCTCGATTTGCAGCGATCATGTCGGCCGCGCGAATAGCGTTGATCAGGCTGTCGGCACGGGCAATGCCCTTGCCGGCGATATTGAAACCCGTTCCGTGGTCGGGCGAGGTCCGCACCACGGGCAGGCCCAGCGTAATATTCACGCCGCCCCAAAAGTCGAGCGTCTTCAGGGGAATCAGCCCTTGATCGTGATACATGCAGACGACGGCGTCATAGGTAGCCCGTGCCTCGTCATGGAACAGGCTGTCGGCTGGAAACGGTCCCATGATGTCGATGCTTTCGCCTTTCAACGCGGCGATGGCTGGACGCAAAAGATCGATCTCCTCGCGGCCGATCGTGCCGTCCTCGCCGGCGTGCGGATTAAGGCCCGCCATTGTCAGGCGGGGATGGGCGATGCCGAAATCTTGGATCAGAGCCTTGTGCGTGATCCGCGCAATGGCGATGATGCTGTCGATTGAAAGAGCCCCGGGCACGTCTTTGAGCGGCGTGTGGATGGTGGCCAGGACGACGCGCAGATCCTTGGCCGTCAGCATCATGACTGGTTGCGGGACAAGGTCGCCGTCGCGGCATAGCTCCGCCAAATATTCGGTGTGGCCGGGAAAATTGAACCCCGTGGCATAGAGCACCGACTTGGCTATGGGGCAGGTGACAAGCGCGCGCGCCTCATTAGCCCGGCAGAGTTCAACGCCGGATTTGATCCAGCCGACGATATTGGCGGCGTGGGCGGGATCTGGGCGACCGGGCGTGACGGGAATGGCCAGGGGGGAGTGCAAGACGGGCAGGCCGTCGGCAAACGTGCCCGCTGTCTCGGCCACGTTGGCGACGCGTTTGACCGGAATGCCTTGCGCCGTCATCAGGTCGGCGTCGCCTAAAACGCAGAAGGCAAGACCGGCGTCATTACGCAATGCGAGCCATGCCTTGGCCGCGATTTCGGGACCGATGCCGCACGGGTCGCCGAGGCTGAGGACGAGGGGTTTCATTGCCGGCATCGGGCAAGCTTCCTTCCGACAATCCAACTGCGCCTCTTACCATCGCATACGACGGTGCTCCCTCCCCATAAATAGGGAGGGCAAGGACGAGTGAGCGTCACAACCTAGTGGTTTTCAATCGTCGCCACGGCGCGCAGTTCACGCAGGTAACGCTTGCCCAGCATGCTGAGGCGTTGATTGACTAACTGGCTCTCGACCTGGTCACGCGTCAGAGCATTGTCGCCGGCCAGCTGACGGTCGCAGACATAAACGACATTCATATATTGAGCATTACGCAGCGGGCCGGTAACCTGACCCTCCTTAAGCGGGCGCAAGGCGTCGGAATAGGTCGGCTGCAGCAGGCTGAGTTGGGCTTCACCCAGGTCGGTCACCGAAACGCTGGAAGGTGTGTGATCGCCCATGGCGTCGATGGCGTCGCAACTGTCGGCCTTGGAACGGAAGTTGAGCAGGGCGGTCTGAGCACTGCTGACCGCGGCCGGTGAGGCGTCAGTAGGCAAGGGCACGGCGGCCTGCTTCAGGTGCATGACCATGTCGGAATTGCCGTCCGTCTTCTGCCGCAACATGATCAGATAAACGCCGTCCTTGGTCGTGATCGGCGGGCTCATCTGGCCCGGGTTCATCTGCTCCAGAGCGGATTCGATCGCCGGATCGAGATTATCCGCGACCTGCCAGCCGGCGTCACCGCCATTGGCGGCGGATGGCGCGTTGGAAAATTGACGGGCCACGGCCTGGAACGGCGCAACCTTCTGGGCGATCTGCTGATAAAGTTGCTGGGCGCCCTTTTGAGCCGCCGGCAAGCCACCGGCCTGGGCCGGGTCGAGCATGATTTCGGAGATCAGGAACTGCTTCTTCTGGCCGTCGGCGATCGCCTTGTCCATCATGGAGTCGACCTGGGCCTTGCCGACCGCAGCATTGGAATGGTAGCGGCCGCCGACCAGCTGGCTCCAGCCGGTTTCGGCACGAATTTGGTCCCTCAGGGTCTGAGAGTCGACGCCGACCTTTTTGAGTTCGTTCAAAAGCTGGTCGCCCGTCAGGTTGCTCTGAGCGGCCATACGATCGATTTCCTGCTTGACGTCATCGTCACCGACCGTGACCTTCCAATGGGCCATTTCCTGCTCTTGGAGGTGTTCGTCGATCAGGCTGGTCAGGGCTTGCTGTTGGAAGGAGGCATAATTCTCCTGGGTAATTTGAATGCCGGACGTGACGATCAGCAGCAACATACGCTGCTTCAGATCGTAAGAGGTGATCATGTCGTCATTGACGGCCACAAGAATGCCTTCGCCCAGCGCCGGCAATTGCGGAGCCGCCTCGTCGGGTTGGACGGCTGGCGCGGACGCGGCAGCGGCAGCGCCGGTATCCGGCGTCTGGCTGAAGCCCTGAGGCTGGTTACCAAGGGTTTGAGCGCCGGCCATGCCGGCAGTCATTGCGCAAGTCAATGACAGACCGGCGGCGCACAGGAGTGCGCGTTGCCAGCGGGCACTTTTACGGGTCACGCAATTTAACCGAAAAGTGCCACGCACCTTGTCGGCTTGCGTTCCGTCCTTAGTCTTGGAACAGCGAAGGGCGGAAGTCGTATGGAAAAGTGTGCGCATTATACGGAGGTTTGACCTGATTTAACGGACATCGGTAAAGTCGGAACTTGATGATCCTAATGTGGCAAAGTGAAGGCTGAACAGGAAAGAAGATGTGGGCTTGCCGTCCTGACGATACAAGTTTGTGTCGTTACGTTCATAAATGAATTCGTACCAGATGCAATCGTTCCGGTAGATGAGGCTGACCGTCGACCGGCGCCACGCGCCCTGGATCAAGTCGCGGTCGAGACGGGCCGACACGCCCCAGTTGTCGGTGAAGAAGTGGCGCCCGTAAATCTGCATATTGCGGTAATTGTCGCCGAACCGCACCAGCTTGTTGTTGATCACGAGGGGCGTGGCCAACAGGTCATTGAAAATATAGCGCACCGTACCGACCGTCTGGCTGGTCTTGACGCTGAGGCCGAATTCTCCTTGCGACAAACGTGTCGTTTCACTGTCGAGACGCAGTCGGGTGTAGCCGTATAGCCCCTTGCCGCTATCGAAACTGCCGTCGACGATCCAGTCGGAGTTCTGCCGGCCTATACCCGTCGGGTCGTAGGTATAGGTCGTGCCCGAATGGGTAAGGGTGCGCAGGTATTGGGTCTCCGGCTTGTCGCGCAGTGTCCGGCCGATCAGGGAGTCGAAGTGCCAGCCGCTGGCCAGAATGAACTGGGTGCGGACACCGAGATTGAGGCGGGCGCCGCCTTCATAGATATCGAAACCCGGCGACTTGTTGACCTGGAACAAGGTGGTGTCGTCGAAGGAGACCGATTGACTGTCTTCGTTCGGCAGGTAGGGACTGATCTGAGCGTCGGGAGATACGGCCAATTGTGCGATCGGCTCTACGATCGTCGTCAATCCGCCGCTCTTACGGTAAAGGGGATAGCTGACATTGAAGCCAGCGGTGCCGAGGTCGCGCGAGATATTGACGGAATCCCCGCGGGTGACGAGATCCGTCTCGTGGTAATAATCGTGGCGCAGATCGAGGAACGGTCCCCATTTGATCCCCCCCTTGGTCGTCATGTCGCCGGTATAGTTGAACCCGACACTGGCGCGCGCCGTATCGAACCCCAGCGTCGCGTCGATAGGCAGCGGCGCTGCCGCGGCATTAGGGAAGATGTCTGAGACGGACGAGGAGGGAAAGGCCTTGTGCTGCAAGCCAATTGCGTTGAGCGACAAGGTCATTTGTCCGCCAAGGATGCGCGACCGTGGTGACCAGTAGCCTTCGATCATCGGCGCAATAACCGGATAGAGGTCTGAATTGGCTGCCAGTGGCTGGAGACGTTCCGTATCCGTCGACAGGAAGCGCGGCTGCAGGCCTTGGAAGCTGGCCATGGTGACGGACAGGTAGGCGTTATCGACCTGGCGCGTAAGGTTGATCTGATTGATCAGTTGGCGCGAATCGACCGTGAGGTCGCCGACCTTTTTGAAAGGACTGTCGATATTGTAGCGTTCGAAGAAATTGGCGTAGTCGCCGCCGCCTTCATACGGGTCCTTGACGCTCTGGGCGGTGAAGCTCCAGCGCCACTTTTCGTTGATGTCGAAGGCGCCGTCAGCGAGGATATAGTCGCGCGTTTCCGACGGACCGATACGGTTGCCCTTGTTGTCGAAGAAGGACTCGTTAGTGAAACCGAAGCGGGCGTGCAGAATGCCGGAATAGAAATGCCGCGAATATTCCATATTCAGCAGCGGATTGACGCTGGCATTAAGCTGCGGACTGATCAGCAGTTCCTGGTATTTCGAGATCGACCAGAGATAAGGCTGCTCATAGGAAAAGCCGCGCTTCTTACCGAACGTAATCTTGGGCTGGAGGAAGCCCGAGGCGCGGTCGAGATCGGGATCGGGGGTCCACAGATAAGGGGTGTAGAAGATCGGGACGCCATGCAACTTGACCATGGCATCATGGTAATAGACCATGTGCTTGTCTTTGCGCTGGGTGATCTTGCTGGCCTCGATCGACCAGCTCGGGTCCTGGGTTTCACCCTTCTTCACGCACAGCTGGCATGGCGTGTAGATGACGTCGGTCAGTTCGTTGGTATCGGGATTGAGCTGCTCGACGCGGCGGGCGAAGATCTTGGCGTTGTCGGCGCCCAGTGAGGCGAAGTTATGGCTGACACCCGACTGCATGTTGTCGTCATAATTGATGCTGTCGGCAAATTGGACGCTGCCGTCGTCGCTGATCGTCTGGGTGTGGCCGCTGGCGTTGGTGACGCCGGTCGTCGAATTGTAACTGATCTGGTCGGCACGGATCGTCTTGCCCTTATAACGCATTTCGACATGGCCATAGGCCATGACGAGGTCGTCGTCGGTGCGTTCGATCTGGTCCGCTTCGATATAGGCGCCGCCGTCGACCAGGCCATCCTTGCCGATGGCGACTTTGGGGCGGCCGGTGCCCGACGTTGTAGCTGGCGCTGGCGCCGGCGCGGGAACCGAATCGCCGGTCGTAGCGACCTGAGCCATGGCCAGTTCAAAAGCCAGCTGCGTGGCTGTGCCGCTGGAAGGCGCGCCGCGCGTCTGGGCCACGGCCTGGCTGCCACCGGCGCCGACGGCCATGAGGGCGACGAGACCCGCACCCAGCTTGAGAGAACTACGCTTCATCATGGCCTTACAGTTTCAATCCCAACAGCAGTAACACGAAATCCGCCGGAATCCGCTAGAATCCGTCGTCTTTTCGTCCCCTTAGCCATCCTCAGTATATACAAGAAGTGTCATGGCGGACAACATGGCCAATACGGCCGGTGTCCATCCCGCCAAAAAGATCGGTATCACGTCAGCCTTGCCCATACTGTTGAACAATTGGTTGACGAAGAAAATGACGAAACCAAGGCTGATGCCCGATATGATAAGGCCGGTCAGTCCGCCAAGGCGCATCAGACGCAAACTGAACACAGCGCCCAAGGCCGTCATGGCGGCAAACATCAGCGGTGTCGACAGCAATTCGTGCAGTTTCAGTTCGTAGACGGCGCTCGAGAAGCCCGAGACCTTGTTCTGATAGATCAGGCCGGGCAGGCGCCAGAACGGCACGGACTGAGTCGATGCGTATTTCTTGAACGCCTTCTGCGGGTCGAGATTGGACGGCAGGGACAGAGTTTCGTAGGTTTGGGCCGTGGTGTCCAGCTTGTACTCGGTCGCGGCCTTGAGCTGCCACTTGCCAGGATAAAGGACAGCCTGGGCCGCGTCGACGCGATCGGCAAACTGCGGCGCGCCCGACTTATCGATATTGTAAACCCAGAAGGTAACGCCCTTGAGATGGCCGATCATCTTGCCGTCGCGGCCGGTGGCGCGGATGACAACCTGCTGATGGCCGTCGCCCTGGCGCAGATAGATGGCGCCACCAGCCGTCAGGGGCAGTCCGGGATCGAGGCGTTCGGCGACCTTGTCATAATTGTCCTTCAGCATCGAGGCCACCGGGTTGAAGACCATGATGGTGGCCAGGCCGAAGACAAACGCCAGGACGGTCGCCGGCATGACGAAGCGCCAGGCCGAGACTCCGGCGGCACGCATGGCGATCAGCTCGCTGCGGCGGTTGAGGTTGACGAAGGCGAACAGCGAACCGAAGAGGAAGGCGAAGGGCAGCAGGATCAGGATCGAACTCGGCGACTTCTGCAACAGCAGGCCCATGATCTGCATGCTGTTGAGATCCGCGCGTGAGGCGATATTTTTGGAGATGTCGACATAGTCGATAAGGAAGATCAGGCTGGCGACGACCAGAAGGGCCGAGGCAAACATCGAGATGCAGGTCTGAAGAATATAGGTTTCCAGCCGGCTTTTGCGCCAGGGATTAAGGTAGCTCAGGTACTTTTTAGCGGTTGCCCAGTCCATTTGCCGCTCCCTCACGTTAACGGCTGCAGGCCGCGCGTGCGGCCCAGCCCGTCGAACGCGCTGCCTGAACCGACATTTGTGATGGAGCGATGTCCACGGTCGGCTTTACGGATCAAGTACAGGCACACCAGTATGGGAATCAATGGCACGAGATATTGCAGGACGTTGACGATCATCATGCTTTGCGCCGCGGTCTGAACCACGACACCCATGATCCGAATGGCCGCGGCAACGGCCGCTGCGACTCCGATGCGGGCGGCATAGCCGTTCCGGCTGAAGYGGCCGCCCAGGACACTGACAAGCGCCAGCAGGACGAAGGCGATACAGAACAAGGGCCCGGACATGCGCGAATGCGCCTCGGCGATCAGCTTGCCTTCCGGCACCTGGGTTGGTCCCTTGACCTTATTGGGGAAGAAGAGCTCGTGCATGTAGTCGTCTCCCTCCTTGAACTGGAGGTAGTCGTCGCTCTGGAAATAGGGCGTAATGTCGACCTGGGTCTCGTCCCAGGTATAGTGGGCGACCTGGCCGTTGGCGTCGATCTGCTGGTTCGACCCCTGCCGCATGATCAGGATCGAACTGCCGTCGATCTTTTCGATGCGGCCTTCCTTGGCGGCATAGGTCATATCGTGGCCGGTATTGGACGGCGTGCGGATGAACAGTTGGCGCAGCAGGCCATTCTGGTCGATCTTCTGAACATAGATGGTCAGGCCGGTCGCCGAGGTCGAGAAATCGCCTTCCTTGATCAGGGTCGAGATCAGATCGTTCTTGATATTGAACAACTCGTGGCGCATGGCGCGCGCCGTAATCGGCTGCAGGAACAGGTTGGACGCCAGGCTGATCAAGGCGAAATAGACGCCGATACGGATGATCGGCGACGCCAGCTTCATCAGCGGTACGCCGCTGGCAAAGCAGGCGGTAAACTCATGTTCACCCTGCAGGCGCGTCAGAGCCACCAGGGTGCCGACAAAAATGGCTATGGGGAAGATCAGGCCGCCCAGCTGTGGCATCGAGAGCAGGGTGACCTTCATAAAGGTCCAGGCGCTTTGGCCGCGTTCGACGACCAGTTCGACATAGGTCAGCGATTGGCTCAGCAAGGCAATCGCCGTCAGGGCCGCCACGGCGCCAAGGACCGGAATGATCATTTGGCGAAAAATATAGCGGTCGAGTGTGCGCATTCTTTTGAGAAGCTCGGAGGTGCCTGACTTTGGGTCCTCTTTTGACCGCATATTCGGTTAATTACAAGCCAATGCGTCGCGGTGCACAAAAAAATCAGCGGGTTGTGGACTGACAAGGCTCTAAACGGCGGCATGCCGTTTGGCTAGGGCAAGCGCCCGCCCGAGCTTTTGCGAGGAGCCATGCGGCGTATGAGCTGAATCAGCGCTCACAAAAAAGTTGCAAAAAACACTTCTGCGGCTGGTGAAAAAAAGGCATAGACGCAGGCAGAATAGGTGGCGCGAAGACGCCGCCTGAAATGCCTTCCGGAGATTCGCCGATGACCATCGCTTCCCTGCAACTCAGCACCACAGCGGCTGCCAAGTCCTGCCTCGCCATTATCGTCGGCGAAGGCGAAGGCGAGGGCGGCGTACCCGCAGGTACCGATTCGGCGGCCGACATCACGGCGGCGCTCGCAGCGGTCGGGTTCAAGGGCGCGCGCGGCAAGGTTCAGGTCCTGCCGATCGCCAATGTCGCCGTCGTCGGCGGTGGCGACTTGACTAAGCTCGACGCCGCGGCCATGGAAACCATTGCCGCCAGTCTGTATCACGGCGTCAAGAGCGCCGGTTTCGACGCCGTCAGCCTCGACCTCAAGGGCCGCGATGCCGTCCTCGTAGCGCATGCCTATCTGGCTCTGCACCTGGCTTCCTATCGTTTCGACAAGTATTTCGGCACCGCCAAGATGGAGAAGGGGCCGGCGATCAAGCACATCACCGTGGTATGCGACGACGTGGCGGCTGCCGAAAAGGCGTTCAAGCCGTTGGCGGCGGTTCGCGACGGCGTCCTGTTCGCGCGTGACCTGGTGTCCGAACCGGCCAATGTCCTCTATCCGCAATCCTACGCCGATCGTGTCAAGGCGCTCGAATCGACCGGCATGAAGGTCGAGGTTCTGGGTATTGCCGAGATGGAAAAGCTGGGCATGCATTCTCTGCTCGGCGTCGGCCTAGGCAGCGATAAAGAATCGAGATTGGTCATCATGCAGTGGACGGGGGCAGCCGACAAAAAGGCGGCGCCGGTCGCCTTTGTCGGCAAGGGCGTGACCTTCGACACCGGCGGCATTTCGATCAAGCCGGCGGAAGGCATGGAAGACATGAAGTGGGACATGGGCGGTTCGGCCGCCGTTGTCGGCACCATGATCGCCCTGGCCACCCGCAAGGCCAAGGTCAACGCCATCGGCATTATCGGCCTGGTCGAAAACATGCCGGATGGCAAGGCCCAGCGTCCGGGCGACGTCGTCAAGGCCATGTCGGGGACGACGATCGAAGTCATCAATACCGACGCCGAGGGCCGCTTGGTCCTGGCCGACGCCCTGTGGTACTGCCAGCAGCGCTTCAAGCCGCAGTTCATGATCGACCTGGCGACCCTGACCGGTGCGATGATCATCGCGCTCGGCACCGACTTCGCCGGCGTTTTCAGCAATAATGACGAATTGGCGGACAGAATCGGAGAGGCGTCGAAGACGGTGTCTGAAAACACATGGCGCATGCCGCTACCGACGCAATACGAGAAGCAGATCGAGTCGAAGATTGCCGACATTCGCAATATCGGGGGCCGCCCGGGCGGATCGATCACCGCTGCCCTGTTCCTGCAGCGCTTCGTCAATAATGTGCCGTGGGCGCACATGGATATCGCCCCGACCGCATGGACCAGCGAGCAACGCATTCCGACCGTGCCGGAAGGCGCGACGGGCTTCGGTGTGCGCACATTGGATGCCTTGGTCGCCAAGTACTACGAGGGCTAAATCTTCGAGGTTAAGGTTAGCCGCGAATTAACAGATTGCGCAGATTTTTCAGACCTTTGCCGGCAATACTTGTCAATTTTGATCACTTCGGCGCGAGGTATCAAAAAAAGTCTGTGCAATCCGTGTAATCTGTGGATTCCTTTTATTTCGCCTCTCAGGATAGTCCAGGCTTGCCCGAAATTTTCTTTTATCATCTCGAAAAGACACCCCTTCAGCAGGCTTTGCCGGAATTGCTGGAAAAGGTCGTGCAGCGCGGATGGCGGGCCTATGTCCACGGTCACGAGGATGACAAGATTGAAGCCTTGAATGCCCACCTGTGGGCCTACCGCCCCGACTCGTTTCTGGCCCACGGCCTGGAGGGAGACGACCTGGCGGTGCGGCAACCGGTTCTCCTGGGGACATCGGGCGACATGGTCAACATACCGCAATGCTACTTGTCGGTGTCTCCGGTTGGCATGCCCGATGTGTCGGCGACGGAACGGTGTCTGATCGTTTTCGAAGGCGATGACGACGAGCATCTCGGTTGGGCGCGGGCCACATGGAAAAAGCTGAAAGGCGAGGGGGCGACCCTGGCCTATTGGAAGCAGAACGAGATGGGACGTTGGGAGAGAGCGCAATGAAGCGGATATTGATTTTTGGCTTTGCGATCGTCGCCCTGGCCGGATGTTCTTCGACGCCGGATGATGTCGTGCAGCCCGCGCCGCGCGCCCAGCCGGGACCGGCCATGCAGACCCCGGTCTATCGGCCTCCGGTCGAACGGCCGCCGGCGCCGGCGCCCCAGGCTGAATATAAACCCATGGCTGATGACCAGTGCGGGGCGGCGGCCTTGCAATACCTGGTCGGCAAACCGCGCACCGACATTCCCGTACCGCTCGACCCGGGTTCCAGACGCGTCGTCTGCTCGTCGTGCATCGTCACGCAGGAATATCGCGCCGACCGCCAGACGATTACGTTCGACTCGGATACAGGCCTAATCAGTTCAGTGAAATGCGGATAGAACTGGCGTTTTTGAGACAGCAACCCTAACGTGAAGGGGCGAGACTTGATTCGCTACTCAAGTCAGGATGGAAGCATGACGAAGCGGATGATTTCACACGGACGGCCGGCTCAGGTTCTGCTGATCGACGACAATCGTGGCGATGCCCTGCTTGCGGCGCATGCCTTCAAGGCGGCAATCTTCGAAACCGAGCTATTGCACGCCGCGACCGGCGAAGCCGCCATGAAACTATTCGGCGAAGGGCTCGTACCGGATCTTGTTTTACTTGACCTGCAATTGCCGCAAATGAGCGGCATGGATGTCCTTGTCGCAATCAAGTCGGACGACCGATTGAAGCACATTCCTGTTATCGTCTTGTCCAACTCTGGTGACGGTCATAATGTAACACGTTGTTACCGGCATCATGCCAGCGCCTACGTTATCAAACCGCACGATCTGGCGAAGTATCGCGACACTATCGCCTTGATCGAACAGTTCTTTTTCGTTTTGGCAAGCTTGCCAACGGCATACGATCTGGGCGGCCTATGAACAAGAAGCGGAGAGACGATATGCAGGGATGCCAGGATGTTGCCGTACCCGCGGCTGTTGTGAATCCGGAAGAAGATTTCCGCGATTTCGCCTATATCGTGTCGCACGACCTGGCCGGGCCGGTGCGGTCGATGGTCGGCTTTTCGCAGATATTGATGGAAAAAGCCGGCGCGATTACCGATGAAGAAGATCGGCTGCACCTTGAGCTGATTATCGAAAGCGGCCAGAAGCTTGCCGAAATGATTCAGGGGCTGCTGGCGTTTTCGCGACTGAATACCGTGCCGCGGGCTCCGGCGGCCGTCGATCTCGAAATCATTGTGGCGCGCTGCAATATGGAATTGCAACCGATTATCGACGCGACCAAAGGCAAGCTGAGCTACCCGACCATGCCTGAAGTGATGGCGGATTCGAACCGCATGTTCACCCTGTTCTATACCCTTGTCGACAATGCCTTCAAATTTCACCGTGACGGCCTGGCGCCGGATGTCCGCATCTCGTTCACCGAGTTCCCCGACTGCTGGTGTTTCAGCGTCTCGGATAACGGCATCGGTATCGATCGCCTTTTCTATGACGATGTCTTCCGGCCTTTGCGCAAGCTTCACACCGACGAGGCCTATCCCGGCGCTGGCATGGGCCTGACCCTGGCGCGCAAGATTGTGGTGCAGGATGGCGGTAATATGTGGATCGAACCGTCCGACATGGGCGGCACCTCGGTCTACTTTACGCTTCTCAAGGTGCCGCTCACGTCGGTTTAGTTTTGGGGCCGCTTAACTCTCTGTCGACTCCGCCTCGGCCTTTTTGCCGCGTGATGGCTTGACCGCTTCCGGCACCAAATCGGCCTTATCGGCGACGATCATGGCCATCAGAGCATTGATCAGCGGATTGCTGCCGCCGGCATCGGCGCCCTGACCGCCACCGATGGCGATCTTCGGGACGATATCGACGCCCGACTTTTCCAGCGCCTCGGCAAAGCGTTCGGCGATCTGACGCGTCAGTTGGTACCTGGCGCCGCCGGAGGCTTCGACCTGTTTGCTGATCGCTTCGGCCTGAGCGAGACCGACCTTGGTTACGCGTTCGGCTTCAGCGGAGGCCAGGGCCACGACCTTCTTGGCTTCACCTTCACCCAGCAGGTGGGTACGGTCGGCTTCGGCCTGGGCCAGGGTGCGGGTCTGGTTGGCTTCCTGTTGCGAGCGCGCCAGATTGGCTTTGCCCTGGTTTTCCTGGACCTGAATCGACAGGGCCGACTCGGTGATCGCCGTCTGTTGCTTGGCTTGCGCCTCGGCTTCACGCAGCGAGCGTTCCTTCTGAGCGGCAATGACCTGACGCTCATAGGTGCCGACCTTTTCGTCGGCCAACTGGCGTTGACGCAGCTGATTCAGAATCTGTTCGATCTGGTCGTTGCCTTCGGCGGCGCGCGGGGTGCCGATGAGGACTTCTTGCAATTCCAGCGAATAGGCGGCGAATTTGTCCTTCATCTGGACGGCCGACGCCTGTTGGATCTCGCTACGGCCCTGCAAAAGCTCAATCAGGGTACGGGTTTGCGCGATGTTCTTGAAGTAGGCGCTGACCATCGGATCGAGGGTTTGTTCGACCAGCTTCTTGATGTCGCCGAAGCGTTGCACGACCAGGGGCGCCTTGCGGTAGTCGATATGGACGACGACCGACAGGGGCAGGATGGGCTCGAAGGCGTCCTTGGTGATCAGGGAGACTTCGGACAGGTTCTCATCGAACTTGTGCGGTCCGACATTGGACTGGTCCCACTTCAGGATGAAGTTGGTCGTCGGTACCAGCAGAATTTTACCGGCATAGGGGTTGAAGGCGTACTTGCCCGGCAGCAGGGGCTCGCTCCACACACCGCGGTTGCCGCGCGCCACCAACTCGCCGTGGCGATAATCGGCGCCGGAGGTATCGACACCCAGTTCGCCGGTATAGGAGACGACGACGCCGACATGGCCAACTTCGACGACGGTCTTGGCGACCTTTTCGACGGTGGCGAACAGGCGGTTGATGAAGTAGGAGCCTTCGACCAGGACCTGGAGTTGACGGCCGCGTTTACCGCCGGCCGACAAAAAGGCTTCCGGATCCTGGAAGTTGTTGTGGAAGGTCGCCAGATCCGATTGGTCGTTGCCGACGGTCGGCGCGATGATCTGATCCGACGGCATGGATGGGCCGTCATGCACGGTGACGACACCGATCGAGTCTTCACCGTCGCGAATGACGACGGCATTGAAGCCATCGCGCTCGGCGATGATGTCGTTCATTTCGTCGAACAGAACCTGGTCATTGCCTTCCAACTGGATGCCGTAGATGCGGTCATGGGCGATGATGACGAATTGCGCCAGGTTGATGGCGTAGGTGCCTTCGCGCAGGATCTTGCGCTGCGGGCCTTTCTGGCCACCGGATTCGAGGAACTGGCGCGTATCTTCGAACACTGTCGCTTCGACATTGCGCGCCAGGGTTTGCGTCGACTCAAGCGGCGCGCCGTCACGGGCGAAGACATAGCCGACCTGGCCCTGGGGAATGGTCACCAGGGGCTGGACGTGCAGGCGATATTGGAACGGGAAGAAGAAGTGAAAGCCGCCGCGCAGGACGCCGGGTTGGAAACCGGCCTGGCCTTTGAGCGCGATCAGGCCGCCGGCGATCGAGCCTTTGCCGCTCCACAGCTTTTCAACGATAGCGATGCGGTTATTGCCGACATAGCGGACGATACCGGACACGACGAACAAGACGAGCAGCACTAAAGCGCCGACGGCTAAAGCCGCCCACGGTAAGATGTCATAGGTAATCATGGTAAGCCCCCCCTTGGGGCCGTAAAGCATTGAACGCACACGATGCATGCGTAGGGGTTATTTTACGCGCCTGCGAGATGGACTTAAAGCGAAACACGACAGAGATCGCGAAAATGTGACAGCGGTGCTTGACACCCACTCATGGGGGGCRGGGCCTGCGGCCCCGCATACTTACTCTTATTCTTGTCCTGCCTTTGCCCTGTTTGGGGCGAAAGGCAGGACAAGATAAAAGAAGACGTGGGGTCGAGGACCTCACACCCCATGACTTGGAAGCTAAACTCCAGCCTCCGCCTTCGCATTCTCATACGTCTCGGCCGCGGTCATCCATTCGCCTTCCAGACGCACCATGTCGGCTTCAAGCTTGGACTTGTCCTTGCCGAGCGCGATCGACTTGGCCTGGTCCTTGTATAGCTCCGGATCGGCCAATTTCAGGTCCAGAAGCTTGATCTGGTTGCTGATCACTTCGATCTGCCGCTCCAGATCGTCGGCCTTCTTCTTCAACGGCGCGATGGCGTTACGTGCCGCCGCGGCCGCCTTGCGCGCTTCCTTGGAATTGACGCTTGGCCCTTTATCCTTGGTCTCGCCGGCTTCCTCACGCGTCGCTGTCTTCACCCGTTCGATGACCAGCTTGGCATAGTCTTCCATCGAACCGTTATAGGTCTTCACCGTGCCGTCATCGACCAGCCACAGCTTGTCCGCCACCATTTCGATCAAAGACCGGTCGTGGGTAATGATGAGCACGGCACCTTCGTAATCGTTCAAGGCGTCCAACAAAGCGCGACGGCTGTCGATATCCAGGTGGTTCGTCGGTTCGTCGAGGATCAACAGGTGCGGTGCTTCCATGGCCACCATGTTGAGCAGCAATCGCGCCCGCTCACCGCCGGACAAATCCTTACATTTGGTCTCCACCTTGGTCGCGCCCATGCCGAAACTGCCCAGGCGTGAGCGCCGCTTGGCTTCGGTCTCGTCCGGACGGGCACGGCGGATCATTTCCAACGGCGTGTCTTCCGGATCCATGGCTTCGATCTGATGCTGGTGGAACCAACCTACGGTCAGGCGGCGATCGCGCCACTGCACGCCATGCATCTCAGTCAGAGCGCCGGCCAGAAGCTTGGCGAAGGTCGATTTACCGGCGCCGTTGACACCCAAAACGCCAATACGATCATCGGTATCCAGGCGAATGTTCATGTGCCGCAGGATGGGCTTGCCATCGTAACCGACGCTGGCATCCTCCAGGCGCAGCACCGGCGGCGCCAGCTTCTTTTCGGGCGACGGAATGATAAACGGTGCAACGCGATCTTCCAGGGTGGCCGAAATCGGCGGCAGCTTTTCCAGGCGCTTCATGCGGGACTGTGCCTGGGCGGCTTTCGACGCCTTGGCGCGGAAACGATCAACGAACGCCTGCAGGTGAGCGCGTTCGGCCTCCTGTTTGACCTGATTGGCGGCATTGAGGCGGGCCTTTTCGGCGCGCAACCGTTCGAAGGAGTCGTAGCCGCCGGTATAGAGTTCCAGCTTCTGGGCGCCGACATGGACGATGGCGTCGACCGACTGGTTGAGCAGATCGCGGTCGTGGGAGATGATCAGCGCGGCATTGGGATAACGCTTCAGCCGCGCTTCCAGCCACAGGGCGCCTTCGAGATCGAGATAGTTGGTCGGCTCATCCAGCAGCAGCAGGTCGGCTTCGGCCAGCAGAGCGCCGGCCAGGGCCGCGCGCATACGCCAGCCGCCGGAGAAGTCGCTGATCGGCCGCGTCAGGTCGGAGGTCGAGAAACCGAGACCGCTGAGGATTTCGGCGGCTTTCGACGGAGCACGGTCTGCGCCGATAGCATAGAGGTCGTGGTGGATCTCCGCCTGGTGCATCGGATCGGCGGTTTCCAACGCCTTCAACAGATCGGCGCGCCGCACGTCGAGCGCCAGCACCTCATCGATCAGGTGGACGGGCGAGGCGGCGATTTCCTGGTCGACTGAAGCGACGCGCCACGACTTGGGCATCGAAATATCGCCGCCACCCGGTTGCAGTTCACCGAGGATCAGCTTGAACAGGGTCGATTTGCCGACGCCATTGAGCCCGACCAGACCGGCTTTCGTGCCCGGCGGCAGGCTCAGCGTAGCCCCGTCGAAGAAGCGGCGGCCATAGGCATCAAAGACCAGATTGGTGATCTGCAACATAACTCAGGAACTTTAAATTTACGGGGTTGGCGAATGCGTCGCGTGTCGCTATAAGCCGCCTCAACGCAAATGCAACATAAATTGGATTTTCTAATGTCCCGCACTTTCTCGATCATCAAGCCTGACGCGACCCGCCGCAACCTGACCGGCGCCATCAACGCCGTCATCGAAGCCGCCGGCCTGAGAATCGTCGCGCAACGCCGCGTCAAGCTGAGCCAGGCCCAGGCCGAGCAATTCTACGGCGTCCATAAGGAACGTCCGTTCTTCGGCGAACTGGTCGGTCAAATGACCGCCGAGCCGGTCGTTGTTCAGGTTCTGGAAGCCGACAACGCCGTGCCGAAGTATCGCGAAGTCATGGGCGCCACCAACCCGGCCAATGCCGATGAAGGCACGATCCGCAAGCTGTTCGCCCTGTCGATCGGTGAGAACTCGGTTCACGGTTCGGATTCGGACGAGAATGCCGCGATTGAAATCGCGCAGTTCTTCACGGAAGACCAGATCGTCGGTTAAGCGGCGAGGCGCCGCTGCCGAAACTGACGCTTGTCAACGCCGGGGCGAAAGCTCCGGCGTTTTTGCGTGCGGCCGATAAGCCTTTCTGCGCTTGTCAAATACTGAACCGGTTCTTCCCTGTCGCCACCCGCCCAGGTATGGCGTTGCGATCGAGCGTACCTTCCAGGGTGTAACGCAGGTCGACGTAAAAAGGCTTGTAGTCGAACCAGAAGGTATGACTCTCGACAAACTGATCGCCGGCCGGATAGGTGGGTTTCGCCGCCATCCACAGACCGGTCGCATCGACATTGATAGCTGATTCCGGTATGTAGTCCGGCAATCCCACCCGGCCGACACGCGGATGGGTGAAAAGCCGCTTGGCATTGGATACCTGTAAGACCGCATCGCCGGCATTTTGATAATTGGTCAAACGCGCGCTGCGGAGATAAAGGGCGACCGACATGCTGTCGCCGTTCGTGAACACCGTCGCCGGCGCATCGCCACTGACCAGGATCACCTGGTTGGCGCCCCAACTCTGGGTTTTCAGCGTCATATTGTGCTCGGCGTCATGGAACGCGTTGGCCAGGATATAGACGCCCATGGAGTGCGCGACGATATGAAGATTGACGTCGCAATCGGGTTGCTGGAGACTGACGAACGGCAGCATGACCTGGTTCACCAGCATGACGGCCGTCTTGCGCATCTTGCCGAGATCGTCGAGATATTCCAGTGTGACGCCGTCGGATGGCCAGTCAAAGGAAATGAACTGCCCCTGATACCCGGCCTCCGTCAATCTCGCCTGAATTTTCCGGTGAAAAGCCAATGAGTGATTGGCGCTGACATTATAACCGTGAACGATAAAGACGATGTCGCCGCTGGTGACCTTGGTCGTTCCGACCCGCAAGCTATCGATGATATCGAGCGCGTAACGTCTGACGCGTCCCTCATAACTGCCAGTCGTATAGCGTTCGTGCGCCGCCAGCGGCTCGGGGGCGTCATCGGGAACATCGAGAAAGCGAATATCGCCGACGTCCGAACCCAATGTTCCGTCCGTCTTCGGTTTACGGCATGTGACAAAATGCGAAATCATGGAAACCTCCCACAAGATAGCAATCTATTTGCAATCTCCCTGAGATTGCAAACTGCCGCATAAAAGAGTCAAATGAACAATCGTGTGATGAGACCTGCGGGGGTGGCGGTCAGCGGCTCGTCAATTCCTTTAACAAGGTTTGGTCGTTGTAAACCTTGTCCAACGCCACCGTCACCGCCGCCGTCGACACGACGATCGTGCGGTTCAAGGCGGCGTCATAGGCAAAATCTCCGCCAATGCTGTAGATATTGCCGTCGAAAGCCGCACCGATGACTTCTCCTTTGGCATTGACCACCGGCGATCCAGAATTGCCGCCGGTAATGTCATTGGTCGTCGTGTAATCGAAGACCGTGTTCTCGTCGAACTTTCCTTCGGCTTCGGCGAAATGCTTGGCCAAAACGTAAGGCTGTTGCCCGGTCGCACGGGCATATAGCCCCTTGAAATCGGTAAAAGGATCGACTGTCTCTCCGTCGTGCGTCCAGCCCGCGACCTTGCCGTAGGATAGCCGCAGCGTAAATGTCGCGTCGGGATAGGTCTGTGTCCCGTAAACGGCAAACCGCGCCCGGGCGATCTTTTCAGAGGCGATACGTGCGGGACCGGTAACCTTGGCCTCGAACTGCGAGCGCTTGGCGCGTGCTTCGGCGTCGACCTTCAACGCATATTGGATCATCGGGTCGTTCGACGCCTGGACGGCGTCCCACCCGCCATCCCACAAGGCCTGACGCACCTTCCGGTCATCGATATGCGTGTTGTCGACCAGAAACTTCGACAGGACTTCAGGTGATGTTCTGCCCAGCAAGATTCGAGTTTCCGGAGCGTCCGCGCTCAGATATTCCCGCGCCTTGGACAATCGCGTTTCCAGAACCAGCTGCTCGCGCGGTTTGTAGATCGGCGCCGACGCCAGCAAGTCATCCTTCATCGCCTCCAGGCGTGAATCGGCGAATTCCGGTAAACGCTCGGCCGACGGCTTGCGGCGCTCATCGGCGGCCCGAACCAGCAGGCGCGCCTTGTAGAACAGTTCGGACGCATTCAGCGCCGGTTCCATAAAATAGTAATGCGTATAGATGGCTCGGTAGTCGGATTGGACCGCGGCCATATCGGCCCACGGATCGCCGATCTCAGCTTTCAGTTCGGCCGGAATTCCGGCCTTCAGATCGTCCTCGGCCGCTGCCTTGGCGGCAATCAGCTTCGGATCGGTGAGGGCCAGTTGTTGGCCGTAAAAGACCTTGAAGCCGTTTTCGAGCCCGAACAATAGATCCGCCGCGTTGCGCCGGTTGTCTTCGCTTTCTTCGGAAAAGCGGATCAACCGGCCGCGCAGCTCCGACAAGGTGATCAAGCGCAGCGGCAGGACGACGTCGCGCTGGGTCTCGAGTTCCGCGGATGTCTGCAGGCGATGGGTCATGCCGGGATTGCCGGCAACGAAAGTCGGATCGCCTTCGGCGGGCGCGGCCGCGTTCCATGTGAGATAGTCAGGCGTCTTCACCGGCTTGCCGTTTTCGTACAGACGCAAGAAACCGCAATCCAGGCCATAGCGCGGGAAATTGAAATTGTCGGGGTCGCCACCGAAAAAAGCGGCCTGAAATTCCGGAGCAAAAACAAGGCGCACGTCGGAATACTTACGGTACTTGTACAGCTTGTACTGCCCGCCCTGATACAGGGTGACGACCTGGCAATGCCGTTTCACGTCCTGGCCGCAGGCAGATTTTTCGATCTCGGTTTGTCGGGCGTTCAGCGCCTTGATGAAGGCGTCGCCGGTCAGACCGGCCGTAGCCGCGTTAACGTCCTTGGTGACGTCGGTGATGCCGGTCAGGATCTCGGCGGCTAGGCCCGGACAGGCTTTTTCGTCTGCCTTCGTCGCCGCCATATAGCCATTGGCGACATAGTCGTGGTCGGCCGCTGACAGGTTTTGCGCGCAGTCGACAACACAGTGATGGTTGGTGAAAACGAGGCCGTTCGGCGAGACAACCGAGGCCGAACAGCCGACGCTCAGACGCACCGCGGCATGTTGCAGGTGGTCGAGCCAAGCCTGGTCGAGGTGCAGACCGTAATCCTGGTTGATCTTAGCCAGGGGTGCATTGTCGAAGGTCCACATGCCTTCGTCGGCCGCGGCCGGCTGCGCCCAGAACGATAGGGCCCAGAACGACAGGGCAAAGGCCGCACCGCCGGCCAGGACAGGTTTCAAGGAACGCATGGCATTACCAACTATCTTTATAGCCGTATCCTATGACCCAGCGAGTAACCTGTAAAGTTACGGTTTGGCCAGAATTGCCCGGACGGCTTGAGGATAAAGCTTGTGCTCTTCGGCCAGGACACGCGCCGCCAGGGTTTCAGCCGTGTCGGACGGCAAAACCGGGATTGCCGCCTGGGCAATCGTGCCGCCTTCATCGACGCCGGAAGTCACCCAATGGACGGTGGCGCCGTGTTCCGCCACCTTGGCTTCCAGCGCGCGTTCATGGGTATGCAGCCCCTTGAACTCGGGCAGCAGGGCAGGGTGAATGTTGATCATCTTGCCGGCCCACTCGTCGACCAGCCACGGCGTCAACACGCGCATATAGCCGGCCAGGCAGATGAACTCGACGCCCTCGGCTTTCAAGGCTGCGTCTATGGCGCGCTCATGGGATTCCCGATCCTTGCCATAGGCCTTGTGGTCCAGCGCGAACGTTTTGATGCCTTGTCCCGCGGCCCATTCCAGGCCGGCTGCGGTGGGATCATTGGAAACCACCAACACGAACTCGGCTGGAAAGTCGGGCGCCTTGGCGGCTTCGACCAGGGCCATCATGTTGGAGCCGCGGCCGGAAATAAAAATGGCAGCGCGCGTTTTAGGCATGGGCCGCCAATTGACCGCAAACAAAGGCGTCTTCGCCGGCGTCTAGTAGCGCGCCCAGCACGGCATCGACGTCTTCCGGTGCGACATAGAGCACAAAGCCGATCCCGCAGTTGAAGGTGCGCAGCATTTCGTGGCGATCGATGCCGCCGGCCCGCATCAGCCATTCGAACACGGGCGGGAAAGTCCAACTGTCGAAATCGAACTGAGCCGTCAAACCCTCGCGCACGGCGCGGTCGGGATTTTCGATCAGGCCGCCGCCGGTGATATGGGCGCCGCCTTTGATCAGGCCTTGCTTCATCAAGGGCAGGACCGACTTGATATAGATACGCGTCGGTTCCAGCAAGGCCTGGGCCAGGGACAGATCCTTTGTAAAGGGGGCAGGCGACGACCATGACAGGCCTGCCAGTTCGATGACCTTGCGGATCAGGCTGTAACCGTTCGAGTGCGGACCGGACGACGCCAGGCCGATAATGACATCGCCGGCCTTTTGGTCGTCGAGCCGCGGCAGGACCTTATTGCGATCGACCGCGCCGACGCTGAAACCCGCCAGGTCGTAATCGTCATTGCCGTACATGCCGGGCATTTCGGCCGTTTCGCCACCGACCAGGGCGCAGCCGGCGCGCTTGCAGCCCTCGGCAATGCCGGCGACGACTCGCTTGGCTGTATCGACGTCCAGTTTCGAGGTGGCGTAATAGTCGAGGAACATCAAAGGCTCGGCGCCCTGGGCCAGCAAATCGTTGACGCACATGGCGACCAGGTCGATTCCAACCGTGTCGTGACGATGGGTTTCGATGGCGATCTTCAGCTTGGTGCCGACACCGTCCGTCGTCGTGACAATCAGTGGATCGTCATAGCCGGCGGCACGCAGATCGAACAGGGCGCCGAAACCGCCCAACGAGGCTTCCGCGCCGGGCCGCCGCGTCGCCTTGGCCAGCGGCTTGATCGCATCGACCAGGGCTTCACCGGCGTCGATATCGACTCCGGATTGAGCATAGGTCAGGCCGTTCGTCTTTGTACCTTGTTCGGACATAAATCGTTCCCGTATAACTTTAGCGAGCGCGCAATTTATCCGAAAAGTGGCGGCCACTTTTACGGATTGCGCTTTTGGGGCTTTCGCCTTTGATCGGGTTTGCTATAGCTACAAAATGAGTCCAATTACAAATACCAAAGACCTGATTGCCTTCTGCGACACGATAAAATCGGCGCCTTTCATCACGGTCGACACAGAATTCATGCGCGAGACGACCTATTGGCCGAAGCTGTGCCTGATTCAGGCTGCCAGTGACGACCACGCCGCGATCATCGACCCATTGGCCAAGGACCTGGATTTACAGCCTTTTCTCGACGTTCTGGCCGATGACAAGGTGTTGAAGGTGTTTCACGCCTGCCGTCAGGATATGGAAATCTTCGTCAATTTGGGCTGCATGCCGACGCCGGTCTTCGACACCCAGGTTGCTGCCATGGCGGCCGGTTATGGCGATCAGGTCGCCTACGATTCGCTGGTACGTCAGAAATTGAAGATCGATATCGACAAGGGCTCGCGTTTTACCGACTGGGCGCGCCGGCCCCTGAGCGAGCAGCAATTGCATTACGCGATTGGCGACGTCACCCATTTAGCCAAGGTCTATCCGAAACTGCGCGATCGTCTGGCCAAACAGGGCCGGCTCGATTGGGTGTCGGAAGAGATGAAGGCCCTGACCGATGAAAACCTTTATTCGACCAAGCCCGACGATGCCTGGAAGCGCCTGAAACCGCGTAAGCATTCGGTCAAATATATGGCCGTCTTCGCCCAGGTGGCGGCGTGGCGCGAACGCATGGCGCAGGAACGTGACATGCCGCGCGGCCGCATCCTCAAGGACGAGGGCATCGACGAAATCGCTACGCAATTGCCGACCGATGTCGGAGCATTCGATCACCTGCGCTCGACGTCCAAGGGTTTCGGCGCGTCGAAATTCGGCATGGACCTGGCGGAGATCATCCGTAACGTTCTGAAGAATCCCGACGCCTATGCGCCGAAGGTCGAAAGGTCGGCGCCGCCGGTTCAGGTGCCGCCCTCGGTCGTCGAACTGTTGAAGGTCCTCCTGCGCATCCGCTGTGAAGAGGAGGGCGTGGCGCCGAAACTGATCGCCACGGTCGCGGACCTCGAAAAGATCGCGCTCGATGACGCGGCCCAGGTACCCGCCCTCGAAGGCTGGCGCAAGAAGGTGTTCGGTGACGATGCCTTGCGTTTGAAGCGCGGCGAACTGGCCCTGGTGCTGAACGGCACCAAGGTCGAGGTCGTCGAACTGGATTAGCCATTACCCCTGATCGGCTAAAAAGCCGCACCTTCTGTCTCGCTGAGGTCGCGGAGCGAATTGTCCTTGCCGTTTGCCGGTTGTTTGTTAACCTTGTTTCGAAGACAAACAGGGGTGACGTCATGACGACCGAAACAACGGTAAGATCTACAGCCAACAGCCGCTCGACAGGGTGGCTCATCGTCAAAGTGGCTCTGACTTTGCTTGTGCTGGTCGAATTGGCCGGCATAATGTTCAACTTTTTCTACATATTGCTGGCCCACCGCGAGGTTCAGTTCCTGTTGGCCTCGGCCCAGCTTACGAACGTCCTTGATCTCGAAAGCCGCTTGCTGGGTATGACTTTGGCGCCACTCGCCTATGCCATTCTGGCGGCCCTATCGCCATTGATCGGCTGGTGGATCTATTCTCGTGTCGATAAACCACAGCAAAGCGCCGTCGGTTGGGGGAGCGCCTCGCTCTTCGCTTTCACCTATGTCGGTATCGGTCTGTTGAATGCCGGCGCCATGGCGCGGCTCGGTATGGCGATGAGTGCGATTTCGACCATTCTCGGGCTGGCAATCATCATTCTCTACGTCATGCTCTTCATGACGATCGGCTTTATCACTGCCGCCATAACGCGGGTTAAGCTCTAGGCGCTGACAATATTCAGGCTGAGCTTCAGCGCCTGGGCCAGTGCCCGGGCGCGTCGGCGCGTTTGTTCACCCAATAGCAGGTCGTCCCAGCCGGTCTTGGCGCTCAAGATCAATTGCATCTGGCTCTGGCGGACCTCGGCATAGCTCAGCAACTTGGCCGATTTGGCCGACAGGTCGCAGCCCAGCCGCAATAGCAGGCCCAGTTGCGTCGCCTGCTGCAACTTGTCTTCACCCAGGATGCGCGAGATCAGGACCGGCTCCTTGCCGTAGGCGTCGCCGCTATAGCGGGTATAGATGGTGCAGGCCAGGAAGACACGTTCCTGATGGTTTTGTCCTGGGATCGGCGCGCGCAGGACCTGATCACAACACAGGTCGGCGCGATGATCCGGGTGCAGCCGGGCGCCGATATCGGAGAGCTTGGCGGCGGCCCTGATCAACTTGACGTCCGGCCGCTCGATCAGAACATTATCAGTGCTGTCATAAAATGCGGCAGCCCATTGCGACAGGCTGGCGCCCAAATCGTCATTGATGCCGAGGCGGGTGCCGAGCGCGGCACAGCCGGCGATCAACGGATCCTGGCCCTTCAGACTGTCGTCCAGGGCTTCGAACAGCAGGCCTTCGCGCACGCCGAACGCCGAGAAACACAAGCTCTCGTATTCGAACACCTCAATCAGGCCCTGCATCACCAGAGCCGCATAACCGATGTTCTCCAGACGTTTCTTCGACACGCCGGGCAGCTTTTCCAGCGACGATGGCGATTGCGTGGCGATCAGCCGTGAGATCGACAGGACCTCGCGCGCCGGTAACTCGAATTGCTGAATAACTTCAAGCGGATAGAACTGCTTCTGCATCCAGATCAGGGCCAGGTTGCGCCAGGCGCCGCCGACCGGATGGAACTGGGTATTGGCGAACCGCCCCTTCAGAGGCTCCAATTGGACGCGGATGGCGGCCAAAACCTTTTCCGGCTCCGCGGGCCGCGGCGCCCCCAGCGCAAACGGCCCGAGCGGCAAGGTGACACCGCGGCCGCCTTCGTCACCATCGAGATTGATCAATTCCAGCGAAGATCCGCCAAGATCGCCGACAACACCCTTGGCATCGAGGTGCCCGCAACGTACGCCCAGGGCGGCATAATAGGCTTCTTCGGGTCCGCTAAGCACGCGGATATGAAACCCGGTCAGATCAAGAACCGTCTTGACGAAATCGGGACCGTCCAGGGCCTCCCGAATCGCCGCCGTGGCGACGACGTGCAGTTGCTGGAGGTCGTAGGATTCGAGGATGGCCTTGAAACGACGCAGCGCCACCAGGCTTTCGCGCAAACCGCCCGGATGCAAGGCGCCGGTCGTCTTCAGGTCGCGCCCGAGGCCGGCCAGGACTTTTTCGTTGAAAAGGGGCCAGATCGAGCGGCCTTCGATGCGGTAAATTACCAGACGGACGCTGTTGGACCCGATATCGATGACGGCCGTGTTGTAGTTCGCCAAGGTCCGGTCTCCCGTTGTCACACGGGGCTAATGGCGGTTTCTGGCTAAAGGCGCAACAGGTTTTTGGTGACGGTTTTATGGATGCGGGCGGTTAACCACGAAAACCTTACTTCCGAGCGCCAACGTGGTCGAAGGCCTKCGGCAGATCCTTCACGCCACGGCCGCGGCCGGACAGCGACGGATTGGTCATGAAATAGTCATGCGCCGAGAACGGCTTGTCGAGATGGCTGACGTCGAGACGTTGATAGGTGCCGTCCGTATTGAGGTACCAGGTCTGGGCTTCGTCGTTAAGATTGGCCACCATGATCTGATCCAGGACCTGACGATGCACGGTCGGGTTTTCGATCGGGATCAGGGTCTCGACACGGCGGTCGAGATTGCGCTCCATCCAGTCGGCCGAAGAGATAAACACCCGCGCCTGGTCCGAGGGCAGGGTATGGCCGTTGGCGAAACAGACGATGCGCGAATGTTCGAGAAAGCGTCCGACGATCGACTTGACGCGGATATTGTCGGACACGCCCGGCAGGCCCGGACGCAGGCAGCAGATGCCGCGGATGATCAGGTCGATCTGCACGCCGGCCTGGCTTGCCTTGTACAGCTTCTTGATAATCACCGGATCGACCAGGGCATTGAGCTTGGCCCAGATCTGAGCAGGCTTTCCGGCTTTGGCGTTGGAAATTTCCTGATCGATCAAATGGATAAGGCCGGCCTTTAAGGTGACAGGCGAGAAATAGAGCTTTTCCATCACGTCCGGCCGGGCATAGCCGGTAATGAAGTTGAAGACGCGCATGGCGTCGCGGCCCAGCTCGGCATTGCAGGTGAACAGGGACAAGTCGGTATAGATCTTGGCCGTGATCGGGTGGTAATTGCCGGTACCGAAGTGGCAATAGGTACGCAGGGCCTCGCCTTCGCGGCGGACGACGACCGACAGCTTGGCGTGGGTCTTGTATTCGACGAAACCGTAAACGACGTGGACACCGGCATGTTCCATGGCCCGCGCCCAACGCAGATTGGCCTCTTCGTCGAAGCGCGCCTTGATTTCGACCAGGGCGGTGACGTTCTTGCCTTGCTCTGCGGCCTCGATCAGCGCCGCGACGATCGGCGAGTCCTTCGACGTCCGGTAGAGAGTCTGTTTGATGGCGATGACGTTGGGATCGCGCGACGCCTGGCGCAGGAACTGAACGACGGCGTCGAAGCTTTCGAACGGGTGGTGGACCAGGACATCCTTTTCGCGGATGGCACCAAAGGTATCGCCGCCGTTATCGCGCATGCGTTCCGGGAAACGCGGCTCGAACGGCTTGAATTTCAAGTCGTTGCGGTCGCGCGGGATCAGTTGCGACAACTCGGCCATGCCGAGAATGCCGCCGACATCGACGACGTCTTCCGACTTGGCGTGCAGTTGTTCGATAATGAAGGTGCGCAGGTCGTCCGGCATGGTCTGATCGATCTCGACGCGTACGACCGAACCCAGGCGGCGTTGTTTAATCAGAGCCTCGAATTCACGGACCAGATCTTCGGCTTCTTCTTCCAGTTCGATATCCGAATCGCGCAGGATGCGGAACAGGCCGCGCGACGTGATGTCGAAGCCGGGGAATATCTGCGGCAAACACAGGGAGACGAAGTTCTCCAACGATATGAACTTGCGCCTTTGCGGCCCGGTGTCGCCGGCCTTGCGCGCCGCCACCTCGACCTCCCAGAAGCGCTTGACGCCGGTCGGAATCGGCACCAGGGCGTACATGGTCTTGTTGTCCTTGCGCCGCAGCAGCTTGAGGACGATCGAAAAACCAAGATTGGGGATGAACGGGAAGGGGTGCGCCGGGTCGACCGCCAGAGGCGTCAAAACCGGGAAAAGTTGCGCTTCGAACTGCCTTTCCAGCCAGGCCGAGTCGGTCTTGTTGATATCCTTGAGGTCGAGCAGGATTAGGCCGGCGTCACGCAGTTCGTTATTGGTACGCGACCAGATGGCCTGCTGCTTGGCCATCAATTGACTGGCGTGACGATTGACCGATTCGAGTTGTTCGTGCGGCGTGTGGCCGTCCTCGCTGACAACGCGGACGCCTTCGCGCACCTGGCCTTGGAGGCCGGCGACGCGCACCATGTAGAATTCGTCGAGATTGTTGGCCGAGATCGACAGGAAGCGCAGGCGTTCCAGCAACGGATGGCGCGGATTGCTGGCTTCCTCGATGACCCGTTGATTGAAGGCCAGCCACGACAGTTCGCGGTTGATATAGAGCGCGTCGCCGAGCGGTTCTTTGCTCTCCATGTCGATAAAGGGCTGGGTCGGCGCCTGCACCACTTCGGTCACGGCCGCTTGCGCCGCCAGGGCGAGCGGAGTCGCTTCGGATTCGATCGTATCGAGGCGGGCAGTGGCAGGCGAATCGGTCATGGGTGTCGTTTCAAGTGCATTCGGTTAGGTGAATATGCCTTAACCTTAAAGGGAAACCATTAAAAACTATCGAATTCCGATGGCTCTTCAAGGGCAAGACGGCCTGATTCGTCGAAGAAATCGCGGGCCAGGGCGCGGTTGAAGGCACGGCCGTTGGCATAATGCTCCAGATCTGTGACAATTTTTTGTGCCGCACCGACCGAACGTTGCATGCGCCGGGCAATATAATCCAATGTGTCGGCATTAGGCTCGATAAAGCGTTGAGCAAACAGCTTTTTCAGGATAGCGCTGAGCAGCTCGTCGTCGGGTTCGCTCAGGGTCAGCAGGCGCATGGCGCGCAAACGCGACGCCAGGTCCGGGATTTTCGGTTCCCACAACAAATGGTGCTTTTCCGTCAATAAAACAAGCTGCTGCCCGGACTTTTGCACGTGATTGCTGAGATGAAACAGGGCTTCCTCACTGGCCCGATCCGCGTCGTCGACGACAAAGGCCAAATCCGCCAGGTCGGCCGTATCGAGATCGTGAGTCTGTTCTGCCGTCAGAAAGCGTGCGCCATGCGTCGCCGAGAAAATATGACCAAGATGCGTCTTACCGCTGCCCCTGGGGCCGAGGATCAGCAGATGGTGCCCCAGCCAGGTTTCGGGCACCAGCAGAACGTCCAGCACAGTTTGTAAAGCGGCATTGGCGACGAAATTGTCACGGCTGAAGACGTCGGGGGCTTCTAGGTCCAGGGGCAGTTGTACAGACATGGCTATAGTTTAGGAGGGTATGACGGCAATGACAATGACGCGACGATGAAGTTTCGGGTAGGAAGGGCAGGGCCCTGGGGACAGTTTCGAGGGTAAAAATGCTTGACTTTGCAGGCGCATCATGTGCCCTACGCGCCAAAGATTTCCGTACCAAAACAGGCTTCTGAAGCACAAATGCACATCTACCGTTCCCATACCTGCGGCGCCTTGCGCGCCGCCGACGCCGGCCAACCGACCCGCCTCAGCGGTTGGATTCACCGCAAGCGTGACCACGGCGGTCTGTTGTTCATCGATTTGCGCGACCATTACGGCCTGACCCAATTGGTTTTTGATCCGTCGTCGCCCGGTTTCGCCAAGGTCGAGCGTCTGCGCGCCGAAAGCGTCATTCGCGTCGACGGCAAGGTCGTCAAGCGCGACGCCGAGGTGGTCAATCCCAACCTGGCCACCGGTGAAGTCGAAGTCGTGGTCGACGATGTCGAGGTCTTGTCCGAAGCCGCCGAATTGCCGTTGCCGGTGTTCGGCGAGCCCGATTACCCCGAAGAAATCCGTCTGAAGAACCGTTTCCTCGATCTGCGCCGCGAGACCCTGCACAAGAATATCGTCCTGCGTTCGCGCATCATCGCCGACATTCGCCAGCGCATGATCGACCAGGGTTTCCTGGAATATCAGACGCCGATCCTGACCGCGTCGTCGCCCGAAGGCGCACGCGACTTCCTGGTGCCGTCGCGTCTGCATCCGGGCAAGTTCTACGCCTTGCCGCAGGCGCCGCAGCAGTTCAAGCAATTGCTGATGGTGTCGGGCTTCGACCGCTACTTCCAAATCGCGCCGTGTTTCCGCGACGAAGACCTGCGCGCCGATCGTTCGCTCGAATTCTACCAACTCGACGTCGAGATGAGTTTCGTCACCCAGGAAGACGTCTTTGCCGCCATCGAGCCGGTGATGCACGGCGTGTTCGAGAAGTTCGCCGAGGGCAAGCGCGTCTCCAGCTACCCGTTCACGCGTATTCCTTATCGTGAATCGATCRCCAAGTACGGTTCCGACAAGCCGGACCTGCGCAACCCAATCGAGATGCAGGACGTGTCCGAGCATTTCCGTGGTTCGGGTTTCAAGGTGTTCGCTTCAATTCTGGAAAACCCGGGTACGGCCGTATGGGCCATTCCGGCCAAGACCGGCGGTTCGCGTGCCTTCTGCGACAAGATGAATTCGTGGGCGCAGGGCGAGGGCCAAAAGGGTCTGGGGTATATCTTCTGGCGCAAGGAAGAGGGGTCGGACGCTGTCGAAGCCGCTGGTCCGATCGCCAAGAATATCGGTGAAGAGCGGACCGCGGCCGTATTGGCGCAACTGGGTCTCGGCGTTGGTGACGCGGCCTTCTTCGTCGCCGGCAAGGTCGACGAGTTTTACAAGTTCGCCGGTACCGCGCGCACCAAGGTCGGTACCGATCTGGGTCTGGTCGATGAGGATCAGTTCAAGTTCTGCTGGATCGTCGATTTCCCGATGTTCGAATGGAACGAGGACGAAAAGAAGGTCGACTTCTCGCACAATCCGTTCTCGATGCCGCAGGGCGAGATGGAGGCTTTGCAGACCAAGGATCCGTTGGATATCCTGGCCTATCAGTACGACATCGTCTGCAACGGTTATGAGCTGTGTTCGGGCGCGATCCGAAACCACAAGCAGGACATCATGTTGAAGGCGTTCGAGATCGCCGGCTATGATGAGGCGTTCGTCGAGTCGCAGTTCGGCGGCATGCTTAATGCCTTTAAGTATGGCGCCCCGCCGCACGGTGGCCTTGCGCCGGGCATCGACCGTATCGTCATGTTGCTGGCCGGTCAGCTGGCGATCCGTGAGGTTATTGCCTTCCCGCTGAACCAGCAGGGTCAGGATGTCATGATGTCGGCGCCTTCGGAGGTGCTGGAGAAGCAGTTGAAGGAACTGCATATCCGGACCGCGTTGCCGATCAAGGTATAAACTTATGGGGTTTGGCTAGGCGCCCCCGGGAGCCTGAGGCCCCAAGACTTCCCTTATCTACAAAAAAATAGCCCGGGCCTTTGGCCTGGGCTATTTTTTGTAGATTAAGCAAGGTTTTTGTGGGGTCACGGACCCCACACCCCGTAAGTTTATTTCTGAACGCAAACGGGGATCCGAATACCCGCCGGCAGCTCCGTCGACGCATCGCCACACGTCTCATCCATCTGACGCTGGGTCAAACCCGTCGCCGTGCTCATCTCGGCGCCCGAGAAGTTGACACCCGTCAGGATGGCGCCGCGGAAATTGGCGTGCTCCAGATAGGCGCCGACGAAATTGGCATTGGTCAAATTGGCCCCGGCAAAGCTGGCGCGACCGAACAAGGCCGCCGAGCCGTTGATGTCACGCAAATCGGCGCCGGAAAAATTCGTGCCGTTGAAAATGCCCAAACCCATGTCCGACTGACGCAAACGCGCGCCGGAAAAGTTCTTGTTCTTCAAGGTGCGATTGTTAAAATCGGCCTGGAATAGATTGCAACGCGGGCAGCTGGCGCCATTTTGCGCGCTGCCGACCTGAGCGGCGTTTTGCGCGAATGCCGGACCCGTCAAAACGGGCACGGTAAACAAGGAAACGGCCAGTGCGGCCAGGGCGATACGTTTCATAAAGGGACACCTTCGCTGATTGTGCGTTCTGCCAAGCAAAAGAGGGGCCGCCTACGACATCCCCGTTACCGCTCTTCTATATCATTTTCGGCTACAAAATTGTTAACCGGCTCAGCGCGCTTCTTGCCCCCGAACGGCACGACGACCAGATTGTCGGTATGCGTGCCACGCGCAAAGCCCTTGGAAATCAGTTGCGACGCCGGCATGGCATCTTCCGGCTCGCGCGGATTATCGCCGGCACCTAAACCATCAGCGTTCAACTCGGCCGGATCGGCATTGCTGAGATCGTCGCGGTCGAGGTACGAAATCGCCAGCTCGCGGAAAATATAATCGAGAATCGACGTCGCCGACCGCACCCGGTCATTGCCGGTCACCGGGCCGGCCGGCTCGAACCGCGTAAACACAAAGGCGTCGACAAACTCATCCAACGGTACGCCGTATTGCAACCCGATCGAGATGGCGATGGCGAAATTGTTCATCAACGACCGGAAGGCCGCGCCTTCCTTGTGCATATCGATGAAGATTTCACCCAGATGCCCGTCCTCGTATTCGCCGGTATGGACATAGACCTTGTGGCCGCCAACCGCCGCCTTCTGGATATAGCCCTTGCGGCGGTCGGGAAGCTTTTGCCGCGCCCGGTCGCGTTCGACGATCTTCTCGATAACGCGTGCCGCCGGTTCCTTTTGGGCCAAGGGCTCCGGCCGTTTCGGCGCCTCGCTCTCCGGAATATCCAACGCAAATCCCTGCGGCGGCTCGGGCCGGCGGACACTGACCGCGCGCAGATTGGAGGCGGCCACCAGTGAATAAAGCTTCATCGCCTCAGTCACGCCCTGATCCCAGGCAATAGCCAACGGTGCCGTCGCCGGCGCATCCAGCAAGGCCTCGATACGCTGGCGCAAGGCGATCTGCGCCTTCAGGCCCGGCGGCGCTAACAAATGCCAGGCCGCGTCAGCCAGGATCTTCAGCGACTCGATATCCCGATGACCGAATATGTAGTGTTCGGCCGCGGTGATCTCTGCCGGAAGAAAACCCATAACATCTAGCAGGTTCAATGCCGGATTTGCCAGATCGCTTTCGCTCAGGCCCCATATGTCGCGAATGAAATTGGCGTCGATAAATCGTGTCGAAAACACCTCGGCCAGGCTCGACGCCGTCGACAGTGACTCCTGCAACCGGCTGATTTCGAAATCGCTGAACCCTTTGGCCTTGAGCGTGGCGGTATTGATATGCGGCGCGTCACTCAGGCTGCGATGCCCCAGAAGATGCGTCCTCGCGTCGGACAATTCGACATGCAAAACCTGGAAACCGTTGATGACGCTGGCCTTGAGCGTCGGCACCAGCAGGCCATCCTCGCTTTCCATATAGGCGAACAGATCGCCCGATGCGGGATCGCCCAACGCCGCGCGCAGCCGCAAGGCCAGATCGGCATCTTCATACAACCCCGTCGATTGCCGGTTACGCAGGCCGGTCGTCTTGGCCAGGCTGAGCGCCGACTGGATCAGATCCAGGGCCCGCGCCTTGATATCGGCGTGGCCCTTCAAGGCAGTGATCTGATAAAGGCGCTGACTCAACCGCGCTAAATGATCGCCTTGGTCGTTGGCGAAACCGTCATATACGGTCAGGCGTTGCGCCAATTCGGCCGATGCAGCGGCCGCGGCGGCCTCAAGCAGGGCGTAGAGGTGGACGGCATAGTCGACGCCGGTGCTGTCGTTCAGACTCAATCCTTGTCCGATCAGAGCGTCGGCCACACCGGCCAGGGTCAGGGCGACCGGGCGCTCCGCCGCGCGCCGAGCGGCGCCGGCAGCCGTGTCGCTGAAACCTATTGCGGCTTCGATATCAAGAGCTTGTGACCACAGGTTCACCGTCTCGATAAAGGCCTCAATATGAAAAATACCGTCATCGAAGAACCTGTCGATATTGATCGCCGCTCGCGGGCTCAGATTATGCAGGTCCAAGGCTTCGGCATCGCCCGGATCGAAGACCAGATGCAAGCCGGGCTGTTCCAGCGCGGTTTCGGCCAGCAGCACGGCGGACGGATCGCCGGCGCCGATCAGGTCGCGCTCGGCGATAACAGCGCGGTGCGTGACTGGCACGGCGGCGGGCGCCACGGCGTGGGCCCAGCCATGTCCGGAACCCGCCTGTATTTGGCGCGAGATCAGGGTATCGCTTGCCCCCAGGCCGCGCGCCCGGGCAGCCGCGCGTGCGAGGACCGGGTTATGTTTCAAACTGGTGCGATGCTCGCCTTCGGAGCGCTGGATAGCGGCCGTGATATCGTCGAGCGCCTGGCCGAGGCGCTTTTGGGTGGCATCGCTCAACGCCTGAGCCCGGGCATCGAGCAGCAAGCGGTTGAGTGTCTGGCGGCTGGCATGGTCGTCAAGATAGAGGGGCGCTGTTTCAGCCATGGCCGGGACGATATCTCCGGCGGTCGGATGAACGCGGTGTCCGGAGGCCAGTCCCGCGCTGGGCGCGGCCAGGCCTGCCAATATCGTCTGCTCGATAGCCTCGGCAAACGGACCGGCCGTCTTGGCGTCGAAATAGCCGAGTGCCACGCCCCATTGCCCCAAACGATGAGCATAACTGGCGAGGGCGCCTCCAAAAGCCTCGGATTCGGGATCGGCGACGCGTAAGCTCGCGCCCTTAGGCAGGTCGTGGCTCAGCGAATCAGCCCAGTCGAGCCAGGCTTCGACCTGGACCGATGTCATAGCGCGCGGGCACACAACCTCGTCAAAGCCGGCAATGCGCTCGATTTCACGCAGATCGAGGTCGGGTTGACCGCATAGGGCGCGCAGGGCAGGGGACAGATAGCTCATGAGTTTTCCTCGGTCCGGCCGGACATTCGCTGGAATGTAGCGAGGAAATTCCCCCGCAGCAATAAATCTGGTGCCGTTTAGTTCATTCGTCCACAATATGTTGATTTTTGCGTCTTCGCGCCGCGACGGAATATTTTTATCGCCATACGCGCTGCGCCTTTACCTTGGCCGCGTGTCTGACTATAGATAGGAAAGGATTTCGGCGCCTCGATACGGCGCCGCGCAAGGATGTACAGATGCAGTGGTTGCTTGATTTTCTCGCCCCTTCCTTCACCTGGTGGAACGGTGCAACGCTCGGGACCTTGTTCACGGTCGGCAAGCGTGGCCGCGCGGTCGGCACGGACGAGTTCGGCAATCGCTATTTTGAAGATCGCACGTCGAAGAACTCCTACGACACCGGCCGCAAGCGGCGCTGGGTATTGTATAAGGGCTATGCCGACGCTTCAAAGATCCCGCCCGATTGGCACGGCTGGATGCACTATACTTTCGACGAACCGCCAACGGTTGCGCCGCTCCTGCGTCAAAAGTGGGAAAAGCCGCACGAGCCCAATATGAGCGGCACGCCCTACGCCAAGTTCCCGTCCGGTTCGATGAACGCCGACGCCGAACGGCAAAAGACAACCGGCGATTACGAAGCCTGGAAACCCTGATCATGATGCGTCGCGCCCGCCTGTCCATGCTTGTGCTCGGCGCGGTCGTGGCCAGCGCCATCATTCCGGCGTCTGCCCAGGTGCCGCCCCCGACACGGGATCGCGGCGACGGTGGCAAGAGCGTGCCGAACTATGTCGACAGCGCCGATTACGACCGCGAACCCTATTATGTCGACGGCGTGCAGTACAAACCCTACGTGCCGGAAAAGAAGAAGGCCAAGCCCGCCACCGAGTCCGTGCCGGTCGCACCGGCGCCCGTGACGGCGGAGTCGTCGCCGGCGCCGGGTGAATTGCACCCCTTCGTGCCGCCCTCCAGTGTTGCCGCCAAACCCGTCGATGACGCCGGAACGCGGATGGCGCAGGCCTCGTTCTCGTCTTCGTCGAGTTCGGTCAGCTACACGCCGAAGAAGCGCACGCGCTATGCGTCGGCGGTCATCGAAGCGCTCGACAAGGTCACCGCCGAAAGCGTGCGTTTCGAAGCGCCGATTGGCTCGGCTGTGCGCTACAAGGGCCTGATCTATATCGTCAAGGCGTGCGAAACGACGGCGGACGACGAAATGCAGCCCGATGTCATGGCCTATATGCAGGTTCGCACCAGTCCGTCTGACGCCACCCATACGGCCGCAGCGATCAAGTCCAAGGAAATTTTCCACGGCTGGACCTTCGCCTCGACGCCCAGCCTCAATCCGATCCAGCATCCGGTCTATGATGCCTGGGTCGTCGGCTGCCGTAAACCCTTGGCTAGTTAGGCGTTTTCCAACACGATCTTCATGACATCCCTGCCCGATGCCCCCGTCGGCAGGTCGTAGAAATCCGTCTTGAGATCGATCGCCGCCGCTAGCTTTACCACATACTCGGACTTGGGAATTTCGACGACACCGAACTGGCTAAGGTGCTCGGTTTGGAACTGGCAATCGAGCAGGGTAAAGCCACCGGCCTTCAGCCGCGCCACCAGATGCACCAGGGCGATCTTCGACACATCGCGGGCGCGCGACACCATGCTTTCACCGAAAAATGCACCGCCGATCGCCACGCCGTATAACCCGCCCAGCAACTCATCACCGTCCCAAACCTCGACACTGTGGGCCAGGCCACGCGCGAACAAGGCCTGGTACAGGGCCTGGATGGAATGGCTGATCCAGGTCGAAGTGCGGTTCTGCGCCTCCTCGGCGCACATTTCGATCATCTGGGTGAAGGCGGTGTCGATGCGAACCGTATAGTCGTCCTTGCGCACCGTCCGCGCCAGCCGCGACGGCACGTGCAACCCGTCCAGCGGCAGGACACCGCGCATCGGTGGGTCGACCAGAAACAGATACTCGTCATCGCGCGCATCCGACATCGGGAAGATGCCGGTGCGATAGCAGGTAATCAGATCGTCGAGTGTAAAGCTGGGCATTCAGGCATGGTTAGGGTGAGCGGCGAAACGCCATCTAGGCTGATTTGCCCATTCCTATTCAAGAGGAAATGTCGTTACCCATCCAGCAGCTTCAGCGCCTGATCCCTCGCGGCCGCCCGCAAGGATTGCCGCAAACCCGGATCATTGGTCGTCCGCGCCAGCACCATCCCGCCAACGCACAGCGACACAATGCTTTCGGCCCGCTTTTGTGCGTCGTCACTGCCAGCGCACGCCATCCGATAGACCTCGGTCATGGCCCGGATCAGGTCGGTATAGGCCGCCTGAGACAAACCCGTGCGTGAAACATCCGAGGGCAGGGCATAGAGCGGACAATGCATGGCGTCGTTGTCGAGTACCTCGTCGCTCAGATACATATTGATCAGCATGCGCGCCAGGGTCCGCGGCGTGTCGGGGTGGATGGCCGTCTCCTCGATCCGCGTCGTCAACGGGTTGCACGTAATGTAGCTCGACACCGCCTCGCAAAACAGCTCCTCCTTGTTGGTGAAGTGGTTGTAGAAACCGCCGCGGGTCAATTCGGCATCGGCCATGATCTGCTCGATCGTTACCTGGGCGAAGCCGAAACGGTTGAACAGGCGTCGCGCCGAAACGACAATGCGTTCGCGCGTGCGCAGCTTGTGTTCGACACTGTAAGGCATGGAAAAGTCTCCTTTTCGTCAGTCTAGCCGATTTTATAATATGTTCTTGAACATAAATAGTCCGCCGTCATGCTGTCCCGGCAACCCGAGGGAGGACGCAATTATGAAGATATATTGGATCAAGGCCCAGGCACCGCGGCGCGTGCTGGCGCTGGTGAAACATCTCGGCATCGATGCCGAACTGATCGAGATGGATGTGAAGGGCGGCATGAAAACGCCCGACTATATTGCTCTCAATCCCAATATGAAGGCGCCGGTCCTGGTCGACGGCGACACCGTCCTGTGGGAATCGTCCGCCATCATGGCCTATCTCTGCATCAAGGCCGGATCGGACATGTGGCCGGCGGACAATCCCGCCGAGCAGGCCGAGGTCCTGCGCTGGCTGTCTTGGAACGACTGCCATTGGATCGGCGTCGTGTCACCCTACTATTTCGAACACGTCGTCAAGGCGACCTTCGCTTTCGGCACAGCCGATCTGGCCGCCCTGGAAGGCAAGGACGAGGCCTTCCATCGTTACGCCAAGGTGCTGGACGATCATCTGGCGGGCCGCTATTTCGTTGCCTGTGGCCGTTTGACCATCGCCGATTTCCAACTGGCGTCGATGGCGGCCTATTGGCGCGCGGCCCACATGCCGATGCAGGACCACAGCCATATCATCCGCTGGCTCGACGGTTTAATGACCATTCCCGCCTGGGCCAACCCGTGGCCCGAGCAGGAAGACCGCTTCCTCGCGGCCTAAAACTCGATCTCGTCGCAGGCCATAAGCTTAACGTCACGATCGCCGGCATCGAAGCCGTCGAGCGTGGCGTTATGGTGGGCGATGATCTGTTCATAGCCCAATACGTCATTGTCGCCGGTCGTATGGCCGTCGCTGAGCAAGGTGACATCATAACCGTGGGCGACAGCGCTTCGCACAGTGGTATCGACGCAGAACTGGCTCATACAGCCGCCGATCACCACCCGTTCGATAAACTTGCGCGACAGATAGGCGCCGAGCGTCGTTTCGAAAAAGGCGTCGCTAAAGTGTTTGTGGATCAGCATCTCGGACGACAAAGGCGCCAGTTCCGGCCGCAACTCCCAACCCTCGGTGCCGGTAGCGAGGCGATGATCCTCCGTACCGTCATGCTGGACGACGATGACGGGGACGCCGGCGGCACGGGCCTTGTACAACACCTTGCTCAAGCGTTTGATCATGGCGTCCAAGGCCGCATCGACCGCCGGCTGACGCGCGGGGCTGGCCTTGCCGGCAACAATGGCGTTCTGGATATCGATCAGCAGCAGGGCGGTCGTCATGATACTGCCTTTGGGAAGAGATTATCCGATCGGGTGCGCGATGGCTTCCTGGGCCTTGATCCAGTTTTCCAGCCAGTGGATATTGTAATCCCCCGTCTGGATATCGTGCTCATTCAACAGGTCGAGGAACAGCGGGATCGTTGTATCGATGCCGGAGACCACGGTTTCCTGCAACGACCGGCGCAGGCGGGCCAGGGCTTCGGGCCGGTCGCGGCCATGGACGATCAGCTTGCCGATCAGCGAGTCGTAATAGGGCGGGATGGAATAGCCGTTATACATGGCCGAATCCATGCGCACGCCCAGGCCGCCAGGGGCGTGGAAATCGGTCACCGTGCCGGGCGACGGCACAAAGGTGCGAGCGTTTTCAGCATTGATACGGACTTCGATGGCGTGGCCGCGCAGCTTCACATCGTCCTGGGTAAAGGACAGGGGATAGCCCTCGGCGATGCGGATCTGCTCACGGACCAGGTCGATATCGGTGACATATTCGGTCACCGGGTGCTCGACCTGCAAACGTGTGTTCATTTCGATGAAGAAGAACTCACCGTCTTCATAGAGGAATTCGATGGTGCCGACGCCGAGATAGCCGATCTTCTTGATGGCATTGACAACGATCATGCCGATCTTGTCGCGCGCAGCGTCATCGATAACCGGCGATGGCGCTTCTTCCAAAACCTTTTGGTGACGGCGCTGCAGCGAACAATCGCGTTCACCCAGATGCACGACATTGCCGTGGCTGTCGGCGATCACCTGGATTTCGATGTGACGCGGCCGTTGCAGGTAGCGTTCCATATAGACCGTGCCGTCGCCGAACGCGGCAGCGGCTTCGGTCTGGGCGCTCAATACGGCTTCGGACAGCGAATCGCGGTCCTTGGCGACCTTCATGCCGCGCCCGCCACCACCGGCGGCGGCCTTGATGATCAACGGGAAACCGATCGATTCAGCCGCCTCGATAGCCTCCTCGACCGTGGCGACGCCGCCGTCGGAGCCGGGAACGACCGGAATGCCGGTGTCGCGCGCAGCCTGCTTGGCGGTGATCTTGTCACCCATCATGCGGATGTGCTCGGCCTTGGGACCGATAAAGGTCATGCCGTGGGCGCTGACGATGTCCGCAAAACGCGCGTTTTCCGACAGAAAGCCGTAACCCGGATGGATAGCCTGGGCGCCGGTGATTTCGGCGGCGGCAATGATCGACGGGATGTTGAGATAGGATTTCGACGCCGCGGCCGGCCCGATACAGACGGATTCGTCGGCCAGATGGACGTGCATGGCGGTGCGGTCGGCCTCGCTGTGGACGGCAACCGTCTTGATGCCCATTTCCTTGGCGGCACGGATGACGCGCAACGCGATCTCGCCGCGATTGGCGATCAGGATCTTGTCAAAGGTTTTCATGTTCGCTTACTCGAAGACGACGAGCGCTTCGCCGAATTCCACCGGCTGGGCGTCGTTGACCAGAATCTGCGCCACCACGCCTTCGCGCGGGCTCGGGATCGGGTTCATGGTCTTCATGGCTTCGATGATCAACAGCGTCTGGCCGGCCTTGACCTTGTCACCGACCTTGATGAAGGCGGGCGTGCCGGGCTGAGCCTGGAGATAGACAGTCCCGACCATGGGGGACTTGATGGCGTCCTTGGCGACGGCGGCCGGGGCTGCTGCGGCGGGCGTTTCGGCATGCGCAGCCTGGGCGGGCGCGGCGGCTACGGGAGCGGCGGCCGGCGCCGCGCTATAGGTGACGGTGGGGGCGGCCGTCAGCTGACGGGCGACGCGGATCTTCAGCGCACCTTGCTCGACTTCGATCTCCGTCAGTTCGGTTTCCTTCAGGATGTCGGCGAGGGCGCGCACCAGTTTAGGGTCGATCGAATCAACGGGGGTTTTAGCTGTCGTCATGGGAAAACCTTGAAAAAAGTCTTGTGGAATAAGACTCTAATTACTTTACGAGGGCGAGCGCCGCCTGGATGGCCAGTTCATAACCAACTGCGCCAAATCCTGCAACAATCCCTTTGGCCGCAAGCGACACATAAGAGTGATGCCGGAAAGGCTCGCGCGTTTGTGGGTTGGAGAGGTGGCATTCGATCACCGGAATGGTCAAGGCCTTGAGCGCATCCAGGAGAGCGACCGAGGTATGACCGTAACCTGCCGGATTGATGATCAAGGCGCAGCCGTCTTCGCGGGCCTGGTGAATCCAGTCGATCAGTTCGCCTTCGTGGTTGCTCTGGCGAAAGACGAGCGGATAGCCAGTGTCGGCCAACAGGGCCCGGCAGCGTGATTCGATGTCGGCCAGGGTCGTGTAGCCATAAATTTCCGGCTCACGGACCCCAAGCAGGTTGAGATTCGGGCCGTTCAAGACATATATGGAACGTGACGGCGAAACTGTTGACATGAAACCTGCGTGCGGTTGCGAAGGGGGTCTTGTATAGGTTTGGCCCGCCTGTCACAAGCACAAGCGCGTTTGGCTAAGGGTTTAGCTCAAAAAAACTGGCATAAAGATGGTAAAAATAGTGTTGAACGGCGAGGACAGGGAGGTTACGGCCTCCAATGTGGCGTCGTTGATCGATGACATCGGGTTGGACAGCCGCAAGGTTGCGGTCGAACGCAACCGTGAAATCGTTCCGCGGTCGCTCTACCTGGCAACAGGCCTGGCTGATGGCGACCAGCTGGAAATCGTACATTTTGTTGGAGGCGGATGATGGCGGATACTTTAGGCGAAACTAAGGTTGCGGACAGCTGGACCGTGGCGGGTCGTACCTTTACCTCGCGCCTGATCGTCGGCACCGGCAAATATAAGGACTATGCCCAAAACGCCTCCGCCGCCGAAGCCTCTGGCGCCGAGATCGTCACCGTGGCCCTGCGCCGCGTCAATATGAGCGATCCCACCCAGCCCATGCTGGCCGATTTCGTCAAGCCGGAACGTTTCACCTTCCTGCCCAACACCGCCGGTTGTTTCACCGGCGAAGACGCCGTCCGGACGCTCCGCCTGGCGCGCGAGGCCGGCGGCTGGAACCTGGTCAAGCTCGAAGTGCTGTCGAACAGTGTCCACCTCTATCCCGACATGCCTGAAACCTTGCGGGCGCTGGAACTGCTGGTCAAGGACGGCTTCGACGTCATGGTCTATTGCACCGACGACGTCGTCTTCGCCAAGCGTCTCGAAGAAGCCGGCGCCGCGGCCATCATGCCGGCGGCCGCTCCGATCGGCTCGGGGCTCGGCATCCAGAACCGCGTCAATGTCCGGCTGATCGTCGAACAGGCCAAGGTGCCGGTCCTGGTCGATGCCGGCGTCGGCACGGCGTCGGACGCGGTCATCGCCATGGAACTGGGCTGCGACGCCGTCCTGACCAATACAGCGATCGCCGGCGCCCAGGACCCGATCCGCATGGCCGTCGCCATGAAACACGCCGTCATTGCCGGCCGCGAAGCCTATCTCGCCGGCCGCATGGCACGGAAGATGTACGCCGATCCGTCATCGCCCCTTGGCGGCTTGATTTAGCCTCTACTTCCCCGCGCGGACAGCTTCCACCGCGGCCTTCAGGTCCTCGATACGCGCGCCGTCGATCGACGTATTGCCGACGATAAAGGTCGGCGTGCCGTCGATGCCCAGGTCGTTGCCCAATTGGATCGTGCGATTGATATGGTCGGTGACGGCTTTCGACGTCGCCGCCGCCTTGGCCGCTTCCGGATCGAGGCCGGCGCGCGTCAGAACCGCGTTCATCGCCGTCTGGGTCTCGATCTTTTCGGTCAGCAAGGCATAGTGGACGCTGTCGTAATGGCCGCCCTGATAGGCCGCCATGCCGTAAGCCGCCAGGGTCACCGACGAGGGCGGGTGGACGACGGGGTACTCCTTGATGATCAGTTGGACATCCGGATTTTCAGCCAGGAAAGCGTGCAAGGCCGGCGTCGCGGCACGGCAGTAAGCACATTGATAATCGAGAAATTCGACGACCTTGATCTTGCCAGCGGGATTGATCACCGGATCGGACTTGTCGTTGAAGATCGAGTCATGACGCGCCTTGATTTGTACGGCCATGTCCTTGGCCTTGTCGGCGACGCGTTGGTTCTGCAACTTGACCTGAGCGGCTTCGATCATGGCCGGTTGCGCCATCAAACCGCGCTGAACCTGATAGGCTTGCAATTGCGGCACGACATAGGGCGCTGCGGCCAGGATGACGGCGAAAACCGCCAGGCCTGTCGTGATATTGGCTTGCGAAAAGACTTCAGTGAGAAAGCTTGCAGGCGAGGCTTTGAGGGCGGGGTTCTCGGTCGTCGGGGTTTCTTCGGTCACTTGGGGCTTTCAATTATGGCGGCGCTTGGTTTCGCCTTCGACAGGATCGATGCCGAGTTCGGATGAGGTGGTCAGAACGATATCGCGGGCGCGGCGATATTCGGGCGAGGCGGAGTCGAGATATTTCTGCGACCACACCGCCGAGGTGCGCGCCGCTTCGTAGTCGCCGCTATAGAACTGGGACTCGGCGGTGGCAAGGCGCGCCTCGCCCGGCTTGTTCAGCGCGTCATAGGCCTGGGCCAGTTGCGCCCAGGCAAAGCCGTCGTCTTCTTCGTACTTGATCGATTCCTGCAGGTGCTCGACAGCCTCGTTGAGATCGTCCTTGTCGCCCAGCGCGATCAGGGTCTGGCCGAGATTGAGCTGCAGCAGCGGGGCCTGGGGCATCAGCGAGACCGACTTTTCGTGCGCCGGCTTGGCCAGGGCGGGACGGGCGGTTTCGAAATAGATCTGGCCCTTCAACTCCCACAGATAGGGATTGTTCGGCTGTTCGGTCAGAAGCGTGTCGAGGTCAGCCAGGGCCTTGTCCCAATTGCCCTGCTTATAGGTGGCGATGACGCGGGCATAGCGGGCGGGGTAGGAGGTGTCGCTTAAAGGATAGGTCTGGAAGGTCTTGAGCGGTTCGTTGAGGAAACCCGACAGCTTGGCCTTGACGATATCGAACTGGGCGATGGTCTCGGGTGTGTCGACGACATTGTAATGCGGCTGCTTGCTGGCGAAGCCCTGCAAGGCCTGAATACGTTCGCGCGACAGCGGGTGAGTGCGGAAAAATTCGTAGCGCTCAGCGTCGGAAAACAGCTCGACACTGCGGAATTTATAAAAGAAATCGACCAGGCCCTTGCCGGACATCCCGGCCTTTTCCATGGCCTTGACACCGGCGACGTCAGCGGCCGACTCCTCGGTCTGCATGTAATGCAGTGACCCCAGGGCGCCGAAGGTCGGCGACGACGCCATGATACCGGCCCCGGCGGCCGGTGCACCGGCCAGGGCGGCGATGACGCCGAGGCCCAGAGAAATGGCCATGGGCGCACGACCAGCGCGCTCGACTTCGTCGGTACGCATCATGTGGCCGCCGCTAAGGTGGCCGGTTTCGTGGGCGATAACCCCGAACAACTGGTTCGGCGTATCGGCCTGCATGATCAGGCCGGTATTGAGACCGATGGTGAGATGGAAGGTGGAAAACGCGTTGAGATCGTCACTTGCGATGAGCAAGTAATGAACCTTGGACGAGTCGAGCCCGGCGGCGTCAAGGACCGGTGTCGTCTTGGTCTTGAGGAAGGTTTCGATTTCGGTGTCGCGGATGACGTTTTGCGAATTGCCCGGATCGTCCTGGGCGAGGGCCGGCGTGTAGACAAGCGCCAGAGCCGTCAGGGCGAGGGCGCCGCCGGTCAAAACCCGAGTCATAGGTTTGGCGCGGGAAAGCAGTGCAATGACGTCCATGACGTGAGTGATCCGTAGCAGCCTGGCTTACGCTTTATGTAGGGAGCAAGCGTGACAAATCTAAGGCCTGTCGGATGAACCGACTATGAACAATTTTCACTCGATTCACTTGGACGCATCCGATACCGGTTCTTGGCGTGAACCGGCATCGGATAGCGTCGCTATCGGGTGTAGGGCCCGAGGCCCTACCGGCGCCACCAGCCGCGCTTGGGCTTTTCGGGCGGAGCGGCGATTTCGTGCGGATCCGGCTCGGCCGAGACGGGCTCTGCGGCGACCGGTTCGGGCGCGGCGACGGCGACGGTTTCGAGAACCTTTTCCGTTACGGGTGCCGGGACCGGTGCTTCAACCGCAAGCGCTTCGGCCACCGCTTCGGGCACGGCCTTCTTGCGGCTGCGGCTTTTGCGGACGGGCGGGGCCGCTTCCACGGCTTCGGCGATCACGGGTTCGGCCATGTCGCCGACTTCGGCCGGAATTTCAGCACCGGCGATCGGAGCGATCGAGGCGGCGGATTCAGGCTCGAGGTCGGGCGTGACACCGGAGTCGACGTCATGCGAGGTCGGCATGGGGGCGGTCGTCAACGATTCCGACTGGTCGGGCGCCACCGGATTGGCGGCGTCGACACCACCCCTTGAACGGCGCGGCGGGCGCTGGCGCTTGGGCGCCGGTTGGTCGCGCAGGGCTTCGGGCACCAGTGAGGTCGGTTGCGTACTTTCGGCGCCGAGCGGGCCTTCCTGGACAACGTCCTGGGCCTGGACCGGGGCTTCATGGCGCGGACGCTCGTTCTCGAAACGCTTCTGCTGCTCTTCGAACGGGTCGATCCAGACATAGGGGGCTTCGAGCGAGGGCGTACGGGCGCGGACCCAGCTATAGGTTTCACGCGGACGGTTCTCGAACCCGGCGCGGCGGCCACCGCGGCGACCGCGGCGGCGGCGGCCCTTGCGGAAGTCGTCGCTGCCGTCGTCGGCCTCTTCACCGTCGTCGTCGCCTTCAGTGGCGTCACCAACCGGGGCCTGGGCGGCGTTGGCAGGACGTTCGTCGGTGTCACGGTCTCTGCCACCGCGGCGGCGACGGCGGCGCTTGCCCTTGCGATCGCTATCGTCGCGTCCACCTTCACGTTCGCGGCGCGGTTCGCGGCTCTCAACGCGCTCGGAGGCTTCGTCGTCGTCCGTGTCTTCGCGTTCGATCGCCGCTTCGTCGTCCTCGTCTTCGTCGGCTTCCTCGGGGACGTCGGGCGTGGTGTCGAAGGCGATGGGTTCCGGACGGACCGGCGGCACGAAATCGACCTCATCTGCATTGAGCGTGCGGACGATCGCCATTTCGGTGTGGCCGAGATCGGTGTCGATCTCGATATTGACCTTCAGGCCCCATTCGAGGCGCAGTTTGGCCAGGTGGACCTGCTTTTCGTTGAGGATATAGAGGGCGATATCCATCGGCACCTTGACGGTGATGGCGCCGGCGCCGTTCTGCATGGCTTCCATATCGATGGCGCGCATGACGGAGAGAGCGGCCGAGTCGACCGAGCGGATACGGCCCTGACCCTCGCAATGCGGGCAGACGATGGTCGTACCTTCCAGGAAGCCGGTACGGCGGCGCTGGCGGCTGATTTCCATCAGGCCGAAGCCGGAAATCTTGCCCATCTGGATGCGGGCGCGGTCTTCGGCCAACGCGTCCTTCAGTTTCTTTTCGACGGCGCGGTTGTTCTTCGGCTCATCCATATCGATGAAGTCGATGACCACCAGGCCGGCCAGGTCGCGCAGGCGCATCTGGCGCGCAGCTTCCTCGGCCGCTTCCATATTGGTCTTCAAGGCCGTGGCCTCGATATTGCGTTCCTTGGTCGACTTGCCGGAATTGACGTCGATGGCGACCAGGGCTTCGGTCTGGTTGATGACCAGATAGCCGCCCGACTTCAGAGGCACGTTCGGTGAGTATATCTTCGAGATCAGGTCTTCGACGCCGTAACGCGCGAACAACGGCGCATTGGCCTTGTAGAGCTGAATCTTCTTGGCCTGGGACGGCATGATCATGCGCATGAAGTCCTTGGCGGACTTGTAGCCCTCTTCGCCCTCGACCAGGACTCCGTCGAAATCCTTGTCGAACAGGTCGCGGATGGCGCGTTTGACCAGGTCTTCTTCTTCATAGATCAGGGCCGGCGCGTTCGAACGCAGGGTGGTCTCGCGAATGGTTTCCCACACGCGCAGCAGATAGTCGTAATCGCGTTTGATTTCGAGCTTGGTCCGCTTGGCGCCGGCGGTGCGCACGATCAAGCCCATGCCGTGCGGCACATCCAGGCTCTGTACCAGCGACTTCAGGCGCTTGCGATCCGGCGCATTGGTGATCTTGCGCGAAATGCCGCCACCGCGCGCTGTATTGGGCATCAAGACGCAGTAGCGCCCGGCCAGCGACATATAGGTGGTGAGGGCCGCGCCCTTGTTGCCGCGTTCTTCCTTGACGACCTGAACGAGAAGGATCTGGCGGCGCTTGATGACTTCCTGGATCTTGTAGCGGCGGATCAGGTGCTGGCGCAGACGGCGTTCTTCGTCTGGCAGGTCGTCGCCATCGTCGTGATCGTCCTCGTCTTCGTCGTCATCGTCGTGCGAACTGCCGTGGCCGTTATTGGCGGCGGCCTGCTGAGCCAGTTCGGCCATCAGCTTCTCGCGGTCGGCGACCGGGATCTGGTAATAGTCGGGATGGATTTCGTTGAAGGCGAGGAAACCATGACGGTTGCCGCCGTATTCGACGAAGGCCGCCTGGAGGCTGGGCTCTACGCGCGTGACCTTGGCAAGATAAATATTGCCGCGGAGTTGTTTGCGGGCGTGGCTTTCGAAATCAAATTCTTCAACTCGCGAGCCGTTGAGCACGACGACACGGGTCTCTTCCGTGTGGGTCGCGTCGATTAACATTGTCTTGGACATTAAAAGTATCTCCGAAGCGCTCGAACGCGGCGAGCCATCCGTCGGTGACGGAGGCCGCAAGGGCGTGGCGCTGATAGGGGGTGTGAAGGCGTGCGCGTGCACAGGCATCTCGCAGGATGCCGGGTCTCGCTGAAAATCCGTTGAGGATGTTCAAGGCACTGCCCATAAGTTATTGTTCCGTACGCGTTGCGCTTTATGAAGAGCGCACATTTTTAATAGGGCGTGGTTTCGGGTCCGGGTGAGAGTTCAGCGCTTCCATCGCCGGGCTTTGGCCCAAACCTGAAAACGAGATAATACCGCAGCCCCGTCATCACAAGGTTCGCCGGCGTTCGGGATGACACAAAGTCTGCGCTTATGGCCGGACTCGAACAGGCGATACCAATTTGCAACATGTCGGCAAAAAGGCGAGCAGGTCAACCGATTTCTTTTGCGCGGTGTGTCCGGGGCGCTGCGCCGGAGGTCCCGGCCGGCCACGCCCGGTATTCACAACCGGCGTTATACAATGAAATGCGAACTTTTTCTTAACCCTTTGGCAACCAAATAAGTTAAGGGGGAAAAAACTGTAACATTTAATCGTATTTCTACAACCATGCGTCATAGTGGCTTCAACAATAGGTCCGCTGTAAAATATGCCGGACGTGGTGGTTGGAGTCGTGCATGAACCGAAGGTTCAAGGCTTTGGGTAGCGTTTTTGGGTGTAGCGTTCGGAGTACCGCGAAAATGGCGTGGGGCGCCATGGCCGCCGGCGTGATGTGTGTTTCACTGGGCCTGGCCCAGCCGGCAGCGGCGGAAAATGTTTCCGGCAATGTGGTCAAGGTCCGGTTGGGCGGCGATGCGACGCAAACGCGCATCGTTATCGAGCTCGACAAGACCGTGGCCGCCAAGCTGGTGACCCGCGAAGATCAATACGATCAGCAGGTTCTGGCGCTCCCCGACGTCGGCGTCGGCAAGGCCGTCACGGGCGGCGCCCAGGGGCTGATCGCCGGCTGGAAGATCGAAAATATCGCCGGCAGCACCCGCCTCAAACTCAGCTTCAACAAGGAATCGCGCATCTATCGCCGTTTCCTGCTGCCGCCGGCCGACGGCATCAGCGTCTATCGCTATGTCATCGACGTGGTGCCGAAGGGCGCCGACACCTCCGTGTCGCAGCCGGCGCCCGTTCCAGTGATTGCCACGCCGCTCGCTCACCAACAGACCGAACTGGCGTCCGTCACGACCAATAACAAGAAGACGATCATCATCGACGCCGGCCATGGCGGCAAGGATCCGGGCGCCCACGGCGGCACGACCCTTGAAAAGGACGTCAACCTGGCCGCCGCTAAGGCCCTGCGCGACGCCCTGCTGAAGACTGGCCGTTATAATGTCATCATGACGCGCGACACCGACACCTTTGTCGACCTGCCGGCCCGTGTCCGCATCGCCCGTTCGGCCAACGCCGATCTGTTCATCTCGTTACACTCGGACTCCGGTGGCGACGGCGGTACCAGTGGCGCCTCCATCTACACCTTGTCCGACTCCGGCACCGAACGCGCCGCCAGGAAGGCCATGGTCAAGGGCGACTGGTCCCTGGCCGACCAGCCCAACGGCGCCGACGCCATAGTCAACCGTATCCTGATCGACCTGACCCAGCGCGCCACCAAGAACCGCTCCGCTACTTTCGCCCAGCTGGTCATGGATCACATCGGCGGCTCGACTCCCTTGCTGAAGAGCAATCTGCGCCAGGCCGGCTTCGTCGTCCTGCTGGCGCCCGACGTCCCGGCCGTCCTTCTGGAAATGGGCTTCGTCAATAATCCGCGTGACGAAACCATGCTCAATGATTCGGCGCACCGCGCGCTGATGATGGGGCAGGTGGCCAAGGCGATCGACCAATATTTCGCCAATGATGTCCGTTATGCCTCATTTGCCGGCTTGAATTAAAAACCCGCGATAAAGGTCTGAAAATAAAGGGCTCTGCGCTGTCGCGCGGGGCCTTTTTCATTATCGCGGCCTCGTTCGGCCTCCCTGTTTGGCGGGGACGCTGTCCCGGCAATGAAATTTTTCCGAATAGCTTTGCCTCTGACGCGGGGTTTGCTAAGTGTAATGGTTAAATCGACACGCAAGCTCCGAGGCTGCGTGCTTGGTGCTGACTGTGGAGGTTGTTTGTTAAGGTCGTCCGAGCGTTGGTTCCAGATGGCAGGCGTTGCCGCGATGACCATTGTGGGCTTGGCGGGTTTCGCCATAGCCATCTATGCCGCGTGGCTGTTCCATGACATGCCTGATGGCTCTGAACTGGCCGACTTCCATCCGGTCACCTCCGCCCGCGTTTTCGCCTGGGACGGCACCCTGATCGGCGAGTACGGTCAAGAGCGCCGGGTTTATGTTCCCTACAACCGCATACCGCCGAAACTGGCCCAGGCCTTCCTCGCCGCCGAAGACCGCAACTTCTTCAGTCACAACGGCGTCGACGTCGGCGGCGTGTCGCGCGCCATGGCCAAAAACGTCTTCAACCTGTTGCGCGGCAAGCGTTTCGAAGGTGGCTCGACCATCACCCAGCAGGTCGCCAAGAACTTGCTGCTGAATAATGAACGCACCGTCGGCCGCAAGCTGAAGGAAGTCATCCTGGCGCGGCGGCTGGAAAATTCGCTGTCGAAAGAACAGATTCTCGAGCTCTATCTCAACGACATCTATCTCGGTTATCGTTCCTACGGCGTCGGCGCGGCGGCCTTCAACTATTTCGGCAAATCTGTCGATGAGCTCGACCTTGCCGAAATGGCGTTTCTTGGGGCGCTGCCCAAGGGCCCGGAAAACTATCGCCCGTCGAACCACAAGGACGCTGCCATCGCCCGCCGTAACTGGGTTATCGGCGAAATGACAAAGGCCGGTTGGTGCACCAAGGCCGAGGCCCTGGCGGCGATGAAGGAAGACCTGGTCATCCAGTCCAAGCCCTTGCGCGCCAAGTACCAGGACGCCGACTATTTCGTCAGCGAAGTCGAACTGCGCGCCAAGAAGCTGTTCAACGACAGCATCTATACCGACGGCTATTACGTCAAGACGACGCTCGACCCGAAGCTTCAAACCATGGCACGCGCCGCCCTGATGAACGGGCTCGAAGTCTATGACCGGCGCCACGGCTGGCGCGGCGGCTTCGGCAATGAATCGCCCAACAGCAACTGGCAATCCATCGCCCTGCAGCACGACGGTCCGGCCGAGCGGCCGAACTGGCAGCAGGCCATCGTCACGGCGGCGTCGCGCGGGTCCGTCAGCGTCGAGCTGGCGGCCGGCGGTACCGGTCATCTCCTGAGCTCCGACGTCGCCTGGGCCTTTGCCGGCCGCGGTTTGAAGACGGGCGACCTGGTATTCGTCGAGGCCTCGCCCGAAGGCTATCACCTGCGTCAACTGCCGGCGGTTAACGGCGCCATGGTCGCCATCGATCCCTATTCCGGCCGCATCATGGCCCTGGTCGGCGGCTATTCCTTCTCGCTGTCCAAATTCAATCGCGCCACGCAGGCCGAACGCCAGCCGGGTTCGTCGATCAAGCCCTTCGTCTATGCCGCGGCGCTCGAAAAAGACTTCACCCCCGCCTCAATCGTCGAAGACGGTCCGATTTCGATGATGGGGGGCGACGGCAAGGTATGGTCGCCGGAAAACTATGAGCACGACTATCTTGGCCCGCAGCCCCTGCGCCGCGGCATCGAACTGTCGCGCAACCTGATGACCGTGCGCCTGGCGCAAAAGGTCGGCATCAAGACGGTCACGCAGAAGATCGTCGATTACGGCGTGCTCGACTCCATGCCGGCGGAAATGTCGATGGTGCTGGGCGCCGGCGAAGTGACACCCTACCGCCTGACCGACGCCTATTCGATCTTCGTCAACGGCGGCCGCAAGGTTAAGCCGCACCTGATCGACGAAGTCCAGGACCGCGACGGCAAGGTCATCTACCGCGCCGACGAACGTGTCTGCCCGACCGCCTGTTCCGATCCTTTCAATGGCCTCGAAAGCCCGCATCTGCTGCCCCAGGGCCAGCAGGTCATGGATCCGATCACCGCCTACCAGATCAACAGTTTCCTCCAGGGCGTCACCATTCGCGGCACCGCGGCGGCGGCCAAGGTGCTGGGTTTCCCGATCGGCGGCAAGACCGGCACGACCAACGATTTCCGCTCGGCCTGGTTCGTCGGCTTCAGCACCGACCTCGTCGTCGGCGTCTATGTCGGCTTCGACGACAACCGGTCCCTGGGCGAGCATGAAACCGGTGCGGTCGCGGCCCTGCCGATATGGATCGACTTCATGCGCAATGCCAATGTCGGCAAGCCGAAGAAGGATTTCCCCAAGCCGCGCGATGCCGTCTTTGTCTCGGTGCGCGGTATCGAGGAAGCCTTCAAGCCGGGTACCGAGCCGAAATACGACTATTCGCCCGACGCCGAGGATGGCCCCAAGCCTTATCTCGACACTTGGAAGGATGACGGCGATGAGGGGCCTGTGACCGTCGTGCCGGCCGAAGACCCGCCACCGCCGGTGAAACCCAAAAAGACCGTAGACGACGCCGCCAACCTCTACTGAGTTCGTGGCGTTGGGGCGGTCTGCAAATCATCATCTCCTTGTGCGCGCTTGCTCGTGTACATGAGTACACGTCGCGGCACCTAGGCGGCCCCAGGTCCTCAAGAGCTAATAATTTTCGACTCACCCGAACGCCACGAATCCTTGTGACAAGAAGAGTAGGGGTTGCGTTCGGGGGCGCGGAACGATAAACCCGCCTCTCTGAATTTTAGGAATTGACCATGCGTTTGGATATCGAGAGCAGTGCCTCCGAGATCGAGCAGTCCATCGGGCTGCTCAGGAGGCGTCTTTGACTGGGATGTCGCACTAAGACGTCTCGATGAACTGAACGCCAAGTCGGAAGACCCGACCCTGTGGGACAAGCCGGAAGCGGCCCAGACCTTGATGCGTGAACGTAATAAGCTGCATGCATCGGTCGAAGCCGTCCGCACCATCGAAAAAGAGCTGAAGGACGCCATCGAATTCGCCGAACTCGGCGATATGGAAGGCGACGAAAGCCTGGTCGACGAAGCCCGCAATCTGCTGAAAGACCTGAAGGCGCGCACCGGCCGCGCCGAACTGGAAGCCCTGTTGAGCGGCGAAGCCGACGGCAACGACGCCTATCTCGAAATCAATTCCGGCGCCGGCGGCACCGAGTCCAATGACTGGGCCGGCATCCTGCTGCGCATGTATACGCGCTGGGCGACCGCCCACGGCATGACGATCGAGGTCGAGGAAGAAACCCAGGGCGAACAGGCCGGCATCAAATCGATTACCCTGCTGATCAAGGGCGAAAACGCCTATGGCTGGCTGAAGACCGAGGCCGGCGTTCACCGCCTGGTGCGTATTTCGCCCTTCGATTCCAACGCCAAACGCCACACCTCGTTCGCTTCGGTCTGGGTCTATCCGGTCGTCGACGACACCATCGTCATCGACATCAATCCGGCCGACGTCCGCACCGACACCTACCGCGCCTCGGGCTCCGGCGGTCAGCACATCAACAAGACCGACTCCGCCGTCCGCCTGACCCACATTCCGACCGGCATCGCCGTCGCCTGTCAGGCCGGCCGTTCGCAACACGCCAACCGCGACGAAGCGTGGAAGATGCTGCGCGCCCGCTTGTACGAACAGGAATTGCAGAAGCGCGAAGCGGCCCAACAAGCCCTCGAAGACTCCAAGACCGACATTGGCTGGGGCCACCAGATCCGTTCCTACGTTCTGCAGCCATATCAAATGGTCAAGGACCTGCGCACCAATGTTGAAACCTCAGACACCCAGGGTGTCCTCGACGGCGATCTCGACGCCTTCATGGGTGCCTCCCTGGCGCAGCGTGTCGGCGTGACACGCGACGGCGCCGAAGTTTAACACTATCGCTGACACGCGTTGGTTTCGGGTCCAGGGTCTGTGACCCTGGCTAAAGCTTCGGCTCGGCGTGTTCCGCATGGCCCGCCGTTTTGGCCACATTGACCACCTCGGCAGCATCCGCGGCATGGGAACCGTCTGTCGCCACCTTGATATGGGCAACCTCCCTGCGACGGCCTTTCTTCAACACGATCTGCGACCCCATATAACGGCTGTAGACCTGGGTGAACTCAGCCCCAAGAAAGAAAATCTGCGTCGAATAATAGATCCACACCAGGACGACGATCAGCGAACCGGCCGCGCCATAGGTCGAGCTGAAGGCGCTGCGGCCGAGATAGATGCCGATCAGCAGCTTGCCGAACGAGAACAAAAGCGCCGTCATGGCGGCGCCGATGATGACGTCACGCCACTTGATCTTGACGTCCGGCAGTATCTTGAAAATCATGGCGAACAGCACGGTGACGACGACGAAGTCGAGGATGAGCGTCAGGCCGTGCATGACGAAATCCGGCACGAAACTCGATATGATATGGCTGAGCGCCGTCAGTCCTGCCGACACGACGAGCGCGATCAACAGCAACAGGCCGATACCGAGGATCATGGCGAACGACAGCAGGCGCTTCTTGATGAAAAAGGTCCAGTGGCCATTTTGCTGACCGCTGACGTTCCAGATGGTATTGAGCGCGTCCTGAAGCTGGGCGAAGAAACCGGTGGCGGAGATAATCAGGGTTACGATGCCGATGATGGTGGCGATAATGCCGGCGGCATGATTATGCGAGTGAGCGAGAATATTCTGGATGGCCTCGGCGCCAGTATCGCCGACCAGACCGCGGATCTCGCCGAAAATATAGCCCGAAACGGCATCGCGGCCAAAGGCAAGCCCGGCCATCGAAATGACGATGAGCAACAGTGGCCCGATCGACAGCATGCTGTAAAAGGCCAGGGCGGCGCCCAGGCGCGGTACGTTATCGTCATTCCATTCGCGCAGGGTTTCTTTGAAAATGAACCAGAAGGCCGGCAGGGTCAGCGGCGGGCGGCGTTTGCCACCGGCGGGTACGGCGTCTGCCTGTGAGGTTCGCGCGGACGGGGTATCTGTCATAATGGGGACCGCGGTGGAGATAATCGGCGAGGGATTCGAAAGGATCACTGGAAAGCAAAGAGCCGAAAAAGATCAATATCTTTTTCGGCTCTTTTAAAACTTAGGTGGCGCAGGATGCTTATTTCAGGTCGGACAGCGCGTTCATGTCATAGGTGCCGAGCGACGGGGTGCCGTAATCGGAAATCGGCGTCGTCGGTGCGGCGACGGTAGGTGCCGGTTCCGGACGGCGCGACTGCAGGCAGCGGCCCTGGAAATAGGCGCCGACATCGATGGCCAGGGCTTCGTGCGTGATGTCGCCTTCGACATAGGCGGTGGCCTGCAACTTGACCTGCTTGCCGGTGATGGCGCCGACGATGCGGCCGCGCACTTCGATGGTCTCGGCGTCGACCTTGCCTTCGATACTGCCGGACTCGCCGACCGTCAGGTGGTCGACCTTGACGTCGCCGCGCACGACGGCGTCGAGATGCAGGTCGCCGGAACCGGTGACATTACCATCGATGATCAGGCCGGCGCCCAGGCTGGAGGATGGGCGGGCGCCCGCGGGACGACGCACGGCATTGACATTGGGCGTCTCGACCACCGGGGTGGGGACGGGCTGCGGTTTTGCAGCCGGCGACGCGGGTTTACTGGTTTTGTTGAACATAGTCTCCTGCCTTTAAAAAGCGTGCGGGGTTTTGGGGGCGGCCGTTAATCCAAACTTCGTAGTGGAGGTGCGTACCGGTCGAGCGGCCGGTATTACCCATCGAGGCGATGCGCTGGTCGACAGCGACTCTTTGGCCGGGATGGACATTGAACGACGCCAGGTGGGCGAAACGTGTCTTGAAGCCGTTGCCGTGGTCGATCTCGACAACATTGCCGTAACCGGTGCGAACGCCGACAAAGGAGATGATGCCGGGTGCGGTCGAATAGATCGGCGTGAGATAGGGGCCGGCGAAGTCCTGGCCTTCATGGAAGCGCGGCGTATGGTTGAACGGATCGAAGCGTACGCCGAAGCCTGAGGTTTCACGCGTCCCGATGGTCGGACGGCCGAAGGGCAGGCGGTTGGAGCTGTCCTGCAGGCCGCGCATATCCGACAAATCCATGGCGGCGTTGCGCACGCGTTCGGCGAAGTCGAGATCGACGCCCAGGAGATTGGCCAGAGATTTGTTGTCCTTGGCGCTGGTCAGGACGCCGCCCGTACCGCTGCCGGCGAACGAGGCGGGGTTGAGACCGGCCAGGCGGAAGGCAAGGCGCAGGCGTTCGGCGCGCGTCTTGGCGAAGACCTCGGCCTGGCTGACCATGCGTTCCTGTTCGGCGCGGACGGAATAGATGCGCTCAATCGGCGGCAGGCTGTCATCGATCGGTGTAGGGGCCATAGCGACGGCGGCGCCGGGCACGCCCTTGAAGTCGGTAAGGATCTTAATCAGGGCGTTGTTGCGGTTCTCGACCGTCTTGGCCAGGTCTTCCAGCGAGCCGGAATTGGCGGTTGCCTGTTGCGTGGCGATATCGAGACGGGCTTGGCGATCGGCGATCCAGCGCTCGGATTGCGCCTTCATCATGCGGATCTGGTTTTCGGAACTTGTGCCGTGGGCGGCGGCGAAAAATATGGTGAACCCCGTGCTGATCGCCAGCCAGGTGATCAGCACAGAGAAGAAGACGATCAGGACCAGTTGCTTGCCCGGACTGAGGATAATACCCTTGGTTTCCCCACCCGAGCGTATGAAAAGCTGGCGTTCCGGCAGGACATGATCCAGCCAATCGCCTTCGCTTTCAGAGCTTTTATTACGCATCACCGCCAGCACCTAAACCTTTTGTTAATTATGCCTTTGTGAGGCGGACTGTGCAAGGTCTAACTCTCACAGTAGCGACGGTGGCCGACATGTAAATCAAAAAAATTAACAGATACAGCAGGTTTGATATCGGCATCATGCGCGTGTCCCAATTTGAAGTTCACGAACATGGCCTTTTCAAGATCGATGCCGTCACACTTATGTTACATAACAGTTCTGTTAACCTTGCTCTTTTCAATTCATCAGGGATTTCAGGGTCGATAAGACTTCCTCAACGTGCGCTTTAACCTTAACCTTGCGCCAGGCATATCTGACAATACCTTCGGGATCGATCAGATAGGTCGACCGGTCCGTGCCCATATAGACCCGGCCATAAAGACTTTTCTCGCCCCAGGCCCCGTAGGCGGCGATCGTCGCTGTGCTTTCGTCGGACAGCAAAGGCATGCTGAGCCCATATTTGCGGATGAATTTGTCGTGATCCTTCAGGCTGTCCTTCGACAGGCCGTAAAGCCGCACGCCCAGCTTTTTAAACTCGCCCGCGGCCTCCGAAAAGGCGCAAGCTTCCTGAGTGCAGGTCGGTGTATTGTCGGTAGGGTAGAAAAACAGCACCACCCATTGACCGCGCAGATCGGCGAGATGCACGCTCGTACCGTCGCTCGCTGGCAAGGTGAAATCCGGCGCCGGCCAGGAAACGAAAGATGTTACTGGATTGGATACGCTTTTTGGCGATTTCGCCATGACATTGCCTCGCTTAAGTGACTAAAGAAAGATGGAAGGAGTCGTGGCATCTTAACGCTGTTTTGTTGCCGCGCGTCTATAGTCACAAGAACACGAAGGTTCCTAGAACCGGCATCTCAAGTCCAGGATAAGTGAAGAGACTTTTCGACCTCATAAGATCGCGCCTGCGACTGTTCGTGCTGGGATGGGTGGTGTTGATGCTCCTCGTCCTGGGCGTGCGCCTGGCGCAGGGGCCGATCAATGTCGACGCCATGCGCTCGATCATCGTGTCGCGTCTGGAGGACAAGCTGCCGCATACCCATGCCAGTATCAAACACCTGGACCTCGTCTGGTTCGGCGATGCTCGCGCCGTCGGGTTCCGCTTCCAGGACCTGATGATCCGCGACAGCCACAACCGCATCATTGCCCGTGCCGGCAAGATGGAAACGGCGCTCGCCGCCGACAGTCTCCTTTTGATGCACCTGGCGCCGGCGCGCCTGACGGCCGAGGACTTTTTCGTCGCCGCCTCCGTCTCGAAACAAGGCAAGTACGATCTCGGTTTCGACGCCCACGGTGCGCCCGGCGGAGCGTCCGACATGGGGCGATACTTCGCCGATCTCGTCGGTCCGGAAAAACTCGGCCGCCCGATCAGTTTCGCCCGTGAAGTCAGCCTGAAAAACGGCGAATTGCGGCTGAGCCAGGAAGGTGCACCGCTCGACTGGACAGCCAAGGTTGCCACCATCGATTTCAGCAAGCTGCGCCGCAAGGTCGAAGCCCATATCGACCTGGCGATTACGCCTGCCGGGGGCGCTTCGGCCGGCAGCACGGCCACCTTGAAAGCCCACGCCAATGCCGCCGTCGGCTTGAAGACCGCGTTCATCAACGCTAATGTCGGCCAACTTAATCCGGCCCGCGTCTTCCCATCGGTCGGCCCGACGCGCTTCCTCGCCATGCTCGACGCCCCGGTCGACGGGCTGGCACGCATCGATTACGCCCTGGGCCCGGGTTTTCAGGGCGCGTGGCTCGATCTCAATGCCGGCGCTGGCCATATCAGCATCGGCGGCCGCCGTCAGGATTTCAACGAAGCGCGCATCAAGGCGACCTATGCCTCGGCCAAGCACACGGCCGTATTCCAAACCTTCCGTGTCAAATCGCACCTGATCGATACCGACCTCTCGGGCACGGTCCGCCTCGAGGCGCCGGACGAGAAGACCAAGCGCGATTTCACCGTGCGCTACGATTTCAGCGGCCCGCGTGTCACCGGTCGGTTGGCCGACGACTTTGCTGAACAGACCCTGACCCAGGCCCATTTCCGCGGCGCCTATGTGCCGGACCGCCACCGCCTGATCATCGACAGCGGCAGCGGCAAGATGAACGGCGCTGCCCTGCAAACCCAAGGTTTGCTCTATACCAATGACAAGGGCCAGTTGGGCGCCGACCTGACAGCGACCCTGAAGGGCGACTTCAGCAAGAGCGAGATTTTCGCCTTCTGGCCCGAAGACATGGCGCCCAATACGCGCCACAGCCTGATCGAGCGCATTGTCGCCGGCGACTTTTCCAATGCCGACTTCGTGTTGAAGGCGCCGCCGGGGCATTTCGCCAAGGACCAGATGCAGGATGCCGATCTGCGCCTGGATTTCGACTATCGTGCCGCCGAGATCGCCATCGAGGACCGCATGAAGCACGCGACCCAATTGCAGGGGCACGGCATCCTCCTCGGCAACAGCTTCTCCATGGTCGCCAATACCGGACAATTGGGTGAGGTCGCCCTCGATCACGGCACGATCGACATCGCCGATTTCCATAATCCGAATACCCACATCAAAATCGTCATCGATGCCCACGGCGAGGTCGTCGCGGTCGTCGAAGCCGTCGATCCCCTGGCCGATGGCCAACTCAGCAAGCACGGCCTGACGCGCGAGCGCCTCAGCGGCACGGCGCAAGGCCATGTCGATATCGATATTCCGACCATGGGCCCGGTCAACGAACGCACTATGGGCCTCGTCTTCACCGGCCACGTCCAACAGGGCGGCTTCAAACAGGCGGCCCTCGGCTGGGACYTGACGGACGGCGAAGTGACCGTCACCGGCGACATGCATGCCGACAAGCTCGATGTCACCGGTCCCGGCAAGCTCGGGCCCTATACCGGCGATATCGGCTACCACACCCAGTTCAATCCGAAGAGCCAGGCCATAGATTTCAAGGGCAGTTTCAACGCCGCCCAGTTCGGCGGCTCGCCCAAGGTGCCTGTGCCGATCACCGGCCAGATGACCATGGCGCACGGCAAGGGGCAAGGGACCGTGACCGCCGATATCTTCAAGGGCACCGTCACCTGGACCGGCGACGATACCAGTCAGGGCGCAGGCGACGACCGCCCGTCCCAGATCGTCATCGACGGCTTTACCCTGCGCGATGGCATGGAGGCGCAAGGGTTGCCGATCTTCGAACACTTGAAGGCCGAGTTGCCGACCCGCATTTCCCTGTTGCGCTCCGGCGACATCTGGAGCGGCGAAATCGACGCTGAAAGCCTGTCAGGCGACATCGCCTATGTCCAGGGCACCCATCCGCGCCTGGTCTATCAATCGACCATTACGCCGGACGAAGCGCGCGAAATCGGCTACGGCGCCCTGCCGATGTTTAACGTGCCGCGCCACCTGACGGTCAATATCTCGCTCGACGGCGCCTCGAAGGAAGCCCTGCTGAAGCTCGACAAGATGAACGCCGTCCTGGGTTGGAGCGAAATTCCGGGCAGCGACGAGGTCGCCCGCCGGCTCGACATGACGGTCCAGCCCGACGACTGGACGACGCTCGGCTTGCCGGCGCAATTCTTCCATGCCACCCGGCCGGTTCCGGTCACCGTCCTATGGAGCCAGACCGACCGCCTGCTCAGCGGCACCATGCAACTGCTCGATCAGACCATCGCCTTCGACATGCCGATCCATCCGTTCACCCACGGTATAGCCGAACCGCCCCCCATGGTCGTGCCGGGGAAGGTCATGCCCTATACGCTGCAGGTGCGCGGCGACGTCAGCCCCGACATCCTGTCGGTCCTCGGCTATACCAACGATCCCGTGCGCGTGGCCGGCCCCGTCGGCCTGGTCTTCAGCCTCTACGACCTGCCGGGTCAGCCTGCCGCCGTCCTCAGTCTCGACGCTTCCCGCGCCGAAATGGGCGTCAAGGCGACCGATTGGAAGAAACCCGAGGGAGAGACGGCGCAGTTCGCGGTGTCCTTCGATGATTCCAGCGGCGCTCCGGGCACCGATGTCACCGTGGCCCACGGCCTCAATCTGTCCAGCATTACAGGCAACGGCGACCGCATCCGCATCAATGGCCGGGCTTCGTTCGCGCCGGGCGGTGACCTGGAATTCGCTGATTTTTCAAACCTCTACCTCAAAGACTTCATCGATGTGAACTTCAAGTTCTACGCCGTGAAGGACCAGGCGTCGAACGTCATCGCCATCAGCGGCCAGCAGCTCGATCTGCGGCCGTGGCTGGATGCCTCCAACGGCAAAGGCGGCAAGCCCGATGCCGTCACTTCGGCCGTCAAGGCGACCGAAACCCAGGCCGCCCAGGCCGAGGCCGGCCAAACCCAGCCCACCCATCTGGTCGTCGACCTGGCCAATCTGCAAACCTCGCCGGAAGGTGCCTTTCGTCAGATCAAGCTCGACGTCAACTGGGACGGCAAGAGCGGCATCCAGGGCCAGGGCTCCGGCCTGAGCATCGACGGCAGTCCCATGACCCTGGCGCTGAAATCGCAAGGCACCTACAGCCTGTTCAGCCTGGACACAGGCGATCTCGGCGACGTGATCCGCACCTTCAGCGGTGTTCCCAATGTCAAGGGCGGCGACGCCACCATCGCCGGCGTCTATCAGGACGGCCAGGTCGACGCCTCGGTCAAGGGAGAGGATATCCGCGTCAAGCAGATCCCACTGCTGGGCCAATTGCTGACCGTCGCCTCCTTGCAAGGCCTGAACGACACCCTGGTCGGCGACGGCATCCTGTTCTCCGACTTCGACTTCCCCGTCCGTTACAAGGGCCACGAGCTGTTCATCCGCAACGGCTATGCCAAGGGCGAGGCGCTCGGCATCAATGTCTGGGGCACGACCGATCTCGACGCCAAGACGATGAATTTCAACGGCACCCTGATCCCGGCCTACAGCATCAACGCCCTGTTCGGCGACGTGAAGTCGAAGGGGCTGGGCCTGATCGGCCTGAAATATAACCTCAAGGGCACGTACAAGACGCCGCTCGTCGACGTGAATCCCTTGTCGCTCGTCCTGCCCGGGTTTATCAAGGCAGCGTTCGACAGCGAGCGCAAGGACGCCATTCCGCCGCTGGACCTGCCGAACTACAAGGATATGCTCGACGACATGCGGCCGGAAAAGCCCAAAAAGTCAAAGAAATAAGCGCAACACTTCATTCCGGGGATCGCCATGCTGACTGCCGTCCTGTTGACCGCCACCCTTGCCATCGCACAACCCGCCGACGTTTTTGCCGGCCTTACCGGGTCCTGCTACCGCGCCGATATCGCCGATGGCACCACCGACACGCATTGCTTTACCTTGGGCGGCAAAGCGGTCATGGACATCCACAAGGTCCGCAAGGGCGACAATGTCGTCTATGAGGGCGTCACGGTCTATCGCGATGCCGGCGATCCGGGTGTCCTGGCCTATGCCTATTACAACAGTCTGGGCGACCTGTTGCCGGGCTATGCCTATCGTGCCGGCGACGATATTCGCTTTCCGGAAACAGCCGACGTCAACGCAACGCCGCAGCTCGTTTGGCACATCACGACCGACGGCTATGACGTCATGATTGCCGGCAAACAGGCCCGCCATTTCGTCAAAACCGGCCCCACCGGCGACACTGGGTTTTAAACCCATTTGGAGCGCTGCTTCTTTCCCCTCTACCCTTTCAAGGGGAGAGGGTGGCAGGCTTTAGCATGCCGGGTGAGGGGTTCTTACTTAAGCTTGGCCACGCTTTAAACCGGCTTCACCAAGACGATCTTCTTCTTGCCCTGGGAGATCTTGATCACCCCTTCGGCATTCAGGTCCGACTTGCCAACCAATTGATTGCCGTCCGTGATCGCCACATCGTTGACGCGCAAACCGCCGCCCTGGGCCAGACGCCTGGCTTCGCCATTCGAGGCCGTCAAACCGATCTTCGTCGCCAAAGCCGCCAGCATGATACCCTCATCCAACACCAAAGCCTCGACCTCGACGGTCGGCAAATCGGCCGACAACACGCCTTGTTCGAACGCCTTTTGGGCCGTATCGCGGGCCAAAGCCGAGGCTTCCGCCCCATGCACCATGCGTGTCGCTTCATCGGCCAGAATCTTCTTGGCCTCGTTGATCTCGGCGCCTTCCAGCTTCTCAAGCCGCGCGATCTCATCCAACGGCAGGGTGGTGAACAAACGCAGGAAGCGCCCGACATCGGCGTCTTCGGTGTTGCGCCAATATTGCCAGTAGTCATAGGCGCTTAGCATGTCGGCATTCAGCCACACGGCGCCGCTCATCGTCTTGCCCATCTTGGCGCCCGAAGCCGTCGCCAATAACGGCGTCGTCAAACCGAACGCCGCCTTGGTGTTCATCCGCCGCGTCAGCTCGACGCCGTTGACGATATTGCCCCATTGGTCCGAGCCGCCCAACTGCAAGACGCAGTCGAAACGGTTGTTGAGCTCGCGGAAATCGACCGCCTGCATCAGCATGTAGTTGAACTCGAGGAAGGTCATCGGCTGCTCACGCTCCAGCCGCAGCTTGACCGAGTCGAAGGTCAGCATACGATTGATGGTGAAATGCGTCCCGAACGTCCGCAGGAATTCGATATAGCCATAGCCCGACAGCCAGTCGTCATTATTGACCATGACGGCGTCATTACCGGTCTCGCCGAACTTGAGGAAGTTGGTGAAAACGCGTTTGATGCCGTCCATATTCGATTGGATCTGCTCGTCGCTCAGCAAAGGCCGCGCCGTATCCTTGAAGGTCGGGTCGCCGACCTTGGTCGTACCGCCGCCCATCAGGACGATCGGCTTGTGGCCCGTCTGCTGCAACCAGTAGAGCAACATGATCTGTACCAGGCTGCCGGCATGCAGCGACGACGCCGTGGCGTCGAAGCCGATATAGGCCGTGATCATGCCTGCGCTCGCCAATGTGTCGAGCGCTTCGGCGTCGGTACACTGATGGATAAAGCCGCGCTCTTGCAGGGTGCGCAGAAAATCGGATTTGAAGCTTTGATCGGTCATGATTTGGGTGCAGTATCTGGCTGATTTGGGTGGCTTGTGTGCCTCTATAAACGCCTATGCGTCAAGTGCGGGAGCAGCGAAAATGATGAAAGTCCTTGGTTTTATGACCGGAACCTCGCTCGACGGCGTCGATATGGCCGTGCTCGAAACCGACGGCGAGGCCAAATTGGCCTTCGGACCGTGGGCGGAAATGCCTATGCCGGCCGACACCCGCGCCGTCCTCGAAGACACCGTCAAGGCGGCGCTGGCCTGGCCGCGCGGCACGTCGGAACCGGCTATTTTCGACCGCGCCCGCCGGCTGCTGGTCGACTACCACCTTCAGGCATCACGTAAGTTTCTCCATCATAACCATCTGAAATTTAGCGATTTTGATGCCCTTGGCGTCCATGGTCAAACCGTACTCCATGAACGCCCGAGGGACGGTGTCGCCGGCCGCACCGTGCAGCTGTTCGACGGTCAGATGTTCGCCGACCTGACCGGCGTGCCCGTCGTCTGTGATTTCCGCCAGGCCGATATTCAAGCTGGCGGTGAGGCGGCGCCCCTGGCGCCCGTCTATCACCGCGCCCTGGTGCAAAATGCCGGGCTCGACCTGCCGCTCGTCGTCGTCAATCTCGGCGGCGTCGCCAATATCACCGTCCTGGCCGAAGACGGGCTCGTCGCCATGGATACCGGTCCCGCCAACGGCCTGATGGACCAATGGATGCGCCGCCATAACCGCGGCGATTTCGACCACGAAGGCCGCATTGCCGCCTCGGGCGCCATCCATAACGACATTGTCACCGCCTACCTGACCCATCCGTATTTCTCAGCCAAGGCGCCAAAATCGCTCGATCGTTACGACTTCACGCTCGATCGTATCGACTCCTTAAGCTTTGAGGACGGTATGGCGACGCTCAGCGACTTCACCCTGCAAAGCCTGCTGCTTGGCATCCGCTCTGTCGGCGTCACGCCGAAAACCATCGTCCTGGCCGGCGGCGGCCGTCACAACACCCACCTGGTCAAACAGATCACGACCGCCCTGGCGCCGGCCAAGGTCATGTTGGCCGAGGACCTTGACTGGCGCGGCGGCGCCATCGAAGCCGAGGCCTTTGCCTATATGGCCGTGCGCTCGCTGAGGGGGCTGCCGATCTCCTTCCCCGGCACCACTGGCGTCAAAGCCCCCCTGACCGGCGGCGCCGTCAGCTATCCCGCCGTAGCGAAAAACTATTCAATGCTCAGGTGATCATGGGTCAATCAAAAGGCCGTGGGGTGCAATGTTGCATCGTTCTATCGTTATTTTGTATATTTGAAATCAAACACCGATTTGAATTCCTTGACTGAAAATTTTTGTCAACGTGAGATAACCTATTGTAAACACTTTCATATTTATTGCAAATATTCACAATGCACAGGTTTGCATCGGAAAAATATTTTTTTCCTTTTTCCAATCCGTATCTTGATACAATGTAGTATGAAAATAGCCCTGTTGGGTCCTGCTCAACGTCCTGTTGCCAATAAAATATATCGTCTTCATAATGTGAGTGCCAAGTCTTTGCGTCCTGTACAGATTTGTGTAGTGCATATAAAGATTCTTCTACATAAAACTCAGCTTTTGAATAACTGCCAGCGTTGGAAGTATTTATATTTAAGCAATTATTTGGATCGTCAAATCCAAAATTTCCATACAAGCAACGCACATTTGGATCGGACATTTCAATATTGTATATGACGAATCCTTCTTGATTTATATCGGCTTCGGCTGCCAGTCTCAATTGATTCCGCATACTTGCGTAGGCAATATAGAGGGTTGTGAAACCAAAAAAAATTACGATTATTTCTCTTATTTCTTTTTCTGGCCACGTAAGTTTCTTGCTTGCGGACACAAGTATTCGGCAGAACAAAAAGAATATTAAAGCCGCAGCACCAAAGAAAAGTGTATAAAGGCCCAATCCACGAAGGCTGTCGTATATGTTTTGCTTAGAAATTCTTGCATAAGCGTTGGCCTATCTAACGGTTTTCAAAGCCGGGTCCCTATTGGCTTCTGTGGATAAGGCTACATAAATTTTTGATAAATGCAACTTAAAATGGTTACCTCCTTGCTGAAGGAGATTTGAGACTCTCTGCCGAGAGCACGTCGAAGTTCGAAGTAATCCTCACGATGAGAGGGGCTTGGATGTCACACCTATGTATTTGGCTTCAACGACAGCGGCGGGTTTATGAAAGCTATAACTGTTGGGGACTTGATTTAATCGCGATAAGGTGGCGCAAGAGTTGTATCAGATAGCTGCAGAGCCACGAGTAATGATAGAGCATTTTCCTTGGGTAGGGCCACTATATAACGTCGAGGGCATCGGTGGTCAGCGCCTTGGCATTATGGGCTACTCGGCATGGACTGATGACGATCATGCCGACTTTACGGTCGAGTCAATTTCAAACGTTATTTCAGGAAAATGGCCCAAGGTTCAGTTTTTCAACTCCATCCCGAAATATTTTGGGATGGGAAAGGAAGACTTTTACAATCGCGTGGTTTTCTTTGAGTTTGTGCCCTGCTCCATAGGTGGTGGTGGTGAGCGTTACGCCGTTGCGACACCTGATCAAGCGGCTGCTGGTCGGGGTCGCGTGTTGCGCATCGTCCGCGAGCAGTCTTTAGACAAGCTATTGGTGTTCAGTGCGAAAGCATGGTCGGCACTGCCACCAGGTGATCTAAACGCCGATCAGAAAATGCGTTTGGGGGATACAAATTTTGAGGTTCGCGAGTATCAACTCGCCCATCGGCATTTAACGGCAATTGGACTCCGACACACTCAATACGCTCCCGGCAAAATCATGCGATACGCGGTAGAGCAGGCGCTGGCCCTACCCATTCAGAAGTAGGTCAGAAGCAGGGCTGAAGGCTAAGCTGACCCTTTATATCATGGTGAAGAATATCCTTCGTTTTCTCACGAAAGATTGTTCAGCGGTCGATAGTAAAGGAAACGGTTGGACGAGCAATCGGAGGCATTTGCTTTCCACCGATATTTACACATGCGACCACGATTGAAGCGATTGCCGCGATGATCGCGATTATCATTGGTGCCCACGTTTTCCACCGATCATGGCGTTCCAATTGTTTGTCGTGTAAGGTAATCGCCAATTCCATCAATTTGTTTGTAACAGCAATTTTTAATGGTGGCTTTTTGATACCGTCTTCAGTTTCTTCTCTTTGAAGCACATATCGCGCTAACAAAGCGATCCTCAACTTGCTGGGTTCATTGGTTACGCGGAAGAATTCGGGATGTTGTGATGCCAAATCCATCCACGTGTTCCGAGTTGCCGGCAGCCTTTGCAGTTCTCTCTGCAAGCCATCCTCAGACCTATATGAATCCCTATCGTAAGCTAACACCTGTATTAATGCCAGTACGTCAGCTAAACGTCCTTCTTGCAAGTATGCGGGTTTCTTGTTCACCAAAGCTCCTTGCGCGATTACTCTAGCCGCGTTCGCTCATCCGGCGGTCGATATAGGCGCCGACGCGGCGTTCGACTTCCGGCAATTGTTCGTTCCAGAAGTGGTTGGCTTCGTTGACGACTTCGTGGTCGATCGTGATGCCCTTTTGCGTCCGCAGCTTGGCCACCACGCGGTCGACTTCGGCGGTCGGCACGATCGAGTCATTGCCGCCATGCAGGAACATGCCCGAAGCCGGGCAGGGCGCCAGGAAGCTGAAATCATAGGCATTGGTCGGCGGCGACACCGAAATAAAGCCATCGGTTTCGGGCCGGCGCATCAAGAGTTGCATGCCGATATAGGCGCCGAAATCGTAGCCGGCGACCCAGAATTGCGACGCCGTCGGGTTCTTGGCCTGCAACCAGTCCAAAGCCGTCGCGGCATCGGCCAATTCACCGATACCGGCATCGAATTCGCCTTGCGACTTTTGCACGCCGCGGAAGTTGAAACGCAGCACCGAGAAGCCGCGCGTCATGAACAGGTGGAACAATTGCACCGTCACCGGATTGTTCATATGGCCGCCCGCCTTGGGGTGCGGGTGCAGAATCAGGGCTATCGGCGCATTTTCGGTTTTACCCGCGCTGTAGCGGGCTTCGATGCGACCTGCGGCTCCGGCCAGAATGACTTCGGGCATTCAATCACCTTGTATAATCAGAATCTTGTGCGCTGCACCGTATAATACTTGACTGCGTTAGTCGGAATTATTACATTCCAGTACAGCCTGTAAAACGGCGTGAACGCGCCTCTTAGCACAAAGATTTCTCTTTGCGCAGGTTTTTGCAACTTTTCCGAAGAAGGATCCGCATGCGCTTATCGACCAAAGGACGTTATGCCGTCATGGCGATGACCGACCTGGCGCTGAATGCCCAGGGGCGGCCGATTTCGCTGTCGGAAATCTCCGAGCGCCAGCAAATTTCCCTGTCCTATCTCGAACAACTTTTCGCGCGCCTGCGTAAGGCCGGCCTGGTCAAGAGCGCGCGTGGCCCCGGCGGCGGCTATTCCCTGGCCCGGCCATCGGAACGCATGTTCGTCTCGGAAATCGTCCTGGCGGTCGATGAGCCGATCAAGGCGACACGCTGCGAACTGACCTCCAACAAGCTGGGTGCCAATAAGCGCCTCTCCAAGGACGAAGCCGTGCGCGAAATCGGCTGCATGCCGGGCGGCCAACGTTGCCTGACCCACAATCTGTGGGAAGATCTGGGCGTCGCAATCCACGATTATCTGTCCCAGGTGTCCTTGCGCGACGTTATCGAAAAGCGCACGCGCAAGAAGGTCCAGATATCAACACCACAAATGATGGAGGCTTAGGCCTTGGCCATCTATCTCGACCATGCCGCGACATCGCCCTTGCGCCCGGAAGCGCGCGAGGCCTTTTTGCGTGCGTCCGAGATCGGCGGTAACGCGTCTTCGGTTCACAGTATCGGCCGCAAGGCCAAGCTGGTCCTGGAAGAGGCGCGCAACGAGATTCTAACGGCCGTGGGCGCCGTCGGCATTGGCGGCCTGGTCTTCACGTCCGGTGGCACCGAAGCCAACGCCCTGGCCCTGCATCAAGCATCGGCGTTCGACTATGTCGTCCTGTCGGCCGGTGAGCACGATAGTCTTTACGGCGCGATCAAGGATGCGGTTATCGCGCCGCTGACCCACAATGGCGATATCGACGTGGCGGCGCTGGAAAACCTGCTGAGCGGGGACGGCCGGCCGTTTGTCTGCGTTTTGCTCGCCAACAATGAAACCGGCGTCATCAACCCCATTGCCGATGTAGCAGCCTTGATCCATGCCCGCGGCGGCTGGCTCCACGTCGACGCCGTCCAGGCGCTCAGCAAGATGGCGGTCGACTTCGACATGTTGGGCGCGGATTCCATGAGCCTGAGCGCGCATAAGGTCGGCGGCCCGCAAGGTGTTGGCGCCCTGGTCTATAACCGCGAACGCACCATCAAGGCCCTGATTTCCGGTAGTGGCCAGGAATTAGGTATGCGTGCGGGTACCRAAAATATCCCAGGCATAGCCGCCTTCGCTGCCGCCGTTCGCTCCGCCCATGCAGTCGATATCGCCGCCCAGGCCGGCGTGGAAAAGCAATTAAAGGCGCTCGGTGTCACCATCATAGGTGAGGGCGCCCGCCGCGTACCCGGCATCCTATGCATCGCCCAGCCCCATTGGGTCTCGTCCCTGCAACTCATCCATATGGACATGGCCGGCATTTGCGTCAGCTCCGGCTCGGCCTGTTCCTCCGGCAAGGTCAAGTCCAGCCGCGTCGTTACAGCCATGGGCCGGCCGGATCTGGCCGACAAAGTCCTGCGTATCTCGTCGGGTTGGACGACGACACCCGCCGACTGGCAGGCATTTTTCGACATTTGGTCAAAAGGTTATGAAGTGTACTTAAAGCGTCATGCGAAAGAGGTGGCGTAATGGCCGCGGTCAAGGAAACCATAGACACGGTCGCCCAGCTCGAAACCTATGAGCACGGCTTTGTCACCGATATCGAAATGGAGTTCGCCCCCAAGGGTTTGAACGCCGATATCGTGCGTTTTATCTCGGCCAAGAAGAACGAGCCGGAATGGATGCTGGAACTGCGCCTGGCCGCCTATGAACGCTGGCTGACCATGGAAGAGCCCGACTGGGCCAAGGTGCACTACCAAAAGGTCGACTATAACGACCTCTATTATTACGCCGCGCCGAAAAAGAAGGACGGCCCGAAGTCGCTTGACGAGATCGATCCCGAACTGCTGAAAACCTACGCCAAGCTCGGCATACCCCTGCGCGAACAGGAAGTCCTGGCCGGCGTCGTCGGTGCCCCGCGCTATGCCGTCGACGCCGTGTTCGATAGTGTCTCGGTCGTCACCACCTTCAAGGAAGAACTGAAGAAGCACGGCGTCATTTTCTGTGCGATTTCAGAGGCCTTGCGCGAATATCCTGACTTGGTGCGGCAATATCTCGGCACCGTCGTACCGGTCTCCGACAACTATTTCGCCGCCCTGAACGCCGCCGTCTTCTCTGATGGCTCCTTCGTCTATGTCCCGCCGGGCGTGCGCTGCCCGATGGAACTGTCGACCTATTTCCGCATCAATGCCGAAAATACTGGTCAATTCGAACGCACCCTGATCATCGCCGACAAAGGCGCCTATGTCTCCTATCTCGAAGGCTGCACGGCGCCGCAACGCGACGAAAACCAGCTCCACGCCGCCGTCGTCGAACTGATTGCGCTCGACGACGCCTCGATCAAATATTCGACCGTGCAGAACTGGTACCCCGGCGACGCCGAAGGCAAGGGCGGCATTTACAATTTCGTCACCAAGCGCGCCGATTGCCGCGGCGCCCGCTCCAAGGTGTCGTGGACCCAAGTCGAAACCGGCTCGGCCGTCACCTGGAAATACCCGTCCTGCATCCTGCGCGGCGACGACAGCGTCGGCGAATTCTACTCGATCGCCGTCACCAATGGCGCCCAACAAGCTGACACCGGCACCAAGATGATCCATTTGGGCAAGAACACCCGCTCGCGCATCATCTCCAAGGGCGTCTCGGCCGGCCGTTCGTCCAACACCTATCGCGGTCTGGTCTCGGCGCACGCCAAGGCGTCCGGCGCCCGCAACTTCACCCAATGCGACAGCCTGCTGATCGGCAAGACCTGCGCCGCCCATACCGTGCCCTATATCGAAGCCGACACGGCCAAGGCCCAGTTCGAGCACGAAGCCACCACCACCCGGCTGTCGGAAGACCAGCTCTTCTACGCCATGCAGCGCGGCCTTTCACAAGAAGAAGCCGTGGCCCTGCTGGTCAACGGCTTTGTCCGCGACGTCCTGCAGGAACTGCCGATGGAATTCGCCGTCGAGGCACAAAAATTAGTTGCCCTCAGCCTCGAAGGCTCGGTGGGTTAGGAATATGACGACCATGCTTTCCATCCAAAATCTCTCCGTCGCCGTCGACACCAAGACCATCCTGAAGGGCCTGTCACTCGACGTGCCCGCGGGCGAAGTCCACGCCATCATGGGCCCCAACGGCGCCGGTAAATCGACCCTCGGCTATGCCCTGGCCGGGCGGCCGAACTACAATGTCACCGCCGGCACCGCGACCTTCAACGGCGAGGACCTGCTCGACAAGGATGTCCACGAACGCGCCGCCGCCGGCCTCTACCTGTCCTTCCAATATCCGCTCGAAATCCCCGGCGTCCCGGCCTTAACTTTCTTGCGTACAGCCTTGAATGCCCAGCATAAATTGCGCGGTGAGCCCGAAGTGTCGGCGCCCGATTTCCTCAAGCGTGTCCGCGAAGTCGCCAAGACCCTGAAGATCGACATGGACATGCTGAAGCGTCCGCTCAATGTCGGCTTTTCCGGCGGCGAGAAGAAGCGCATGGAAGTCCTGCAAATGGCCATGCTGCAGCCGAAATTCCTCATCCTCGACGAAACCGATTCCGGCCTCGATATCGATGCCCTGAAGGTCGTCTCCGACGGCGTCAACGCCCTGCGCGCCCCGGATCGCGGTATGCTGGTCATCACCCACTATCAACGTCTGCTCGACCATATCAAGCCCGACGCCGTCCACGTCCTGGTAGCGGGCAAGATCGTGCGCTCCGGCGGCCCCGAACTGGCCCTCGAACTCGAAGCCAACGGCTACGATCAATATGTGGGAGAACCGGCGTGAAGCCAGCGCTCGACATATTCGACCCATCGTCCTACCCGACGCGCCGCGAGGAGGAATGGAAATATTCCGACCTTAGCCGTGTATTGCGCGAGGCGCCTGCCAAGCAGGAACTTGGTACGGCCGCGGGTTCAACCCATATCCGGGCGCCGGGACGTGCCATCCACCAATATTCCATCTCTGGCCACACTGATCCCCTGGTCGGCACCCAGGGTCAGGATGAGTTGGTTGTTGACGCAGGTGATTCACTCATCACGCTCGAGACCTATGAAGGCCGCGGTGCCTCCGTCAGTCATGCGACCAAAGGCATTAAGCTGGGCGAGGGCGCGAAGCTCACGCGCATCATCATCCTCGATGAATCCGCGGACGACATATCCATTCGCCGCACCAACGTCGAGACCGCCCCTGGCAGCGTCTTCAAGCAATATGTCTTCTCGACCGGCGCCAAGTTCCAGCGCTTCGAAACCCACGTCCAGCATGCCGGCCACGGCGCCGAAGTCGAGCTCAACGGCGCCTATCTCCTTAAGGACAAGCGACATTTCGACCTGACCACCCGCGTCACCCATGGCGAAATCGACGGCACCACCGCCCAACTGATCAAGGGCCTCGTCAAGGACAGCGCCACCGCCGTCTTCCAGGGCCGCATCCTGGTCGAAAAGGGCGCCGACGGCACCGACGCCCGCATGCGCCACCAGGCTCTGATCCTCAATGACGGCGCCCACGTCCGCGCCAAACCCGAACTCGAAATCTATGCCGACGACGTGCAATGTGCCCACGGCAATACCATCGGCGCCCTCGACGAAGACGCCATGTTCTTCGCCATGAGCCGCGGCATCCCCGAAGACGCAGCCCGCGCCATGCTCATGCACGCCTTCGTCTTGCCTGTCGCCGAAGCCATAGAGGATGAAGAGTTGCGCGCTACAGTGCTGAATTTCTTAGAGAAGACATCGGCCTCCTTTCATCTGGAGACCATTCATGCCGTTTGATGTCCAAAAGGCCCGCGACGACTTCCCCATCCTGTCGCGCATCATCGACGGCAAGCCGCTGGTCTATCTCGACAGCGGCGCCTCGGCGCAAAAACCTAATGCCGTCATCGACGCCATGTCGCACGCCATGCGCCATAGCTACGCCAACGTCCACCGTGGCCTGCATCGCCTGGCCAACGAGACCACCGACGCCTACGAAGCTGGCCGCGAAACCGTCGCCCGTTTCATCAATGCCCAAACCGATGAAATCGTCTTCACCAAATCGGCCACGGAATCGGTCAATCTCGTCGCCAATACCTGGGGCGAAAGCCTGTCCGCGGGCGACGAGATCCTCGTCACCGAGATGGAGCACCACGCCAATATCGTGCCGTGGTACATGCTGGCGCAGCGCCGCTGCCTAAAATTGACCTATGTGCCGATCCTCGACGACGGCAGCCTCGACATGGCCGCCTTCGACGCGCTGTTAACCCCGGCCGTCAAGCTGGTCGCCGTCACCCATATGTCCAATGTGCTCGGCACCATCAACGACGTCGCCGCCATCATCGCCAAGGCCCACTCTAACGGCGCCAAGGTCCTGATCGACGGCTGCCAGGGCGTCGTCCACATGCCCGTCGACGTCAAGGCGCTGGACGCCGACTTCTACGTCTTCTCGGCCCACAAACTCTACGGCCCGACCGGCCTCGGCATCCTCTACGGTAAATCCGAACTGCTCGAGGCCATGCCGCCCTGGCAAGGCGGTGGCGAGATGATCGCGCACGTCACCAAGGACAAGATCACCTGGAACGTGCCGCCACATCGCTTCGAAGCCGGTACCCCGGCCATCCTCGAAGTCATCGGCCTGAAGGCCGCCATTGACTGGCTGAACCAATTCGACCGCGAAGACATCGCCGCCCACGAGCACGCCCTCTACGAACGCGCCCACGACCGGCTGAAATCGATCAATTCCCTGCGCATTCACGGCGAAGCGCCGGGCAAGGGCGCGATCCTGACCTTCTCGTTGGGACAAGCCCACGCCCACGACGTCGCCCAGATCCTCGACCGCTACAATGTCGCCGTCCGTGCCGGCACCCACTGCGCCGAACCTTTGATGACCCGTCTCGGCGTGACCTCTACCGTCCGCGCCTCCATCGCCCTATATAATACAGATGCCGAGATCGATACCCTGGCCGAGGCCGTCGCCAAAGCCCAATCTTTCTTCGCCTGAGTGTGAGCATAATGACCGAAGCCGCTGTAAATGAACAAGAATCGCTTTTCAGCCTCGACGATATGGGCGCCAATCAGCCGTCGGCCCTGGCCCAGGACGAATTGACGCGCCTGACCGATGACCTGATCACCGCGTTTAAGACCGTGTTCGACCCGGAAATCCCCGTCGACATCTATGAACTTGGCCTGATCTACAAGGTCGACGTTTCTGACGACCGCAATGTCGTGGTCGACATGACCCTGACGGCGCCCGGTTGCCCGGTTGCCGGCGAAATGCCCGGCTGGGTCAAGGATGCCGTCATGGGCGTCAAGGGCGTTAACACCTGCGATGTTAATCTGGTTTTCGAACCGCCTTGGGATTCGTCGAAGATGAGCGACGAAGCCAAGCTGCAACTGAACATGTTCTAGGAACATCACGAATATGGAAGCCCTCAGTATCGCTCCGCGTCCCCGCCGCCCGCGTCCCTCCGTGGTCAGCCTGACCGATGCCGCGGCCGAACAGGTCAAGGCCATCATGGCGCGCGCCGAAAAGCCGTATGCTGGCCTGCGCGTCGGCGTGAAGCAGGGCGGCTGCGCCGGTCAGGAATATGTCCTGTCCTATGCCGACGAAATCGGGCCGATCGACGAAGTCGTCACAGACAAGGGTGTCACCATCCTGATCGAGCCCAAGGCCGTCCTTTACCTGGTCGGCACAGTCATCGATTATGAAACCACCAAGCTGGCCTCGAAGTTCGTCTTCAACAATCCCAATGAGACCGATGCCTGCGGCTGCGGCGAAAGCGTCACCATCGTTCCTGTCAAACCGGACTAATCCTGCCGCGGGGGCGTTCATGAAACTCGCCGTTTGTCTCGCCGTCCTGGCCTTGTCGCCATCGCTTGCCCTGGCGGAGACGTCCAAGATCGAACGCACCTATACCCAGCCGTGGGAAAAGGAGATCGGCTATGCCCAGATCGTCCGCCACGGCGATCGCCTCTATATTTCGGGCGCCGTCGCCGACGGCAAGACGCTGGCCGACCAGATGGCGGCCATCTATGGCGAGATCGGCCAGCTCCTCCAGCCCTATGGCGCCGACAGCAGCGACATTGTACGTGAGACCATCTATACCTGTGACATAGAGGCCCTGAAGGCCGCCATCCCGGTGCGCAAGACCTTCTATACCGGCGAGATCTATCCCGCGGCGACCTGGGTGCAGGTCCAGCGGCTCTATAATGAAGACAATCTGATCGAGATCGAAGTCGAGGTCGCTCTTAAACCCTAAACCTCGGCGAACCAATCCAGCGCCTGGTCGATCGTATTGAACGACCGAACGCGGTCCGGCGTCATATGATCATAGGTCGTGGCCCGCGCCAGTTCCAGCGCGTCATCCGTGACGAAAGCCACCTTCGAGCTGTAGGTGGCGCTCCCGGCCATCTCCTGCCACTGGCGCACGAAGTCCTGCGCATCTTCGTAGTCGATCGTGCCGGTGAACTTGCGATAATCGATGATGCGGTTGTAATCCCACACCTGATCGATCTTGCGATAGGCCATCATGAATTCCGTGGTGACGACTGAGCTCGGCATCGGCCCGATAACGCGGGCGATCACCGTCTTGCGCTCCTCATCGACCTGGACATTGAGACGATAAGGTTTCCTCACCTCACGCCCTTTTTGCCACGGCCGGCGCTGCCGGCGTCAGCCAGTCAAGGGCTTCGTCGAAGCAGGTAAAGACGCGGATTTCGACATTGGGGAAGAGGTGGCCATAGGCCTTGGCGCGCGCCGACGACAAGATGTCGGGATTAACGACGGCGGTCCTGGTCAGGCTCTCGCGGCCGTGGCAGACCTCGGCCCATTGCTCCGCCATGCGCTCGATATCTTCATAGGCGAGGAGACTGGTGAAATTGCGCAGGTCGATGAGGCGATGATGCTCCCACGGCGCCTCCAGGCTATCATAGGCGACCTGCGCCTTATCGGCCATTTCGCCACTGCTGGCATTGCCGCGCAAGCGGAAGATGATGATTTTCTTGCGGCTATCGACCGCTACGCCAACACTGTCCATAATGCCTGTTCCGCCCCGAACGGGTGTATAAGGCCTTCAACATACCACGATGTCTTTAAGGACGGTTTAATCGCGAATCAGGACGGACGGCGCCAAAGGCGCGCCGGTGGCTTCACTGATCAACTTCTGTGAGTGCGTCTCAACTGTTTCTTGTAACAATTTGAGAAATTGGTCTTTTTCCATACCGGGTTCGATCATGGGCAGAAATTCCAGGATCGCGGTTCCCGGCGTTTTCTTGTAATGCTCTTCCTGCCAGAACAGGCCGAGATTGGTCGCCACAGGCACCACCGGCATGTCGAAATTGTTCATCATGTGCCACACGCCCGAACGATAGCGGCGATAGGTGCCGGGCGCGTTGAGGTGGCCTTCGGGGTAGATGAGGATGCTGCGTCCGTCCTTGGCGGCGTCGGCCGAGCGTGAAGCCAGGTTCTTGCGCGCTTCGTGCCCGCCGCAGTTATTGACGACAATGGCGCCCAGCTTGGTCAGAAGCTGGCCCATCAGCGGGAATTTTTCGAGGTGATCGCCGGTGACAAAGGCGAGGTCGGGGATCTGCGAATAGATACAGAAGCCGTCGCCCCAGCTATGATGCTTGCAGGCATAGATGACCGGACGGTCTGGGATATTGTCGCGGCCGCGGACTTCCAACTTGATGCCGGCCAACAGCCCCATGGCCTGGACCATGCGACGCGTATAGCGCCGGATGACCCAATTCACCGCCTTGCGCCCCGGAAACAGGCTCACCACCACGGCCGTCAGCCCATACAGGACCGACAGGACCCAATAGGCGGCGGCGAACAGAAAATTGCGCATGACACTCCCCAGCGATACGTTATTTGAACATCGTTCAAATATAAAGTCAAGCCAGAGTAAACCTGTGAACCGCACCCACACCCGACTCTTAGCGTGAACAGGCGTCTGAGAGCGTCATTTCGGTCCTAGGGGCTTGCCCCTAGTTAGGCGGCGTTGGTGGCGGCGGCTTGGCCGGGGGCCAGGGTGACCTTGTTGCGGCCGTTATTCTTCGACAGGTACAGGGCCTTGTCGGCGCGGTCGAGCAGGTCGAAGGCGTCTTCGCCATATTCGCGCTGGGCGATGCCGGCGGAGATGGTGACGGTGCCGAGGTCTTCGTTGGTCGAGCGGCGCTTGAGGACGCGCGAAGCGATTTCTACCCGGGCTTCGTTGAGCAGGCGCTCGACATTGAAGCAGGTTTCGCCAGGGAAGAGCAGGCCGAATTCTTCACCGCCGTAGCGGGCGGCCAGGCGCGGTGGACGGCCGATACGGGCCAGGACCGAGGCGACATAGCGCAGGACCTGATCGCCGGTCTGATGGCCCCAGGTGTCGTTGAAGCGCTTGAAGTGGTCGATATCGATGACGGCCAGGGTCAAGGGCTTCGAGACGTCGTCGCTTTCGCAATGACTGTCGAGGGCTTCGTCGAAGGATTTGCGATTGGCCAGGTTGGTCAGGGCGTCGGTCATGGCTTCCATGCGCACCTGGTCGAGGTGCTTGCGCAGGCGGCTGACTTCGCGTGAGGATTCGGACAGGCGGTTTTCCAGCAGGCCATGCTGGTTGAGGACCGTATTGGTGGCCTCGGTAAGGCTTTCGATCAGGCCGGAGAGGGCGGCCGCGTCGACGGCGCTCATGGTCTTCTTGGCGCCTTCCAGGGTCTCACCATAGGTCTTCTGCGCCTTTTGGGCGTCGACAATGACTTCGGTGATGGAGGCCAGCTCGCGCGTCAGCTTGAGGCCGGCATCGCGGACTTCGTCATTGAGCTTAAGACGGGCGATGAACTTGCCGGCCAGGCTTTCGGAAACGTCTTCGGTAATGGTTTCGCCGGCCGTGATGAGGCGGAAGATTTCCTGGGCAAGAGCACAGTCGGGATCGCCGGCGACATAGAGCCAGAGCTCGTAGTTCAGGGGGGTCGGCCACACACCATGTTCCTGCATCAGACGCAGAGCCTCGCCCGCGAGGGCATAGGCGCTTGGGCTTCTGACGCTGATCTCTATGTCATTGTTCATTATGCGTTTCTCTGGCGGTCCCCTGTCACTGATTCTGCGTGACAGAGAGACCTTAATCGAATTTCTCTGACAGGCGGTTAACGCGCTTTAAAAAATCGCAACGTTATGCCGATTGTTATCAGACAGCTTTCGGAGGGTTTCGCATCGATACGCAAGGTGTTATTTTACAAGGGATTCAGGCGTCTGCTACGCCTTGACCTCGGTCGGCCGCATCATGAAGGCGGGCACATGCTCACCGAACGGGGTGTCCTCGACGGGCTTTGTCGTCGATGTCTCGTGAGATTTCGTTGACGATTTGGCCTTGCGGTCATCATTGCGCGGCCGGCGCTCGCGCCGGGGCGATTCGGCCGCCGCGGCAGGCTGGGTCACGGCCTCGGCGACAGGTTCAGCCACCGGGCGCGGAGCGGGAACCGGCTTCTCGATCGGCTCCTGGCTCGCTTTTTCCGTCGCAACGGTGCGCGGCTTGTGATCGCGTTCCGGACGGCCCCGGGTTTTACCGGAATCGCGACGTCCGGAATCACGGCTGGAACCGCGGGGTGTGCGCGGCGCATCGGCCAAGGCGGCATAGTCGACGTCGAGTTCGAGCGTTGCCGGCTCTTTCTTGATCAGCTTGACGACCTTGTCGTAATTTTTCTCATCGCCCGGCGACAACAGGAGATAGGTTTCGCCCGTCCGGCCGGCGCGGCCGGTGCGGCCGATACGGTGGACATAGTCATCGGCATGGATCGGGGCGTCGAAATTGAAGACGTGACCGACGGCCGGAATGTCGAGACCGCGGGCGGCGACGTCGGACGCCACCAGCAGGGTCAGATCGCCCTTGCGGAAGGATTCCAGCGTCTTCATGCGCAGGGATTGATCGAGATCGCCATGAATAGGCGCTGCGTTGAAGCCGTGGGTAACCAGGGATTTGGCGACGATATCGACATCGGTCTTGCGATTGCAGAAGACGATACCGTTCTTGATGTCGAGGGTCTTGAGCAGGGCGCGCAGCGCGATACGTTTGGCGCGCGGGTCCTTGTGCGGCACGCGCAGGACGAATTGCGCAATGTTTTCGCCTGTCGTCGCCGGACGCGACACTTCGATGCGCACCGGGTTCTTCAGGAAGGCTTCGGTCAGACGGGTGATTTCCGGCGGCATGGTGGCCGAAAAGAACAGGGTCTGGCGCGTCGGTGGGGTCAGCTTGAAGATACGCTCGATATCGGGAATGAAGCCCATGTCCAACATGCGGTCGGCCTCGTCGACGACCATCATGGTGACGCCGTTCAGCATCACCTTGGATCGCTCGAACAGGTCGAGCAGGCGGCCCGGCGTGGCGATCAGCACGTCGACGCCCTTGTCGAGCTTGGCGACCTGGTCGGCCATGGAGACGCCGCCGATCAGCAGGGCCCAGTTGAGCTTGTGGTACTTGGCGTATTTTTCGAAGGCTTCCGACACCTGGTCGGCCAGTTCGCGCGTCGGCTCCAGCACGATGGCGCGCGGCATGCGGGCGCGTGAGCGGCCGGCGGCCAGTTTCTCGATCATGGGCAGGGTGAAGGCGGCGGTCTTGCCGGTGCCGGTCTGGGCGATGCCCAGGACGTCGAGCCCGACCATGGCGACCGGTATGGCCTGTTCCTGAATGGGGGTAGGGGTGTCGTAACCGGTGTCCGCAATCGCACGCAGCAATTGTTCGCTTAAACCGAGATCCGTAAATTTCGTCATGGCACTCTTTGATTCAAATACTATCACGGACCGGGCAAGCCTTCTTGCGGGGAGGTGATATGGAGGGCGCCAATCTCAGCGCCAAGGATGGGCGGCCGCCGTCTGTCGAGCGGGCGCGGCCCAGCCGTACACAGACAAGCACGAGTCGGATTTCGGCTCGCGCGTGTCTGATAACAGAATTTCCAGTAATTAACAGGTTTTTATTGCAAGTGCTCTGTCGAGCGGCTGTTAAACATCAAGATCGTCGGCCACGAACTCGGCGTGATCCTGAATATAGCGGAAACGCAGCTCCGGTTTACGCCCCATCAGGGTCTCGACCAGAGCTTCGACATCTTCCTCATCGTGCGGCAAGGTCACCCGCGCCAGGGTCCGTGTCTTCGGATCCATGGTGGTTTCCTTCAACTGCGCCGGCATCATTTCGCCCAGGCCTTTGAAGCGGCCGATTTCCGGTTTCTTGCCTTTGAAATCGCGGGCCAGGATTTCGGCGCGATGCGCCTCGTCCTTGGCATAGACGGTTTTGCCGCCGTGGCTAATGCGGTACAGGGGCGGCAAGGCCAGGAACAGGTTGCCGTTGCGAATCATGGCCGGCATGGTGCGGTAGAAAAAGGTGATCAAGAGACTTGCAATGTGGGCGCCGTCGACATCGGCATCGGTCATGATGATGATCCGCTCATAACGCAGATCGGCGTCCTTGAAACGGGCGCCGGGCTGAACGCCCAGGGCTAGACCGAGGTCGGACAGCTCCGTATTGGCGCGCGCCTTGTCGCCGGTGGCCGAGGCGACGTTGAGGATCTTGCCGCGCAACGGCAAAATGGCCTGGGTGTTGCGGTTGCGGCCCTGCTTGGCGGAGCCGCCGGCGGAATCGCCTTCGACGATAAACAGTTCGGTGCCGATGGCATCCTGGCGCGAACAGTCGGCCAGCTTGCCGGGCAGGCGCAGTTTGCGCGTGGCCGAAGCGCGCTGGACTTCCTTGTCCTTGCGGCGCTTCAGGCGGTCCTCGGCCTTTTCGATGATGAACTGCAGGATCTGCGCCGCCTGTTTGGGCGCTGCCGTCAGCCAATGGTCGAACGGGTCGGCCAGAGCCTTTTCGACCAGGCGCGCGGCGTCGGTCGACGACAGGCGGTCCTTGGTCTGGCCCTGGAATTCGGGATTGCGGATGAAGACCGAGATGACGATGCCGGCATAGGCGGCGACGTCTTCGGCGGTGATCAAGCCACCGCGCTTGTCGCCGGTCATTTCGGCATAGGTCTTCAGCGACCGCGTCAGGGCGGCGCGCAGGCCGGCTTCGTGGGTGCCGCCATCGGGCGTCGGGATGGTGTTGCAATAGCTTTGGCAAAAGCCGTCATGCTCGCCGAAGCCGGCATTGGACCATACGACGGCCCATTCGACGGCGCCGGCTTCGCCCTTACGCTCGACGCGGCCGGAAAAGATGTCCGACAGGGTTTCGGTGTCCTTGACGCGCTCGGCCAGGTAATCGGCCAGGCCATTGGGGAAGTAGAACTTGTCTTCCGCCGGCGTAGAATCGTGGATCAGGGACGGTGCGCATTTCCAGTAGATCTGGACGCCGCGGAACAGATAGGCCTTGGCCTTGGCCATGCGATAGAGGCGCGCGGGCTTGAAATGCGCGCCTTCGCCGAAGATTTCGGGATCGGGCAGGAAGCGCTCCAGCGTGCCCTTCTTTTTCGACGGCCCGACCTGCTCGACATCGGTCAGTTTCAGGCCCTTCGAGAAGCTCTGGCGCCATTCGAAGCCGTCGCGCCACACGGTGACATCCAGCCGTTCCGACAAGGCGTTGACGACGGAGATACCGACGCCGTGCAGGCCGCCTGAGGTTTCGTAGGCCTTGCCGGAGAACTTGCCACCGGAATGCAGGACGCACATGACGACTTCCAGAGCCGACTTGCCGGGATATTTCGGGTGCGGGCCGACGGGAATGCCGCGGCCATCGTCGCGCACCGACAAATAACCGTCCGCATCGAGCTCGACCCAGATCGCCTTGGCGTGGCCGGCCACGGCTTCGTCCATGGCGTTATCGAGCGCCTCGGCGAACAGGTGGTGCATCGCCTTTTCGTCAGTGCCGCCGATATACATGCCGGGTCGCTTGCGTACGGGCTCCAGGCCTTCCAGCACTTCGATGCTGGAGGCGTCGTAACCCGAATCAGCGGGCGGCAAAGGCGGTGTCTTGTCGGGCGTTTTCACGGGTACTGGGATAATTTCGGCTTGGGGTTTCCCGGACAAGGCCTGAGGAACGACGGGAGTTTCGTTCGCCGCAGCTTGGGTCTGGGCAGGCGTTGTTTGCGGCTTTTCGGGCTCGTCACCCATAAAGAACGAGGGTTGCGATGTGTTCGAGGTCATAGGTTTAGCATGTGGTGATTCGCGGCGGGAAAATAAAGCGAAACTTTGCCCGCATCATCCCCCGGGGAATAAAAAAAGGCCGCAAGTCCCGTGAAGGACTTGCGGCCAGATGTTTCCTTTACCTTGGTCAGGCTTAGAAACCAGCCTTCAGAGTGGCCAGAAGATAGTTGTGTTGTTCGCCGTCATAGCCCTTGGAGGCGTCGGTGGCGCGGACATCGAGCGACAGGGTGTCGTTGATGGCATAGGTGACGCCGATATTGGCGTTGGTGTAGTTGGCGCCTTCCAGTTCCCAGTTGCCGATGGCGCCCGAGATCGAGAACTTGTCGGTCAGCGGATAGGAGGCGTTGATTTCGTAATAGGGGTCTTCCAGTTCCTTGGTCGGCAGGTAGAAGGAAGCACCGATCGTGCCGGCACCCATCGGGTGGCTGACGCCGGCCTTCAGTTCACCGACGTTGAAGTCGGATTCCTTGGATTGGCCGGGATAGGTGTAGGCGATGGCGCCGAAATCGAAGCTGTAATTGCCCCAGGTCGGCGTCAGGCCGAGATAGAGGTCCAGTTCGGTGCTGGCGGCGTCGTCACCGGTCGAGTCCTTGCCGAAGTCGACGTTGGACGCCCAGGCGCCGGCATAGAAGATGCCCTTCTTGTAGTCGATACCGCCTTGCAGGGCAGCGTCACCGTCGGTTTGCGAAATGCCGCGCCAGACATAGTCGGACGTGACGGCAATGTTGTAGCTGACGCTGCCGGCTTCGTCTTGAGCCATGGCGGCGCCGCCGGCGAAGAGTGCGCTGATGGCGACAGYGGCGACAAGAAGCGACTTTTTCATGTGAATATCCCAGTTCGTTGGTTAGCGCCGGAAAACAAAAAACCGGCTTTTGAATCGTTTGGAGGTGTGTCGGTAAAACCTAGGTTAATGTAGCAAGTTTTGCGGTGTAGCAAAGACCCCATTTGTCACTTAGCCACGCTTTGATGTAAAATTGCCACGGCTGTTACAGCCTTGTTGCAGAAGGATTATTTCACTTTTGACGATCTGCCGCCGGACTTTTCGTCGCGACTTCCGCACCATCGTGTTGTCACAAACCTGGGATAAATAATTCAAAAATTCAATTAAATCAGACAAATGCGAGCGCGCCATTATCGCACTTGCGAAAGAAACCGGGGCCGCTTCGTTTCCAAAGCGGCCCCGCAACAGACTAGAAAGTGGCCTTCAGGGTGACGGCCAAACGCGGCTTCGACGCCTTGATCCATTCCGGAATATTTGTGTCGGAAGCGCGGACGTCGAGCGAAACGATGGGCGAGAAGGCATAGGTCAGACCCAGGTTCTCGGTCGTGTAGCGCAGGCTGCCCAGACGTTGCTCGCCGACGGCGCCGGAAACGCTCAGCTTGCCGGTCAGCGGGTACGAGCCGTTCACTTCGTAGTAGTCCGTGTCGCCGAAATCGATGTTGTGATAGAGGGCGGCGCCAAGGCTACCCTTGTAGAACGGGTGGCTGACGGCGGCCTTCAGTTCCGTCGTGTTCAACGCGCTATCGTTATATTGGTAGGTGATGGCGCCGAGATCGAAGGAGAAATCGCCGGCTGTCGGTTTGATGCCGGCATAGACGTCGAGCTCGTAATCGGCGAAGGCGACGTTGGATGCCCAAGTGCCGGCATAGAACATGCCCTTGCTGAAATCGATGCCGCCTTGCAGGGCCGCGTCGCCGTCGGTTTGGGTGATGCCGCGGAAGACATAGTCGCTGGTGGCGTCGACATTGTAGGATATCGTGCCACCCAGCAGGTCATGGGCGGAAGCGGAACCGGCGAAGCCAATGACGGCGGCCGCGGCGGCTGTAAGCAGGAATTTTTTCATTATCGTGTCCTCAGAAAGGGTGTGTGCCATCCCGTCCGAAGCGTTTCCCCTGCGCCGTTTTTTGTCGGTGTTTATTGCAGTGCAAGAAGATTTGCATAATTATGACAAGGCTCCAAGGGGTGTGCTGAGATTACCCCGATGTGTGTCATAATTGCAATTTTTCTGAAACGGCGCTCCCAACCCCGGAACGCTGAGCCTTAGTAAGACAACAAAAAACGGAGCGCTTCGTGAGAAGCGCTCCGTCTCATTTGTGCAACAGTTACGGGTAGCTTAGTGATCCATGACTTCGTCGTGCTGCGAGGCGTCGAGACCGGCTTCTTCATCGGCTTCGGAGACGCGCAGACCGGTCGTGAACTTGCAGATGATCAGGATGATCAAAGTGCCGATCGCGGACCAGGCGATAGTCAGGGCCAAGCCTTGCAGCTGGGTGATGACATTGTGGTTGGCGCCCAGCGAGTTAATCGCCGGATCGGCCAGCCAGCCCGTCAGGACAGCGCCCAGGAAACCGCCGGCGCCGTGGATGCCGAAGGCGTCCAGGGAGTCGTCGTAGCCGAGCAGCTTCTTGATCCAGGTGGCCGAGATGTAGCACACCGGGCCGGCGAGAACGCCGCAGATCATGGCGCCCATCGGATTGACGAAGCCGCAAGCCGGGGTGATGACAACGAGACCGGCTACCATACCCGACAAGATACCGACCAGCGAAGGCTTGCCGCGGAAGATCCACTCAACGATCTTCCAGGAAACGCCCGCCATACAGGTGCAGAGGATGGTGTTCAGCAAGGCCGCCGAAGCGATACCGTCGCCCGACCATTCCGAACCGGCGTTGAAGCCAATCCAGCCGACGAACAGCAGCGAGGCGCCGATCATGATGAAGATGACGTTGTTCGGCGCCATTTGTTCGGTGCCGTAGCCTTTGCGGCGGCCGAGGAACAGGGCGGCGACCAGACCGGCAACACCCGAGTTACAGTGAACGACAGCGCCGCCGGCGAAGTCGAGGACACCCCATTGCGACATGATGCCGCCGCCCCACACCATGTGGCAGATCGGGGCATAGACGAGGATGCTCCACAGGACCATGAACAACAGGAGGCCCGAGAACTTGACGCGTTCGGCGAAGGCGCCGGTGATCAGCGCGGGTGTAATGACGGCGAAGGTCAGCTGGTACGAAATCCAGGTCATTTCCGGGACGCTCGGCGTGGCCGAGTAGGCCGTGCCCGAATTGGTCTTCAACAGCGCGAAATTGCTGAAGCCGCCGAAGAACTTGTTCAGCGTATCGGCATCGAACGGCAGGCCGGCGATCGGCGCATCGACCTTGCCGAACGCCATCGAATAGGCGATCAGCCACCAGACGATGGAGACGACGCAGGTCACGGCGACCGACTGGGTGACCGTGGCGACCAGGTTCTTGCGACGGACCATACCGCCGTAGAACAGGGCCAGGCCCGGCAGGGTCATCATCAGCACCATGGCGGTACAGAAGATGAGGTAGGTGGTGTTCGACGTATCAAGCGCCAGGGGCACTTGGGACGCCAGCAGCGGCGCCGCTTCCGCAGGGGCCGCTTCGGCGGGCGCTGCCGCCGATGATTCGTCGGCGGACGCGACTGTAGCTTCGGCCGAGGCCGGGGCCGCATCCTGCGCCAGGGCAAGGCCGGCGACGGGGGCCGCCAGCATGAGGGTCATGGCCGCGGCCAGTCCTCGTGAAAATTTAATCCAGGTTTTCAAGGTATCCCCCTTGGGTTGAGCGGATATTGCACCTGCTCACAGTGCCGTGACTTCAAATCTTCGCAAAGGGGATTGTGCGGTTAACGGGGCGTCAAGAGATAGCGCGCGCCCGTTTGCGTCATTTATGTGTCGAAATGCGGGGAATGAGGGCGGAATTAACCCGATTGGCCATGGTTGCGCAAGAAACCACATTGGTTGCATATGCAACTATAATATATACTACAATTCAGCGGTTACCGTACGGCCGGGCATTCCAAACAGACCGGCCTCCACGGCTGATCGTCGCGAGCGATAAATGAGGGCCTCATCCGCCTGTGAAGTGGGGAGGGGCTGTTGCGTTGTCAACCCAACCCATCGGCACAAAAAAGGCCGCCCGTCGCCGGGCGGCCTTATTACATCACGTCAGCTTATTCAGCTTAGCACTTGTAATACATCTCGAATTCGATCGGGTGCGGACGCAGATCGAGGTTCATGACTTCTTCCATCTTCAGTTCGATATAGGAGTCGATGAAGTCGTCGTCCATGACGCCGCCCTTCTTGAGGAAGGCGCGATCCTTGTCGAGATTCTCGAGGGCTTCACGCAACGAACCGCACACTTCCGGGATATTCTTTTGTTCCTGGGGCGGCAGATCGTACAGGTTCTTGTCGGCAGGGGCGCCCGGATCGATACGGTTTTCGATACCGTCAAGACCGGCCATCAGCAGAGCCGTGAAGGTCAGATAGGGGTTGCCCATCGGATCCGGGAAGCGAGCTTCCAGGCGCTTGCCCTTCGGCGACGACACCCACGGAATACGGATCGAGGCGGAGCGGTTGCGGGCCGAATAGGCCAGCTTGACCGGGGCTTCGTAACCGGGAACCAGGCGCTTATAGCTGTTGGTCGTCGAGTTCGAGAAGGCGTTGATGGCCTTGGCGTGCTTGATGATGCCGCCGATGTACCACAGGCACAGGTCGGACAGACCGGCATACTTGTCGCCGGCGAAGAGCGGCTTGCCGGCCTTCCAGATCGACTGGTGGACGTGCATGCCCGAACCGTTGTCRCCGTACATCGGCTTGGCCATGAAGGTCGCGGTCTTGCCATAGGCATGGGCGACGTTCTGGACGACGTACTTGTAGAGCTGGAGGCGGTCGGCCATGGTCAGCATGTCCGAGAACTTCAGGCCCAGTTCGTGTTGGGCCGGCGCCACTTCGTGGTGGTGCTTTTCCGGTTCCATGCCCAGTTCGCCCATGACGGCCAGCATTTCACCGCGCAGGTCCTGCGCCGAATCGATCGGGTTGACGGGGAAGTAGCCGCCCTTGGGTCCCGGACGATGGCCCATATTGCCTTCCGGATAGACCTTGCCGGAATTGTGCGGCAGTTCCGACGCGTCGTAGGCATAGCCGGTATTGTCCGGCTGGATCGACCAACGGACGTCGTCGAAGATGAAGAATTCGGCTTCGGGGCCGAAATAGACGGTGTCGCCAACGCCGGACGATTGCACGAAGGACAGGGCCTTCTTGGCGATCGAGCGCGGGTCGCGGTTATAGGGCTCGTTGGTGTCGGGGTTCACGACATCGCAGAACAGGAACAGCGTGGTTTGTTGATAGAAGGGGTCGATATAGGCCGTCTTCAGGTCCGGACGCAGCTTCATGTCGGATTCGTTGATGGCCTTCCAGCCGGCGATCGACGAACCGTCGAACATCGTGCCGTCGTCCAGGAAGTCTTCGTCGACCAGGTCGATGTCGAAGGTCACGTGTTGCAATTTGCCGCGCACGTCGGAGAAGCGAACGTCGACATATTTGACGTCCTTTTCCTTGATGAGCTTTAAGATGTCAGCTGAAGTCATATTTTGACGCCCCATTGAGCCGTAGGTAAGTGAGTAGGGAAGAAGGGTTGGGAAGCGCCCGCGGGTTAAACCGCCTGCGGTCCTGACTCTCCGGTTCGGATGCGAACGACGTCCAGGACGTCGCTCACGAAGATCTTGCCGTCGCCGATCTTGCCGGTCCGCGCCGCCGTCTGGATAGCTTCCAGGGCGGTCGCAGCCAGATCGTCGGCCACAACCAGTTCGATCTTGATCTTCGGAAGAAAATCAACAACGTATTCGGCACCCCGATAAAGCTCGGAGTGGCCCTTCTGGCGGCCATATCCCTTGGCCTCCAGCACGGTCATGCCTTGCACCCCGATTTCCTGAAGGGCTTCCTTCACTTCGTCGAGCTTAAAGGGTTTGATGACAGCTTCTATCTTTTTCATGAGCAATCCATAAAACAGCAGACCGTTCAGTTCGTTAACTTGTTTGCATTGCGCAAGAATGCAAGCCGTTTTGCATTGCACCTGCTCACATGGCTGAAAGATTTGTTTACGAGACGTGAACGTTGAGAGTCCTGCGTTTAGACCCGCAGGGTGCGAAATTCAAAAGGAAAATAACCTGTAACCCAGATTCGCGGTGCATAAAGGGAAAATTAACGCGACTCGGCAGGCTGGGTTCGCTTTGGGGGCGTTATCCGGTCTCAATTGCAATCAATATTGCCATGGACGATTCGGAAATCAAGCGAAAATGTGGCGAACTTGCTGCGCTGCGGCATACATACCCCGCTTGACAGCCGGATAATATGTAATAATGTAATTACATGTTTACAGATGACGACATGGATTCGGTCTTTCACGCTCTGGCCCACGTACACCGGCGGCGCATGCTCGATCTGGTCAACGCCCGGCCGGGCGTCACGGTCGGCCAACTGGCTCAGGACTTCGACGTCAGCCGCATTGCCGTGATGAATCATCTCGACGTGCTGGAGCGGGCAGGGCTCATCCTCAGCCAGAAGGATGGCCGCAGCCGCCGGCTTTACCTCAATACGGTGCCGATCCAGTTCATCCACGACCGCTGGAATTCGCAATACAGCGCCCATTGGGCCCGCCGCCTCACCGACATCAAATACGCCGCTGAATACGCCGCCGATTTGGCAGCCACCACGAAGAGGGACACATGACCGACGACACCAATCCTTATGGGCAACGCCAGATGTGGAAGGTCACCATCAACGCCCCGATCGAGACGGTGTGGAACACCATCGTCAAGACCGACACCGTCCTGCCGTTCGTCTTCGGCGCCGTGTGCCAGACCGGGGATGGCCTCAAACCCGGCAAACCGATGCGCATGGTGTCGAAAAACGGCAAGTTCGCCATCGCGGTAGGAGAGGTCCTCGAATTCGATCCGCCCTATCGCTATTCCCACACGATTTCCTTCACCCAGGTCGAGGGCGAACAGCCGGCCCGCACCACCTATGAACTGAAAGAGGTGCCCGAAGGCACCGAGCTCACCCTGATCTCGGACGCCATCCCCGGCACCAAGATGGGCAAGATGGTCGCCAGCGGCCCCTTCATCGTCGAAAACCTCAAGGCCTGCGTCGAGACCGGCAAGCCGGCCTTCAGCGGCGCCATGGTCATGGCTCTCGGCCCCCTGGTCAGCCTGATGACGCCGCGCATCAGCCGCATCGAAAATTGGCCACTTGCATCCAGCAAGTAATTTAAAAGGAGGAAACGCCAACATGACCGCCACCGATCCCACCGAATCCAAATGGCTTCCCCGTATCGGCTACGGCCTGAGCGCCTTGGTCGTGCTCTTCCTGATCATGGACATCACCATGAAGCTCCTGGCCCTGCCGATCGTCCTTGAGACCTCGCAGCAGCTCGGCTGGCCGCCGTCCGCCGCCATGGCGCGCACCCTCGGCGTCATCCTGCTGATTTGCACAATCCTCTACGTCTTCCCGCGCACCTCGGTGCTCGGCGCAGTCCTTCTGACCGGCTATCTCGGCGGTGCCGTCGCCACACACCTCCGCGTCGGCAGCCCGCTGTTTTCGCACGACCTGTTCGGCGTCTATCTCGGCCTGTTCGTCTGGGGCGGCCTCTATCTGCGCGACGCCCGCCTGCGCGCCCTGTTCCCCTGGCGCAGTTAAGCGCTTGCGCCTAGGCTCCCGGCTTCCACGCCTTCACTAACGCCTTGGCCTGAGCCATTTGCGCCGCCGTCATCGCGCCAGCGACGATCCCCATATCGTGCGTTGTCGCCTTGCGCATCTCGGCACTGTCCGTATGCAGGAGCGACAGGTTGAGCCATTTATAGGCCTGAACATAATCCCGTTGTACACCCTGACCGCGCGCATACATCAGGGCAAGATTGTACAGCCCCTGATCCAGGCCTTGCGCCGCTGCTTTTCGAAACCAGCCGACGGCGGCGGCGTCGTCCCGGGCGACACCTTGCCCCTCGGCGTACATGGTGCCGAGATTGCATTGGGCCTGAGGATATCCCCGGGCTGCGGCTTTCCGGTACCATTCCGCAGCGACGGCACTGTCCCGGCTGACACCCAGCCCCTGTTCGTACAAAACGCCGAGATTATATTCCGCCTGACTGTCACCCTGGGCGGCGGCTTTTTTGTACCAGGCCACGGCCGTGGCGTAATTCTGCGGGACGCCATGAGCCAGGTCGTAGGCTACGCCCATATTATATTCCGCAAGCACATATCCCTGGTCCGCCGCTTTCTGGTACCATGTTGCGGCCGCACCATAATCCCTGGCAACGCCCTTGCCGCTGGTATAAAGCGCGCCCAGGTTATATTGCGCCTCGGCAAATCCCTGGTCGGCGGCCTTTTGATACCAATCGGCCGCCGCCGTATAGTCGCGGCTGACGCCATGCCCCTGTTCATACAGGACGCCCAGATTATATTGCGCCTCGGCAAGTCCCTGGTCAGCGGCCTTTTGATACCAACCCGCGGCGGCCGCGTAATCCCTGGCGACGCCATTGCCCTGATCGTATAAAACACCGAGATTATATTCCGCCCGATCAAACCCCTTGTCGGCGGCTTTTCTGTACCATTCCGCGGCGGCGGCGTAGTCCTGAGGGGCGCCGCGCGCCAGGTCGTAGACGACACCGATATTGTATTGCCCAAGCGTGTACCCCTGGTCAGCCGCCTTCTGATACCAAGTTCTGGCCATGGCATAATCCTGCGGAACGCCTTGACCTCGCGAATAGAGCATGCCCAGATCGTTTTGTGCCGGGGCATAGCCCTGGTCGGCAGCTTTTCTATACAAATTCAGAGCGGCGGCATAGTCCTGAGCAAGGCCCTGGCCATCGACATAGGACAGCCCTAAACGATACTGCGCGCTGGCATGCCCTTGGTCGGCGGATTTTCGATACCATTCCGCTGCCTTGGCGTAATCCTGAGGCACGCCTTTGCCGTATTCATAGAGCAAACCCATGTCGAGCTGGGCCGACGGATCGCCCTTTTCGGCCAGCGGCATCCACAGCCGTAACGCGTCGCCGTACCTGCCGGCATCATAGGCAGCCTTGCCGTCATCGGCCTCGGGATTGCCGATGGAATCCGCCGACGTCTTCACCTGACCCGCCATGGCCGCGCTCAAGGCGGCCCCGGACGGATTGTCACCGGCCCCTATCGACGCCGGCAGGTCCTGCGCCATCGCGGGCAGGGCTGCCGACAGGACCAGCCCCGCCAGACCGGTCATCAAGACTGTTTTCGTACGCATATCAATATTCCCCCTGAATCAAGCCGCGCACGAAAACGAGGCCAGCCATACGCAGGGGCCAATTCGATTGTTTTTTCATGGAAACTTTCCCCGCGTACTGTTGTCCTATGCAGGCCGGGGTCTGTCAAGAGTCCCGAAAACCCGCCGGCTTACGAAGCCGCAAAGACAGGGCGGTGCGTCGTGAACTTGACAGTTGACCAACTGACATAGCTGTCATAGCGCCGGATCGCCGGGTTCGACATCAGCACCGCCTCTCCCCAAACCTCGTAGGCTTCCAGCGACGGCGCGGCGACGACCATGATGAAATCGTACTGCCCGGCGACCGAGTAGCATTGCAGGACATGTGGGTCCGATCGCATTGCTTCGCGGAAGGCCTGGTATGCCGCTACAGATTCTTCGCCGAAGCAAAGACTGGTCACGATTGTGATGCCGGCGGCCGCGACATTGCCCAGGATGGCGACCTCCGCCGCAATGACTCCAGTTTCGCGCATGGCCTCCAGACGGCGGCGGACGGCGGATGCCGACAGGGAAACCTGCCGTCCCAACTCGGCGTGAGACAAGGTGCAATCGCGTTGCATGATGTCCAATAACCGCTGGTCGAATGCATCCATGGTGTATTCCGCCTGTTTATTCTGCTCTTGCGAACATTATCGTCATCCGAATAGCAAATTTCGCCGAGAAGCGTCGTGTTTATTACCTTACCCTGTGACGCATGTCTTTCCCGGATTCCCTCCATCGGCCCCGGCCGCGCTCGGCACGCCCGGGATGAGAGGTTGGTCCGGCGATGGCCGCATCTAAAAACGACAACAACAGGGGGGCTAAAGATGTTTCACACGCTGAAAATGGCTGTTCTTTTTCTGGCGATCGGGAGCCTCTCGGGCGGCGCCCACGCGGCGGGTTTACGGGACGCCGATTTTGTTTTCGACCACGTCACCGTCGTGCCAATGAACCGGGACATCGTGCAGCGCGACAGATCGGTGGTCGTGCGTGACGGCATGATTGTCGCGATTACGGATGGGGCATCCGGCCGCTATCGCTCGGCCACGCACATCGACGGCAGCGGGAAGTTCCTGATGCCCGGACTGTCGGACATGCATGTCCATTTGCGCATGCCGCCGCAGGATTTTTTCGATCTGAACCTGGCCGCCGGCGTCACGACGGTCTTCAATATGGGGCTAGGCGACGGCGACGGTAAAATCGACCACCTCGCCCTGCGCGCCAGCATTGAGGCCGGGACGATGGACGGTCCGCGCTATCTGGTCAGCGGTCCCCAACTCGAAAGCTGGAACCTTAAATCACTGGATGATGTCAACAAGACCTTGCAGGAAACCGCCGACCGCCATTACGACGCGATCAAAGTTCACGGTGATTTATCACCCGAACTCTATACAGCCCTGATTACCGGCGCACGCGAACGCGGTTTTCGCATCAGGGGCCATGGCCAGCACATGATGCCTCTGGCCCAAACCCTGCGCATGGATTGCATCGAGCACGTCGAGGAATTGCTGTACATCTCGCGCGACGCAAGTTTCGGCGAAGAGGCGAAATTCGGGGTAGAGGAAAATGGCAATAACCATCATTTCATGACGGCCTATTATCACAATATCTCCCACCTGCAGGATCATGCCTATCGCGCTGAAATCGGGAAGGATATTGCCGACTCCGGTGTCTATTGGGACCCGACAATCGTCATCTATGCCATCATACCGACCTATATTTCGGATGAGTCGTTTGCGGCGCTCGCGAACGATCCCCGGCTCAACTATCTGCCGGAAGGCATGCGTCACGAGACTCTCGACAACGACAAAAATGAATACCGTGTCGGCCTTGTCCCTGTTTTTTCGTCCTTCCTTAAGTCCATCGGCGATCCATCAAGTTTGAAGGATCATTTCGATCATAACGTGACGACCTTGCTCACCTTGACGAAAGAACTTCATGATGCGGGCGTTCCGCTGCTGACGGGTTCCGATGCCTTCGGCGCGCTGGTTCCGGGTTTTGCCCAACATCAGGAAATGGAACTCTTCGTCAAAGCCGGACTGACGCCTTATGAAACCCTGAAGGCGGCGACCGTCAACCCGGCCAAATACCTGGGAGAATACGATCACGCCGGCACGATCGAAGTCGGCAAACGCGCCGATTTCATCCTGCTTGGCGCGAACCCGCTGGACGATATCCAGAATGCCGCGGATGTGCGCGGCGTTTTCACCCACGGGAAATGGTACTCCGACGAAGATTTGAAATTGCGCTTGGCCAGGGTGGCGAAGGACTCGATCGCCAATTAAAGCGCCTAAAAGCGTCAACAGGGGTATTCTATCTTGCACCATTCCATAAAAAATATGCGCCTTGCCATGACGGCCGCATGGTTCGTCCTGGCAATCGCCACATCGTCCCATTCCGCCGAAGCCACATGCGAAGCCGGGGCCTATGGTGCGCCGGATCAGGACATTGTCGTGCTGACGCCGAAGGACTGGATAGCGCCCCCCGGTATGGGTTATTTGATTTTGGACGGCCGATACGGAAGTACCCTGTCCCCGGAGAGCCCGGTCAAGTGCGGGGCCGGCTATGTCCTCCTGACGGCGGAGAACTCTGAACAGATCCGCCTTGAGAAGAGAGACTTTAAACGCACGCGCGAAGAGATCCCCGTGCCCGGCGCTGTCCTTGTCGGAGATTTGCTCGAGCCGACGGGGCCAGGCACTTCCCCCGTCCGGCCTCTGGTCGTGATGGTTCATGGCTCCGATACCGAGCCTGCCATCGACAATAATCGCGCCTATGTGCTGGCCGCGCAGGGGGTGAGCGTTTTCACCTACGATAAACGGGGCACGGGGCAGTCCGGCGGGTTTTACACGCAAAACTTCGAGCTGCTGGCTGACGACGCCGCGGCGGCCATGGCGCATGCCCAAAACTTGGCCGCCGGCCATTTCGACAGGTCCGGATACTGGGGGCAAAGCCAGGGCGGTTGGGTGGCGCCCCTGGCGGCGACGCGATCAAAAGTCGATTTTGTCGCCGTCGGTTTTGGCTTGGTCGCGTCGCCGATTGACGAAGATCGCGACCAAATGCTTTTGGAAGCGCAAACCCTGGGGCTCAGCGATCGTGAAAAGGCGCAGATAATACGATTGTCGCAAGCCACGGCAAGGATCGCTTCGTCTCACTTTACCGCCGGCTTCGAAGCCTTGGACGCGCTGCGCAAAGACGCCCGCGATGAAAAATGGGTCCGCGCGATTAACGGGGAATATAGCGGAGACATGTTGCGCATGAGCGACAGCGATCTGCGTCGCGTCGGCCGCGCTGTCTTCGATAATCTCGAACTCATCTGGGATTACGATTCAAAGTCCGTATTGAACGGTTTGACCGTTCCGCTGCTGTGGACGATCGCCGGGAAGGATCGCGAAGCGCCGATAGCTGAAACGGTCGCGTCGTTAAGCGACTTTAAAAAACACGAAAAACCCTTTGATGTTTATATATTTCCGGACACCGACCACGGCATGTACGAGTTCGTTGAAAGCCCGGATGGCACTCGCACGCATACGCGCGTCACGGACGGCTATTTCAAACTCATAGGGGACTGGAGTCTCGGCAGGACGGGCGGCCCATACGGACGCTCCCATCCGCTTCAGGATGGACATTAATCCATCGCAGCCGCTAAAGCCGGGCAGGGCGATTCCCTCTCACGCTCAGGCGCCGGACGACAATCTGAATAGTCCGACGGCATCACCGATATGCCTCGCCCTGGAATGGTAAACCATAGATCGACGCCGTGGGAGGCGGCTCGCCGCGACATAAATTCCACCCATCACGGTGTCGCGTAGAGATCGCTTTCCGCCTTGCGCCGCAGGACAAGGCCGCGCAGCACCTTGCCGTCGTTCTTGATCCACCACCCGAAGGCTTCCCGCGCCCCGGCATAATCCTTGGCGATATGCCGCTTGGTCAAGGTCGCGGTGCTGATCCGCCCGGTATTGTAATGAAACGACACCAAAGCGTCGAACTGGTTCTGCGTGGTCGGCGCATCACCGATCGCCGCCCGGACTTCCTTCGCATAGATCTTCATGTCCGCGGCGAACCTGTCGTCGCATTGCTTCTGCGTCCACACCGTGTCCCGCTTGACGTCGTCGCCCGTCGATCCCCAGCCGATCGTCCAGGGCAAGCCGTTATGGCTGCCCGGATCGGGATAGGCCTTGAACTTGCCACCGCCCTGAGCGACCTCGCAATGCTCGTAATATTGAATGAGCTTCAATCCCGCCGCGCCGATCTCCATCTGGGCGGAGGGGGCGGGGGCCACATCATCGGGCACGGCTGGCTCAGGCACCACGGGCGGCGTGACCAAAACAACCGGCTCCGGCACCGGCGGCGCTTCTTCTTCGTACAGAATGGCCCAGGTCTTCGGCCCGCAGATTCCATCCGGAACGATATGGAGCTCGCGCTGTTTTTCCCGCAGCGTCGCCTCGGTACGCGCGCCGAAATCGCCGTCGGGATCGACACCGATCAGCCGCTGCAAGGCCTCGACATCCGGTCCGCGCGCGCCCCGACGCAAGGTTGGCCGGTCCTTCTTGTCGCTGGCGGCGATCGGCGGCTTCGGCGTCTTGCCCAACATGAAGGTCTGCACGGCGCTGCGGAAAGTCGGCATGTCGAAACTGGGGTCGGTTTTGCGCCTGGGGGCATATTCCTTGTGCCCGCAGCACATGTTCGACTTGGCGCCGATAAAGGTCAGGATCGCCRCCACGCCGCGCTGATAGGCGTCCATCTGCACGATTGGCCACGGATCGCCGGGGAGACCGCTATTCTCCGCCTCGATACCGATAAAATGTGTATTGCCCGTATCGGTGAAGCCTTCCCAGCTGCCCTTTCCGGCATGATTGGCCAGGCCCGCCGCGACGATATAAAAGGTCCCGTCGCGCCCCAGCCCCAGCTGGCACAACGGACCGGCCAGGTCCGACCGGCCGTCGACCAGCATTTGCAGGGTCGGCATATTGCCGGGTTTATTGGTGGCCGTATGGTGGCAGATCACGCCCTCCACCGTGCCCATTTCGCGCCGGCCGCGCGTGCGCCATCCCGGCACTTCCGCGACCTTGAGGCCGGCTTTTTCCAGCACGGCAGGTAGCCAGGTGAGAGCATAAGTCATTGCGGCGTCTCCTCTGCCTTGGCCGCGACGCCGCCGGATGCCGGCGGCAGGTCGGTGTCGTGCGTGACGTTCTCGTCCTCCAACTCATGGTCGCAAACGCAGCCGTCCTCATAGGCGTCGGGTGGCGGATCGTCGGCGGCCGCGGGCCCCTTGGCGCCGCCCCCGCCATTACCGCCGCCAGCACCGCCGACACCACCGCCACCGCCATCCTTCTGTCCGCCATCCGCCTTGCCGTCGGCGGGGCGTGCCGGGGCAGGGCGCGGCGGCGCCGTCTGGGCGCTGGCCTTCCCGAGCAGGTCGGGGACCATGCGTTCGCTGAAACCGGCAATGAAGCCGATGATCAGCACGCTCAGCAGGGTTTCGCCCCCCAGGGCCTGGCTTGTACCGATGGCGACATTGATCAGCTGAAGCTTGACCAGCGCCATCAGCACGCTGGCGCCGATAAAGCCGATCGTCACGCGTAACGCCGCGTCCATGAGATTGGACGTCCGCTGCAGGTCGGGGAGAACGGTGCGTCCGCGAATGCCGATGGCGATCGAAAAAAAGGCACCGACCGACCCGGCCGCCGCGGCGCGCCACACGTCGATGCCGTCGGCAAAATCCATGCGTTTTCCGCTGGAAACCGCGGCCTCGAAAACCGGCTTCATCATCAAGGCCACAATCGGAATGGCGATGGCGGCAAACACGAACACCGCCGGCCACAGGCTGGCCCAAAACCGCTCTATATAGGTTTTGGCTCCGGCGGCCGCGGTGTTGGCCTGCGCAGCATCCTTGCCGGACCATACCCAACGCAGGTAGAAGAAGGCGCTCGCGGCCAGACCCGCCAACAACAGCACGACCCAACCGGCCGCCGCCCGGCGTGGCGCCCAATGGGTGTCGGCGACCAGCCCATAGGTGGCGGTGACCAGCCAACCCACGAACATCAGGCCCAAGGCTGTCAAAAAGGCCGCGATCAGATATTCGAACCGCGCCCGCGCGACGCGCTCGTCGATGATGTTTTGTTTGATGGTCGACAGCAGCGTGCCCGCGGTTCCGACATCGCCTTCCAGCGCCAGGACCAGGGCATCGGCGACCCGGCGATTATAGCCCGCCGCCTTGGCGAGCAGGCGCGAAGACTGGGCAAAGCCGAAAAGCGACCGCTCCGTGCCGTCCCGCCAGCCGTCGATGAGACCGTCGATCTCGCCCCGCAACGGCGCCAGGACCGATAAGTCCTTGCGTTGCTGGTGGTTGCGCTCGACGTCGTCGGCGAAACAGATCATCACGCGCTTCTCGACGCCGTAGACGCAGAATTCCCGCCCGTTGCGGCCGTAAAGAATGATGATTTTCTGTCCCAGACTGTCGTTCGTGTCGACCGCGATATCCGCTACGTTCGGCATGACGTCTCCCCTTAAATATCCACAAAATGATGCTGAACATCCGGCAAAGCGCGCCGGGAATTTCAAAACAAAGCTAACCAGGTCGGAAAGTCGGGGCGGGTGCCCAACGCGGGTACTGACTACAATCTCGACGTCAGGGCCTGAGGCTCGTGACCGTCGCAGTCTCATCATCGGGGTTCCAGGGCTTACCGCATCCTGCAACCATAGCTTAAGAAGACCAACCTAACACGTCTCAACCATGAAGGGAACCCGCGGCCTCATAAATCATAACAGGGCTGATAGTGGCCGATAAGGCCGAAGCCCAGCTCGAATATGAGCATTCACGCACGGTTCAGACTTGCAAGTCTAAGTCATCAGTGTGTCAAATGATCGGACCGGGACGGGTCACTAAAGGGGGCCGATTTTGAAGTTTTGCAGTTCGGGCTTGGCCAAAACCCTTGGCTTGTCGGTCATGATGGCCGGCCTCGTTGCCATGCCTGCCTGGGCCGAGCAAGCCGACGGCGCCTGGACCGGCGCTATCGACAACCACCTCTGGTCGCTCATCCGTATCGTCAAGGCGCCGGACGGCACCTATACCGGCACCTATTCCAGCCACGAACGGCCGCTCGACACCCCGGACGCCCATGCCGTCATCGACGCTCCGCTAACCCATATCTCGGCCACGCCCGACCATCTGAATTTCGAAGTGCCGGCGATCGGTGGCGCGCTTTTCGACGGCAAGTGGGATGCAGCCGGTCGTCAGTGGACCGGCACCTTCCAGTGGGGCAAGGACGGCTATACATCGTCTCTCAACCTGCGGCGCACCGATGCCGCGACACTGACAGACGCATTGGCCGACTCCCAGAAGCCGCATGCTTTCGCCAGCCCCGCCGAGGAAAGCGCCGCGATGGAAGCGCTTATCGACGGCTATGCCCGGGACGATCGCTTTACCGGAACCATCCTGGTCACGCAGGGCGGGCATGCCCTGATCGACAAGGGGTACGGCCTGGCGGACAGGTCGGCCGGAACACCCAACACGCCGGACACCCGCTACCATATCGCCTCGATCACCAAGCCCTTCACCGCCACGGCCATCCTGATGTTGCGGGATCGCGGCCGGCTCAGCCTCGATGATCCGCTCACAAAATATATCCCCGATGCCCCAACCGCCTGGCAAGGCGTCACCCTGCGCCACCTGTTGGCCCATACCTCGGGCCTTGGCGATCATAATCCCCTGCTGGCCGGGCATTTCGGCGAGCCTTTCACCCCTGCCAGGCTATGGGGGATCATCCGCACCCTGCCGCTCGGCTCCCGGCCCGGTGAAAAATACCAATACAGCAATGCCGGCTACTCGATCCTCGGCCTGGTGATCGAAAAGGTCAGCGGCCAGACCTATGGCGATTTCCTGCGCGACAACATCTTCGTGCCCCTGCATATGGACGCCACAGGCTACAATCCGCCGGTCGGCCCGCGTGATGCGATCGGCTACGAGATGGGCGATGACGTGCCGGTCGCCGCCGCGCACCGCGATTTGACCAACAGCTTCTCGGCCGGCGGTCTGGTTTCGACCACGCACGATCTGCTGACATGGCAGGAAGCCCTGTTCGGCGGGCGACTGATCTCGAAAGCCGCCCTTGCCGAGATGGAGACCCAGGGTCTAGGCATTGCGCGCATGACGCTGGATGACCACACCCTTTACAGCCACAGCGGCCATCTGCCCGGCTATGTCAGCGACGCGGCCTATCAGCCGGAAGGCGGGCTTTCGGTCATTGTCCTCGGCAATCTCGACAACAGTTCGCCGGTGTGGATATCGCGGGCCCTGACGAGCATCGCCCACGGCTTCCCGGCCGAGGTTGTCCCTCTGCCGAAGGCGATCGAGGTGGCACCGGAGATATTGGCGCAATATACCGGAACCTATGTGCTGATGCCCGACCTGAGCTTGACCGTAAGCGTGGAGGGCAACCATCTGGTCGTGCAGGCCACGGGCCAGGACAAGGTCAGGGCCTATCCGGAATCCGCGACGATGTTTTTCGCCAAGACGGTCGAGGCCAGGCTGGAATTTGTGCGTGACAAGGATGGCAAGATCGGCTGCATCCTGCATCAGGGCGGCCAGGATGTTCCTGGCGTCCGGCAATAGGGAAGGTAGGGGATGGACAGGCGACATTTCATAGTCGGCGGGGCCGCCCTGCCGCTCGTCTCTTTCGGCGCCGCGGCCCGGGCGGCGGACGCCAACGCGGGCCTTGCCACGCCCAGGCTGAACCAGATAGGATTTACCCCCGCGTCGGCGAAGCAGTTCGCCATGACCGTCAAACCAAACGAGCCACTTAAGGCTTTCGATATCCTGGATGAAAGCGACAACGTCGTCTTCACGGGCCAGCTCGGCAGCCAGGTTTTCGACCTGCGCAAAAGCGCCGGGGACTATGCCATGTGCGGCGACTTCAGCGCGCTGACCCATGCCGGGCGTTACCGCGTGCGCGCCGGGCGCGGGATATCGCATCCGTTCGTCATCGGCGACGGCGTCTATAACGACCTGCTGCGCGATGCGGCGCGGTGTTTTTACCTGATCCGGGCCAATGTCGATATCGACGATCCGTTGACCGGCGTCCGGCATAAGGCCGGGCACGCGGGCGATGCGGCCGTGATGGTCGAGGGTCAAAAGCGCGATCTCAGCGGCGGGTGGTACAATGCCGGCGATTTCGGCAAATATACCCATATGCACGCCTTGTCGGTGAGCCATATGTTGCGCCTGTACGAACTCAGGCCCGGGATCGCGGATCTCCGCCTCGACACGCCGATCTTGTATAACGGGCTGCCGGACCTTTTGCAGACGGCGCGTTGGGGGCTGGAATGGCTGCTCAGGATGCAGAACGCCGACGGCAGCGTGTTGCACAAGGTCGACAGCCAGCCGCTGCTGACCTGGGGCAAGCTGCCGGCGGACGACACCAATCCGCGCGCGGCCATGGCGGCCTCAAGCATCGATGCCGGCGTGTTCACCGGCGTCATGGGCCATGCCTCACGCGTATTCGCACCCGCCGACGCGGCCTTTGCCGGTCGGTGCAAGGCGGCCGCGCAGGCGGCATGGGGATGGTTGGCGCAACATCCAGACGTTGGCCATTCGGACAGCTATTATCTCGATCCGGATGCGCGCCAGGAGACGGTATGGGCCATGTGCGAAATAGCTATCCTGGAAGGCGTCGACAACAGTCAGATCGTCCTGCCGGAGATGGGGATCGTGCCCTTCTACTGGCCGTCGCCCCAGGTCCTGGGGATCATGTCGCTGGCCTTGCGCGGACACGACCAGGCCCGGGCGATGATCGTCGCCGGCGCGCGGCAGATCGTGGCACGGACGCAAGGCGACGCCTATGGCTTCTCACCCCTGGCCGAAAGCTACGCATGGGGTTCGAACGAAATGGCGCTGAACGAGGCCGCGGTCTGCCTCTATGCCGATCATCTGGCCCCGGAGGCGGGCCTGCGGATCGCGGCCCAGAGCCTGTTCGACTACCTGTTGGGCCGAAACAGCCTGGATCATGCGTTCGTAACCGGCCACGGCGCGCGGCCGACGCAGCGGCCGTTCCACTGGATCTGCAATATGGAAGGCATCGCCATTCCCGGCTGGGCCAGTGGTGGCGCCAACGGTCAGGCCGCAGGTGCCGACGCCTTGTTGAAAGCCGTCATCGACCAGGGCACGCCGCCGGCGAAATGTTTCGTCGATGCCTGCGAGAACGAAGGCTCATATGCCTCGAACGAGGGCGAAACGTCGGAAAACGCCGCCCTGGTGTTCGTGGCGGGGATGCTGGGATAGGGGCTCGAATGCTTTTCGCTCGCCCGTCGCGGCCCTAAGTCAAGGTCTTTGCCAGGAAGGCGATACCGTCTTCGATCCGGCTTTCGTCTATGGCACTGAATCCGAAAGCCAGGCCGGATCTGGATGGAGGCGCAACCCAGAACCGATCAAGATCTTCCATAGCGATACCTGCGTTCGCAGCGCGATTGATCACATCATTTATGCAGACCGGCGTTCGGAAAAAGGCGGCACAGTGTATCCCGGCCGAGGTGGGAATTGGCTCCAGCACGTCAGGGAGATGCTCGATCATTGATTTGAGCACGGCATCATGTCTGGTGCTGTAGACCTTGCGCATTTTTCGGACGTGGCGTGCCAGATGGCCCTCCAGAATGAACTCCGCCAACGTGGCTTGCACGACGGCCGCGCATTGTCCGTCCGCCACGCGCTTGGCGGCCATCAGCGCCTCGGTTGCCCAGGGCGGCGATACCACAAAGCCCAGCCTCAAGCTGGGGAACAGGCTCTTCGTAAACGTGCCAACATAGAAGACGACCCCGGAATCATCGAGAGTCTGCAGGGCGTCGTGCGGGCGGTCGCCGTATCGGAATTCGCTGTCGTAGTCGTCCTCGATGATGACGGCCGAATGGGCTTCGGCAAAGGCAAGCAACTGGGTTCGCCGCCTGGCGGACATGGTCACGCCCAGTGGAGATTGGTGCGTCGGCGTGACATAGATCACACCCGTGTCTGGCGGCAGTTTCGAAACGACGATGCCCTCGGCATCGACGGGCACCGGCCTGATCCTTGCGCCGGCGGCCGCGAACGCAATCCGCGCCGGGCGGAAGCCGGGGTCTTCAATCGCAACGACGGTCTTGCCGGGTTGCACCAGGACTTGCGCCAGCAGCGAAAAGCCTTGTTGCGCACCGTTGGTTATCACGACGTTCTCGGATTGGCAGGACACGGCGCGGGAAAACGACACATGGTGCACGACGGCCTCACGCAACACCTGGAGGCCTTCTGACGGGCCGGCCTCTTCACCCCGCCGAATGGCCTGTCGCATCGCGCGACCTGATAGCCGTTGCCAGATGTGATGAGGGAATTGCGCCACATCCGGGTGTCCGAACCTGAAGTCGTACGTGATGGTCTTCGGCACGTTGAAGCTCGGAACGGTCGGCGGGCGTCGCCAGAACGGCGCAATGCGCGAGGTGAAATCCAGGTCGGGACGTCTTCCCTGATCGGAACGAAGCCCCCGCATCTCATTGACGAAGCTCCCGGATCCTGCCTTGCCGCTCAGATAACCCTCGCTGAGCAGCAGGTCGTACACGGCGACAACAGTATTGCGGGAAATTCCGAGCTCCAGCGCCAACTTCCGGGTAGGGGGCAACTGCGTCCCAGCGCGCAACCGGCCGCTGACAATCGCCGTCCTCAATTGTCGATGCAACTGACTGACAAGCTGGCCCGAGTTTTTGTCGGGCAGCCGGATATCGAGCTCCAGCGCGAGGACCAAGTTGCGTCTCCACCAAGTCTGAAGGGCTGCGTTAAGTACCTCTACCGCATCACGAAGATTGGTTCCATGGATTTTGTGACAATCGGTCCTTTCGACAGTCCAATCTCTGTGCAACCCTGCTCGCCGTGAATAGGTCTACGCCGGCACGGCGCCCACGTCACCTGCCGGCAGCCCCCTTCGCACATTTGACCTTAAGTCGTCACAGGAGAACGAAATGTCCAAATCCATCCTCGACATGTCGATGTCACTCGATGGCTACATCGCCGACGAAAACGATTATCTTGGCGGCGAGGATGGTGAGCGCCTGCACCGCTGGATGGGCGCGGACGAGGCATCCGATCAACCCGGTCCCATCGGTGAATTTGAAGCCGAATGGAACGCGGCCGGTTCCGTCCTTGCCGGACGGCGGACTGCCGAGCTCATGGATCACTGGGGCGGCAGTCATGGCGGTGCCCCGATCTTCGTGCCCAGTCACCGGCCTCCGCCGCCCGCCGCCCGTTGGGGTTATCCGCTGGTGACCTACGTGAACGACGGAATCGAGAGCGCGATGGCGCTGGCGAAGGCGGCGGCCGGCGATCGTGACGTACAGCTGCGGGGTGGTTACACGGCGCAAGAAGCCCTCCGGGCCGGGGTGCTGGACGAGATCCAGATCCATCTGATCCCGGTACTGCTCGGTCGCGGCCGCCGGCTGTTCGATGTTTTGCCGTCAGAGATCGAGCTGGAGCTTGTCCGGGTCATCGACACGCCGCAGGCAACACACATCCGCTATCGTGTCCGTCACCGGGCCAATGCCTAAGGCCTGACGAGACGGCGGCGGTCTACTACTCCCTGAAGTTGGGCAGCCACAAATAATGATCCAATGAAACCGATGCAGAAAACCAACAGAGAAACGATAACAAAATGACGATCGTTACCTTAACCATGAGCATGTCGCTTGATGGCTTCGTAGAGGCTGCACATGCCACTCCAGAAAAGCCCCTTGGAATTGGCGGAGAGCGCCTTCATGAGTGGGCTTTTCCGGGCGATCCGCAAAACGCCAAATATCTCGAAGACGCCATAAGTACTATAGGTGCTGTTATCACCGGCCGGCGAACCTATGACACGTCTTTGCCAAGTTGGCACAGTGATGGACCAACCGGACCGCTACGGTTGCCTGTTTTCGTTGTTACCCACGAAGCTCCAGAGACGTCGCCGAAGAATGGCGTCTATCGTTTCGTTACAAAAGGCCTCTCAGCCGCAATTGAAGATGCAAAAGCCATGGCGGCGCAAAAGGGTGTCTGTATCATGGGTGGCCCGGATATTGGTCAACAGGCCATTGAGGCGGGGTTTGTCGACGAAATTGCGATCAATATTGTTCCGGTGATTTTCGGAAGTGGCAAATCCTTCTTTCGTGACTTTGGCCGCCATATTCAATTGCAGCCGCTAGATGTCGTCGACACCTCCCTTGCTACGCATGTTCGTTACAGAGTGGTCAAGAAGCCTTAGCGGATTACGGGCACGCCTTATGAATTGCATAAATATAACCACCGATGGCGCATGCCTGCGCTCAGCCCTCGACCATGCCTTCACGGTGCACCGCAGGCGCATCCTTCGCTCAGAACAAGACGCCGGCAGAATAATTGGACAGAATTGGATAACTTTTTCGGTCATTCGGCCGTTCGGCGGGTCAAATTGCAGCAAACCACGCAACCGGCGAAGGCGGATTTAGGCCCGCCAATCACCGCTTAGCGTCACTTTAATCGTTCAAACCGGATAAAACCGGCACATTGCGCCCATTTCGCGGCCCAAACCACGCCCAAACAAACGCCGATCACGCCTTCCGTGCGATCACACGGCATTCGTAAACCGTCATCCACTGATCCTTCTCCGCCTCGAAACGCACCGTGATCCTGGACTTCCCGCCCATGTCCGGCAGCCTGTAGGTGATGACATTGCGCTCGACCGTCGCCGCGCCCGGCAGGGTTTCATGCGCCACAACCACGCCATCGACCAGGATATTGAAATCCTTGTTGTGATCGGCGCCATTATAGCTGACCTGGAGATCGAGCGGGCCCGGCTTCACCGCCAGTTCAAACTGGAAATACCCCCGGTTCATCAAGCGGCCGCGTTCGGCGATATGGGTGATCGCAGCCGTATTGGGTGTGCCCTGGAAAGCGTGGTCGGTCTCCGGCTGCTGTTCGCCGAGCCGGATCGAATCCAGCGTGCGCCGCTCGATATCGGCCTTTTCGGCCGCCGCCGCGGCATAACCGGCCTCGATCTGCGGCCATTCCGCCGGCGTGAAACGACGGAAATAGACCGCCGTGCGGTTATGATGCTGGCTATAGAAGGGCCTGATGGTCAGGTTTTGCGGCCGGCCGGATGCGCCCAGGCTAAAGGTTTCGCCGGAACGGACCAGGACGCCGTCATTACCGTCGGCGACCACGGCCGGGTCGGCGCCTTCCCACGGCTTGTCCGATGGACCCAGGTCGGCGGCCAGCACCAGCGGGCCGTTCAGGAAGGCCACCAGCCGGTCGTCATCGGGCATGGTCTCGGCATGGACGGCCATGGCCAGGGACAGTTTCACCACATCCCCGGCCTTGAGCCCGGCCAGCACGACATAACCGTCCTGCGCCTTGGCGGCGACCGCGCGGCCATTCACCGTCACCCCCGGGTCGGCGCACCAGGCCGGCACGCGCAGGGCCAACTCGACCGGCTGCGTCGCCTTCACCACCCTGATCGCGACATTCTCATCGTCGGGAAAGGCGGTTTTCATATCAAGCCGCACGCCTTTTCCCGCCCAATCGAGCGTCGAAGCGTAATAGAGATTGACGATGACCCGGTCACCCTTGCGCCACCATATGCTTTCGCCGTGCTTGGCGTGGCTTTCCATGCCCGACCCGACGCAGCACCAGAAATCGTTGTCCGGTGACGAATGCACGCGGCCGTAACCCGAAGCCAGCGGCGTGAAATAGGTGAACATGCCCGTCTGCGGATCCTGCTGGGACATGGTGTGATTGAGGTGCGCCCGTTCATAAAAATCGAAATAGCGGGCATCGCCCGACCAGCCGTAAAGATGGCGGGTCAGTTTCAGCATATTGTAGGTATTGCAGGCCTCGCAGGTCTGCTGCCCCAAATGTTTCGCCAACTTGTCCGGCGCGTCGAAATGTTCATATTCCGAATTGCCGCCGATGACATAGGAGTGATCCTTCGTCACCGCCTCCCAGAAGAAGAGGGCGGCCTTGGCGCAGTCCTGACGGTGCTGGTCGGTCGGCGCCACCTCGTAGATTCGGCTGAGTCCGATGACCTTCGGTATCTGGGTGTTGGCGTGCTTGCCGGCCAATTCGTCGCGGCCCTCGGCCATCGGATCGAGCACGGCGCGATGGCGGATGCGCTCCGCCAGGGTCAGCCAGCGTGTGTCGCCGGTGCGGGCATAAAGCTCGGCATAGCCTTCATTGAGTCCGCCATGTTCGGCGCGCAGAATTTCTTGGATCTGGGCGTCGCTCAGCCCCTCGAAAATGCCGCCGAGATAGCCGGCAAGACCGAGCGCCACCTGAAGCGAGGCCGGGTCGTTGCAATAATGGTGGGCATCCAGCACGCCCGCCAGCACCTTGTGATAGGTGTAGAGCGGCACCCAACCGCCATTAAGATCGAAGCCCTGCGTGCGGATATCGCCGCGGCGGATTTCCTCGAAAATCACCTTGCCGTCGACGGTCTTGCCGTCCCGGTCGACATTCGTCCCGCCGGCATAACCGTCACCATTAACGCCCTGGACCAGGGCCAGTTCGCGGGTGATATAAAGCGCCCGCTCGCGGAATTCAGGCTTTCCGGTGTGAGCGTACATCAGGCTGAGCGCCGACTGATAATGACCGAGACTGTGGCCGGCGATACCGCGCGCTTCCCAGCCGCCATAGAGGTCGCCCTTGGGCGCCAGCCCGGCATAAAGCCGGAAATTGTGCAGGAAACGATCCGCGCTGAGCGCCAGCAGGTAGCGCTGATTGGCCTCGATCGACGTCAGGAAAGGCGAGGGGTTCAATCGCACCTGCGAAAGCGGAAAAGGCGTGACTGCCGCCACGTCGCTGCTCGTCTCCGCCCAAACGGGGCGGGCCAGTCCCGCGGCGGTCAGGCCCGCAACCGAAACCAGTGCCGAACGGCGTGAGATAGGCATGATCGAAACTCCCTGAACGCAGCGTCATTGCGCGCCGTCTATGGCCTTCTATCGATCATAGCCGGGGTCGATAGTCAATACTCATACAATTGAGGCGTTGCGGGCGAGGGTGGTGTCGGAACGCCTTATAAATCTCATATATGGCGTTCAATTCAGTCACCCAACAACCACCGCAACACCATGGTATTTTTACGCGCACCCTGATACGCCTGACCTCCTGATCTCACCGCTCAACCGCATTCCCTCAAGGCCGGTCAATTGGACAGTCGATTCCCGCTCCTCGCGCTGCCGATCGGCGCCTATAACCTGATCGCGATCGTCTCCATGATCGCCGGCGCCTTTGGCGCGAGCGATCTGTCGGCCCTATCCCAACCCTGGTTCACGATTCCAATGAAGGCCGCCGACTCGCACTGGGTGATCAGCGCCGGCGACATCATCCTGCTGGGCGGCCTGATTTGCCTGTTTTTCGAAATCCTCAGATCCACCAACACCAGCAACATGATCATTCTCAATCACGCCCTGAGCATGGTTCTGTTTATCGTCGCCCTGGTCGAATTCCTGTTATTGCACCCCTTCGCCACCTCGACCTTTTTCCTGCTGATGGTGATGACCGCGCTCGATGTGCTCGGCGGATTTATCATCACCACCATCGGCGCCCGCAAAGATATCGGCGCCGGTTGACCGTTAAATCGGCGTCATAAACCTGTCGCCAGCGTCCGGCCGCACACAGGTTCAGGCCTGACAGACGGTATGCCGCCTTAGCAGATCAGGTCGTCGAGGGTCTTGTACATAAACGGCTTGCTCTTGCGCTTGGGCGGCTTGCTGACAATTTCGCTCGCTTTCTTCGGCGATAGCCAGGCAATCATTCGGCACTGCACATCGATCACCAGTTTGGCGGCCTCATTCAGCGCCTTGGTCTTGGCCGCCAACTGCGGATCGCTCGCATCGACCAGGACCTTGACATCCTTTTGGTAGTCTTCGGCGATCACCTGACACGCCGCCCATCGCGCCTCGGCCTGGGCTTCCCGCGCCGCATGATACTTATCGTGGAAGTCGGGATAGAGCTGGACCCACAGATAGATGGTGCTTTCGCTCGGCAGCGTCATGTCGGCGGCGACCATCCGCTTCAACCCGACCGTGCTCACCGCGATCAGCTGGCAAACCCGTTCGGCCAGTTTTTCCGAATAGGTGCTGCGCGGACGCCGCTCTGTCTTGGTCTCTGTGGTCATCTTCATTTCTCCTAAATTTCAAAGGATTACAACCCACTTCTCGTCCCTATTTCGCAGAAATGGGGAGGTGTCAGCGCGCTCGCGCATCTTCGCGCGAAGTCGCTGACGGAGGGGTCACTTGCTTGATCACCCTGCCCGAGCATAAAAAGCCCCGCCGGTCAAAAACCGTGGGGTTGATTTCGTTCGCAACACTGGATGCTGAGGAAAGCCTACCAAGCTTGCCCTGCCATGTCAATGATAAAATACGAAATATGATAATAAAATTTACAAATCGTAATTTCACCCATTTATTACGGCAACATTTTACCTCTACAATTTTGCCATAATGAGATTCGGAGCGTCGGTTTTCCGCCAATCCGACCACAGCCACTCCGAATCTCGGCAGTGACCTGCTGCCCCATCGCCATATCCAGGGCAAAAACGACATTCCTCTCAGCCTTGCCGCATCCTGTTCTTGACCTGCCGCCCGGTTTGCGCCATGACCGCCGCGGACCTTGCGGATGTGGCGGAACTGGTAGACGCACTGGATTTAGGTTCCAGCGCCGCAAGGCGTGGAGGTTCGAGTCCTCTCATCCGCACCATGCCCCGCGCAAAGCAATTTTTTGTAAATTGCGCCCCGACCGCAATCCTGATCAAATGCGCCCCTCCACAGCCGGTTAAGCTCTGACCCGCAAGTCAAGGTTACGCATGATCCCCGTCCACCCCGCCGGCAAGGCCCTGTGGTTTATCGAAAACCATTTCGACCGCGATATCTCGCTCGACGATATCGCCTAAGCCGTGGGCGTCAGCCGTTTCCACATGACGCGTGTCTTCGATACGCGCATGGGGATGCCGGTCATGGCCTATGTCCGGGCCAGGCGGCTGGCGGTGGCGGCCAAGCGTTTGGCGGCCGGCGCGCCGGATATACTGAGCGTCGCCCTGGACGCCGGCTACGGCTCCCACGAAGCCTTTACCCGGGCCTTCGTGGCGGCTTTCAATCTAACGCCCGAAGCTGTGCGCGACCGCGACTTGCTGAACCAACTCAAGCTTCAGGAAGCCATTCTCATGGACCAGGTTAAACTCCACACCGCCAGCCCCCACCATCTCGAAAAAGACGGCGCCAAGCTGCTGGCCGGCATCCACGGCCGTTACACCCCGAAGACCAGCGCCGACATCCCGTCGCTATGGCAAAGCTTCGTACCCTATCTCGGCGACATGCCGTACCAAACCGGTCCGGCCTATACCACCTACGGCGTCTGCTATAACCAAAGCGACAACGCTTTCGACTATCTCTGCGCCGTCGAAGTCAGGGAAGGGGCCGACCTGCCGCCGGCCTTTACCCCCGTCCGCCTGGAACCCCAGACCTATGCCGTCTTCCCGCACACGGGCCATATCTCCGGCCTGCGCTCAACCTGGGCCGCCATCTGGGACACGTGGTTGCCGGAAAGCGGTTTGCAGGTCCTGCCGGCGCCGTTCTTCGAAAAATACGGCCCGTCCTTCGATGGCCGCACCGGCGAAGGCGGGCTGGAAGTCTGGGTACCGGTCAAGGCCCCCCAATAAGCGCAAACGCCGAGGCTTGACTCAACAGCCTTCCCGGCGATTACTGCCCCGTGTAAACGAATGACTGGGGTGGCGGATGCGTTTTGTGAACCTGGGACAGGTCTGTCTCGCCTTGGGTATGATGGGATTGGGCTCAATCAGCCTGGTCTATCACGATTTTGCCCTGCAATGGCAGCCCGTCCCGGCCTGGGTCGGTGCCCGCCAGATCCTCGCGACGATATCCGGCGCCATCCTGTTTGCCGGTGGTTTAAGCCTGCTGTTCCGCGCCGCCGGCGCCCTGGGAGCGCTGGCCTTGACCCTGTTCCTGCTGAGCTGGGTCGTGTTGTTGAAATTGCCCCTGGCGGCCGCCAAACCGCTTGAAGCCGTGTCCTGGTTGGGTGTCGCCGAAGATCTCGCCATGACCTGCGGACTGTGGTCGGTCTTCGCCGCGGTCGCCCGTGACGGCGTTGGGTTCGATATCGGTTTCCTGACCAGTGACAACGGTTTGCGTGTCGCGCGAATCTTGTTCGGCATTTGCTGCCTGGTCTTCGGTTGGGCGCATTTCGTCTATGCCGACTTCACCGCCCACATGATTCCCGACTGGGTGCCGGCGCCTTTGCCCATGGCCTATATCACGGGCGCCGGCCATGTCGCCGCAGGCCTCGCCCTGATCTCCGGTATTTTGCCGCGCCTGGCCGCCACCCTGGAAGGCGTCATGATGGCCATTTTTGTTGTGGTGGTGCACTTTCCGCTGCTTCCGTCACCGCATATCCAGTTGAACTGGACCTTGCTGTTCGTCGCCATTTCCCTGACCGGATCGGCTTTTGCCATCGCCTGGACGGTGCGCGACCGGCCGTGGGGCCTCAAGCCAATCGCCATGGATAAACCGGCATGAGAGCCCTTGCCGCGATCCTTGCAGGACTAAGTCTGTGCGGCCCCGTCGCCGCCCAGGATTTTCATGCCGCCGACTTCCGCGCCGCCCGGTCTGCCGCGGTGAAGGCCGTCAATGCCGGCGACTTCGCCACCGCCGAAGCCAAACTGGCCGAAGCCCGTGCCATGGTGCCATGGGCGCCATCCGTCCTGCTGCTGGGCGCGCAAATCGAAGCCGCCGCCGGAAAACCCGATGCCGCAAAGGCTTTCCTTCAGGACTATATCGGCCGCGGCCTGTGGTTCGACCGCACCCGCTATGCCGATCTCGCGCCTCTCCTCGACGCCGGCCTGACCGCCAAACTCGACGCCAATGCCGCACCGCTTGGCGCCTTTGCCGAAGTCGCGCGATCGCCAGACCTGCTTCTGGTCGAAGGCCTTGCCGTCGACGCCACGGGCCAGATCTATGCCAGCTCCATCCACCGCGGCGCCATCAATGCCGTCACCCACGGCGACATCAAACCGATCCTGACCTTGCAACCGGGGCAGGGCGGTTATGGCATCGCCATCCGCGACGGAACGCTCTGGTTGGCCGTCGCCTCGAATGCCGTGTCCGAAGGCTACGATCCGGCCAAACCCCTGCCGCCGGAGATGATCCGACTGACCCCGACAACCGGGGAAGTCACGCATTTCCCGGCCGACACTGTCGCCCGCAATTTCGGCGACATGGCCACTGGCAAGACCGATGTCTATAGCAGCCATGGCGGCGTCTATCGCCTGGAAGACTCGCGCGGCTCCTGGCAAGACCTGATCGCCCCCGATACCCTCGGATCGCCCCAGGACATGGTCGAAAACGCCGATGCCACCGCCCTGATGGTCGCCGACTACACCTCGGGCCTTTACCGTATCGATCTCACGACCGGCGCCGTCACAACCCTGGCCGTGCCGGCGGACGCCTCTCTCGTCGGCATCGACGGCATGGACAGATATGGCGACGACCTGATCGCCATTCAAAACGGCATCAATCCCGGCCGCGTCCTGCGCCTCCACATGAGCCATGACTGGCAGACGATTGAGTCAGTTGAGGTTTTGCTGCGTGCCGGCGCCCTCGACCAGCCGACCGGCGGCCAGGTCGTCGGCGACGATTTCATCTTCATCGCCCGCAGCCAATGGTCGGATTTCGACGACGATGGCAAACCCCTGGCCGGCGACCACGGCCCGGTCATTATCGGCGATTTGAAATTGCAGCCTTAAAAGACGTTGCGCCGCGTCCGCATTTCTTCGATAGTCGCAAGAGGCCGATCAGGGAACCTGCTCTATGAAAAAGACATTTGCGCTGTTTATCTTGCTGGCCATGGTGCTGGGCGTGGCCGCGGGGTGGGCGACACACGAATATCTGGCGCCGGATCAGGCCAAGACGGCTGTGACGGTGTTCGGCCTGCTGACCACCATCTTCATCACCCTGATCAAGATGATCATCGCGCCGCTGGTGCTCTTCACCCTGATCGCCGGCATCGGCCATATGGAAGACGCCGCCGCCGTCGGACGCGTCGGTATCAAGGCGCTCGGCTGGTTCCTGCTGATGTCCGTCGTCTCTTTGCTGATCGGTATGGGCATGGTCGAATGGCTGAAACCCGGCGTCGGCATGCATCTCCAAGTCGCCGGTGAGGCCGCCCAGGTGCCGTCGACCGAAGGCTTTACGCTCGAGGCCTTTATCACCCACCTGATTCCGACTTCGATCATCAAGGCCATGGCCGACAACGAAATCCTCCAGATCGTCGTCTTTGCCGTCTTTGTCGGCACCGCCATTTCGATGCTGGACAAGCGCTCGCCCCAGGTCCTGGCCCTGGCGGAGGAAGCCTCGTCCATCATGCTGAAGGTGACCGAAATCGTCATGAAATTCGCGCCCTTCGCCATCTTCGGCGCCTTGGCCAAGACCGTGGCGGGGGCAGGGCTGCCCATCCTCATCACCTATGCCAAGTTCATGGGCGAATTCTATGCCGCCATGGGCATCCTGTGGGCCCTGTTGATCGTGCTCGGTTTCCTTTTCCTCGGCGGCCGCATGCTGCGCCTCCTGGGCGTCATCCGCGAGCCGGCCCTGCTGGCCTTTTCGACCGCCAGTTCGGAAGCCGCATACCCCAAGCTCCTGGCCGGCCTGCCGACCGTCGGCATTTCGCGCAAGATCGTCTCCTTCGTCCTGCCGCTCGGCTATTCGTTCAATCTCGACGGCTCGATGATCTATTGCACCTTCGCGACCCTGTTCATCGCCCAGGCCTATGGCGTTCAGTTCACCCCGGCACAGCTGACCATGATGCTGTTCCTGCTGCTGATTACCTCGAAGGGGATCGCCGGCGTGCCGCGCCCATCTCTGGTCGTCATCATGGCGACCCTGGCCTATTTCAAGCTGCCGTCGGAATGGATCGCCCTCGTTCTCGGCGTCGACCACCTGCTCGACATGGGCCGTTCCGCGACCAACGTCGTCGGCAATTCCGTGGCCTCGGCGATCATCGCCAAATGGGAAGGCCAACTGGACGTCGACGAAGAGGTTGCAAGGAACACCTGAGTGAAACGAAGGATTATCTCTGAGGCAAAGTATATTTGGCAGCAAGAGGATTTGACCAGCGCCGTTTACATCTTTGTTGGCGGACTGCCCTTTTGTCTCGGTCTGCTCGTCGCGACTGGATATTGCCTCTTTCGCCCGCACGCGTCCGAAAGTCTTCTTACTTACCAGATGGTTGCGGCGGCCCTTACTCCGGCCGTGCCCACTGCGGTTAGTACCTTGTTTGAGCGCTGGCAGTTAGGGGTATTGCTAACCGGCGTTTATAGCCTCCAAATCGCGGCCCTGATCATTTGGGGGCCTGAGTTCGCACGATTTCTGCTCCACGTCAGGCATTTGATTTTCGGGTGAATTCGTCTTGCAAGCCGCAACCTATTTTGACGTGTCGTTTGCAAGTTGTTTCGGATCGGTGATCTGCAACGGATCGCGGTAGTTTTCGGGTGTGACGCCAACAAAGACGGGCAGGGGCGCATCGGTGATGGGTTTCAGCCATTCGACACCCTTCATTTGCCAATGACCTGTCTTGTCTTCAAATATATGGGCGCGAAAGACCTGGGCCTTGGACTCGTCATTGGGATCCGGTCCGACAACATGTGAGCACACCGCGCTCAGGCTGCGATCGTCACGCCACACCATGCCGACGCAGCGAGCATCGAAACGGGCCACCTTCGTCATGTCTGGCCACGACACGACGGTCAGGTCACCGCGGCTGCCGGCGATCGAATTGTCGTCCATGACCAGCATCCTGCCGTCGGTAGACGCAGCGACATCAGCCACGATGGTGTATTTGTCGCTGGTCGGCAGCACCAGGTAATTATTGTCGAGGTAACCGAAGCGGCAATTAATCTCTGCGATTGGTTCCTGCTTGCCGGTGTCCTTGTCGTACATGGGCAGGACTTTCAGAATGGCATAGTGCGAGCAGCCATTGCTGTCGTCGGTATACATCGTGATTTCCTCGCCGCGGTAGCGAATCTGCAATGCGTGCCCGCTGCGTTCTCCCAACTGAGGGTACTGGGCCAACAGCGTCCGCTCGTTCTCGCGTACTTTCTGCAGCCGGACGGCGTCCACGACGTCGGCATTGATCCCTTCCGGCGCCGCCACGGGCTTGGGCTTGTCGCACGACGCCAGGCACAGGGTCGCCAGCAGAGTTGGAATAAAAATGCGCACACCGGCCTCCCGTGACTCGCCAAAGTCTAGCGGGCGAAAACTCAAAAAGCTGTGCGGAATACGGTCCTTAACCAAGCTGTCGTGAATTTTCACACCTTCAAGCTTTTTCAACCGACATAAAAGTTGACCTGTCGCGCAATCATGCCATAAGGGCACATCTTTTGGCGTCCCGGCCTGTGTTGGGGCGCTTGTTTCTATTTTTAGCTGCCTGTGGGGACCGGACGCGATGTCGGGCAACTCTGCAGCATAAGGTAACTGATCGATGCAAGTCGTTGAAAAACTGAATGAAGGCCTGAGCCGTGTCCTCGAAGTCACGATCCCGAAGGATCAGCTGAATCAAAAGCTGGACGCCAAGATCGCGGAAATCACCCCCAAGATGAACATCAAGGGTTTCCGTCCGGGCAAGGTGCCGCAATCCCACGTCCGTAAGCTGTACGGCAAGGAATTGATGGGCGAGATCATTCAGGACACGCTCAACGAAACCACCCAGCAGGCGATGAACGACGCCTCGATCCGTCCGGCCAGCCAGCCGGAACTGACCCCAATCGGCGACATCGAAAACGTCATCAAGGGCACGGCCGACCTGGCCTATCAGATCGCCGTCGAAATGATGCCGATCTTCACGCCGGTCGACCCGGCCGAAATCGAGCTGAAGCGCCCGGTCTATGAGCCGACCGAAGCCGATATCGACGAAGCCCTGAAGACGGTCACCTCGCAAACCAAGTCGTTTGAGCCCAAGAAGGGCAAGACCCCGAAGGCCGCTGACGGCGACAAGCTGGTCATCGATTTCGTCGGCAAGATCGGCGACGACGCCTTCGAAGGCGGCACGGCCGAAGGCGCCGAACTGGTTATCGGTTCCGGTCAATTCATCCCCGGCTTCGAAGAGCAGTTGATCGGCACCAAGAAGGGCGAAGTCAAGACGCTCAACGTCACCTTCCCGGAAAACTACGGTTCCAAGGATCTGGCCGGCAAGGCCGCGACCTTCGAGACGACCGTCCAGGACATCCTGTCGCCGAAGGAAGGCGAAGCCGACGACGAGATGGCCAAGAGCCTCGGTCTCGAAAGCCTGCAGGCCTTGAAGGACATCCTGAAGACCCAGCTGGAACAACAATACAAGGGCGCTGCCCGCTTCAAGATGAAGCGCGCCCTGCTCGACGTCCTCGACGAAAAGCACGATTTCGAACTGCCCAAGCGCATGCTCGACGCCGAATTCCAGGGTATCTGGGGCCAGGTCCAGCAGGACAAGGCCAACGGCCAACTGGCCGAAGAAGACGCCAACAAGTCCGACGACGAACTGAAGGACGAATATATGAAGATCGCCGAACGCCGCGTGCGTTTAGGTCTGGTCCTCGCCGAAATCGGCACCCGCCAGAACGTCCAGGTCACCGACCAGGAAGTCAACCAGGCGATCATGCAGGAAGCCCGCAACTATCCGGGCCAGGAAAAGCAGGTGTTCGACTTCTACCGCCAGAACCCGGCCGCTGCGGCGCAAATCCGCGCGCCGATCTACGAAGAAAAGGTCTGCGACCTGATCTTCACCCTGGCCAAGGTCACGGACGAGCCGATCAGCAAGGAAGACCTGCTGAAAGAAGACGAAGAATAGAAACGAAGAGGCTCCGCAAGGAGCCTCTTTTTTTGTCAGTGCACCACGGCTGCGGTTTCCAATTGGACGTAGCCGGCTTCCATACCTTCCATCATCGGGATAGACAGGGCGAAGTCTCGCGCCTCTTTCGATGCATAGGTGATGACCAGAACCAGGGTCGTCTTGCCGGCCTGTTCCTCCAGCGTCAGGATCGTGTCGGCCGGCCCTTGCGTCCAGTTGTCGTCGAACATCTGGGTGTCGGCGATAAGTCTGGGTTCGTCGATGTCGCGATAGGTGCCGCTGAGCGCCATGGCCAGGCCCGTATCGTTGTGCCACTCGTAACGATAGGAGCCGCCGACCCGTAGGTCGATTTCGCACACCGGCATAGTCCAACCCTTGGGGCCGGTCAGCCACTTTTTCACCAACTCCGGCTTGGTGTGGGCGTCCCAGACCATTTGGCGCGGCGCGTTGAAATTGCGCGTCAGGCGGATATCGCGATCGGAGGGCAGGGAGGCCGACAGCCCGCCGACGCTTTTAACGATCTTGTACATGGCTCAGCCTTTCAGGGGTCTGTTGAGTTGCGTGGCGTATTTCGAGGTGTCGTCGCCGGATTCCGGACCGGTGACATAGACCTCCCACAAATCCTCGGCGGCATCGAGTTCTTGCGCCTTGATCCAGGCCATGAATTCACCCCAGCCATTGCCCAGACCTTCATAGCCGCCGAGATAGACGGTGCGTGCCGTACGGGCGGCGGGGATCTCGCCGGGCACGACGCGCCCCTGCGGCTTGACGTCCCGGTCGACGGGTAAACAGATTTCAAAATTGAAGCTTTGGCCTGGCATCTTCAGGTGATGCGTGAACCATGGCCCCGTGGGCTCAATACCTTGCGCCGCCAACACTTCGCGAACTTCCTGGACGCCCGGGCCCATGACCTTCATGATCTTGCTGCTGGGGACGACGAGGTGGATCATGGCGGTCTTTTGCGCCGGAGCGTCGACGATTTCGGGTGAGTCGATCATGTTATTGTCTTTCAGTTGACGGTGGCCAAGAGGTCGGCAAGTTTGTCGTAACTTTCGGCGGCGCCGTGTTCCATGCCGCTTTGGACGACCAGGTCGCGGACCTCCTTCGACGGATAGCGGACCGTGGCGGTCATGATCGTCTTGCCGTTATCCTCGGTCAGCACGCTGGTGACGACGGATTCGCCGGGATAGTCGTCGAAACGTTCGATATGGACGCTGCGTTCGGGCGGGTTCAGCTCCTGCCACGTACCCGACATCCCCATGACCTCGCCGTTCGGGCCGGCCATGATGAAACGCCAGTTGCCACCCACGCGTAGATCGACCTCGCAACTCGTCAAATGCCATCCCTTTGGTCCGAACCATTGCTTGAGCAATTCCGGCTTGGTGAAGGCGTCGTAGACCAGGGCGCGCGGCGCGTCGAAAACACGAACCATCTGGATGTCGGTATCGGTCGGTGTCGTGACCTTTAAAGTGCCGGTATTCCTCATTGTGTCTCTCCTTGAGCGGCTTTCATGGTTTCAAGCAGGGCGTCGAGGCGCTGATATTGGCTCTCCATGGCCTCGATATAGTTTTCCAACCACCGGGTGGCTGCCTTGAGCGGCGCGGGCTCAGCGCGTACGGGCCTGCGCTTGCCATCGCGCCCGCGCGACACCAGTCCGGCCTGTTCCAGTACCTTCAGATGTTTCGAAATCGCCGGCTGGCTCATGGCGAACGGCTCGGCCAGGTCCATCACCGACACCTCGCCGCCCGACAGGCGAGCCAGGATGGCGCGGCGGGTCGGGTCGGCCAGGGCAACAAATGTGGCGTCAAGACTGTCGAAGGCCAAGGCGATAACTCCGAGTTCATATAACCTGAAAGTTATCTAATCTGCGAGCATGTTTGCGTCAAGACCGTATTTTATTTTGATGCGGTGAGGCGGATCATGCCGTTGCATAAGGAGGTTTAACCATGTCGACAGCGAAACAGGCCAATCAGAATCATCGTGCGGCGCCGACCGATGCGGCCCATCGGCAACAAAAAGACGATCCGTCCGAGGGCGCAAATGTAAGCGATGATCGAATCGAGAACCCGACGCCGCACGGCAAGGGCGTCGATGAAACGGGCAAGGATTCCAGGGCACCGCACGGTCAGGCTTAGTTGGGCCTTGAAATCCTGTGGGTAAATTGCCAAGTTGGAGTCCGGCAGGGACGCATCCACATAAGGTTAAGACATTTAGCCCTATAGCTGCGATCAGCCTGGCTAATTTGATTCCATAAAGGACCCGTGATGCGCGACCCCGTTGAACATCTGAACATGAACCTCATCCCGATGGTGGTGGAGCAATCCAGCCGCGGCGAGCGTTCCTACGATATATTTTCGCGCATGCTGAAAGAACGCATCATCTTCCTGACCGGTCCCTTTGAGGACGGCATGTCGACCGTGATCTGCGCCCAGCTTCTTTTCCTCGAATCGGAAAACCCGAAGAAGGAAATCTCTATGTACATCAACAGCCCCGGCGGTCAGGTGACCTCGGCGCTGGCGATTTACGACACCATGCAATATATCCGTTCGCCGGTTTCGACCGTGTGCATGGGCATGGCGGCGTCGGCCGGATCGCTGATCCTGCAAGCCGGCGAAAAGGGCCAGCGTATCTCGCTGCCCAATTCCAAGATCATGGTGCACCAACCTTCGGGTGGCGCCCGCGGCATGGCGTCGGACATCGAAATTCAGGCCGAAGACATGCGCAAGACCAAGAAGCTGCTTAACGAAATCTACGTCAAGCATACCGGTCAAACCTACGAAACCATCGAAAAGACGCTTGATCGCGACCGTTACTTGACGGCCGAAGAAGCCAAGGATTTCGGTCTCATCGACCACGTCTACGAAAAGCGCGCCGACACCGATTCGCCGGTTAAGGCTGTTTAAGACTGCAAGGCCATCTAGGCCTCTCTTTAAACACCCGATAAAAGCCATTTTGGGCGGCCGCGATCATCTCGCGGTCGCCCTTTGTGTCTCCATAGGCCGAATCCAGCACCATGTCCTCGCCGAACGCCTCCCGCAATCGGCACATCTTCTCCTCGCCGCGGCAATTGACGCCATCGAGATCGGGCAGCAATCGTCCGTCGGCGGAAAATCCGAGCTTCGTACCGATGACCCGATCGGCGCCGATCATCTGGCCGAACGGCCGCACCAGGATATCGGGCGAGGCGGTGACGATTACGCGCAGCCGGTCGGGCTGATTGTGCTCAGTCCATGCTTTCAACGCGTCCGGGCGGAATAGCCGGCGGCCGGTCTTAGTCACAAACGCCTGGATTCGCGTTTCAAGCTCTTCCTGAGCCAAGGGGCCCAATAGATTGTAAATTAAGCGCGATTTCAGGGCGCCGCGATCTTTCGTGCGAACATAGTCGAGCAGGATGCCGGGCTTTGTCGCCAGGCCCCCGGCGATCCGGGCATCGCCGCACTGCATGCGCAGAAACGCCGTGAAGCTATCCTTATAGGTCAAGGTGCCATCGAAATCGAAGGCGACGATCTTGCGGGCCTCGACTGGAATGGAAACCTTCGGCAGTTTGGGTTTTAGCGGCATGGCGGCTTCAAATCTTCGTAAATTGGAATGTTCGGCTTTCATTCCGTGTCTTTTATCCCATATAAGAACGGAAGGACGACATCGGCATGGCAGCGAGGTTGAGGCATGGCCTAAACTGTGCATAAATGCCGGTTCGTGTCTCCATTGGAGTGGGTGCCTGTGCCAAAATTAGCCTTTGTTAAGGCTTAGGCCCTTAAGGTATCGGTATAAAGCGATTTTCGAGTCCCCGGACGGGACCGTTCATTCGCGACGTGAGGTGAAGAAGCATATGACCAAAGCCGCGACGGGCGACAGCAAAAGCACACTCTATTGTTCTTTCTGCGGAAAGAGCCAGCATGAGGTGCGCAAACTTATCGCCGGGCCGACCGTGTTTATCTGCGATGAATGCGTCGAACTGTGCATGGATATTATCCGCGAAGAGCACAAGATCGCCTTCGTCAAGTCCAAGGACGGCGTCCCGACGCCGAAGGAAATCCGCGAAGTGCTCGATGACTATGTCATCGGCCAGAACCAGGCCAAGAAGGTCCTGTCGGTCGCGGTGCATAACCACTACAAGCGCCTGAACCACGCCCAAAAGGGCAATGACGTCGAGCTGGCCAAGTCGAACATCCTGCTGATCGGGCCCACCGGCTCCGGCAAGACGCTTTTGGCCCAGACCCTGGCGCGCATCATCGATGTGCCGTTCACCATGGCCGACGCCACGACCCTGACCGAAGCCGGTTATGTCGGCGAAGACGTCGAAAACATCATCCTGAAGCTGCTCCAGGCCGCCGACTATAATGTCGAACGCGCCCAGCGCGGTATTGTCTATATCGACGAAGTCGACAAGATTTCGCGCAAGTCGGACAATCCTTCGATCACCCGTGACGTGTCGGGCGAAGGCGTTCAGCAGGCCTTGCTCAAGATCATGGAAGGCACGGTCGCCTCCGTGCCGCCGCAGGGCGGCCGCAAGCATCCGCAGCAGGAATTCCTGCAGGTCGACACCACGAATATCCTGTTCATCTGCGGCGGCGCTTTCGCCGGCCTGGAAAAGATCATTTCCGGCCGCGGCAAGGGCACTTCGATCGGCTTTGGCGCTACCGTCAAGGATCCGGAAGATCGCCGCACCGGTGAAATCCTGCGCAATGTCGAACCCGACGATCTGATGAAGTTCGGCCTGATCCCGGAATTCATCGGCCGTCTGCCGGTTCTGGCGACCCTGGAAGACCTCGACGAGGTCACCCTGGTCAAGATTCTCACCGAGCCGAAGAACGCCCTGATCAAGCAGTATCAGCGCCTGTTCGAAATGGAAAACGTCAGCCTCAACTTCACCGACGAGGCCCTGATGGGCGTCGCCAAGAAGGCTATCCTGCGCAAGACTGGCGCGCGCGGCCTGCGTTCCATCCTGGAAGGCATCCTGCTCGACACCATGTACGAACTGCCGACCATGCAGGGCGTCGAGGAAGTCGTCATCAATGGCGAAGTCATCGAAGAACGCGCTCAGCCCTTACTTATCTACGCCGAAAAACGCTCCGGCGGCGCTGCCTGATCCGCGCTACCGAGTGCAATAGTCTAAAACGCGGTTCCGGAAACGGGACCGCGTTTTTCGTTAAGTGGCCCATTCATCCGACATTCAACCGTGGTTGTATATTCATTTACCGGACAAGGTTGGTATATTTATAAGGGTTTAGAGGTGCAGCATTGCCGTCGCCTTGAAAGTCCGGCGACTCTACCCACATTGCTCTTAAGGCGATAAGGCTGGACACGACGGAGTTATCCTCCGCAAAGTCCCTGACGAGGCGCTATTACGTTAAGACTCTGTTGAGCCTGCGGGCATACGCTTTTAAAGTGGTAATGTAAGCGGCGGCTGAGTCTGTATAGGAGTTTCCATGTTAGATGTTTTGACCATTCCTGTGCTGCCGTTGCGCGATATCGTGGTGTTCCCCCATATGGTCGTGCCTCTGTTCGTCGGGCGGGAAAAATCCGTTCAGGCGCTTGACGAAGTCATGCGCGGCGATAAGCAGATCCTGCTCGCCACCCAGAAGAATTCTTCCGATGACGACCCCGATGCCGACGCCATTTATGAAATCGGCGTGCTGGCCAATGTCCTGCAATTGCTGAAATTGCCCGACGGCACCGTCAAGGTGCTGGTCGAAGGCAAGACGCGCGCTCGCATCAAGCGTTTCGTTTCGACCGCGACCTATTATGAGGCCGAAGCCTATGTCTTGGAAGCCAACCTGTCGGAAGGCCCGGATACCGAAGCTCTGGTGCGCGCCGTCTCGGAACAGTTTGAAAACTACATCAAGCTGAACAAGAAGATTCCGCCGGAAGCCCTGAACGCCATTGCGGAAATCTCCGACCCGGCGACCCTGGCCGATTCGATCTCGGCCCACCTGGTCGTCAAGATCGGCGATAAGCAGGCCCTGCTGGAACAACTGTCCGTCACCAAGCGTTTGGAAAAGATCTACGCCCTGATGGAAGGCGAAATCAGCGTCCTCCAGGTCGAGAAGAAGATCCGTTCACGCGTCAAGCGCCAGATGGAAAAGACCCAGCGCGAATATTATCTGAATGAGCAAATGAAGGCCATTCAGCGCGAACTCGGCGAGCAAGACGAGGGCAAGGACGAACTGGCCGAGCTCGAAAAGAAGATCAAGGCCACCAAGCTCAGCAAGGAAGCCCGCACAAAGGCCTTAGCCGAGCTCAATAAGCTGCGCCATATGTCGCCGATGTCGGCCGAAAGCACCGTCGTGCGCAACTATCTCGACTGGCTGCTGTCGATTCCCTGGGGCGCCGCCAAGATCAAGCCGATCGACCTGCAAAAGGCCGAAGACATCCTGGAAGCGGATCACTATGGCCTCGAGAAGGTCAAGGAACGCATCCTTGAGCACCTGGCGGTTCAGGCGCGTATGGGCACGTTGAAAGGCCCGATTCTCTGCCTGGTCGGCCCTCCGGGTGTCGGCAAGACATCCTTGGGTAAGTCAATCGCCAAGGCGACCGGCCGCGAATTCATCCGTATCTCCCTTGGCGGCGTGCGCGACGAATCCGAAATCCGCGGTCACCGTCGTACCTATATCGGTTCGATGCCCGGCAAGATCATCCAGAACATGAAGAAGGTGAAGTCGACCAACGCTTTCTTCCTGCTCGACGAAATCGACAAAATGGGCGCTGACTGGCGTGGCGATCCGGCTTCGGCCCTGCTCGAAGTCCTCGATCCGGCGCAAAATTCGACCTTTGCCGACCACTATCTGGAAGTCGACTACGATCTGTCGAAGATCATGTTCGTGACCACGGCCAACAGCCTGAACATGTCGCAGCCGTTGCTCGACCGGATGGAGATCATCCGCATCCCCGGCTATACCGAGGATGAAAAGGTCGAAATCGCCCAGCGCCATGTCCTGCCGAACCTGATGAAGGAACATGGCCTGACGACGGCCGAGTTCGTCGTGCCGGAAGCCGCTATCCGCGATCTCATTCGTTATTATACGCGTGAGGCCGGCGTGCGGTCGCTGGAGCGCGAACTGGGCAACCTGGCCCGAAAGACGATCCGGGATTTGGTCCGTGAAAAGGCGGAAACGATCACCATCGACGACGAGCGTCTGGCCAAATATGCCGGCGTCAAGAAGTACCACTACGGCGCCACCGACGAAGTTGACCAGGTCGGCATCGTCACGGGGCTAGCATGGACCGAATTCGGCGGTGATATTCTTACCATTGAAGCCATCCGCATGCCGGGCAAGGGCCTGATGAAGGTCACCGGCAACCTGAAGGACGTCATGAAGGAATCCGTTTCGGCGGCTAATTCCTACGTCAAGGCCCTGGGACCGAAGTTCGGCATCTTGCCGCCTTTGTTCGACAAGACCGACGTCCACGTCCACGTGCCGGAAGGCGCCACGCCCAAGGACGGTCCGTCCGCCGGCGTCGCCATGGCGGTTGCTATGGTTTCGGTGCTGACCGGTATTCCGGTGCGCAAGGATCTGGCCATGACGGGTGAAATCACCCTGCGCGGTCGTGTCCTGCCGATCGGCGGGCTCAAAGAAAAGCTGCTGGCGGCCCTGCGTTCCGGCATCAAGACCGTGCTGATCCCGAAGGAAAACGAGAAGGACCTAATCGAACTGCCCGCCAACGTCAAGTCGGGCCTGGAGATCATTCCGGTGTCCCTGGTCGAGGAGGCCCTGCGCCACGCCTTGACCAAGCCGCTGGTGCCGGTCGAGTGGATCGAGCCGGTGATCGCCGCCACGGCGGTGACGCCCGGTGCCGACGAGATCGACAGCGCCACCGCGCATTAATACCGTGTCCGGACCGCTCGGGGCGGCTCGGAGACAACGAATCAGTCCCTTGGTGGACAAGGCTTTGGGGCCGGAATCGGACCTTCCCAGGTGTACGGGACGGTTCAATTCCGGCCCCTTTGTCGTCTTAACGGATGCAAAATGTGTGGAAAACGCTCAAACCCTTTAAAAAACACGGTTTGCAGCGCAATATATGACGTTTTATGTTTTGACCTCCGTTAATTTTTGTAGTCTCTATCGGCTTCACCTGTTGACGACTCAAGGTTTAGAGCCGGTTGTCCAGCAAGGTACTTTGCAACTGCCCCCAGACGGGTAAGGGAGAGAGACTAATGACGAAAGCTGAACTCGTGGCCGCCATCGCCGATAGCGCCGGTCTGACCAAGGATCAAGCCAAGAAGGCGCTCGACGCTTTCACCGATAGCGTTGTAGGCGCCCTGAAAAAGGGTGACGATGTGCGCCTCGTGGGCTTCGGCACCTTCCTCGCCGTCAAGCGCGAAGCCGGCACTGCCCGCAATCCGCGTACCGGCGAATCGGTCGCCCGCCCCGCCAGCGTCACTGCGCGCTTCCGCGTCGGTGAAGGCCTCAAGGGCGCGCTGAACGGCTAAGCCCATTCAAGATCCGTCAAAAGCGGACCTTGATGACGAGATCAGAGGCGTTTCCACCCCGGCATTTGCGCTGGAAGTGGAAACGCCTCTTGACTTATGGGGGCAGGCTTGGCACATCGTGCCCTCCCTTGAGAGGGCGATTAGCTCAGCTGGCAGAGCGGCTCGTTTACACCGAGTAGGTCGGCGGTTCGATCCCGTCATCGCCCACCACCACCCTTCGCCAAGGCTTCGGGTGGCAAGCTGCGCACAGTCCCAAAAAAAATAGAACCCTGCAGACATGCCGAGCTCGGAACGGCCACCCCGGAGACTTCCTTCGGCGAAGGCGTGCCGCCCGAAACAGCAGGCGTTGCGGGGGCTGATGGCCTTGGACTCTTTCATACAAGAACTTCCGAGATCACCCCAGCCACACGGAGAACGCCTTGTACTACGTGTACCTCCTCCGCGCCCGACCAAACCTATATCGGCTTCACTGAAGACCTCACAACGCGCCTCAAGACCGATAACGCCGGCGGATCCCCACATACAGCCAACTTCATACCCTGGACGTTCATCACCTATACCGTCTTCGACAACAAAGCGCCCGCCCAGGACTTCGAAACCTACCTCAAATGCGGTTCCGGCCAAGCCGTTGCCAAGCGCCATTTCTGGCCGGCTTAAAACCAAATCTCCGCCCGAACCGGAAAGTGATCCGACCCGACGTCCGACAACACACGAAAACTTCCTGCCCGCGCGCCCTTGGTCAAAATCTGATCGATTTGGATGCGCAGCCACGATCGCGGTGCCGGCCAGCTATAGGCCAGGCCTGACCCCCGTGGCCATTGCATCCTCTGCTCAATCAACGGGGCCAGATCATGTGACCACAGGGTCGCGTTCAAATCCCCAGCCACCATGACTGGTTTCGTTTCCATGGCGACCCGTGCGGCCAGGTCTTCTATATAGATGCGATTGTCTTCGGCCAGGTCGCTATTGGCCGGCGGCATGGGATGGGCGACATAGACGATATAGTCGCCGAAATCGGCCCGGGCCATGGCCATGCGATGGCGGCCAATACGATAAACCTCCGCCGTGAATGGCCGTTTGGCGTAGAGGGCGACACCGAAATTACCGAGGTGATCCGGCGTAAAGCGGTAGGGATAGAGGCTGTTCAAAGCACTCAGATGATCCAGCCATTCTGGCGTGGTCTCGGCCGCTGCAAAGATATCGGGCGATTCGCTTCGCGCCAGCGTGACGACGCGCTCGTAATCGCGGTTGTCGCATAGCACATTGCTGAAAACGAGACTCACTGGCGCCCCTATTGCCTGCCCTTTGAGGACGGGCCGCTCGATTAAGCGCACAGTCATGGGCAGGGCGGTCAGGACGGCAACGACAGCTGCCAGCAGCATCAGCCATGGCCGCTCCAAAGCTCGCACCAGCAACAGGGCGAGAAGGGCAGGCGCCACCATGTAGAGGCGAAAGGGGGTGATCATGTCGCCCGGCCAGTGGCTGACAAAGCTTCCCAACGCCAGGGCCAAGTCCGCGATCAAGCCCACAGTTATCAGGATGCGCAAGGTCGTCATTATTCCCCCCAACAGAGACCAAGACAAAGGCCGCCATGGAAACCATAGCGGCCTTACACGTCGATTTAAAGGCCGTGGAGGCCGTTAGAACTGGAAGCGGGCGCGCAGGGCCATCGAAACGTTCGTATAGGCGTCCTGCTTCTCGTAGTCGCCTTCCAGCGAGAAGTAGCTGTACTGATTGTCGGCCGAGATACGGAAGCCGGCGATCGGGCCGCCACCCTTCAGATCGCCGCCGTTCAGGCTAAACGGATTGGGGGAGTTAACAAAGTTCGCCACGGTATCGGCGATGGTCGCCGACAGGTTTTGCTTATAACCGAACCACAGCTCCGGTTTGATGAACATCTTGTTGTAGTTGATGTTGATCATGGCCGTCGAACTGAGTAGGTGACCGTCGCGCTTGGCGACATCCAGGTCGAAATAATCACCGCCACCTTTTTCGCTGTGCTTGTTTTCGCTCAGCGCATAATAGTCGGCCAGGACCTGCGGCGTGATGCCGATGGCGCCCATCTTGTAGTCGACCGAGGCACCGAAGCCGCCGCTGTACGAATAACCGTTCCATTTCGCCGTTGCGACGTGGGTGACATTGACGGTCAGCAGGTTACGCGTCGTTTCGAAAGTGGTGAAACCGCCGCCGGCATGGGCCCATGCCTTCAAAGGCCCGCTCTTCAAACGCCAGTAACCGCCTAAGGTTATGTCGCTATTGACCATGTCCTCCTTGGAGATGGCAAAGGTGTCGAGCGGTGTCGCCGAGGTGTAAGACAGATAGAGACCGACCATCTGGTTGCCGTACATTTCGCGTTCACGGCCGGCGGCGAAGCTGAAGCCGGTCGAATCGAAGCCGGCCGTTTCGCCGTACTTGCGCTGAGTCTTGTAGCCGTATTCCTGCAGCCACCATTGCCCGGCGTCATTGTCGGGAACAAGTGTTAGCGAACCCAATGACTTGTTCAACGACGCTGAACCCAGGGACAGGTTGATCAGGTTTTCACCGGAATAATCGGGCAAATACTGGTTGTAGATTTGATCGAAGGTGGCCTTGTCGAGCGTGCTCAACAAGGATTTGGTAGCGCCGGGATCATGCGCCACGACCGACAGGACCGGGGCGAGGGCGGAATACTGGTTGTCCGAGAAAGCGCCTTCTTCCTTGTTCTTCAAACGGAAGTCGGCATAAAGGGTCGTCCCGGCGTCGTTGACCAGGTCTGCGTGATAAAGGTAGGGAACGCGGCCTTCCAGGGAAGCCGAGTTCATGCCGCCCATATCGATCGACGAGGCCGTCAGGATTTTGAAGCGTGTGGGTGCCACGATCAAATTGTTGGTGGTCAATTCCAACTTGGCGCCGCTGGCAAAGGTCGCAGCACCCGTACCGGTAAAGATAGCGTTCAGAGGATGGTCTGTGTTCAGCGTCAGGACGAGGTCGCTGGTCGCGTCGACATTAAATGTAGTGACATTAAGGGCGGAGTCGACCAAGAGCGCAGCGTTGCCGCCTTCCAGCTTGAAGGCGACCGTTCCCCCGGTACCATTGGTCATCTTGCCGACGAATTGCGCGCTACCTTTAAGCGTGAAACTGTTGGCGCCGGCGCCAAAATCGATATTGCCGGACAGGATGCCGCCATTCGAAAGAACGGTATCATTACCCGAGCCGAGCAGGATGTCGCCCAGAATATAGGGGGCAGCGATTGCCTTGTCGGCGTCACTATCGGTCGGATTGAGGTCTACCTGAGTCAGAGTGAGATCGGCCGTGTTGGAACGTGTGTCGATCGCAATCGCGCGATTCGCGACCGTGTCGATGACGCCATCCGCGTCATGGTCCGACGAAGTGATCGTGGCGCTAATGACGTTATTGTTGGTAATTGTCGTCAGTTTGTTCGACTGGTCGAGGATGGCCGTCGCGTTGCTGGTGTAACCCGTAGCCGCCGCAAAGATACCGCCGCCCTTGCCGACGTGAACCGTGGCAAGGTCTGCGCCGTTGGCAATAACCAGGCCCCGCGCCGTAGCGGCTATCGTCGGGTAGGTTGTCGGTGTGGTCGTGGTGTCCGTCGTCGTAGCCGAGACGGCAGTGCCATTGATGCTGCCGGTAACGTCTAGCAACGGCGTCGTTGTGCCGCTACCAACCAAAAAGGCTGTTGCCACACCACCGTAAGCGGTCGAAGTCGTCGCGCCGACAATGCCGATACCATTGGCGATCGTCACATTATGGCCCATGCCGCCGATTTGCACGCCGGTGCCGTTACGGCCGGAATAGATGGCGTTGTTATTCACCTGACCGCGGATCAACAGACCATAATTGATCGTCGGGGGCGTCAGGGCCGTCGAACCGTAGGTCAGGCCGCCGATAGCAATGTCGCCGGTCGCGGATCCGATACGCAGGGCAGGGGCCTCGCCATAGCTCGTGATGGAAGCGGTGCTCTGAGTCGCGTCCAAGACCCCATCGCCATCCTGATCCTTGTTGTCGGGCTTGGTCGTGTCCGTGGTCGGGGTCGCATTGATCAGGATGCCATGAGCGACATTACCCGAGATGCTGACGGTCGGACCGGATTGATACAGGTCTTGTGGCGTATTCAGCAGGGCCTTCAATTGGTCGGCGGTGAGGGCGTTGATCGTGGCGTAGCCGGTCGACGCAAAGGTGCCGTCGATTTCGACCATGCCGCCGAAATCTCCAGCCAGGTTGACAGCCGAGCTGTTCTGGCCATGTGTGCTGATGGATCCGCTGAGGTAGGTCGACCCGGTGACACCGTTTTCCAGCGAAATGCCGGTATCGTTGTCGCCTTCCATGGTCAAGGCGCCATCGAAGCTGAAATTGCCCTGGATATTGTTTTCGAAGCGGATGCCATAGGAATTGTCGCCTTCGACCTTGATGGTGCTGGCTGAGGTCACGCCGACATTGCCAATGAAGGGAGTGATTCCCGTCGAATGAATACCGTAACGGACCTTGCCATCGGAGAATGGAGGGTCAAGCACGCCATCACCGACATTCTTGGTGTCGGTCGCCGTATAGTTATCGGTCACTGTAATGTTGGCGGCAATGGTTAGGCCCGACGTATGGCCGCCATTGATGAGGATGCCGGTTGAGCCGTCAGCCGACGACGACATGTCGATGGGACCATTCAATGTCACAGTATTGTCGGAATCGACCGTGATTGCCGTACCGGTGGTCAGCTTGATCGAGCCCGCGGCGGCGACCGTCAGGTCACCGGTCACCGAGGTCAGGACCGGCGTTGTCGTCGCGGTCGAGATGGTAGTGGCGGCGAACGCGTGCCCGGAAATGCCGATCATCGCGGCGCCGGCCAGCAAAAGGCCAAGCGTCGCATTGAGCGCGGTAGCGGACAGGAGTTTGGTCTTTCGCATAAGGTAGGCTTCCCTGGGATGCTTTTCGTCACTGAGGATGGAGGTCGGAGCGGTTGCGCCGTTTAAAATTTTGCCGTTTTTCATTCGATCTTGCGTCACGTCTTAACCTTAAATTGGCGCGCAGAAAAGGGGATGCGCGCACTTTGCGTCAGGCACGTAACATCTCTCGCCGCATTCGGGGCGCAAAGTCAAAAAAAAAGAGGGCTTAATTATGTCCGGTGACCGTCACAAGCGCCATGAATCATAAGCGGGCAGGCGGATTGGCGGCGCCTGTGACGTAAAGCGCGCGGGCCGCCTCTGGGGCGAATATTTCAACGATGTCGGAGATAAGAAAAACAGAGGAAAATGCGGGGCCACCGATGCCTGTATCCAGGCAGGGGTGGCGCGAGTGACGGGGCTCGAACCCGCGACCTCCGGCGTGACAGGCCGGCACTCTAACCAACTGAGCTACACCCGCATTCCCTTGTCTTGCGCGCCTTGGCTGGTCGGCCCCGGCGGCGAGAGGTGCGCTTGATATGTCGGGGGATAGGGCGGTGTCAAGCGCTATGACGACAAATAACAACAAAATGTGTGGAGCACCTCCCTGACGTGAGAGTGATTTGCAAAAGCAGACTTGTCGCCGTAAAAAATGACCGAAAGCGGTGAAAAATCGTTTTTTTTGCAGCGCAATGGTTTGAAGCGCGGCACAGACTGGTCTAATAGGCTGAGCATGAGTCCGTCCGCGTGTAGTTAATACGTGGGCTGTGCCGAGTTGAGGTGATCTTTGATGAACGCATTCCTGCTGCAATACCTCCCCATCATCATTTTCTTTGCGATCGCTACGGTCCTGGGGCTGGGCTTTATGATCGGCGCCCTGGTCGTCGCGCCGAAAGCGCCGGATACCGAAAAGTTGTCGGCCTATGAATGCGGCTTTAATGCCTTCGATTCGGCACGGCAGAAATTCGACGTCCGCTTCTATCTGGTGTCGATCCTGTTCATCGTTTTCGATCTGGAAGCGTCCTTTCTGTTTCCGTGGGCTGTATCCTTGTTCGATATGCCGGCCAGCAATATGCACTATGCTTTCTGGTCGATGATGACCTTCCTGGCCGAACTGTTCCTCGGCTATATATATGTGTGGAAAAAAGGAGCCCTGGAATGGGAGTAATCTTACCCGCGGGCTCGGGAGCGCGTTCCAGCGTCGAGGGCTATGATCCCGCCGTCCACGACAAGTTTTTCGAAGCCGTGTCGACCGAGCTGAACGAAAAAGGCTTTCTTGTCGCCTCTGCCGACGACGTCATCACCTGGGCCCGTACCGGCTCTCTGATGTGGATGACCTTCGGCCTAGCCTGTTGCGCGGTCGAGATGATGCAGGCCTCGATGCCGCGTTACGACATGGAACGCTTCGGCATGGCGCCGCGCGCCTCACCGCGTCAATCGGATCTGATGATCGTCGCCGGCACCCTGACCAACAAGATGGCGCCGGCCCTGCGCAAGGTTTACGACCAAATGCCGGATCCGCGCTATGTCCTGTCGATGGGCAGTTGTGCCAATGGCGGCGGCTATTATCACTACAGCTATTCCGTCGTCCGCGGCTGCGATCGCATTGTGCCGGTCGACGTCTATGTTCCGGGCTGTCCGCCCTCCGCCGAAGCCCTGTTGTACGGCCTTTTGCAATTGCAGAAGAAGATTCGCCGTACCGGCAGCATTCGTCGTTAAGGGGAGGGCACATGTCATTGGAAAAATTGCAGGCCTTTGCCGAAAAAGCCCAGGCGGATTTCAAGGAAGCCATCGTCGAGAGCGTGTTCGCTTTTGGTGAACTGACCCTGACGGTTGAGCGCGAGCGCATCGTCGAGGTCATGACCAAGCTCAAGGCCGAGCCCTACCGCTTTCATCAGTTGATCGATGTTTGCGGCGCCGATTATCCGAAGCGGGTGCGCCGTTTCGACGTCGTTTATCACCTGTTGTCCCTGACCAAAAATATCCGCGTCCGGGTCAAGGTCCAGACCGACGAGGCCGTGCCGGTGCCGTCGATTCGCAGCGTCTATCCCAATGCCGATTGGTATGAGCGCGAAACCTTCGACATGTACGGCGTTCTGTTCTCGGGCCATCCCGATCTGCGCCGTCTGCTGACCGATTACGGTTTCGAAGGTCACCCGCTGCGCAAGGATTTCCCGATGACGGGCCATGTCGAGGTCCGTTACGACGAAGAGCAAAAACGCGTTATCTATGAGCCGGTGAAGCTGGTTCAGGAATATCGCAAGTTCGACTTCCTGTCGCCTTGGGAGGGAGCGCAGTATGTGCTTCCGGGTGACGAGAAGGCCAAGACTTAATAAAGCTTGGCACACTGGAGGGGTTGGCTATGAAAAAAGATATCAAGGCGTTGCGGTCGGCGATCGCGTTCTTTCTGATGACGTTTTCCACGGCCTACCTGTTCACCATCGGGGTACGCTTGACTGGCGGCTTTACCCGGGCGCCGGAGGTTCCGGCGCAGGGGCTGCAATCGGTCGGCCTGTCGATCATCATCGGCGTGGCGATCTTGATCGTCGGCGCCGGGATACGGCGGTTAACGGCGGCCGAGATGCAATCGGCGCTCCTGGGAGCGGCAGCGGTGCTGCTGGCGACTCCGGTGGCGACGGCAGTCCTGACCGCGACGTGGAATATGTCCACGGCCGTGGTTTCGGGCTTCGGATTTTTGACCTTGTTGTTCGGTCTGCTCATTGCGTTTATCCGCAAGAGCGAATCGAACGCAGACGAGTAGGACGGTTAGAGAATGGCGGATGATCCTTCAGCGGTTGTAGCCCCCAAGGGCGACGACGATCGCAAGTTTACGATCAATTTCGGCCCGCAGCACCCGGCGGCACACGGCGTGCTGCGCCTTGTGCTCGACCTCGATGGTGAAATGGTCGAACGAGTCGACCCGCATATCGGCCTGCTGCACCGCGGCACCGAAAAGCTGATGGAGTCGCGGACCTATCTGCAGAACGTGCCCTATTTCGATCGTCTCGATTACGTCGCGCCGATGAATCAGGAACACGCCTTCGTCCTGGCGATCGAAAAGCTGCTGGGTCTCGAAGTGCCTAAGCGCGCACAATATATCCGCGTCCTGTTCTCGGAAATCGGCCGCATCCTGTCGCACATCCTCAATGTCACCACCCAGGCCATGGACGTTGGCGCCTTGACCCCGCCGCTGTGGGGCTTCGAGGAACGCGAAAAGCTGATGGTGTTCTATGAGCGTGCCTGTGGCGCGCGTCTTCACGCCAATTATTTCCGCCCGGGCGGCGTTCACCAGGACCTGCCGCCGGAACTGATCGCCGACATGGTGGTGTGGTGCAAGGAATTCCTGCCGGCACTGAAAGACATCGAGAGCCTCGTCACCGAAAATCGCATTTTCAAGCAGCGCAATGTCGATATCGGGGTAGTGTCGAAAGACCAGGCCTTTGATTGGGGCTTTACCGGGGTCATGCTGCGCGGCTCGAACGTTAAATGGGATCTGCGCAAGTCGCAGCCCTACGAATGTTACGCCGAGCTGGAATTCGATATTCCGCTGGGCAAGAATGGCGACTGCTGGGACCGCTATCTCTGTCGCATCGAGGAGATGAAGCAGTCCGTCAAGATCATGGAGCAGTGCCTTGAAAAACTTAAGGTAACGCCTGGTCCGGTTCTTTCGCCGGATCACAAGGTAACGCCGCCGCGTCGCGCCGAAATGAAGAATTCGATGGAAGCTCTCATCCATCACTTCAAGCTTTACACCGAAGGCTTCAAGACACCCGAAGGCGAAGTCTATGCCTGCGTTGAAGCGCCCAAAGGCGAGTTCGGCGTTTATCTCGTCTCCGACGGCACCAACAAGCCTTACCGTTGCAAAATCCGCGCGCCGGGCTTCCCGCACCTGCAAGCCATGGACTGGATGAACCGCGGCCATTTGCTGGCGGACGTCTCGGCTATCCTGGGCTCGCTCGACATCGTGTTCGGGGAGATCGACCGATGATGGGTAATTCGCGCGCTGCCGGGCAAGAGGCGTGGCTACATGCCCATCCGTTGGCTATGTCTGCCTTTCCGCTAGTCTTCGCGATCGTTATCATCTCCATCGTCGTGCTTGTCCGTTGGTCGATGAGCAAGAGCGCCTGGCCTTACCACCCCGGTGGGGCCAAAGGCTTTTTACGCGATGAGGCCATGCGTTATGCCTCGATCTGGCTGCCGTTCGCTGTCGTCATGGTCGCGGTGCGTTATTACATCTATCGCTACCATCCGGAATATGTCGAATCCCCTTATCTGATCGCCCTCTATCTGTCGGTCTTCGTTTTCCGTCGCCTGTCCGGCCTGTTGCCGCATGTGAAGGAAATCGGCGCCCGGATCGATGGTGCGCGGGCCAAGGCGCGGGGGGCCAAGGATGGGGCGGCGGTATGATTTCTGTGAAGTTTTGTTTTTTCGACTGTCTTTATCGGGCGACGGGTGTAAAGCCCCGCCTGACTGTCATTTAGTAGAGGGGCCTGATGTCGTTACGTCGTCTTGCCAAGGAACAACCGGCCAGTTTCACCTTTTTGCCAGAGACCCTGGAAAAGGCCAATTGGTGGATTGCCAAATACCCTGAATCGCGCCGCCAAAGCGCGGTGATCCCCCTGCTGTGGCTGGTCCAGAAGCAGGAAGGTTGGGTATCAGAACCTGCCATCTCCGCGATCGCCAAGCTGTTGGGCATGCCGCAGATTCGCGTCTTCGAATGCGCCACCTTCTACACCATGTTCCAGCTTGAGCCGGTTGGCTCGGCGGCTTTGATCCAAGTGTGCGGCACGACGCCCTGCATGCTGCGCGGTTCCGACGCTCTGATGGCGGTGTGTAAGGCCAAGATCGGCCCGAAGGATAAGCTGTCGGCCGATGGCCTGTTCACCTGGCAGGAAGTTGAATGCCTGGGCGCCTGCTGCAATGCGCCGATGGCTCAGATCAACGACTATTTCTACGAAGACCTAACGGCCGAGAACATGGTCCAGATCATCGACGACTTCATTGCCGGCAAGAAGCCGGAAGCCGGCCCCTACAATGGCCGTCATACCTCGGAACCGATCGGCGGGCCCAAGACCCTGCTCGATACCAAGCTTTATGACGGTTCGGCTGCCAAGAAGATCAAGATTCCCAATGCGCCGGGCGCCGAGGCCCCCAAGCCGGAGGTCAAGGCATAATGGTCGGGCTATTGGAAGACAAGGATCGCATCTTCACCAACCTTTACGGTTTCCATGACTGGGGCCTGGAAGGCGCGAAAAAACGCGGCGCGTGGAACGGCACCAAAGACATCCTGTCCTATGGCAGGGACTGGATCATTACCAATGTCAAGGATTCCGGGCTGCGCGGTCGTGGCGGCGCCGGCTTCTCGACGGGGCTGAAATGGTCGTTTATGCCCAAGGAAGTCAAGGATCGCCCGCACTACCTGGTGGTCAATGCCGACGAATCCGAGCCCGGTACGTGCAAGGACCGCGAGATCATGCGCCACGATCCGCACCTGCTGATCGAAGGCTGCCTGATCGCTTCCTATTCGATGCAGGCCCATGCCTGTTATATCTATCTCCGCGGCGAATATGTGCTGGAACGCGAGCGTATGGAAGCGGCGGTCAAGCAGGCCTATGAGGCCAAGCTGATCGGCAAGAACAACATCCATGGTTGGGACTTCGACGTCTATATCCACCACGGCGCCGGCGCCTATATCTGCGGTGAAGAAACCGCCCTGCTGGAAAGCCTGGAAGGCAAGAAGGGCCAACCGCGCCTGAAGCCGCCGTTCCCGGCCGGCTCGGGTCTCTACGGCTGCCCGACCACGGTCAATAATGTCGAATCGATCGCCGTCGTCGGCACCATCCTGCGTCGCGGCGCCGCCTGGTTCACCTCGTTCGGCGCGCCCAACAATTCCGGCACCAAGTTGTTCTGCGTTTCAGGCCATGTCGAAAAGCCCTGCAATGTCGAAGAAGCCATGTCGATCCCGTTCCGCCAGCTGATCGAAGATCACTGCGGTGGCATTCGTGGCGGTTGGGGCAATCTCAAGGCCGTGATTCCCGGCGGGGCTTCGGTGCCGTTGATCCCGGCCGAGCAATGCGAAAACCTGCCCATGGATTTCGACAGCCTGCGCGCGCTGAAATCCGGCCTGGGCACGGCGGCCGTCATCGTTATGGACAAGTCGACCGACCTGATCCGCGCTATCGCCCGCCTGAGTTATTTCTACAAGCACGAGTCCTGCGGCCAGTGCACGCCGTGCCGCGAAGGCACCGGCTGGATGTGGCGCGTCATGGAACGCATGGTCAAGGGCGACGCTGATCCGGCGGAGATCGACATCTTGTTGGAAGTGACGACTCAGGTCGAAGGTCACACCATCTGCGCGCTCGGTGACGCGGCGGCCTGGCCGATCCAGGGCCTCATCCGCCACTTCCGTGGCGAGATCGAGGATCGCATCAGTCTGTATCGTTCACGCAAGGCCCTTCATACCGGCCACGTTATCGCGGCGGAGTAGGGACATCATGCGCGGCAGGGTACTCTCCTTCAACGGTTCGACCGGACTTATCAGTGGCGACGATGGTCGCCGCTATTCGTTCAGCGTGTCCGATGTCATGGGAGAAACGGCCTATATGCCTGCTGGATCTACAGTCGATTTCGAGCCCGAGGGCGATACGGCGAGCAGTATCTATCTGATCAGCGCATCGACGGGCGACAAGAACAAGTGGGTGGCCATTATCCTTTGTTTCCTGTTCGGTTGGTGCGGCATTCATAAGTTCTACCTCGGCAAGACAACGGCCGGGATCATTATGGCGATTTGCGGCACGGTCGGTTGGGTCATCCTGATCCCCGGCTTGGTCGTCGCCTTTATCTCGTTCATCGAATTGATCATTTACCTGGTCAAATCCGATCAAAGTTTTTACGAAGACTACGTCGTCGGAAACAAATCATGGTTTTGAAAAATTCCATGAAATTCCGGCGTTTGTTTAATCAAGTTAAGGGTGTAGCTGAGCATGGCTAAGGCAAAAGTCAATGGTGTGGAGGTCGAGTTCGATCCCGGCATGACCGTGCTTCAGGTGGCGGAGCTGGCAGGCGAGGAGATTCCGCGCTTCTGTTATCATGAGCGCCTGTCGATCGCCGGCAACTGCCGCATGTGCCTGGTCGAAGTAAAGCCGGGACCGCCGAAGCCTCAGGCTTCGTGTGCCCTGCCGGCTGCCGAAGGCCAGGAAATCTTCACCAATACGCCGATGGTCAAGAAGGCCCGCGAAGGCGTCATGGAATTCCTGTTGATCAACCACCCGCTCGATTGTCCGATCTGCGATCAGGGCGGCGAATGCGATCTCCAGGATCAGAGCGTCGCCTATGGTAAGGGAGATTCGCGCTACACCGAGAACAAGCGCGCCGTCGAGGAAAAGAACCTCGGGCCGACGATCAAGACCTTCATGACGCGCTGTATCCAATGCACGCGTTGCGTCCGGTTTACCACAGAGGTTGCCGGCGTCACGGAAATGGGCATGATTTCGCGTGGCGAAAACGCCGAGATCATCACCTATCTCGAACAATCCGTGTCGTCGGAACTGTCCGGTAATGTCAATGATTTGTGCCCGGTCGGCGCACTGACTCACCGTCCGTGGTCGTTCAACTACCGTCCGTGGGAATTGACCAAAACCGAAACCATCGACGTCATGGACGCGTTGGGCGCCCATATCCGCATCGACAACCGTGGCCCCGCCGTGCTGCGCGCCCTGCCGCGTCTCAAGGAAGATATCAACGAGGAATGGCTGACCGACAAGTCGCGCTATGCTGTCGACGGTCTGTCGCGTCAACGTCTCGACAAGCCCTATGTCCGTAAGGGCGGCAAGCTGCAAGCCGTGTCGTGGGACGAGGCCCTGTCGGTCGTGGCCAGCCAGATCAAGGGCGCGGACGCGTCCAAGGTCGGGGTGATCGCCGGTGACCTGTGCGATGCCGAGACCATGAAGGCGGCCAAGGATCTGTTTTACAGCATTGGCGTGACCAATCTCGATTGCCGCCAGGACGGCGCGCGTATCGGCCCCGTCACCCAATCGACCCCGCGCGAATCCTGGCTGTTCAACACCGGTATCGCCGGCATTGAAGACGCCGACGCCATTCTTCTGGTTGGCACCGATCTGCGTCACGAGGCCAGCCTTATAAATGCCCGTATCCGCAAGTCGTGGCTCAAGGGCAAGGTCAGCGTCGGTGTCGTCGGTGAAGCCTGCGATCTGACTTATGACTATACCCACTTAGGTGTCGGTCCGAAGGCCTTGAAAGATTTCAAGAAACACGCCTTCCGCGACGTCCTGAAGAACGCCAAGAAGCCGGCGATCCTGATCGGTTCCGGCGCCATTTCCGGTGACGACGGCGCGGCTATCCTGAAGGATATCGCCGATGTCGCCGACTCTTGCGGCGTCATCAAGGACGGCTGGAACGGCTTCAATATCGTCCATACCGCGGCCTCGCGCGTCGCCGGCCTCGATCTCGGCTTCGTGCCGGTCGGTGAAGCGCTTGACGCATCCACCATGCTAAAGGGCGGCCTCGATGTCGTGGTTCTGCTCGGCGCCGACGAAATCGATACTGCTGGCCTGAAAAACTCTTTCGTTGTCTATATCGGTTCGCACGGCGATGTCGGTGCAGCCGCGGCGGACGTCATCCTTCCGGGTGCCGCCTATACCGAAAAGTCCGGCATCTATACCAATCTGGAAGGCCGCGTGCAGATCGCCGAGCGTTGCGTCTTCCCGAAAGGCGACGCCAAGGAAGACTGGGCTATTCTGCGCGCCCTGTCGGGCCATCTCGGTCAGGTCCTGCCGTATGACTCGCTGGCGCAACTGCGTGAAAAGCTGATCACCGATCACCCGGTCTTCGGCCGTATCGACGTCAGGCCGGCGACCAAGACCTTCGATGTCAAGGCGCTCGGCGCCAAGGGCGATGTCAAGGATAAGGTCTTTGCCTCGCCGATCCGAGATTTTTACATGACTAATCCCATCGCCCGGGCCTCGGTGGCCATGGCGGAGTGCTCGGCGGCGCGCAAGCCCGCTTTGAGCGCTGCGGCCGAGTAGAGGTAAGTTAGAGATGAATACATTCTGGTCATCAGGTTGGGGTTGGACGATCATCACCATTGGTGAAGCGCTCGCGGTCATCATGGGCGTCATGGTGTCGCTGGCCTTCCTGTTGTGGGGCGACCGCAAGGTTTGGGCCGGCGTACAGATGCGCAAGGGCCCCAATGTCGTTGGTCCGTTCGGCCTGTTCCAATCCTTCGCCGACTTCTTCAAGTTCGTGTTCAAGGAAGTCATCATTCCTGCCGGCGCCGATAAATTCGTCTTTCTGCTGGCGCCGCTGCTCAGCTTCATCATCGCCTTCGCTGCCTGGGCGGTCATCCCGTTTGCACCCAACTGGGTCGTGTCGAACATCAATGTCGGCATTCTTTACCTGCTGGCTGTGTCGTCTCTCGGCGTTTACGGCATCATCATGGGCGGTTGGGCGTCCAATTCGAAATATCCCTTCCTCGGCGCCCTGCGTTCGGCGGCGCAGATGGTGTCATACGAAGTCTCGATCGGCTTCATCATCGTCACGGTTATCCTGATCTGTCAGTCGATGAATCTGAGCGAGATCGTCAATCATCAATCCGGGGGCTTCTGGAACTGGAATGTTCTGGGCGGCGGCCACATCCTGCTCGCGGCCATTATGATCCCGATGATGGTGATGTTCTACATCTCGGCCCTGGCCGAAACCAATCGTCCGCCTTTCGACCTGCCCGACGCAGAATCCGAGCTCGTCGCCGGTTATCAGGTCGAATATTCGTCGACGCCCTATCTTCTGTTCATGATCGGCGAATATGCCAATATCGTCCTGATGTGCGCCATGATCACCATCCTGTTCTTCGGCGGCTGGGACTTCCCCGTGCCGTTGCCGCTCAAGGAGGGTAGTGGCTGGCTGACCCTGATCCAGGTCCTGACCTTCATCGTCAAGGTCGTCTTCTGGTTCGTCATGTTCGCCCTGGCCAAGGCTATCGTCCCGCGCTACCGCTACGATCAATTGATGCGCCTGGGATGGAAGGTCTTCCTGCCGGCGTCGCTATTTGCTGTCGCCCTTGTTGCCGCTTACCGAGTTTATGGAGGTGCCCTGTGATCCGTCGTATCGTTGAAGGAATCAAGGGGGCGATGCTGCTGGACTTCATCGGCGCCACTGGATTGGCCGTGAAGTACATGTTCAAGCACAAGGCCACCATCAACTACCCGTTCGAAAAGGGGCCGATCAGCCCGCGTTTCCGCGGCGAGCACGCGCTTCGCCGTTATGCCAACGGTGAGGAACGCTGCATCGCCTGCAAGCTATGCGAAGCGATTTGCCCGGCCCAGGCCATCACCATCGAAGCCGAACCGCGCGACGACGGTAGCCGCCGCACGACGCGCTACGACATCGACATGGTAAAATGCATCTATTGCGGCCTGTGTCAGGAAGCTTGCCCGGTCGACGCCATTGTCGAAGGGCCGAATTTTGAATTCGCGACCGATACGCGCGAAGAGCTGCTGTACGACAAGAGCCGGCTTCTGGCCAACGGCGACCGCTGGGAACGCGAAATCGCTCGTTCGCTCGAACTCGATGCGCCGTATCGTTAAGAGGTGATGGAATGACTTTGATAGATATCGCCTTTTACCTGCTGGCCGCCGTGACGACCGTCGCGGGCCTGGCCGTCATCACGGCGCGCAACCCGGTCCACAGCGTCCTGTTCCTGATCCTGGCCTTCTTCTCGGCGGCTGGCTTGTTCGTCCTTCTGGGCGCTGAGTTTCTCGCCATGCTGCTGGTGGTCGTCTATGTCGGCGCCGTCGCGGTGCTGTTCCTCTTCGTCGTCATGATGCTGGACGTTGACTTCACCAAGTTCCGTCAGGGCTTCGCCAACTATCTCGCCATCGGGCTGGTGGTCGGTGTTGTTCTACTGGGCGAACTGATCTTCGTCGGTTATGCCGTTGCTGACCGGGGGGCGGCCGCGGGGAACCTGCCGCAGGCCTTCACGACCAACGAAAGCAACATCAAGTCGATAGGCCACGTGCTCTATACGACCTATGCCTATCTCTTCGAAGCCGCCGGCTTCGTTCTGCTGGTCGCCATGATAGGCGCCATCGTCCTCACCCTCCGCCACCGCCCGTCGGTCAAGCGTCAGGATATTTTCAGCCAGGTTACGCGCCGCCGCAAGGACGCCGTGGAAGTCGTGCCGGCCAAAACCGGAGAAGGAATTTCGGAATGACCATAGGTCTCGCCCACTATCTCACGGTCTCGGCCATCCTGTTCACCATCGGGACGCTCGGTATCTTCCTCAACCGCCGCAATGTCATCATCATCCTGATGTCGATCGAACTGATCCTGCTGGCGGTCAATATCAACTTCGTCGCCTTCAGCAGCTACCTGCATAATGTCCAGGGCCAGATCATGGCGCTGTTCGTTCTGACCGTCGCCGCGGCCGAAGCTGCCGTCGGCCTGGCCATCCTCGTGACCTTCTTCCGTAATCGTGGCGATATCGCCGTCGATGACGCCAGCATGATGAAAGGATAAACATCGTGCTTTCCGCTATGTCTACCGTGGTCACAGTCTGCGTCTTCGCGCCCATCGTCGGCGCGCTGATCGTCGGCGCCATCGGCCGCCGCATCGGCAATATTCCGTCTCAGGCTATCACTACGGGCCTGCTGTTCCTGTCGTGCGCCTTGGGCTGGGATACCTTTATCCAGCATACTTGGGGTGGCATGCAGGACTTCACGGTCGAGCTTTTGCCTTTTATCAATATCGGCGCCTTCCATTCGGCCTGGTCCGTGCGCGTCGACGGCCTGTCGTCGACTATGCTGGTCGTTGTCACCTCGGTGTCGTCTCTGGTTCACCTCTATAGCTGGGGCTATATGGCCGAAGACGACTCGCGTCCGCGCTTCTTCGCCTATCTGTCGCTCTTCACCTTCGCCATGCTGATGCTGGTGACCGCCGCCGACTTCATGCAGCTGTTCTTCGGTTGGGAAGGGGTGGGGCTGGCGTCCTATCTGTTGATCGGCTTCTGGTACTATAAGGACAGCGCCAGTTCGGCGGCCATCAAGGCTTTCGTTGTCAACCGCGTCGGCGATTTCGGTTTCGCACTCGGCATCATGACGGTCTTCTGGCAGTTTGGTACGATCAATTTCCGCGAACTTTTCCCGCTGATCGCGGCACACCAAGGGGAAGCCTGGTTGTTCGCCGGCCACTATTTCTCTGCGCTCGACCTGGCAGCCTTCCTCCTGTTCATCGGCGCCATGGGCAAGTCGGCTCAGTTCTTCCTCCACACCTGGCTGCCGGATGCGATGGAAGGCCCGACACCGGTCTCCGCCCTGATTCACGCCGCGACCATGGTCACCGCCGGCGTCTATATGGTCTGCCTCTTGTCGCCCCTGTTCGAACACGCCCCGACAGCACGCATGATTGTCGCCTATATCGGCGCCATCACCGCCATCTTCGCCGCCTCGATCGGCTTCACGCAGAACGACATCAAGCGCGTCATCGCTTATTCGACCTGTTCGCAGCTCGGTTACATGTTCTTTGCCGCGGGGGTAGGGGCCTATCCCATGGCCATGTTCCACCTGTTCACCCACGCCTTCTTCAAGGCCCTGTTGTTCCTGGGCGCCGGTTCGGTCATCCACGGCATGCACCATGAACAGGACATGCGCAAAATGGGCGGGCTCTACAAGTACCTTCCCGTCACCTATGGCGTCATGACGATCGGCACGATCGCCATCACCGGCCTCGGCATTCCACATACGGAACTTGGTTTTGCCGGCTTCTTCTCCAAGGACGCGATCCTCGAAGCCGCCTGGGCCGGCCACAATACGCCGGAGGGCATGTTCGCCTTCGTCATGGGGATTACGGCCGCGTTGCTGACCTCCTTCTACAGCTGGCGCCTGATCATGATGACCTTCCACGGCAAGAAGCATTGGGAACACAGCCAGGCCGACCATCATCATGCCCACGAAATCGTCGACGGTCACGATGCCGAAGCTGATACGGCCATGGCGGCTCACGAAGAGCATCATGACGATCACCACGGTCACGACCATGGCCATGCCCATACACCGCATGAAAGCCCGCTGACCATGCTGATGCCGATCTGCATCCTGGCTTTCGGCGCCATTTTCGCAGGTTTTGCTTTCGCACCGTATTTCGTCGGCGAGCATTTTGCCGCCTTCTGGGGCCAGTCGATCTTCCTTGGCGCCGACAATCACGTCATGGAAGAACGCGAGCATATCAAGGAATGGTGGGTGGCCTATGCGCCCCTGACCGTAACCGTGATCGGCTTCGCCATGGCCTGGTACTACTACATCAAGCGTCCTGACCTGCCCAAGCGCATGGCCGCCAACAACGGGCCGATCTACAGCTTCCTGTACCACAAATGGTTCTTCGACGAGATCTATCAGGCGACCTTCGTCAAGCTCACCAAGCTTCTCGGTGACCTGTTCTGGAAGATCGGCGACGTCAAGATTATCGACGGTCTGGGGCCCAACGGCGCCGCCTGGGCGGCCTTGAAGTCGGCCAAGCGGTTAGTCAAGTCGCAAACCGGTTACGTTTATCATTACGCCTTCGCGATGTTCCTCGGTGTCGTGGGTCTTCTGACCTATGTCTTCTGGTTGGTACGTTAAGGGGAGATGGAACTTACAATGCTACCTGCCATTCCAAACCTCCTCAGTGTCATCACCTTCGCGCCCCTGTTCGGCGCGGTTGTGATCGGGGTCTTGCGCGCCATGGCGCGCAAAGACGACGAGGCTGCGATTTCGCGTAATGCCAAATGGATCAGCCTGTGGACCACGCTGATCACCCTGGCCCTGTCGGCCGTCCTGTTGCTCGGTTTCAATACCAAGCTGAGTGGATATCAATTCGAAGAACAATATCAATGGTTTGGACCGATCTCCTACCATATGGGTGTCGACGGCATTTCCATCCTGTTCGTCCTGTTGACGGCCTTCCTGATGCCGTTGTGTATCCTGGCGTCATGGGACTCGATCAAGGTCCGTATCACCGAATATATGATCGCCTTCCTGGTGCTGGAAACCCTGGTCATCGGCGTTTTCACATCGCTAGACCTGTTCCTGTTCTACATCTTCTTCGAAGGCGGCCTTGTGCCGATGTTCCTGATCATCGGCATCTGGGGCGGCAAGGACCGCGTCTATGCGGCCTACAAGTTCTTCCTCTATACCCTGTTGGGGTCCGTCCTGATGTTGGCTGCCATGCTATACATGGTCAATATCGCCGGCACCGCCGACATCCCGCTGCTCAGCAAATTCGCCTTCACAAAGGAAGCGCAGACCTTCCTATGGCTGGCCTTCTTCGCCTCCTTCGCCGTCAAGATGCCGATGTGGCCAGTCCACACATGGTTGCCGGACGCCCACGTCCAGGCGCCGACCGCCGGTTCGGTCATGCTGGCCGGCATTCTGCTGAAGCTCGGCGGCTACGGTTTCATCCGTTTCAACCTGCCGATGTTCCCCTATGCGTCCGAAATGTTCGCGCCCCTGGTCATGGTCTTGTCGGTTATTGCGATCGTCTATACGTCCCTGGTCGCCTTCCGCCAGACCGACATCAAGAAGCTGATCGCCTATAGTTCCGTTGCCCACATGGGCTTTGTCACCATGGGCATCTTCGCCGGCAACCAACTGGGCGTTCAGGGCGCGGTCTTCCAGATGATCAGCCACGGCGTCATCTCCGGCGCGCTCTTCCTTTGCGTCGGCGTCGTCTATGACCGTTGGCATACGCGTGAAATCGCCTTCTACGGCGGCCTGACCAAGTTGATGCCGCATTACGCCTTCGTCTTCCTGCTGTTCACCATGGCCAATGTCGGTCTGCCGGGCACGTCGGGCTTTATCGGCGAAATCACAACCTTGACCGGTTCCTATGCCTGGGGAACCTGGGTTGCCCTGGTCGCCACCTCGGGCGTCATTCTGTCGGCGGTTTACGCGCTCAACCTTTACAAGCGTGTCATGTTCGGCGTTGTCGAAAATGACGAACTGAAAAAATACCCCGACCTGAGTGTGCGCGAAATCATCATCTTCGTGCCCTTGGTCGTGGGTACCATTCTGCTGGGTGTTTATCCGGCCTGTGTTTTTGACTTTACCACTGCCAGCGTTGATACGGTCGTCGCGACCTATCAGGCGGTCATCGGCGGATAAGGACGAGATTTATGGACTTCAACCTCGCTCTTAAACTGGACATGCCGGAGCTGATCCTGTCGATCTCCATCCTGGTGATCCTGGTGTTCGGCGCCTTCCGTGGCGACAAGGGCATGACCTCGGTCAGTGCCCTGTCCGGTGCAGCCCTGATCGCGGCGGCCTTCGCGGCGGCCTTCTTCACCGGCTACGGCACGGTCTTCAACGGATCCTTCATCGTCGACCAGGTCGCCCTATTCGCCAAGGTCGCCATCTACGCCGCCGGTGTATTGGTAATCGCACTGGGGCAGGGGTATTTCGACCGTGTCGGCAGCCGCCGTTTCGAATTCCCCATCCTTGTCATGCTCGCGACTCTGGGCATGAGCATGATGGTGTCCGCAGGCGACCTGATTTCTCTATATATCGGCTTGGAGATGCAGTCCTTGTCGCTGTACGTCCTGGCGGCCTTCCGTCGTGACGACGCCAAGTCTTCGGAAGCCGGCTTGAAATACTTCGTCCTCGGTGCCTTGTCGTCTGGTCTACTGCTATACGGCGCTTCACTGGTCTACGGCTTTGCCGGTTCGATGAACTTCCACGACATCGCCGCATCGGCCCAGGGCAATCTCAATGTCGGCTTGATTTTCGGACTCGTTTTCGTGATCTCGGGCCTTGCCTTCAAGGTATCTGCGGCGCCCTTCCATATGTGGACGCCGGACGTTTACGAAGGCGCACCGACCCCAGTCGTCGCATTTGCCGCCGGCGCCCCCAAATTCGCCGCCATGGTGCTGCTGGCACGCCTTCTACAAACCGGTTTCGCTCATCAGATCGATCAGTGGCGCCAGGTTATCCTGGTTCTGGCTGTTCTGTCCTTCCTGGTCGGAGCGCTTGGTGGCCTGATGCAAAAGGATTTCAAGCGACTGCTGGCCTATTCGTCGATCGCCAATATGGGCTATGCCCTGCTGGCCATCGCGGCCGGTACCGTCGTCGGCGTCCAGGCTCTGCTGATGTTCTTCGTCATGTACATGATCGATACGCTCGGCCTCTTCTCGTTCTCGATGGCGCTTAACCGTAAGGGTGAGCCAGTATCGCGCATCGATCAGTTCGCCGGCCTCGCCAAGACCAACATGCCGTTGACCGTCTGTCTGACCGTTCTGTCGCTGTCGGTGCTGGGTATGCCGCCATTTTCCGGTTTCTGGGGCAAGTTCTTCGTCTTCGGTGCCGCCATTTCGGCTGGTCTGTGGTGGGTGGCAGCTTTGGGCCTCGTCGCCTCGGTTGTTGGCGCGTTCTACTATCTGCGCATGATCAAGCTGATGTGGTTCGACGCTCCAAGCGGAGATATAGATCAGGCACCGGCCGAAGCCAAATGGGTCACCTATGCGGCGACCGCCTTCTCGTTCCCGGGCGTCATCCTGTTCCTCATCCTCGCCTATCCGGTGGCGAAGACGGCTGCCGCCGCCTTCGGGCACTAAACGCTCTTGGCCAGGTTCGAAATCTTCGACACGCTGCCATCCACGCAAAACCTGTGTCTTGAGCGCTTGCGGGCTGGTCAGCAGGGGCCGGGCTGGGTGATGGCCCGCGAGCAAACCAAAGGCATCGGCCGTCATGGCCGCAGTTGGATCGGCCAAAAGGGCAATCTGATGGCGTCGCGTTACGAGGTCATGGATGTCGATGTCCGCTCGGTGCCGCAATTGTCGTTCGTCACAGCCCTGGCGGTGTTTGAGATGCTGCGGCCGCTGATCCCGGATACCGACGAGTCGATGCGGATCAAATGGCCGAACGACATCCTGCACCGCGGTCGCAAGCTCTGCGGTATCCTGGTCCAGACCGAGGCAACGCCCGAGCCCGACAAATTGGGCGTCGTTATCGGGATCGGCATGAATATACGTGTGGCGCCGATCATCGAAGGTTATCTGACCGTTGCCCTGCGTGACATCAATCCGGAGGCCATCAAGAAGATTGACGCCGAAATCCTGATGCATAAGCTGAATGGTCATCTCGATGGCGTGCTCGATCTGTGGCGCAGCAAGGATTTCAGCGACATCGCCAAGGCCTGGCTCAAGCGCGCCTATGGCCGTGATCGCACGCTCAGCCTGACCCATGAAGGCGTTGAGGTTTCCGGGACAATCAAGGGGTTGGATGAATTCGGTGCCTTGCAAATCCAAAGCTCTGACGGCCAGGTCTACAGCGTGACCGGCGGCGACATCACGTATGGAGCACCGCATGCTGCTGGCCATTGAGCAGGGCAATACCAACACCTTGTTCGCCATACATGACGGCGAAACCTGGGTCGCGCAATGGCGCGTAGCGACGGAAACGACGCGGACGGCCGACGAATATGCGGCGTGGCTGTATCAATTGATGCAGATGCACGATCTCGATTTCAAGCTGATCGGCGACTGTATCATCTCGTCGGTCGTGCCTCAGTCCTTGTTCAATCTGCGCAAGCTTGCCCAGCGTTATTTCAATAAACAGCCCTATGTCGTCGGCGAAAATACGGTGTTAGGTGTCGATATCCGCATCGACAAGCCCAAGGAACTGGGCGCTGACCGTATCGTCAATGCCATCGGCGGCCATATCTCCTACCCCGGCGCCCTGATCATCATCGACTCCGGCACGGCTACGACCTTCGATGTCGTGGCGGCTGACGGTGGTTACGAAGGCGGTGCCATCGCCCCCGGCATCAACCTGTCCATGCAGGCCTTGCATCAGGCCGCGGCGAAATTGCCGCGCATCGCCATCGAAAAGCCACCGCGCAAGATTGCCAAGGACACGGTCACCGCCATGCAGGCGGGAATCTTTTGGGGCTATGTCGGCTTGATTGAATACCTCATCGAGTCTATCAGGAGCGAATACGGTCAAGAGATGAGCGTCATTGCCACCGGCGGTGTGGCATCGCTATTCGAAGGCGCCACCAATAAAATCGATCATTTTGACCACGATCTTACGCTTCGTGGTCTGCTGGAAATATATAAGCGTACCCTGGCTAACCTGTAAAACATGAAAAAAAACAACAACGAATTGGTTTTTCTGCCTCTTGGCGGATCGAACGAGATTGGCATGAACCTGAACCTGTACGGGTTCGGGCCGGCGGACAATCGCCAATGGATCATTGTCGACGTCGGTGTGACGTTCGGCGACCTGACGACACCGGGTATCGAAGTTATCGTCCCGGATCCAGAGTTCCTTGTCGGCGAAAATATCCTGGGCATCGTCCTGACCCACGCCCATGAAGACCATATCGGTGCTCTCGGCTGGTTGTGGGACAAAATCAAGGCGCCCGTTTTCGCCACACCTTTCACCGCCTTCCTGGTGCGCGAGAAATTGCGCGAAGCCGGCGTGCTCGATGATGTTAACCTGACCGAAGTGCCGTTGAATGGGAACGTCAAGTTGGGGCCGTTCGACATTGATTATATTACGCTAACCCACTCGATCGCCGAGCCCAATGGCCTGGCGATCCGGACAGAACTGGGTACCATTTTCCACACCGGCGACTGGAAGATCGACGACGAGCCTATCACCGGCAAGCCGACCGACGTTACCGCCATCAAGGCACTTGGCGACGAGGGCGTACTCGCCATGGTGTGCGACTCGACCAATGTCTTCGTCGAAGGCCGCGCCGGCTCTGAAAACGACGTCCGCATCGAATTGGAAAAACTGATTCTGACGATGAAGAAGCGCGTCGCGGTCGCCTGTTTCGCCTCCAACGTGGCGCGCGTTGATTCTGTCATGCGCGCTGCCATGGTGTGCGGCCGTCAGGTTTGCCTCGTCGGCCGCTCCATGCATCGTATCACAGCCGCCGCTCGTCATGTCGGGCTGCTGCACGGGATTCCGGATCCGATCAGCGAAGGCGAAGCCGCACATTTGAAGGCCAATGAAGTCCTTTACTTGTGCACAGGCAGCCAAGGCGAACCGCGCGCCGCCTTATCGCGCATCGCCGACGGCAATCACCCGGGCGTCAAGCTGAAGGAGGGCGATGTCTGTATCTTCTCCTCGCGCGTCATTCCAGGCAACGAGATATCTATTCGTTCGCTGCAGAACCGCCTGTCGGAACTCGGTGTCGGCATTCATACCGAACGCGATCACCCTGGCATCCACGTCTCTGGCCATCCGTGCCGAGACGAATTGAAGGAGATGTATGCCTGGGCACGACCGCGCATTTCCGTGCCAACCCACGGTGAACGTCGTCATTTGCTGAAACACGCAGCCTTGGCTGCTGAAATCGGCATCGATGAACAGATCACGCCTCGGAACGGTGACATGGTGCGTTTGGCGCCCGGTCGCGCCGAGATCATCGACGAAGTGCCGTCCGGCCGTCTTTTCGTCGACGGCGGCCATCTGGTTCCGGAAGCCTCAGACGCCTTGCGCGAACGTCGTCATGCCGCCCACAACGGCATGATGTTTGTGTCATTCGCCCTGGATAGCAAGAATCGGCTGGCTTCGATCGTCGAGGTGAGGGGCCTGGGCCTGGCCTATGAAGACGACGACATCATTTCGGATCAGCTCGAAGCCATTTGCCAGAGCGTCGAAAAAGCGATCAAGGGACTATCTTACGAAGATCGCGACAATGATGAGGCCGTTGAGATCGTGGTCGCCCGCGTCGTCAAGAAGGCCGCGCAGGCGATCTGGAGCCGCCGGCCGATCGTGGAGACGATCGTTCTGCGCACCTGAAAATCGTTCAAGTAAACATCCGGGAAGGGCATCGGTGAGAGCCGGTGCCCTTTTTTTATTTCCCGTGATGAACAAAAAGGCTGATTCGCGCAGCCGATGTGTGTTTCTGTGTGAAAACGGCCAGAGATCCATGTCTTTTCAATGTTGATTGTGAAATTTGGTCAAAAATTGGCACGATTAACTGGTTAATTGATATTAACCAAATATGTTATTGAAATTAATTGATAAATAGTGGCCTTCGTAGGCAATTTCAACATTGATTAACCAAGTCGCAATGATTCAAATTTCTGCCCCAAGAGATCAAAAATCTCAATTAGCCTTTTGAATTGGTTAATTTTATCGCGTTCGGCGAATTTGCTTATGACTTGACCAAGACGTAGGAACCAGGCGCGTCCATCAAAGGCTTCAGCTTACCCTTGGACGGGTCGCGGGCAGGGACCATGGCGCCCGAGCGTTCGTTGAGCCATCCGGCCCAATGCGGCCACCACGAGCCGGGGTGTTCAACTGCGTCAGCCAGCCAATCCTGTAGGGTGTCGGGGTGCCTATCATTGAGCCAGTGCATGTATTTGTGCGCGGCCGGAGGGTTGACCACACCGGCGATATGACCGGAACCGGCCAGCATAAAGGTCACAGGTCCGCCAAACAGTTTCGAGCCCTTATAGACGGAAGCGGGCGGGGCGATGTGGTCTTCGCGCCCGGCCTGCTCATAGATAGGAATCTTGACCTTCTTCAGGTCGATATCGACGCCACCAAGAGTCAGATTGTGGTTGGTCAGGGCGTTTTCGCCATAAAACCTGCGCAGGTAGAACATGTGCAAGGCCTTGGGCATGCGTGTCTGGTCGGCATTCCAGCACAGCAGGTCGAACGGCGTCAAATCCTTGCCCATCAGGTAGTTATTGACGAAGAAAGACCAGATCAGATCATTGGCGCGCAGAGAATTGAAGGTGTCGGCCATGGCCGATCCAGGCAAAACGCCGCCGGCGGCGTCCATCTGACGCTCCAGCTCCTTCAGCCAGGTCTCCGAAGTGAACAACAGCAGGTCGCCAGCTTCCGAAAAGTCGTGTTGCGCTGTAAAGAAGGTAGCGGAAGCAATTGATTTGTCTTTCTTTTCCGCCATGTGCGCCAGGGCGACGCCCAGCAGAGTCCCACCGATGCAATAGCCGACCGTATTCACTTGATCGACGCCGCATTGTTCCTTGACCTTGGCGACAGCTTCGTAAATGCCGCCGAACATGTAGTCTTCGAAGGTCGTGTCCTTCATCGACACGTCGGGATTGACCCAAGCCGTCACGAAAACGGTGAATCCCTGATCGACCAGCCATTTGATGAGCGAATTCTTGGCCTGCAGGTCGAGGATATAGAATTTGTTGATCCACGGCGGGAAGATGAGCAAAGGAATTTCGCGCACCTGCTCGGTCGTCGGGCTATATTGCAGCAGTTCAAAATAGGCGCCGCGGTGGACGACCTTGCCGGGTGTGGTGGCGACGTTTTCGCCGACCTTGAAGCGGGCACTGTCGGCTTGAGAAATCATCAACTTGCCGTCGCCGCGCGCCATATCGTCGGCGAAGCGTTCCATACCCTTCACCAGGCTTTCACCTTTGGTGTCGAACAGGGTTTGCAGCGCTGCCGGATTGGTCATCAAAAAGTTGGACGGCGACAGGGCGTCGGTCATCAACTTGGTGAAGAATTCGGCGCGCCGTTTGACGATGGGGTCGACATCGTCGACGCTGCTGATCAGTTTGTTGAGCCAGGTCGACGACAGCAGATAACTTTGTTTCATGACGTCGAACACGAGATTCTGTTCCCAGCGCGGATCGGCAAAGCGCTTATCCGGCGCCTTTTGTACCGGCGCCGTTTCGACCCCAAGGGTTTTCCGCGCGACCTGGCCCCACAGCTCCATATAGCCGGTCAGCAGATCGTTCTGCGCCTCGATCAACTTATCCGGCTTGGCCGCCAGAGAATTCATGATCTCGGTCATGGCCGGTCCAACCTGGAAAGGGTCGACTGGCGCCGGTCCTGAGTCGAGGTCAGGCTGTTTGAACACAGTCTTGGCCAGTGCGCTTTGCGCCGTCATGGTCGCCTTGGCGATATTGACCGACAACGACTCAAGCTTGCGCAGGCTTTCGGTGTCAAAGGGCGGCTCCGTCGGGATAGGCTTGGTCTCCGGCTTAGCGGTCTTACCCGACGTGCGCGGTGTGGTTTTTCTGGCCGGCGCCTTGGAGGCGGCAGAGGCGTTCTTTTTCGGCGTTTTCGTCATGTTTCGGCTCGTCGGTCAAAAAGCATGGTGCCGCAGTGCGATATTTTGGCGTATGGAATCAATTCACATTATATTTTTCTTGTGTTTCATTACCCCGGAAGCGTAAATTTAAATGTGAACTGGCTTTTGCAAAGCGTCCCGCGGAGAGGGGATTCATGACCATCCGATACGGAATTACCATTCCTGTCTTCGCCGTCACGGCCTGCGCAGCTGTTCTTTTCGCCGGCGAAGCCTTGGCTCAGACCGCGAAAAAGCCTCCCAATCCTGACACAGCTGGCTGGACGCCGCCGCCTGTGACGGCGCCTGTCGATATGCCGCCGGTCGTGCCGGCCCCGCCCATATCCGCGCCAGCGGCCAAGGTCGATAATCTGCCGTTCCCGAAATGGTCGGAATTTCCGGTGCCGCCGACCAATGTGCCGACGCCTCGGGAAATCGCCCAGCGGGTAAAAGTAGAAAACGACAAGGGCAAGACGTTCAATGCCGAGGTCAAGGCTCTGGTATGGGACAAGGACGTGCCGGAACCTTACGCCGAAGCGACGCGCAGCCGGATGGACCCAGAATTCAGTAAACAGGTTGATGTCGCGCAGGCACAAAAAGATACGCAGGCTGTGCTGAACCAACACTTTGTTCCGCCACCGATCGTCAAGGACTGACCGGACCAACCCTGTTCACAGCGCCCCGCGTCTGTTAACACCAAACTCTTGAACCCCTGGCCACAAGGGGCGAGAATTTTCACCACGACCGGATTTGCCAGCTTTATAACAAGGCGGACCGTCATCACCTGAACTTAAAGCCGCAAGAGAGAGCCATGCCAGAAACAACGGATTTCGCACAGAAAATCATGCCCCAAAATTCAACTGAATTCGACCTCAGCCTCGACATCGTCCGCGTTGCCGAAGAAGCCGCTATCGCCTGTTACGGCCAGGTTGGCGGCGGCGACGAAAAAGCCGCCGATCAGGCCGCCGTCGACGCCATGCGCAAAGCTTTGAACGCCATCGACATGGACGGCCGCATCGTCATCGGCGAAGGCGAACGCGACGAGGCGCCGATGCTTTATATCGGTGAGAAGGTTGGAACGGGTAAGGGGCCGCAGATCGACATCGCGCTGGACCCTCTTGAAGGCACAACCCTGGCCGCCAAGGCCATGGCCAACGCCCTGGCCGTCATCGCTTTCGCGCCGCGCGGCGGCATGTTGCACGCGCCCGACACCTATATGGACAAGCTGGCCATCGGCCCCGGCTATGACAAGGGTGTGGTCGATCTCGACTGGACGCCGGAAGAGAATGTCCGCGCCCTGGCCAAGGCCAAGGGAGTCGACGTATCGGAAATCGTGGCCTGCGTACTCGACCGTCCGCGGCACGACGCCATCATCACCGGCTTGCGCAAAGCAGGCTGCCGCGTCCACCTGATTACCGATGGCGACGTCGCCGGCGTGATTCACACGGCGCAACCTGAAACCGGCATCGACATCTATATGGGACAAGGCGGCGCGCCTGAAGGCGTCCTGGCCTGCGCCGCGCTGAAATGCGTTGGCGGTCAGTTCCAGGGGCGTCTCGTCTTCCGCAATGCCGATGAGCGTGGCCGCGCCGAGCGCCTCGGCCTAACCGATTTCGACCGCAAATACGATCTCGACGACCTGGTCAGCTCCGACGCCGTCTTTATCGCCACCGGTGTGACGCACGGCGCCCTGCTGCGTGGCGTGCAAAAGGAAACGACAGCCCGTGGCGAGGTTTTCGTCACGACCGAGAGCCTGGTTATGATGTCCAAGACCAAGACAGTGCGCAAATTGTCTATGCGCCGCCCCCTAAAAGCTTAAGATGAGCGCCTTAACCAAGTCCGCGCCCGCCGCCGATGTGCCGCCTTATCTCGGGGTTACATCGTCACTGACAGGCCGGGCTTGGCGAGAGCGTATGGCGGGCATCGGCGTGGCGCCCGAAACCCTGCGTGACATTACCCACCGCCTGGGCCTGATGAAGGTCGCTGAAGACGCCTTTGTCGAACCTTTGGCGCGCTTCATCGCCGGTCGCGGCATCTTGCCCGAGCAGCTGCAGGATTTTATCCACCCGACCCTAAAAGCCCTGTTCCCTGAACCATCGTCCTTTATGGATATGGACAAGGCGGTTACCGCCATGCTCGACGCGCTGCAACGGCGGGCGAATATATGCATTTTCGCCGACTATGATGTCGATGGCGCCACCAGCGCCGCTCAGCTGGTGCGCTGGTTTCGCCATATGGGCCATGATCTGACGGTCTATGTGCCGGATCGTGTCTTAGAAGGCTACGGTCCCTCGAATGCCGCGTTCGACAGCCTGAAACGATCGGGAGCCGATCTCGTCATCACCGTCGATTGCGGCGCCATGGCGCATAAGGCCTTGGATCATGCGGCCGATATCGGCTTGGACGTTGTGGTGATCGACCACCACCTGATGCGCGAGGAACCGCCCAAGGCCCTGGCCGTCGTCAATCCCAATAGACCGGGTTGCACATCGGCTCAAGGCAACCTGGCGGCCGCGGGCGTCGTGTTCGTCGTTCTCGCTGCCCTGAACCGTGAGGCTGAGAAGCGCGGGCTATTCACGGATCTGGCTAAGCCCGACCTGAGACAATGGCTGGACCTGTCGGCGTTGGGCGCTATCTGCGATGTCACGGCCCTGACAGGCTTCAATCGCGCCTTGGCGGCCCAAGGCCTGAAGGTCATGGGGCAGCGCGGCAATGCCGGCATAAAAGCATTAATGCATGTCGCCGGCGACAAGGGCGATATCGGCTCGCTGATGAGCACCTTCCATTCCGGCTTCGTCATCGGCCCGCGTATCAATGCCGGCGGACGGGTAGGGCGGTCGGACCTCGGCGTCCGCCTATTATCGACCGACGATTCCGAAGAAGCTTCCAGCCTGGCCGCTGAACTTGACGAGCTGAACCGCCTGCGCCGTGAGGTTGAGACCGAGGTCCTCGATCAGGCGATGCAGACCGCCGAGACGCAGGGTCTGTGGCCCAGCGACGATCCCGTTATTATAGTGTCGCGCGACGACTGGCATCCCGGCGTCATCGGCATTGTCGCTGGCCGCCTGCGCGAACGCTGGCATCGCCCCGTCATTATAATAGGTGTCGATCCGGTCAGCGGCATGGGCAAGGGCTCCGGCCGTTCCCAAGCCGGTGTCAATCTGGGCGAGGCGGTCGGCGCGGCCTTCGAATCCGGGATACTGCTGTCCGGGGGCGGTCACGCCATGGCCGCGGGTTTGAGCGTTGAGCGTGAACGGATCGGCGAATTGCGCGCCTTTATCAATGCCTATGTCACGACCCACGTGCCGGAGGCGGACCAACTCGAAGCTGTCGATATTGATGCGATATTGAGTGTGAAAGCGGCATCGCGCGATTTCTACGATCGCCTCGACCTGCTGGCACCTTACGGCCAGGGTAATCCGGAACCCTTATTGGCTTTTGCAGGGGTGCGTATCGGTTTTGCCCAGGTGATGAAGGGCGGGCACGTCCGTTTCGAGCTCAGCGACGATTCGGGGGCTAAGCTGAAAGGCATCGTCTGGCGAGCCGAAGGCACGGCGATCGGCGACGTCTTGCTGCGTCCGGCCGGTCTGGTGCACGTTTTGGGGCGTCTGAAAGCGGATGATTATATGGGCCGGCGCGGTGTTCAGCTAGAAATCGAGGATATCGCCCTGGCTTCGTGACATCCCTGTGAAAAATTTCAAATTAGCGCTTGCACAGCTAAATCAGAACGGCTAACTAGCGCACCTCTTGAACGCGGTCCCTTCGTCTATCGGTTAGGACGTCAGGTTTTCAACCTGAAAAGAGGGGTTCGACTCCCCTAGGGACTGCCATTCAATGAACCACATTGCTTCCTTACATTTTCATGAACAATTCTCTGCTTGGCTGGCGGTCGCGGGGTTATCCACATCTTTTTATGGTGTGGTAGCGGTCTCACCTACTGTCGTGATCACAATAGTGCTCGCTATAAGTGATTTTTCGGCGTAAATTTCGCAATAAATGCGAATATCTCTTAATTTTCGCTCGAAAAACGAGATATCCGTGTTATGATTGCAGATGTCACTTGAAAGTTCATGCGACATGGTGAGGATAGATGAGTTTGTTTGATTATAATAATAAAAACGAAGCCGACGAATTAGTAACGATCTCAGGTCATGTAAAGTGGTTTGACGCTGCCAAGGGTTACGGTTTTATCGTTCCGCAAGATTCCACGCTGACCAGTATGCGTGACGTTTTGCTTCACATTTCCAGCCTGCGCGATCTGGGTCGCGACAGCGCCCACGAGGGTGCCAGGATCACTTGCAAAATCGCCAAGCGCGCCAAGGGTTGGCAGGTCATCGAGATCGATAATCTCGAACAGACCGCCGATGCCGTCCATGTGCGCGCTGAGGCCGCGGCACAGCCGCGACCGCCACGGGCTGCCGTGGAAGGCGTGCGCGTCGGCGACTTGGAGGCGGCAACCATAAAATGGTTCAACCGCACCAAGGGCTACGGCTTCGTCGTGCGCGGCAACGATCCGACCGACATTTTCATTCACATAGAGACCTTGCGTCGCTATGGCCTTGAGGATGTCCAGCAGGGCGACACCATCATGGTGCGCTTCGGCGAGGGGCCCAAAGGCCTGGTCGTGACCGAGGTCCACCCCCGGGCGCTGGTCTAAAGCCACAGGCTGCCATTTTTGCCTTGAAAACGCCATTGAGGACGCTCATGGTCCGGTCGATTGTGGCTGAATCGTGGGGTCCTCATGTTGGCGTCTTATAAACTTATCACCAAAGGGGCCGTTGTGACCCTGGCTACGCTGCTTATGGGCGGCGCGGCTGGTTGTTCGATGGCGCAAGTACCGGCTGCAGGTGTGCCGGCTGAATGCCTGAACATGGATTTGACGCCTTATTCGGCTCCGCAGAACCTGGACGTGGCCATCTCACCGCAAAAAACGGCGCATTTCACCGTCGAGATCGCCGATAATGAGGCGACGCGCGAGCAGGGCCTGATGTGCCGCACCAAGCTGGCCGACGATCAAGGCATGTTGTTCGAATTTCAGGATATCGATACGCGGACCTTCTGGATGAAGGACACGCTATTGGGCCTGGACATCATCTATATCGCGCCTGACGGCAAAATCGTCTCGATCGCCAAGAACGCCAAGCCGCTCGACCGCACGCCTCTGCCATCGAATGGCGTTGCCAACGGCGTGTTGGAAGTGCGGGCGGGCCTTAGCGACGAGTTGGGGCTAAAGCCTGGTGACCAGGTTATCCACCCCTTTTTCCACTAAGCGTTCATTTGCCCGCTTTTCGTCAGGCCGGGGCTTGCGGCGGTGAACGATGCAGGTCGTGAAGTTCGCGTCACCGTGACGGGAGATGTCGGGGTTTAGCGTGGCCTGGTAGGGCAACTGTTTTGCGTGCGGCAGGTCAAAGGTTCGAAACGAGTGACTTGCTTTAGCAAATCGCGAGTTCGGCGAAGCGTAGCGCAGCCAATCCTCGCCCCGAGGCTCCGCGAGTCCTTTACTTTCTGGGTTGGCCCCATACCTATTTTGAGGTTATCCACCTTACATGAGCGATAAGTCGAGGTTTGCCGGCTTTTCGCGACACCGGGGCTTGCGGCGATGAACGATGCATGGCATGAAGCGCGCCTCCCGGAGACGGGAGGTGTCGGGGTGTAGCGCAGCCTGGTAGCGCAGCTGTTTTGGGTGCAGCAGGTCGAAGGTTCGAATCCTTTCGCCCCGACCATTAAAAAAAGCCTGAGGCCTTTTGGCTTCGGGCTTTTTTTATGTCTGGTCGAAGCGGATCCATCGCCTACCTCTTCACCCTCTGCTCTCGCACTATCACCTGATCCAGGGTCTGCAGAAACTGCGACCGGTTGGCGTTGGAAAATGGCGGAGGCCCACCGGTGATTTCCCCTGTCGATCGAATGTGCTCCATGATCGACCTTTGCGCCAGGGCGGCACCGATCGAATCCTTGGTAAAAGCCCGGCCGTTGGGCGCGACGGCGTGGGCGTCCTTGGCGAGCACCCGACCGGCGAGGGGGATATCGTTGGTGACGACCACATCGCCGGCGACAACCTGATCGGCAATCCAGCCATCGGCGATGTCTGGCCCAGAGTCGACAATCATCCGCTCAATCAGTTCTGACCGTGGAATTTGGATAAAACTGTTTGAAACCACGAAGGTTTTTAGACCGTAACGCGCCGCCACCTTATAGGTTTCGTCCTTCACCGGACAGGCGTCGGCATCGATATAGACAGTAATGGTCATGTCGGCGTGTTAGCAGATCGCGGCGCTTGAGGACACCACGACTTTTTCGCAATTTTCTTATGCGGCTTTCCTTGACCGCCCCGGATGTAGCCGCTATAGGCATCGCTCTTCCAGTGTCGGGGCGTAGCGCAGCCTGGTAGCGCGCCTGCTTCGGGAGCAGGAGGCCGGAGGTTCGAATCCTCTCGCCCCGACCATTTAAAAAGCCCGAGGCCCTTGGCCTCGGGCTTTTTAAATGTCTGGAGCGACCGGACTTTGGACCTAGGTTCGAAACGAATGATTTGCCTTGGCAAATCATGAGTTCGGCGGAGCATAGCGAAGCCAAACGAGCAATTTGCTTTGGCAAGTTGCGAGTTCGGTGAAGCCAATCCTCTCGCCCCGCCTGATAATGTCCTGCGCAAAGCGCAGGTCGATATTGCCTTTGCCTTGCATTTGGTAGTAACAGACAAGACAGGTAAGGCTTGCGAGATTCCTTGCCACATTGGGAGCTCTTCATGTTCGCGCGTATTTTCAAACCTTCCAAATCCGCCATGCAGTCCGGCCGCGGCAAGACTCACGACTGGATCCTGGAATTCGAACCGAAATCCGCGCGCACGCCCGATCCGCTGATGGGCTGGAGTTCCAGCGCCGATACCGACGCCCAGGTGCGCTTGACCTTCGAGACCAAGGACCAGGCCATGGCCTATGCCGAGCACCATGGCATTCCGTTTCGTTTGATCGAGCCCGAATCGCCGCCAAAGATCATCAAGGCCTATGCCGATAATTTCGCCTTCGGCCGCAGACAAAGCTGGACGCACTAAGCCACTCGCTTAAGGCTCCGTAGCTCAACTGGATAGAGCATCCGCCTTCTAAGCGGACGGTTACAGGTTCGAGCCCTGTCGGAGTCGCCACGTTCGCCTATCGACTGCGCGATTAACGCTTCATTGTCCTATTCCACCTAATCTCATTGCATCAAACCGCGCCCGTAATGACAGGTGCGTCCCGGTCTGCTTGCCCCCACTCCGACCACGAACCGTCGTAGAGTAGGGCCTGGGTATGGCCGATTTCCTCCAAAGCCATACTGATGATCGCCGCGGTCACACCGGAGCCGCAGGTCGTGATGACGGTATGATTCGGCGCGACGCCGTAGACCGAAAAGACGACCTCCAACTCATGCCGCGGCTTCAGGGCGCCGTCTTGGATCAGTTCGTTGAAGGGCAGGCTGCGGCTGCCGGGCATGTGACCCGAACGCAGGCCAGCGCGCGGCTCCGGCGCCGTACCTTCGAACCGCGCCTTCGACCGGGCGTCGAGAATGATATCGCGTTGCATGTCAACATGACGGCGTAACTCATCAAAAGATATAATCTTTTCTGGGTGGGGATGAGGTGTATAGGTCGTCGCAACAGGTGTTGTCACTTTGGATGACAACGGATAACCGGCTGTCTTCCATGCGGGCAATCCGCCGCGTAAGACATGAACAAACGCGTGCCCCATCAGCTTGAACGTCCACCAGGCACGCGCGGCGGAAAAAAGACCCTGGCGGTCATAGATGACGACGTGGTCGGAGGCAGCGATACCGAGGGCACCGACCGCTTCGGCAAATTGCTCAGGCGACGGCGCCATGTGGGGCAGGTCGGTACTATGATCGCTGACCGCTTCGATGTCGAAAAATTGTGCGCCTAGAATATGGTCCTGGAGAAACAAGCCGTGCATATCGGTGCCGTCGAGCGCCCAACTGGCATCCAAAACCTTGACGGTCTGTTTCTCGATGCTGGCATCGACGACTTTCACATCCGCGGCCGTTATGAGGCGGTAGAGCATCTCGGGTTCAATCTGCGTGGTCATGGTGGTCGTCTCCGCGGGACTTGTAGGCTGCGAGCGCGCGGTCTCTGGCGAAACCGTGCTCGACAATCGGCTTGAACTGTCGGCCGCGGTTATAGCGGTTGCGATAGGCTTCGTCAGGATCGAATTTATCCGCTTGGGTGATTGGATTGAATATCCGGAAATAGGGCGCCGCATCCGCGCCGCAACCGGCGACCCATTGCCAACTGGCTGGGTTGTTGGCCGGGTCGGCATCGACCAGGCAGTCCCAAAACCATTGCTCGCCGCGGCGCCAGTCGACCAGCAGATGTTTAACGAGAAACGACGCGACGACCATGCGGACACGGTTATGCATGTAGCCGGTCTGCCACAGCTCCTGCATGCCGGCGTCAACCAGATCGTATCCGGTTTCACCACGGCACCAGGCGCGAAATTCGTTGTCGTCATCGCGCCAAGGAAAGGTGTCGAAGTCGTGACGGAAGTTCACGCAATCGAGGCGCGGCTGTTGAGCGAGAAGGCTGTAAGAGAATTCACGCCAGGCCAGTTCAGCGCGAAACTTGGCAGCCGATGTCTCGAGAGCGGGACTGGCGGTTACGGCCTTATCGAGTTCCAGCAATATGCGCTGCGAGCTGATCTCCCCAAAGCGCAGATGTGGCGACAAGCGTGACGTCCGATCAAGATCCGGGCGATCACGGTCATGTTCATAGGTTTCCAGAATATGGCCGAGAAAATGCCTTAGCGCGCCGCGAGCGCCACGCTCACCCGGCGTGAAGCCTTGAAAGCCTTTCGCCCAGTCCTGGCCTGACGGGGTTAGGGTTTTGTCGAGGCCAAGGTCGTCGATCGCCAGGGATTGCGGCCATGATGGGGGTCTGGGCCAGACCCGGGTTGACAGCGGAATCGGGGAATCAACATGAAGCCTTCCCGATGTTTGCAGGGCCTTGTAAAACGGCGTAAATACGCGGAATGGCTTATCGTCCTTGGTCCTCAGCGAGCCTGGCTCACTTAATAAGGTCGTATTATGTCGTTCGAGCTTGATTCCGAGATGGCGCAGCTCGTCCGCTAAGCCTCGGTCAAATTCCTCAGTAACAGGGTCAAATGTATGGGAACATATAATTGTTTTTACATGATTTTTTATTGCAATAGATGCCAGGATGACCTGAGATCGGCCGCGCGCTACAATCAATCTTGATTCAAATTTTCCGAGCTCCTCATCCAAAACATGAAGAGAGCGATGTAGCCACCACTTTGAAGCGGCGCCCAGCGCGCGTGTGCCAGCCTGCTCATCCCATATAAAAACAGGCAAAATCGGCCGTTTTGTGGCCAGGGCCGCGGCAACACCGGCATGGTCACGTAAACGTAAATCGTTACGAAACCATAGGATCACAGGCGAGGCGCGGTCGTCGTTTTGGTCGGGGCGTGGCATTATATTCATAATATATTTGTTAAAAAATCTTGCTTGATCAAGGCGTCTTCGGCACAAAGGCTAGCATGGACGAGCCACATTCGACACCTCTAAGCTGCTGTATCATCGCCCGGAACGAAGCCGATCGTATTGGCGACTGTATCCGTGCGGTGGCTGGCCTGGTCGACGAAGTCGTCGTCGTCGACAGCGGTTCAACCGATGATACGGTCGCGGTCGCGGAAAGCCTGGGTGCCCGCGTTATTCATCACGATTGGCCGGGCTACGGACCACAAAAGCGGTACAGCGAAGACTGTGCTATACATGACTGGATCCTCAATCTCGATGCCGATGAGATTGTTACGCCCGAACTCTACAAAGAGATCAGCGCATTGATGCGTTCGGGGCCGAAATTGAACGCTTATCGTTTCAAGATTCGCAATGTCTATCCCGGCAAAACCAAGCCGCGGCTGTGGGCCGATTATCACAACTATGTCCGTCTCTATGATCGTCGCGTTGTGCGTTTCCGCGAAAGCCTGGTCCACGACACGGTCGACACCAGGGACGAGGCGGTCGGCCAGTTGGATGGCGCTGTCATGCACTTCTCAGCGCGCTCCTATGCTCATATCCGTTCCAAGCTGGATTCCTACACCAATCTCCAGGCGAAGGTCCTGACCAAGCCGGCCTGGTCGATATGGCTGCGCTTGCCGTTCGAATATCCCTTCGTCTTCACGCGCTATTTTCTGTTTCGCTGTCATTTCACTGGCGGTTGGGACGGTCTCTACAGTAGCCATCTGGCGGCGGAAGCCCGGGTCAAACGCCTGGTCAAAATCCTTGACGCCCAGAAGACTGCCAAAGCCGCCTGATCATGACCGATACCAAACCGTCCTTTTGGCAGGATTTCGGGTGGCGCTGCGAAGCCCTGGCCTACGACGCCATCGTCGCCTTGATGCGAGCCCTACCGGTCGACACGGCTTCGGATCTCGGTTGCTGGTTTTTTCGCACGTTTGGGCCTTTGACCTCGACGCAAAAGACGGTGACGCGGAATTTGAAACTGGCCTTTCCCGACATGGATGAGGCCTCGCGCCGCGCACTAATCATACGCCAATGGGAAAACACCGGCCGCACCACCGCCGAATTCCCCATCATGGATCGCATCGTCTTTGATCCCACGCGCGTCGAGATCGAAAATCTCGCGCGCCTCGAAGAGATAGCTGCCAGCGGCAAACCCGTCATCTTCATTTCCGGTCACCTGTCGAACTGGGAGGTCATGAACGCCGCTATCCTGTCGGCGAAAGTGCCCTATCTCATCACCTACCGTGCTGCGAATAATCCTTATGTCGACGCTCGCATTAAGGCCGGCCGCGCCGCCTATGGCGTCAGCATGTTCGCACCCAAGGGCAGCGACGGCGCCAAGGAGCTGTTGATCGCTCTGCAAAAGGGTGAATCCGTAGGCCTGATGAACGATCAAAAGTTCAATCGCGGCGTCCCGACCCCGTTCTTCGGCCATATCGCCGAAACCGCGCCGGGACCGACCCGCCTGGCCCAGCGCTTCGGAACGGTTCTGCAGCCGCTCACCATTCGCCGTCTCCACAAGGCGCGTTTCAAGGTGACGGTGCATGAACCGATCACGGTCGACGACACCGGCCATAAGGCCCACGATATCGAAACGACCGTATGTAAGATCAGCGCTTTCATCGAGCAGGCCGTGCGCGACAATCCGGAAGAATGGTTCTGGGTGCATAAACGCTGGCCCAATGAAGTTTACAAGGCGTTGGACATCTGACTTGGCTGTTATGTTGGGTCACAAAAAGTGAAGCCGCGCCACACCGTGGGCCTTTGCATCCGGCGTGTGTGCCCTTAGGTTATCGCGCTTAAGGAAATACCCTTGTCGATGTGGAAACAGATCTTACAGAAACGCAAGCTGAGCATTGCCATCGGCTTTGCCATTGGGGCGTTCCTGACCCTGGCGTTTCTCTATCTACAAAACGACATCCACCTCAACTATCTCGACCCCAAGATACCGTTCCAAGTCTACCGCCCGCCCGAGGCGCCCGACTATACCAAGGCTGACGCCTGGTACCTCAACCCGGCGATTGCCCGCTACTATGCCGACCCGCGCAAGGTCGACGTCTTTTTCCTCCATGCCACCAGCTATGATGGTGGCAAGGCCTGGCTCGGGGCGACGGACAGTAATGCGGTGGCAAACGAAGTCCAACGTCAACAATTACCTAACTATGCCGCGCCGTTCAGCATCATGGGCAATATCTATGCGCCGAAATACCGCCAGGCCAGCCTTTATACCCAGTTGACCCTGCGCGACGATGCGCGCGAAGCCCGGCAATTTGCCTATACGGATGCCTTGGCGGCGTTTCAGCGTTTTCTCAAGACGCGGCGCGGCGGGCGCGGTTTCGTCATTGTCGGGGTCGAGCAGGGCGGTCTGCTGGCCGAACGTCTGATCCGCGACGTCGTGGTGCCGGACCCGGAGCTGAAGGCGCAACTGGTCGCAGCCTATATGCTCGAAACGCGGGTGCCGGAAAGCCAGTTCGGCAATCCTGCGGTCATAGCGCCGGCCTGTCTGTCGCGGCAACAGATCGGCTGTGTCGTCGCCTATGTCACGGTCGATTCCGGCCGCCCGGACCTGGCGCTGCAGGTCCTGCAGAAGGCCGTCTATTGGGATGGCGACAATCTCCAGGCTCTGGGCACACAAAAAGCGGTCTGCGTTAACCCGTTGAGCGGCGGTGCCGATGCCGGCGAGATCGAGGCCAAGAAATCGCTGGGCGCCACCAACGCTACCGGCCTGGAATGGGGCACGGAACCCGCCTTGATGGCCCGTAAGGTATCGGCGCGCTGCCTGGGCGGACTGCTATTTGTCGACAAGCCATCGTCACCGTCCTTCCGCGACGGCGGCACCTGGGAAGATCAGAGAAAAGTCAATCCCTACAACCTGTTCTACGGGGATCTTCAGGCCGATGTCCAGACGCGCTGGCAGGCCTTTCAAGCAGCCAAGCCAAGCTAATCCTGTTTGTCGACGTGGTCGGCGCGCCAGTCGAACAGCTGTCTCAATATCTCGATCGCCTTGCGCCTGGTTTCCGGCAGGGCCTCGCCATGGGTCAGAATATAGACAGCATCGCGCGCCGCCATGGCGATGAGATGGGTGTGAGCGACCGGATCGACGAAGCGATAATCGGGAAAGCCGGATTGCCGAGCCCCCAAAATATCGCCTTCACCACGCAGTTTCCAGTCCATTTCGGCGATCTTGAAGCCGTCTTCGGTGTCGCGCAGCAGTTCCAAGCGCGTCTTGGCATTGTTCGACAACGGCGTATCGTAAAGCAGGATACAGGCGCTCTTGTCGCGACCTCGCCCGACCCGGCCGCGCAATTGATGCAGTTGCGCCAGGCCGAAGCGCTCGGCTTGTTCGATGATGATGATCGACGCCGTCGGCACATCTATGCCGACCTCGACGACCGTCGTGGCGCACAGAATCTTCAACTCGCCGGCGGCAAAACGACTGATGACCGAATCCTTGTCCTCCGACGCCATACGACCGTGCACCAGACCGATCTCGATGCCCAAGGCGTCCTGCAATTCGCTATGACGCAGCTCGACGGCGATCAAATCGGATTCGGCCGTGTCTTCGACCAGAGGACATATCCAATAGGCCTGCGATCCGCTGGCCAAAGCCGTCGCTAGTCGCGCCATCACATCGGGTAGGCGTTGCCGCGGAATGACGGCCGTGTGGATCGGCTGACGCCCGGGCGGCTTTTCGTCCAGCACACTGAGATCGGCCTCACCATATTGGGTGAGGGCGAGGGTGCGCGGGATCGGAGTCGCCGACATCGACAGGTAATGGACGGCGTCGCCCTTGTTAAACAGCTTCTGACGTTGACCGACACCGAAGCGGTGCTGCTCGTCGATAACGGCCAATTGCAGGGCGTGGAAATCGACACCTTCCTGAAACACCGCGTGCGTGCCGAATATGATCTGCGCTTCGCCGGAAGCGACCATGGCGCGCTTGCGTTCACGGATCTGGCCCTTGTCGCGCCCAGTCATGATCAGTGAGGAAATACCCAGAGGCTCCAGAATCGCCAGGGATTTTTCAAAATGCTGGCGCGCCAGAATTTCCGTCGGCGCCATCATGACGCTCTGAAAGTTACCTTCCGCCAGGTCGATCATGGCGAGAAGCGCGACCAGTGTCTTGCCGGCGCCGACATCGCCCTGAATCAGCCGATTCATGCGATGGCCCGACCGCAAATCGCCGCGAATATCGTCGAGCGCCCGAACCTGAGCGCCGGTCAAACCGAAGGGAAGGGCGGTCAGGGCCTTGTCGGCCAAGGCACGAAAATCGATTACCCGCGCCGGTGAATCATGACGGTACTGTTTACGACCTTTCAGCGCCAGTTGATGCGCCAGGGCCTCGTCATAGGCCAGGCGTTGCCGCGCCGGCGCTTCCGGCGCCAACTCATACTCGCTCTGGGGATTATGCCCCATCTCAAGCGCCTGATGGAACGTCACCCAGCCGTACTTGTCGATGATCGCCTTGTCGTGCCACTCCGGCAGTTCGGGCAGGACGTGAAGAGCCGTCTGCGCCAGCTTCCGGATCGTCCGGGAACCGAGATCGAGTGTCGCCGGATAGACCGGCTCGCACGCGGGAATATCGCCGGCATTGTCTTCGGCGACGATATAGTCCGGATGCGCCATTTGCAGATTATGATTGAACGCTTCGACACGCCCGCTGATCAAGCGCCTGGAGCCGACAGGATGCTGGTTCTCGAAACCACGGATGCGATGGAAATAAACCAGGGTCAGCCGATCATGGTCGTCGAAGGTCTCGATGCGCTGCGGCCCCTTGGACGGCGCGGGCGGGTATCCGCCGATGGTCACGGCCACGGTCTGGATCTCACCGATTCGCGCGCGTGATAACGGCACCAGCGGCCGTTTGATCACCCCCGTCGGCAGAAAAAACGCCAGGTCGCGGAGATGCGTTCCCGTATGCTGCGCAAGGATCGGCGCGATTTTCGGGCCGACGCCTTTGACGCTGGTGACATCGGCGAAATAGGGAAACAAAATTTCTGGGCGCATGGGCTTATCAAGCACCAAAAATGCTTTATGAGAAGGGCCGGCGTGCGATTGATGAGGTGAATGCTGTGAGCAAGGACGAGATAAGGGAAGCACGCTTGCGCAAACTGTCGTTTCGGGCGTGGCGGCGCGGTTTCAAGGAAGCCGATATCGTCTTGGGCCATTTCGCCGACGACTATCTCCCGACCATGAGCGATGCCGACCTAGATATTTTCGAAGTGCTGTTGGAAGTGCCTGATCAGGACCTATATGGGTGGATCATCGAGCGCGACCCCACTCCGCCGGAGTTCCAGTCGGAAATCATGAAGCAGCTCAATGTCTTCTATAAAATTGCTCATACGAAATTGACATGACATCCCTGCCTGATCTTGCCCGCGCCGACCACGCCCTCACACTCAGCGGCGCGCCGGAAGGCTTTGAAAGCCTGATCGCCGCCGAACTCGCCAAAGCGGGCGGTTTAAGCGTCTTCGTGGCGCGTGACTTTGCCCGCATGAACGCCGTCATCGAGGCGCTGAAATTCTTCGCGCCCGAACTTGAGATCCTCAGCCTGCCGGCCTGGGATTGCCTGCCCTATGACCGCATGAGCCCGACGCCAGGCATCGTGGCACAACGCATGTACGCCCTGTCGCGCCTGGCGGCCTATAAGGTGCAAAAGCCGGCGACACCGGTCCTCATGCTGACCACGGCCTCGGCCATGATGCAGAAAGTGCCGCCGCAAAAGGTCATCAACGAAGGGCGCCTTAGCCTGCGCCCCGGCATGACCATGGACATTGCCGACCTCGACACCTATTTCGCGAATCACGGCTATACCCGTGTCTCCACCGTCGCCGAGCGCGGCGAATTCGCCGTCCGCGGCGGGCTGCTCGATGTCTTTTCGCCTAGTCATGACGAGCCCATGCGGCTCGACTTCTTCGGCGACAGTTTGGAATCGATCCGCAGTTTCGATCCAGAAACCCAGCGCTCGTTGAAACAAATCCAGAGCCTGGAATTCACTTCGGTCTCCGAAGTCCGCATGGATGCCGACAGCATCAAACGCTTTCGCCAGAACTATCTCGAAACCTTCGGCGCCGCCGGCGATGATCCGCTCTATACCGCCCTGTCGGCCGGCATCCGCCGCCAGGGCATCGAGCACCTGCTGCCGCTCTTCTATGATGGCCTGGACAGTATCTTCGATTATCTGCCGGCCAAGACCCTGATCATGCTCGACGCTCTGGCCGACAATGCCTTTGCCGAGCGCGCCGCCACGGTCGACGATGCCTATGCCCTGCGTGCCGAAGCGGCAAAAGAAAAGGGCGGCTCGGCCTATCGCGCCCTGCCGCCGCAGCGGCTTTATCTCGATGAAGCCCATTGGAAGGCCGCACTGTCTGGCCAACGCGTTCGTCGTTTCGAGCCGTTCGAACGCGAAGGTGCCAACGTCGTCGATCTCGGCGGGCGCTTGGGGCGCAACTTCTCGCAGGAACGCCTGCTCGACAGCGTCAATCTCTTCGCCGCCGTCACCGACCACGCCAAGGCGCTGGCCAAGCAAGGCAAGCGCGTCATCTTCGCTTCATGGACCGATGGCTCCTCGGATCGTCTGGGTATCATGCTGGCGGATCACGGCCTCGGCGCCCTGCGCTTGGCGGCCTCATGGAAGGACGCCCAGGATTTCGGCGTCGCCGGCACGAAGGTCAAGCCGATCCAGCGCGCCGTCCTGCCGCTCGACCATGGCTTCGAAACCGAATCCCTGGCTGTCATCTCCGAAACCGATATCCTGGGTGACCGCCTGGCGCGCCCACGCAAACGGCGCCGGGCGCAAAACTTCCTCGCCGAAGCCTCGGCCCTGTCGCCCGGCGACCTTGTCGTCCATATCGAACACGGCATCGGCCGTTACGACGGCCTCAAGACCCTCGATGTCAACGGCGCACCACACGATTGTCTCGATCTGCAATATGCTGCCGACGCTAAGCTTTACCTGCCGGTCGAAAACATCGACCTCCTGACGCGCTACGGCGCCGACAGTGACAGCGCACAACTCGACCGCCTGGGTTCCGCCGCCTGGCAGGGCCGCAAGGCCAAGGCCAAGGAACGCCTGCGCGCCATGGCTGACGGTCTGATCCAATTGGCGGCCGCGCGCGCCATGAAGCAAGGCCAGACGATTGATCCGCCGGCTGGCCTCTATGACGAGTTCTGCGCCCAGTTCCCCTACGAAGAAACCGACGACCAACTGAACGCCATCGCCGATGTTCTCGAAGACCTCGCCAGGGGCCAGCCGATGGACCGTCTCATCTGCGGCGATGTCGGTTTCGGCAAGACCGAAGTCGCCCTGCGCGCCGCCTTCGTCGTCGCCATGTCCGGCGAACAGGTCGCGATCGTCTGCCCGACCACCTTGCTGGCGCGCCAACATTTCAAGACCTTCAGCCAACGCTTCCAGGGCTGGCCAATCCGTGTCCGCCAATTGTCCCGGCTGGTGCCGCGTAAGGACGCCGACGAAACCCGCGAAGGCTTGAAAAAGGGCGAGATCGAAGTGGTTATCGGCACCCACGCCCTGCTGTCCGAGCAGGTGAGCTTCAAGGACTTGGGCCTTGTAATCGTTGATGAAGAGCAGCATTTCGGCGTCAAACACAAGGAAAAGCTCAAGACTTTCCGCGCCGACGTCCACATGCTGGCTCTGTCGGCGACGCCGATCCCGCGTACCCTGCAAATGGCGCTGTCGGGCATTCGCGACATGTCGATCATCGCCACACCGCCGGTCGACCGCATCGCCGTTCGAACCTATGTACTGCCCTATGATCCCGTGGCTCTCCGTGAGGCATTGCTGCGTGAAAAGTATCGCGGCGGCCAGGTCTATTACGTTGTGCCGCGTCTCAGCGATCTGCCGGATGTGGCTGATTTCCTTCGTGTCCAGGTGCCTGAGGTCAAGTTCGTCATCGGCCACGGCCAACTGGCGCCGACCGCTCTCGAAGACGTTATGAACGCCTTCTATGAAGGCCAATACGATGTTCTGCTGTCGACGACCATCGTCGAATCCGGTCTCGACGTGCCGACCGCCAACACCCTGATCGTCCACCGCGCCGACATGTTCGGCCTGGCTCAGCTCTATCAGATCCGCGGCCGTGTCGGCCGCTCGAAAACCCGCGCCTATGCTTATCTGACGACGCCGCAGCACAAGACCTTGAGCATCGCCTCGGAAAAGCGTCTCAAGGTCTTGCAATCGCTCGACAATCTCGGCGCCGGCTTCCAGTTGGCCAGCCACGATCTTGACATCCGCGGTGGCGGCAATCTCCTCGGCCATGAACAGTCGGGCCACATCCGCGAAATCGGCGTCGAGCTTTATCAGCAGATGTTGGAGGACGCCGTCGCCGAACTGCGCCTCAACACCGACGCCAGCGATGCTCGCAGCTGGTCGCCCCAGATCAATGCCGGTGTCGCCGTCATGATCCCGGAAAGCTATATCCCCGACCTCAACATCCGCCTGTCGCTCTATCGCCGCGTCTCCGAAGCCGAAAAACTCGACGATCGCGAAGCCCTGGCCTCCGAACTGATCGATCGCTTCGGGCCGATCCCAGAAGAAGCTGAACAGTTGCTAAAAGTAGTCGGAATCAAGGGCTTGTGCCGTCAGGCTAATGTCTCGAAACTCGACATCGGGCCCAAAGGCGCCGTCATCACCTTCCGCAATGACAGCTTCGCCAATCCGATGGCCTTGATCGGTTTCATTCCTACGCGGCCCGATTGGCGGCTGCGTCCGGATCAGAAATTGATGGTCAAGGGTGAATGGCCGGATGCCGGTGAACGCCTGGCGGCAGCCGAACGCGTCATGCGCGACCTGGCGCGCTTGGCGGCGATGGAGCCTGCTTAAACCGCTTCCTGGTTCTGCTTGTTGATCGACGCCGCCGCACGGGTCAGGGCGACACCGGCCGGCTCGCCTTCCAACATCTGGGCGACGCCGACATCGAATTCGACGACATAGGGTGGCTTGCCACCGCCGGAATCGAACGCCGTACAGCCGATCACCGCCGATATACGTTCTCCAACGTTGCGCGCCGATTCCAGTTGCGTCGCCGGCAGGGCCAAGGCGAAGACGTCGTTGGACAACCGACCGCCGGTATCTTCGGCGCGCACCAGGCGCGCGATCATCGAACCGATCTGCGGCACGGCGCGCTCAAGCATCTTGCGCTGGCGGGCACGGATGATGTCCGGCGTCTCGGCGATCTTCAAAACACAAATGCTCAAGGGGCGATTGCGGTCGCTGGCGGCCTTCGACAGGCGGGCCAGATGGGCGGCGAACAGGTCGCGGCCGAACAGGCCGGTCGTCTTGTCCATCTGCGGATTGTGGCGCATCGATTCCAGCGTCTTGCGGATCGTCAGATGGCGGCGGTGCACGCCGGCCAACCGGATCAGACGGTCGCTGATTTCGGCAACCGACGCCTTGGGATTGGCGATATCGTTGACGCCACGCATAAAGGCGTCGCCGAGATCGAGTTCAACCAGCTTGTTCAGGCGCAAAAGAACCGGTGTATGATAAAGCCGTGTATTGCGGCGCATGCCAGCTGCGATTGCCAATGCCTCGGCTGGTTGCGCACCACCCCACAGCAAGACAGCATCGAATGTCTTGTCGTGCAGATAATCGAAGGCGGAATAGGACGACAGAGCCGCAAAAACCTCGACACCTTGGCCGCGCAGCGTATGGGTGAGGGCCAAATATTCCGGATCGGGCTGACCAACCGACAAGATACTCAGCGGCGGTTGGCTTTCCATCAATTTGTCAAGCGGTTGCATGCCGCTCTTGAAGGTTTCGCAGCGCGTATCGTATTCTTCTTCGGCTACGCAGGCACGCACCATATGCTCGATATTGAGCAAAATCTGCTGGGGATGGGCGTCCCGGGTGAACACCATGTCCCAGCCGGCTGGGATGGCGTAGTTGTCGTCATGACGCATCATGATGACCGGCAGGCGGCGCGGCCAACATGCCACGCGCAGGTCTTTCACCAGATCGGGAGTCAGCTCGTGACAGGCATCGTCGACCAGGACGGCTTCGATTTGCAGATCGGCAAGGGCGGCGCAGGCGGAATCGGACGACAACGCGGCAAGTGTACGCAAACCCAGGCGATCGAGGCTTTCACCCCAGCCCTGCAGCCACATATCGTCTGCGGACAGCAACAACAGACGCGCATGAAGGGTCAAGATGTCCGCTCCTTTGTCAACGCCCGGGCTGTTACTATCATTATGGTATCTGTGATTTTCGTGTGGTTTTTTGGGCGTGAGCTGGACGCGTTTTATAGGCGATTCTTAAGCAGGAACAGTAAAGATAGTTGTAATAGGGAAATGCCGTCACAGCATACGGCGGACAGTGAAGATCCAAGCGGCGTCACGCACTTCAGAAGACAGAAGCAGGTATCTGTTTTGATTGCAGAAATGCGGGACATCGATTTGCGCCATCGGATCGTCGGCCCACAATTGCCACACCGTGCCGGTCGGCGCATTTTCCATGGCCCTGCGCAGCCTGAGCGTCGGCACCGGGCAGCGATGGCCGCGGGCATCGATCAGGACGGTGTTCTCCGGCGAGCTCTTGGTATCATTAGGCGTCATGTCCGAATCTTGGCATAACGGCCGCGAATATGGGAGTCCGAAAGTGTTGGTGGCGATAGCGCGTTATTTCGGCTTGGTAGTCATGGCCGCGATCCTGGCAGCGTCGGGCGCAAGCGCCCAGACGTTCGTTAACGCCGGCACCGCCGGCCACGTCGATCTCTACGCCCGTATTCAGGTCGCTGGCTTTGCTACGCCGATGGAACTGCGGCAATCCGGAGCGAAAATTCGCCTCGACGTGACGACAGGCGGCGTCTTGCAAACTTTCATCGCCGATCGTGAAAAGGGGGTTCTGATCACCATGACGGCGACCGGGCAAAACCGGGTCGCCCTGGTGTTTCCGCTCGATCGCGCCGATGGCATCATCCCGTTGCCGGTCGACCTATCCGTCATGACCAATTCAGCGACCCTGAAAGCGGTCGGTGCCTCCATGGTGGCCGGCCGATCGTGCCGTGTGATGGAATTTACCAACTATCTCGGCCAATCCGGCATGATTTGCGTCAACGCCGATAATGTCATCCTGCAGATGACCAAACAGGGGAAAAATGAACCCCTGTTCCAGGTGACGGACATCGTCGTCGCCAAACAGGATCCGCAATGGTTCCGGACGCCGCCCGATTACCAGGTCGCTGTCCTGCCGGCCATCGGAGGCGCCTCGGCGTCGGGCGTGTCCGCGGCATCGCCGCCCGGTGCCAAGCCTTAGATGATAGTGTTGTGCAACCTCTGCACCAAAAAATCGACCAGGGTGCGCACGCGCCGCGTCGCCGCGCCCCCCTGCGGCAGCAGCAGGGTCACGGGCGTCGCACCCCAATCCTGATCGGGAAGGACGACCTCGACCTCGCCCGATTGGATGAATCGGCCGGTAACGAAAAGCGGCAGCAGGGTCAGGCCCAGACCTGACTTTGCGGCATTCATCAACATGGCGGCGCTGTTGGAACGAAAGCGGGGCGAAATCCTCAACATCCTGACCTCGCCGGCCACTTCATAACGCCAGATTTCCTGCGTATTGATCCCGTTATAGTGGACGATCGCATGGGTTTTCAGGTCTTCGGGATGAAGAATCGGCGGATGTTTGGACAGATAGCCGGGACTGCCGACGACGACGCGCTTCGACTGACATAAGCGCCGCGACGGCAGGCTGGAATCGCTCAAATGCCCCAAGCGCACGGCGATATCGTACATATCTGCCAGCAGGTCGACCTTGTCGTCACTGAAATTGACCTGCAGTTCGACATTGGGATGATGCAGAACGAACTCGCTGAGGGCGGGCGCCAGATATTCGCTGCCGAAGAACACCGGTGCCGTAATGCGTATCGGTCCTGAGATATCCGCGGCCGAGTGCGAAATGTTTTCGGCGGCACATTCGAGTTGGCTCAATGCCGCCCGCGCCTCCTCATAATAGGTCTGCCCGGCCTCGGTCAGGTGGGTACCGCGCGCCGTTCTCTGCAGCAGCAAGGCCGATAGGGTGGTCTCCAGACGGGCCACCCGGCGCGATACGATCGACTTCGATGAGTCTAAACGCTGGGCCGCCCTGGCGAAACTACCGGTCTCCGCGACCAGGAAGAACGCGCGCAAATCATCGAAGTCGAGTCGTGACTGTTCCATATTATGCAACACCATGGTGTGAAAAGCACGTCTACCGAAAACATCGTTATTCCACTATTTGGTGAATAACAAGACGTGCACGCGAGAGGAAAGGGCGTTTTCATGTATATGTCATCTCAGCCACAAGCCTACCGCGCCCGTCGCATTGCCCGGGTGGTCAACACGTCGCCTGAAACGGACGTCTATGGCGTGCGACGGAATCGCGTCCTTGGAACAGCCGCTCTCGACCGTCTTGACCTATTCCTGTTATTCGAAGAGTTTCGCTTTGGGAAGAACGCCTCGGACTTTTCCCACGGCCCGTTCCGCGGTTTCGAAATCTTGACCTATATGACCGCAGGTCATTTGTGCCATGACGACGACGCAGGGGGTAAAAACCTGGTCGAACCCGGCGGCGCCCAGTGGGTGACAGCCGGCCGTGGCATTATGCAGATCGATGTGCCCGAAAGCGGTATTGCTCACGGATTTCAATTTTGGCTTAACCTTCCGGGTAGCGAAAAGACGCAGGCGGCGGCCTATCGTCCTGTCGCGGCGATCGATATCCCGGCCGTCATTTTTCCGTCTGCTGAGGTCAAGGTCCTGGCCGGGCAATATTACGGCCTCATGGGCGCCATTATGCCGCCGACAACGCGACCTTTCATCGCCGACATCATTTTGCGGGCCGAGGGGGAGGTCACGCTCGACATTCCTGACGATCATGATGGCTTTGTTTACGTCTATGGCGGAGGCGGCGTCGCGATCGACCAGACCTTAGTCAATGTCGGCCAAGCGGGAATCCTGGGAAAGGGCAATCTCCTCAACCTGGTCGCCGGCGGTGAGGGCGCCCGTGTGCTGGTTGCCACTGCGCGTCCGTTGAAAGAGCCAGTAGCCCGTCACGGGCCCTTTGTTATGACCACGCAGCAAGACCTTCATGAGGCATTAAAAGATTATCAGAACGAATCGTCCTGATACTGTGAAGCCGCATCGCCTCCCCCTGGTCGATGCGGCTTTTTTTCATAAAATCAGTTGCTTTCGTCAGAATCCTAAGCCGATTTCAGGCTTAGAAGATGCTCTGCGTGCGCCTTGATCAAAGCCTGAGTAGAGGTATCGGTGTTGAACACGCTGTACCAACCCTGAGGCTCATGCGGCGGATCGCCGACATAGGCCGTTTCTCCGCGCAACATGTGATAATCGCTGTGCAAGGCGCGACCGGCGCCGCCCCAAGCCCAGAAGTTCGAGCCGGCGACCGGTGTATCATGGCGGATCGCATCTTCGACCGCAGCATAGATAAGGCCGTAAAACCGGTCCTTATAGGTGGTCGGTGTGCCGGGCTCATAGACGACGCCGTCCCGGGGAAAGCCAAATTCTTCAAACACCAGGGGTTTATTGAGCTTTTGCGCGATAGCAATGTGCTTATCGATATAGTCCTGGACCTTGGCTGCACCGGCGTCGAACGTGCCGCCGAGATCGTTCTTATCGACCCAGCTCCAGTTCTGCGGCCAGATATGCGCCGTCAGGTAATCGATATGTTCGTGGGCGGCGACGACGATGTCTTCCCGGCCGTTGGCGCCCATCAGGCCCTCGTGTCCTAACGAAATCAAATGGTTGGAATCGAGTGAGCGTATAAGGGCGCAGGTATCCTTGATCCAGCCGTAATAGTCTTGGGTATTCTTGCTGACCGCGGCGTCGCTGCCGCCCGGGCGGGGCTCGTTCGACAATTGCCAGGCCATCAGGGCGGGATCGTCCTTATAGGCCTTGCCGGTGATCGAATTGGTCCGTTCGACCAACATCTTGATATAGTCCCAATAGGCCTGTTTGGCGGCGCCACTGCTGTAGAACTGCGCGGAAAAATCGGCGAATTCCGGCCATGGGTGCTTGGGATCATTCATGTTGATATAGCTGCCGCCGTTCGTCCAATATTGGTAGGTCACCATGCCGCCCGACCATTCCCAGAAGTTGGTCAGGTAGAGCACGGCCTTCATGTCGCGCTTGTTCAACTCGGCCATCAGGAAATCGAGCCCGGTCAACAGGTCCGCATTGTAATCGCCAGGTTTATTGCTGAAAGCGGGGTCGAGCGAGTTGATCAGGGGGGATAGTTCGGACGAGCCCAGAACGCGCAAATTAATGACGCCCAGCGCCTTCAGATCGTCCAACTCCTTGACCAGGCGATCACGGTTACCGAAGCTGGCGGCCGAACCGAGATAGGCACCGTACCAGATATTGGCCCCGACATAACGGTAGGTGTCGCCCTTCAACTTGAAATGAATGCCATCGGTCGTGACGAAGCCGGAACCCTGCGGCGCCTCGCTTGTCATATCGGGCTTGGCCAGTGAGCAGCCGGCTAGGGCCAGGCCAAGAGTGCTAACTCCGGTGGCGAGCAGGCTGCGACGTGAAAACTGCGACATGGTGAATCCTCCCAGGTTTGTCTTTTAGGTTTGCCCTTTATTCGGAGCCTAGGCGCATGACCGCCCGTCGGCAAGTCTTCCGCGAAAATTAAATAAATTTGGAATAGGTAATACTTCAGACTCGCGAAGGTATGGCCGCGCGGTCTGACCGGCACTACCGGTCACACCGCGGTCAGCAAACTCTTCAAGTGATCCTTGATATCGGGTGTAACATCCTTGAGGTCCATGCGATTGACGACGGCATAAAGCGCCCACAACATGTTGAGACTGACCTCTTTGGGATAGCGCGCCTTGAGCTGCTGATAGGTAGCGATAGCGCCCACTTCGTCCAGTTGCTGTTTCGAGCTGATCCCGACACTGCGCAAAAGTGGCAGAGATTTTCGCCCCAAGTTTTTGAATTCATAGCTGGAATCGGCTTTGGCCGAAATCTTGGCCGTAGCTTTGTCGGGTTTCAGGCGGGCTATGTTCCAGGCCTTCTGCGCCCACTGCACCACAACGTCCGGATCCTCGAGAATTTCATCGGGAACGCGCCATAACCCATCGATAATCTTGAGGTTTTTCACGCCATACTTGACGATCTCGTAGGAAAAGGCCTCCGAATGCAGAGCGGCATAGTCGGCACGTGTCGTCGCATCGACCTTGAAATAGACGATATCCTTGATGATCAGGGCAAAGAAAATGCCATCCCGCCACGCGCCCAAACCGCCGAACATGCGTTTGATCTCGATAGGCGCCCATGGTTCGAGCAGGGCAGCAAGATAATGTGTCGGCGCCTTGGCCATAACGACTCTTTTGTCTGTGGAATCAAAGAGTCGCAGGAAAGTATTGAGAAAGTCTTGCGCTTAGAGCGCTACGACCTCATGGCCTTTTTTCAGCAAGGCATAGCCGTTCATACGGCGATAGGGACGCAAGCGCTCTTCGGGCGCAAAGCGCATCAGGATGCGCGTCAGCCAGTTTGTTGGTAAATCACGGCCGAGCGTCTGGCCGACCTCACCGATGAAGCGCATCTCGCCGACTTGCCAGCCATTGCCGGCAAAAAAACGCGGCCAATCGAGCGGATCATTACCGGCGTCGAAACGAAACGGTGCGTTCTTTTCAAGCTGTTTCATGATATTGCCGCGCGCCGATATTTTTTTGAACAATGGCGAAAAATAGTCTGTCAACCAATGGGTTATATGGTCCTGTTGATGCAGGTCGCCGGCCAGGGCAGCCACAGCCTCATTGGTCAGATAGGGTACAACGCCCTCGGTCAGGACCAGAATCCGGGCGCCGCGGCCGTTAAGATCCATCAGTAACCGCTGGCGTTCAGTATCATCGGACAGGTCGCAAGCGATACGCCGCAATCGGCACGCCGGACGCTCGTCGCGCAAGGTTTCGTTCTTGTAGTCGATCATATGTGGGAAATCGACTTCGATCCATTGAAAGTCCGCGGACAGATCCAGCCGATAGGGACGCGTATCCAACCCGGCACCGAGATTGATGACGCAATCCGTGCCATTCTTGATCGCTTCAAGAATATAGGAGTCGATAATATAGGTCCGCAGCGAGATCGACCACGCCATGGCAGTCTTGATGCCCATATGTTTCGCGAGCTTCTCGCCGCGCTTTCCGATCAGCTTCAGAGCAAGAGGATCGTGAAACAAGGCGTCCTTGCGCAGGGTTTCGAGCCAGCGGTAATAGGCAACCCAAAAGGCCGTGTCGGAAACATGTTCGATCGATTCAACCATGCGGCAGAGTGTGCAACCGAGCAGCCTTAAAAGGCAAGATCATTGTGCGCTGTTTTCAGACGCGATAACGCCTCATCGGACAATTGTCGTGTTAATTCGCCGGCGGGCAGGGCGCGGCCGAAGATTGCGGCCTGGCCCGCCCACAAATTAGTGAAATCCGCTCGACCGGCGGCCTGATCCTTGGCGCGCAAACCGGCCAAAGCCCGTCCGGCGAGGGGAAATTCAGGCGCTAAATCGGACATGGCACCGAGTTCCTGCATAATCCGGTTCATAATCCCGCGTGCCGGCCTTCCGGTGAACAGATTCGTTACCGCCGTCCGATCCTGGGCCTCATGCAATGCGTGAGCATAGGTTGGCGATATCCTGGCCTCAGGGCTGAACAGATAGGCGGTACCCAATTGCACTGCCGACGCACCCAATACCAAGGCCGCTACGATGCCACGGCCGTCGCTTATACCGCCGGCGGCGATGACCGGAATACGCACCGCGTCGACGATCTGCGGCACCAAAGCCAGTGTGCCGGTTTGCGTAGTGATGCCTTTGCTGAGGAACATGCCGCGATGACCGCCGGCCTCGAAACCCTGTGCAATAATGGCGTCGCAACCGTTCTGTTCTAGCCATACGGCTTCAGCCACCGTGGTTGCCGACGATAAAACCAACGCGCCACTGGCCTTGACCCGAGCCAGCAAATCGCCGCCTGGCAATCCGAAATGGAAGCTGACGACCTGCGGGCGCAGTGTTTCAACCACGCCGCAAAGCGCCTCATCGAACGGTAACCGGTTGACAAACGGCACCTGGGCTTCTGGATCGAGTCCGAATTCGAGGAAGTAGGGCAGGAGGGTTTGTCGCCACCTGGCTTCACCTGCCGGATCGTCGACGGGCGGCTCATGGCAAAAGAAGTTGAGATTGAAAGGCTTGCCGGTCGCGGTTCGTATGTCCTGCACTGCGGACATGATGGCTTCGGCGGACAAGGTGGCGCACGCCAAAGACCCCAGACCGCCAGCCTTGGCGACCGCGATCGCCATCTCCGGTGAATCGGAACCGGCCATCGGCGCCTGAATGATGGGAAGATCGATGCCCAGCCTGTCCATCAAGCCATTGCGACGCCATCCGCTCATGCCGTGTTCCTCACCAATGCTTCAGACTACGATTCCATAGGTATAGCAGATCGGCAAAACGGTCGTAACCGAAGCACCACATCACATGTAATCCGGGCAAACGCGCCAGTCGCGCCAACCAGCCATCGCCCGGCGTGCGTTCCCAAATGGCTATGGCGCAATCACCGCCGATATATAGGCGGCCGTTGTCGTCACGGCCATGCAGCCGCCGGCGAATCTCTTCGATATCGATCGGGCTTAAGGCGTCCGGCTCTAGATTGATGTCACGAAACATGATGGCGCCGGCACGCGCAGCCTTGACCAGTCGGTTGCGTTGCCAATCGATGCCGGCGTCGCAGACGGGACATTTCGTGTTGTACCAAACCGTGAGGGGCGGGATTTGCATGATATCTGTATAGACGCGTTGCGCGTCATGACCATGCGGCAAAGTGCGCGTGGCGGACAGAGTGAGATTCGAACTCACGGTAGGCTTCCACCTACGGCGGTTTTCAAGACCGCTGCCTTAAACCACTCGGCCATCTGTCCATTGCGCGGACGCAAGGGTTGGGCTTGTAGCGCGTGACATTCACTGTGCCAAGCCTTGAATGACGGATTCTTTGGAAATTGCATGTGTCCGGCGCGACGTTCTGAATCGGAGATCTATCCAACGGCTTCAAACCTTCTTAACCAAGATTTTGCTTCTTGCCTTCACAGTGGCACCATGGTGAGGTTCAGTTCACCGCCTCTTTTTCCGGAGGATTAAGTGTCAATCGTTGAGCAAAAAAGCTCACTTCCGGTCTCAGGCTTTTCGGCCTTAGCCCTTGTATCGCTTATGGTTTTAAGTGGTTGCGCGACATCGCCATCCTATCACGGCGTGCCCGGAAAGCCGCCGGGATCGCGCGTTTCGCCGGATGCCTACTATAATTCCGGCAACATGAAACCCTATACGGTTCGGGGCCGGACCTATTATCCGAAAATCCCCGATGCCGGTGACGAACAGACCGGCGTAGCGTCCTGGTACGGCGCGGAATCCCCCAATGCCCACACGGCCGATGGCGAGCTGTTCGTACCCGATGGCATATCGGCAGCCCACAAGACCTTCCCTCTGCCTAGCGTCGCCGAGGTCACCAATCTCGACAATGGCAAGACCATTCGCGTTCGCGTCAACGATCGCGGCCCGTTCACCGACAACCGTATTCTCGACCTGTCACGCGGCGCGGCAAAAGCGCTCGGGGTCACCGGCATGGCCAAGGTCCGCGTGACCTGGCTGGGCCCCGCGGACGCCGCCAATTCGGCGCCGGTCTATGTCGCCCCCGCGCAGGTTGCCGATACCGGTGACGGTATGCGTTACATCGTGCAACTCGGCGCCTTCTCGCAACAGGACAATGCCGATAGTGCCCAGGATCGCATCGACGACGCCCATGTCGATAAACGCGGCAATCTCTATGTCGTCTATCTCGGTCCCTTCACCGGCGCGGCCGCGGCAGAAACCCATCGTCAAGACGCCATCGACGCCGGCTTTCCCGACGCGATCCTGAAGCCGGCCAGTTGATACATTTTGCTTGAGACCGGACCTAAAACCGGTCTATTTCGACCCGTGAGCAAATTATCCGAACAAGACGGCCGTTTCATCGCATTCGAAGGCGGCGAGGGGGCAGGCAAGTCCACCCAGGTCAAGACCCTGGTCGCGCAACTGCGCGCCAAAGGGCTGGAGGTTGTGCAAACGCGTGAACCCGGCGGATCGCCCGGCGCGGAATCGTTGCGCGATCTCTTGGTTCAGGGCGAGGCCGCGCGCTGGTCGCCGCTCAGCGAACTTCTCATGATGTATGCGGCGCGCTCGGACCATCTCGAAAAAGTCATCCGGCCGGCCCTGGCGCGTGGCGCCTGGGTGGTCAGCGACCGCTTCGCCGACTCCTCGCGCGCCTATCAAGGCGCCGGCGGTGGTGTCGCGCCCGAATTCATCGAACAGGTCGACACCATGGTGGTCGCCGATACGCAGCCGGACCTGGTCGTCGTCATGGACATGCCGGTCGAAACCGGCCTGCAGCGCGCCCATGCCCGCGGCGACGTCGAAAACCGTTTCGAGTCGAAGGGGCTTGGATTTCACGAACGTCTGCGTCAGGGCTTTCTCAACCGCGCCGCCGCCGTGCCCGACCGCTATCGCATCGTCGCCGCCGACCGCACAATCGAAGCCATAGCCGGCGACATCTGGAGCCAGGTTCAATCCGCCTTTCCGGAACTGCGAGGCGTGTGATGGCCGACGCGAGCCCATTGATCCATCCGCGCGAAAATTTTGTCTTCGAACGCGGCGAGGCGGCGGACCAGGCCTTCCTGTCAGCCTATGAGAAAAACCGCCTGCACCACGCGTGGCTGTTGTGCGGTCCCCAAGGTTTGGGCAAGGCCAGTTTCGCCTATCGTTGCGCGCGCTTCCTGATGGGCAAACAGCGCGACAATCGTTTCGGTGCGCTCGGCATGTTGCCGGAAGACCCCGATGTTCGCTTGATTACGGCCCAGTCCCATCCCGACCTGCTGGCCCTGGAACGCGAAATGGGCGACACCAAGCTGAAGAAGAATATCAGTGTCGACGCCGTGCGTGAAATCGGCGAGTTCTTTTCCAAGGCGCCGTCGCGTTCGCCCTATCGTGTCTGTATTATCGACTCCGTCGATGACCTAAATATCAATTCCGCCAATGCCTTGCTGAAAATCCTTGAGGAACCGCCGCATAAGGGCATCATCTTTTTGATCTCCCATTCACCCGGCAAATTGTTGGCGACCATCCGTTCGCGCTGCCGTCGGCTGAACTTCGTGCCATGGACGGACGAGGCGGTCGGCGACTTTTTGAAGAGCCGCGCTGAGGTCGACGAAGAGTCTCTGGGGCGCCTGGTCCGGCTGGCCCACGGCGCGCCGGGTAAGGCGCTAAGCCTTATGGAAGAAGGCGCTCTTGAGATGGACAGCTTCGCCGGCAAGCTGCTGGAGCGGCCTTTACCGTCGCGGCCGGAGCTGATGGCCGCCGCCGCAATGTTCAAAACTTCGAACTCCAAAAACGACGGGGCGAAGAAGTTCGCCACCTTCATGGCCTGCCTGACGGATCGTTTGCATGAACGCGCCTTAAGCGCCGAGACGCCACAAATCGGCCAATCTATCTCGCAACTATGGGTCAAATTGAATTCAGCGGTTGGCGAAGTCGAAGGCATCAATCTTGATCGTGGCGACTATTTCTGGTCTGTTTACAATGACCTGGCCGCTCTTAATTAATCCAATAAGTGAATTTTGATGGTTGATTGCCTTTATATTGATTCCCACGTCAATCTGCATGCCCCGCAATTCGATGAAGATCGCGACGCGGTAATAGCCCGTGCCCGTGCGGCTGGCGTCGGTTTAATGCTTAATATCTGCGATCGCGTATCAAATTTCGATGCGGTCTACGCCTTCGCCGCCGATCAAGACGACATCTGGGCCACGGCCGGCACACACCCGCATGAGGCCCGCGAAAATCCCGATCTCACCGTCGATACCTTGCTTGAATTGGCCGCCAAACCGCGCGTCGTCGGTATTGGTGAATGCGGGCTCGACTTTCATTACGACTTCAGCCCGCGCGATATTCAGGCAAGTGTGTTCCGCACCCATATCGCCGCAGCGCGCCAAAGCGGCCTGCCTCTGGTTGTCCATACCCGGGAAGCCGACGACGTCATGGGCCAGATTCTCAGTGAAGAACATGCTGCCGGCGCTTTCAAACTGCTGCTGCATTGTTACACCAGCGGCCCGGAATTGGCGCGCATCTGCGCGGACCTCGGCGCCTGGTTTTCGGTCTCCGGCATAGCGACCTTCAAAGCCGCCCAGGAGGTCCGCGACATTATCAAGGATATGCCGGCCGATAAGATTATCATCGAAACCGACTGTCCGTATCTCGCGCCGATCCCGATGCGCGGCCGACGCAATGAGCCGGCCTTCGTGCCGCACGTCTATACCAAGCTGGCCGATATCCGCGGCTGGAGCCTGGACGATACGCGCGCCAAAACGCACGACGCCTTTTTTGCTCTGTTCGACAAGATCCCGCGGCCATGAGCCAGGTCCTGAAACTCAAGATTCTCGGTTCCGGCTGTTCGACCGGCGTGCCGCGCATCGATGGTTATTGGGGTGCTTGCGATCCGCAAAATCCAAAAAATCGCCGGTCGCGCTGTTCCGCCTGGTTCGGCCTGCATCATGAAGGTACGCCGGAAAAGCTAACCTCGGTCGTGATCGACACCGCGCCTGAGTTCCGCGAACAGATGGTGCGCGCCAAAGTTCGCGCCATCGATGCCATCCTGTGGACTCACGACCACGCCGATCAGACCCACGGCATAGACGATATGCGCGCCTTCACCTTTGCGCGCGGTGGACCGATCGACGGCTATATGGATGAAGCGACCCGCGAAACCTTCCGGCGGCGCTTCGGCTATGTTTTTACCGGCCTGATGGGCTATCCGCCGATTTGCAATGATCGCTTGATTCCGCCGCATGGCACGCCGTGGGCGATAGAGGGGGAGGGCGGTGCCCTGCCCGTCGTGACCTTCGCTCAACATCACGGCCCGATTCAGTCGGTCGGCTACCGTATCGGCGACGTCGCCTATTCCAGCGATATTTCGGATATCCCCGAAGAAAGCTATCCGGCCCTGCAAGGTTTGAAATTGTGGGTCGTCGACGCCATGCGCCACAAACCGCATGCGACGCATTCGCATGTCGAAAAGACCTTGGCCTGGATTGAGCATTTTCGTCCTGAGCGCGCCGTTTTAACGAATCTGCATCAGGAACTGGATTATGAGGCTTTGCGCCGCGAATTGCCGGCCCATGTCGAGCCAGCTTTCGATCAAATGTCTTTTGATATCCGGCTGTAGCCAGTTTTCCACAGACATAAAATGCTTTATAATCAAATCATTATTTAGGGTTTCTGCCACATTTGTGACAGCTACCGATCAACGATTGAAATTCATCTTCACCAAGAAGATGAAGTCGACATTCAGTCGACATCGATGGCAACGCCGCCATAATAGGTCGGAAGATCATGATAGGCAAAAGCCGATTGGTCGAAGGCGAGCAAGCCAGTCATGGCCACGACACAGGCAGCCACAAATCCAATGGCGATCATCATGTTGCGCGATGGCTTGAACGGACGGACGCGATCCCAGGCACCAGCCAAGATGTCGTGTTGCGCTTGAGCGGCACGAAGCGTCAATTGGCCGAAGCTATCGATTGTCGGTTTGAAAGGCGTGGCGATCGTGGCCATGTCATGTTTCCCTGGTATGCGTACTCGGCGCCGTCAGTGGCGTGGTATTGAAGCTAACCTAATCCTCATAAGGCGTATGTGCCTAAGATCAGGGCGTTGCATAAGGAAGCTATAAGCTAACCTAGGGCGTTGGCTGTGGCCTTAGCCGTAAAACAACGCCATTATTTCCCATAATATTTATTATGCGATGTTTGTGCGTAGGTCACCGATAGAATGGACACGCCTCTCACGGACGGTCTGCCTGTCGGTGTTGAGACCCTGCGCCAATGGATGACGCAGGTCTCACTCATCGGCCTTCTCCCGCGATATCGGCGGCCAATCGGTTGGAATGGGTGATCATGACACCGTGGGCCACGCCCTCATAGATGCACAGCTCTACATTTGGAATGAGATCTGCATACCGTAGCGCCGTCCAAACAAGCGGCGCGCTTGCATCCCGATCGCCATGGATCAGCTTGACGGGCACGGAAATTCCGCGCGCTTCATCGGTAAAATCGGTCGTCAGGATGGCACGTTGGAAATCCACAATCGCGCGTCTTGACGCGTCTCTCGGCATGGCGTCAAGCCATTGCAAGGTGCCCTCGTCCGCTTCCGGAGTAAAAGGTCGAATATTTTCGGCGATCCACTCCGAAAGTCCGCCGGCAATACGCGCAATGGCCGGTTCGACCAGTTCGACGGGGATGCCAACCTCGCCGGCTTTTCGAGCAACCATGGATGGGCCCGTTGCGCCAACCAACACCACTCTCGCGACCCGTTCAGCGCCATGCTGACTGAGATAGCGAATGATTTCACCGCCCGCGCCAGAGTGCCCTACCAGCACGACATCGGACAGATCCAGTGTCTCGATGATTTTCGCCAAGTCGTCGGCCAATATGTCATAATCATAGACACCAGGGTCGGTGGACCGTCCGTGCCCGCGCCGATCATAGGCTATGGTGCGAAAGCCCGCCGCATTGAGCTGAACCATGGTCTCACCCCAGCAGCGGCTGTCCATCGCCCATCCTGAGAGTAGCAGCACGGATTGCCCGGTGCCCCAGTCACGAACATATAGTTGGTGGCCATTTTCGATATTTACAAACGGTGCCGTCATCTCGCTCTCCTATGTTGCCGCATCAGTGTTGCGGCAATCCAGGTGCAGAACAATTACCTCGAAGGTAATTGGCTCAGGCCGATTCTTGCCGCATGAATAACGGACTGAGAGGTGAAAATGAGCAGCGAAACCGTGGGCGACCTTATGCGCGACTGGCGCCGGCGGCGCAGGATGAGCCAGCTCGATCTTGCGTTGGAAGCCGATATTTCCGCACGGCATTTGAGTTTTATTGAGAGCGGCCGGTCCAAGGGCAGTCGGGACATGCTTCAGCGATTGGGTGAAGAGCTTGCCATGCCACTGCGCGACCGCAATCGCCTGCTTCTCGCGGGAGGGTATGCGCCCCTGCATAGGGAACAAGACCTCAATGCGCCGGAAATGGAAGAGGTCCCGAGCCGCCGTTGACACGATATTGCAAGGCCAAAGCCCCTTTCCTGCCCTGGCCATTGACCGTTACTGGAATCTGGTGAGCGCCAACGCGCCGGCCCAGGCCCTGCTCAAAGGCTTGCCGGATAGGCTTCTGGCTATGCCACCCAATGTCCTCCGGGCGACACTTGACCCCGAAGGTCTTGCGCCGCGCATCGAGAACCTGCCGGAATGGCGCCACCATTTGCTGGCCAGGCTGCGCGGTGATTTTGCCGCAACCGCCGATCAGCAACTCGCGCGCCTCCAAGATGAACTGTCAGCGCTGCCCATACCCAAAACCGGCTTCCGCCCGGCGCAAATCTCACCGGTTGCGGTCATGCTCAAACTTCGGATATCGAACGGTCCGCTGCTATCGCTGCTCTCGACGACCACGGTTTTTGGCACGGCAAGCGACATCACACTTTCCGAATTGACCCTCGAAATGTTTTTCCCCGCCGATCGGACGACTCGCGAGTTTTTTATAAACGGTGGGTGGGATTTGTAGTCGCCACTGTGACCGGACACTATGCGTCGCCCCAACATGCCTCCCGTTAAAAGAGCCACGATTTAACGCGCGTATATCGGCCGGACATAACCTGCGAAAAGCTGGACTGGCCTGTCGGCTGCGCTTCGGTCACATAGGTCAGATTTCGGCCATCACACGTCCAGCACGATCGTCCCAATCCGCGCGGCGTCGACTTTTCCAACACCAGCCCCCTCTCCTGCCAACCGCCGCGAGACGGTGACAAAGGTGGAAAGCCGTAGCTGTCAAACCAGAACCACAGCAGGTCCTCCCCATCCACGCACCAAATGCCGTGCCCTTGAAAGGTGGAGCCGTCACCCCGCTTTTCTTCGTAATCAAATATGACATTGTTGCCGGCCTGATCGCGACGGAAGGTCCAACGCCCCTTGCACAGTCCCGCGCCCTGCCACGGACTGACGGAAATCTCCCCGGTCCCGTGCCAGGTGCCCAGGAAAGGGGTTAAGCGGTTCAAATCAAATGCCATTGGGTAAATTTACCCGCGGAACCTATGGCGAAATTGCCAAAAAATGACATTTTATGATAATATCCCGCCAATGCTCCCAATGCTCCCAATGCTCCCAATGCTCAAAGCCTATCGTTTTCAGCGCGACGCGCCGGCCCAAATTCGTGATGGCCACAGCGAGGGGCAGGCCTTTGCCTTGACGGGTGGTACCCTTCGCCTGTTCGTCGGCAGTCACACCTGGATCATGGTCCCCGGCCGGTTGTGCTGGGTACCATCAAACGTCGAGCACGGATTTTCTTCGAACGGTCCTGTCCACGGATTCAGTGTCAAGGTGTCGAACGACCACTGCCACGGCTTACCGGATGCCGCACGCGTGCTTGACGCCGATCCTCTGCACCTTGCCTTGCTTCGCCGGTTGGTGGACAAGCCGACGGACGGCGATGTCGTCTGGCCCCTCCTCAAACGCATCCTTATCAACGATCCGGACGACAGGCTGTCCCTCCCGGCGCCCAGAGATCCTCGCCTGGTCAAGTTGGCCGAGGCCCTGGCCCATTCACCCGCTGACGATCGTGACCTGACGACTTGGGCAAAAACGATCGGAATGTCACCGCGAAGCCTCATGCGGCGCTTCGTTGCCGAGACCGGCCTGACCTTCGCTGTGTGGCGCCGGGGGCTGCGCTTGCTGAGCGCTATCCATTTGATGCAGGACGGAAAGTCGGCGACAACGGCGGCCCATGAGTGCGGTTTTGCCGGTTCAAGCGCCTTCAGTAGCGCGTTTCGCCATCATACGGGTGTCTCACCATCGGCGTACCTAAAGACACGCCAGTGACTTAGCTCTAAAGACAGCGTAAGATGACGCCGTTATCTGATGGAGGGTGCCATGGTGACTGCTTTCAATGCCGTCCGTTTTCGCGTCAAACCCGGCCGTGAGGACGAGTTCCTCGAAGCCCACCGTGTCACCGTCGCCGACTGGCCGGGCCTGGTGCATGCCAATATGATCAAGACGGGTGACAGCAGCTACTGCATCATCGCTGAATGGACCGATATGGACGCCATGGCGGCCGCTCGTCCGCAGATGATCGCGACCTTGGATTCGTTCCGCGACACGCTGGAAGCCATGCCCGGTGGGGGTGTTACCGATCCCGTCTCCGGCTCTGTGGTGTTGGCGCTGAAATAGCCGGCTTTTCCGTCCTTTACGAGTTAGATCGGCCAGGCAACGATTATGCCGTCGCCAGGCGCGCCAACTGGTCGGGCGAGACTGTGATCGCCGGCCGGAAGGCATCGTTGAGCATGTAGGTTTCCAGGCTTGCCAACATCTGCCGGCTGACCGGGTCGTCGGCCTCCGGGCCATCGACGGCGAAACCGCAGACGATCGCCCTGCCCTTGCCAAGGGCGACCTCAATGACCAGGCCGAGCGGACGTGCGGTGAACCAATCGTCGATGACGCGCACGATCGGTTCGACGCCCGGCGGCAACACATCCAGTCGCAAAGCCCCGGCCCGCTGAAGCAGGTACCACCATTGCCAGTTACTGTGGCTATCGGTGGGAAAGTCGGCGAGCGCCGCATGCCGCGGATCGCACACTATGCCAAGCGTCGTCGGCGCCTGCCGCTCGGTCCACAGCGTATTCCAGAAGATGCTTGAAAAACCGAGCTTGACCGGTTGTTCGGCAAAATTGGCGACCCTGGCGCCAGGCAGACCGATCAGTGCGTCACCGTCCTTGGCGAGATGGTCGAGCACCCGGCTGTCGATCCGGTCGGCGCGAAGCAGGCGGTCGCTGGAGGGCCGTGCGTCGCCCGCAGCCGGATAGATCCATATGTCCCAGTCGTTTTGGGCGATGACGTGCCCGTCCTTGGCAATCGTCACCTCAAGCCGGGCGGCGGTAGCCTTGTCGGCCGTGAGCGTCGGCGCTGCGGACAGCCCCAGCGGGGTATTGCCGACGGCAAGGCTGCGTCGTGGGAAGCTGCCCTTGGCCAGGTCTACGCCGCCGGCCGAGGATACATGCCAGGTGATGTCCGCGTCTTCGATCGGCGCGGCGCCGAAATGCGCCACGTCGACCGCAAAGGCAAAAGGCGTTCCGGATTCGACCACCCGCGTCTTCATCCGGGCCAGTGCCACGGTAGGCGCGCAGAAGCGCTGGTACTCATCCTCTGTCACATAGGACTTGCTGTCCCAGAACGGGTCGACGACGCCAACTAGAGCCGTCCCCTGCCCCGGAAAATCCTGCAAGCCGAGCAACTGGAATCCGCCCATGCCTTCGGTCCTGAGGGCGCTCTCGATATCTTCCTTGTAGCACAGGACCTGCAGCCGCCCCGAGGCGTTGACGAAATCACGCGCATGGCTATGGAGGCCATTGTCGCGCAGGCGGTCGGCGAATATCTCGAAGTTCTTGGCCTTCAGGTAACCCTTATATTTGACCGTTTCCTCGATGTTGGGATAGACGCACCACTGACCGATCTCGTGGCTGATCACCGGGACCGGGTATTGGCTGGTAAAGTCGCGATAGTCGGTTTCGGTTTCCGGCGGCAGGCTGTTGATCCGCGATTTGAGCCCGTCGCCCCAACTTTGGATGCGCGGCGTCGGCGTGACATGAAACTGGTTGTCGCCGATCGTCGGCCAGCCTGAGCCCGAGGTCCACAGCCGCCGCCCGTCGAGGTCGCGATAATGGCGGACATAGGCCGCCAGGAAGGCGTCGCGCTCCGCCCCTCCCTTCGGTTCATTGCCATGGGTCATGAGCATGAAGGACGGATGGTTGCCGTGGGCGGCCAGAACCCGGTCGGTTTCGGCATAGACCCACTGGTCGACCGGCAGACCACTGCCGATCGTCACCGATTGGTTGGCCCAAACCGTCTCGATCTGGAGGTAGACACCGATTTCATCGGCGGCGTCGAACGCGGCCTCCGGCGGACAATAGCTGTGGAAGCGCAAATGGTTCAGGCCGTAGGCCTTGGCGCGACGCATGACATGCCGCCAAGTGTCGATATCGGTGGCGGGATGGCCGGTCAGCGGAAAAATACTGCATTCCAAGGCGCCGCGGAACATGGCCGGCCGGCCGTTCAACCGAAAGCCCGCAGGCGTCGGGCTCAGGTCACGCCAACCGAAGCGACCGCGCCAGGCTTCGCCATTAGACAGACGCACCGAAACATCATGCAGGACGGGATCGAATTCGTCCCACGTCCGCATCGCCGCGGCGTCGTGAGCGTCGGGAACGATGACCGCTTCGAATGTGGCTGCGTCATCCTGCCACGTCACCAGCACGCGCGTTACATATTTGGCGAAAGCGATCTCGGCGGTCACGTTCGTTGCGGCGGCCGACGTGCTGCGGCCGGCATATCCGCGCACCTTCAATGTCCGTTCGTTTAATGACGGATAGAGATCGACACGGTCGATCCATACCGGCTCGGTGGCGCGAAGCTCGATCCGCCCGGCGATACCATTCCAGTTGCCCTGGGTATGGTCGGTGACGCCGTGGCCGTTATGGCCAATCTCGACGATCATCCGATTGTCGACGCGAATGGTCAGCTTATGGCGGCCGGGCGTGAGAAGGCCAAGGTCGTAGCTGTGCGGCGTATGCAGCGTGTCGCGACTGCCGAACGGCTGCCCATCAACCCAGACCCGGGTTTCCCAGTGGGCGCGTTCGAGAAACAGCTCGATCCGCTTGCCGCGCCAGGCGGCGGGCACATCGATCTCGCGCGCGTACCATGCCGCGCCACGGTACCAGGTGTCGGGCTGCAGGAAGAACGGCACCTTGATATCGCCGGGCTCGCGATACCGGGCATATTCCGGGGCGTCGAAAAAAAGATGGTCGTGGATGTCGCCCGTCCACGGCGTATCGACGGCGACGGCATTACCGATACGGCCCTTCTCCAGGCTGCCCGCCAAGTCCACCTCGCCCGGCAAGGTCCGCTCAAACCAGGTCTGGGCGAGGCCTTCGTCGTGTGGGTCGAGGGCGTATTGCCAGGCGCCATCAAGACCACTGACCGCTTTTGTTGCAGCATAAGAGCCTCCAGCCACTCCCAGAAACGGGAGCGTCACCAAGGATTGCACCAAGCCGCGCCGGGTCAGGTTGACCTTCTCCGCTGGGGTCACTTTTGCCATGTCACTTCCTCTCTGGTGGCCGGCGTTAATTTCATTTATATTACTTTATGACGGCATTTGTGAATCCGCAAGCCTCGGACCATGACGATACCTGCCATTTTTGCTGCATTTTTCGCCCAATCGACTGTAACTCATCGTATTTCAACATAATAATTATATATTACATATTGATTTGCGGCAGGCGGATCGGTAGCGATGTGGATAGGTCCGCTTTAGCCGCCAACAGGTGCGCAAGGCCGTGTATAATGAAGGCGATCCCGGAGGTTATAAGCCCATGCGTTTCAAGGACAAGGTCATCATCCTCACCGGTGCCACGGGTGGGATCGGTCACGCTTGCGCGCAACAGTTCGCCCGTGAAGGCGGAAGCCTGGTTATGGTGGACCTGGCTATCGACATGGCCGACACCGTCAGCCGCGACTTGGAACGGCTGGGCGCCCCCAAGGTCGTGCTGGCGAAATGCGATGTCTCGCAAGAGGCCGAGGTCACGGGCGTTTGTGATATGGCGATGGCGGCCTTCGGCCGGCTCGATGTCGTTGTCAACGTCGCCGGCGCCATGATTTACAAGCCGATCAAGGCGTTGACGGGCGAAGACTGGCGCCGCTGTTTCGATATCAACCTGATGGGCGCCGTCCACTTCACCCGCGAAGCTTTCCGCCGCATGACGAACGGCGGCGCCATCGTCAATGTTTCGAGCGTCCACGCTCAGCAGACCTCAGCCAATGTCGCGCCCTATGCGGCGGCCAAGGCGGCGTTGGGGTCGTTGACAAGAAGCAGCGCCATCGAAGGCAAGGCCGTCGGCATTCGCGCCAATGCGGTCCTGCCGGGCGCGGTCGATACGCCCATGCTGTGGGCCAGCCCCAATCTCAAGTCCGGCGCCGAGGTGCTGGCGCCCGAGGATGTCGGCCAACCGGAGCATATCGCTGCGGCAGTGGCGTTTCTGGCCAGTGACGAAGCTGCCTTTGTCACCGGTTCCAGCCTTCTGGTCGACGGCGGGCGGCTGGCCAAGCTTTGATGCGAAAGTGGCGGTGGGCTAAGGCTTGCACGCCCTTGCGCTTTGTGCGTTATGGACTGACAAACGACAGAGATCAGGAACTATGCGGGCACCAACCAGTGCGACGAACGTAACGGAAACCATCGTTCAGGACCTGGGTGTGGCCATCGTCACCGGACGGTTCGATGACATGCCCTTCCCGCGCGAAAGCGAACTGTCCGAAACCTACAAGGCCGCGCGCACGGTCACCCGCGAAGCCGTCAAGATGCTGACCTCCAAGGGCCTTCTGACCTCTCGACGCCGGCGCGGCATCGTAGTCAATGACGAAGATCAGTGGAATCTTCTCGACCCGGACGTCATGCGCTGGCTGCTCGAACGCAAGTTTTCGTGGCAGCTTTTGATCGAGTTCACGGAGATCCGTCTCAGCATCGAGCCGGGCGCCGCAGCCCTGGCGGCCAAACGGGCATCTGGCGAAGAGCGCGCGGCCATCGACGACGCCATCAAGCGCATGTTCGCCGCTGACCGCGGTGAGGACGATCCCCTGGCCTCCGACATCGCCTTCCACCTCGCCGTTTTGAAGGCCAGCGGCAATCGTTTCTACCGCCAGCACCGCGAGATGATCGAGACGGCGCTGCGTTTCAGCATCCGCAAGACGAATGACCTGAAGGGCGTGCGCTTCGCCAGCGCCAAGGATCACAAACGGGTTGCCGACGCCATCCTGGCCGGCAAAATCCAGGAAGCCGAAACGGGCATGCGGGACCTGATCGGCGGCGCTTTGGACCTGATGGAACGGGTCCAGAAGGATGAAAAACGCGCGAAGTCGAGGCTGGAACGCAATTCCCAAAAGTGACTCTCACATTTTGGATAATTACGTGTGAAAACAAAGTGACGTGAAAAAGACTTAAGACTTCGAGGTAAGCCGAACCTCAATTTCCTCAAGCGATTTCCCACGCGTTTCGGGCACCGTGAAAATGATGAATAGCAGACCGGCGAAGCAGAAAGCGCCGTAACACCAAAATGTCCCGGCAGCGCCTAGGCTCCGGTTGAGAATCGGGAAGGTATAGGTGACGGCGAAACACGCGATCCACAGAGCCGACACGGCAATCGACATCGCCACGCCTCGGATACGATTGGGAAAAATCTCCGAAAGCAGGACCCAGGTCACCGGTGCCAGCGACGTGGCATAGGCGGCGATCACGGCCAGGGTCAGGATCAGAACCAACGGTCCTGTGATGTGGAAATAGAAGGCGGCGCCCAGGAGGCCATGAAGAATCGCAATGGCGGCCGTGCCCCACAACATGAGCGCCCGCCGCCCCAGACGATCGACCGTCACGGTCGCCACCAGGGTAAAGACGAGATTGATTGCTCCGGTAATGACGATGTTGAACATCACGCCGCTGAGGTCGTAACCGGCGCCGCGATAGATGTCTTCGGCATAGTTGAAGATCACGTTCGTCCCGCTCCACTGCTGGAGGACGGCGAGGCCGATTCCGATCAGGAGAAGGCCGAGAACGGCCGGGCGCAACAACTCGCCCCAGGCGCCGCGCTGCGTACTTTCGCGCACCAGACCCGCCTTGACGCTGCCGATTTCCGCCTCCGCATAGTCGGCGCCGCCGATCCGGGCCAGGACGGCCATGGCCTTCTCCCTGGCGCCATTTTTGATCAGCCAGCGCGGGCTTTCAGGTACCAAGAAGGCGCTGACAAAGAAGACCAGGGACGGGATGGCGACGGCCGTGAACATCCAGCGCCAGCCGACCTGGCCCTGCCAGGATCCCCGGATGGCCTCCGCAGACAGGCCGTCTTCAACATGACCCGCGATCAACAAATTGACAATCTGGGCACCCAATATGCCGACAACGATGGTCAGTTGGTTCAGGGTGACAAGACGCCCGCGCCACTGTGCCGGCGCGACCTCGGCAATATAGGTAGGCGACACATTGGAGGCGATGCCAATAGCGACGCCGCCCAAAATGCGCCACGCGACAAAGCTATCGAAATGATGCGCCCATCCCGTCGCGACCGACGAGACGCCGAACAGGGCTGCGGCGACGATCAACAGCGCCTTACGCCCGATACGATCGCTGAGAACTCCCGACGCCATCGAGCCGAGCAGGCAGCCAAGCAGGGCGCAACTGTTCGCCCAACCGATCTGCGCCTCAGATGTCAGATGGAAATAGGGCTCGTAAAACGGTTTAGCCCCACCGATCACCACCCAATCATAGCCGAACAAAAGGCCGCCCAGTGCCGCGATCGCCGAAATCATCCAGATATAGAGGAGATTGAAAGGGTATTCGGATGGCCGGCCAACCGTCTTCGCGTCGTCATCCGATAGCATGTGCATGTGCGGCGATGTCCCTGTCGAACTTCTCTTGAACCTACTTAAAGATCGCATAATCGGACTCGTCAAGAAATATATATTACATATTTAGGCGGAGGCCGGGAGATGTCGAAATTGCTGCCGCAGCTGTCGGTCACTGAAATGACGGCCGGTGAGATTCGGAGTGGCCAGTGCCATATTCAGAGAAAACCGGCACTCCGAATGGCCGAAGCGGCCGCCCGCAAAGGTATTTATATACCACACCCTTGGGCAGCACACGCATGCCAAGCCAATCGGTCAAATGGCATTATGATACTTCGTCCAATCCGCCATTTGCCATTCGGAGTGCCGGTTTTCTCGAAACCGGCCCATGGCTACTCCGAATCTCACCGGCAGTTATTCCGGACAGAGTTAAACTCATACACCGCCACCGACAAAGGTTGGCAAAGCAGCGAGTCTGCCCTATCACTGAAGACCATTGGACCTGCTTAGCTCGGGTCGCAGGGAGGGGATCGATGTCAGCCGCACTAGAGACACAGCCAGAGCCAAGGCAGGAGCCGAAACCTCAGGTGTCGATGGGGCAAATGCTGGCCTTTATCGGTCCCTGCGTTCCCTTCGCCGCCTTGGGTTTGCCGCTCGCCGTCACCCTGCCGGAATATTTCGCCAACCATATCGGCTTGAGCCTCAGCGTTGTCGGGTCTATCTTCCTGATTGTCCGCATGTTCGACATTTTCGTCGATCCGCTCATCGGCTATTTCATGGACCGCACCCGCACGCCGTGGGGCCGTTTCAAGCTGTGGATGTTTGTCTGCCTGCCGATCCTGATGGCCGGGACCTGGTTTATCTTCTTTGCCCCGGTCGGCAGTTCGGAACGCTATCTCGGCATTTGGCTGTTCATTATATATGTCGGGTTCTCGATCGCCGCCCTCAGTCAATCCAGTTGGGGCTCCGTACTGTCCACCAACTATAATGAACGCTCCAAGATCTTCGCCTGGTGGCAGGTCGGCAATATCGCCGGCATCATCATGGTCCTGTTGATCCCGGTCATCACCCAGTCTCTCCTGCATCGCTCCTATGCCGAAGGCGTCCAGGGCATGGGCCTGTTCATCCTGGTGACCTTGCCGCTCAGCATCGGTACGGCCTTATGGATCGTGCCGGAAAAGGTATCGAATGCACCATCGCACGATATCCGCCTGGGCGACTATTTCGTCATGCTGAAGCGCAAGAACGTTCAGCATATTCTGCTGGCCGACCTGTTCATGGGCTTGGCGCCGGGCGTCATGGCCGCCCTCTTTTTCTTCTTTTTCGAACAGACCAAGGGCCTGGTCCGCGAACAAAGCAGTATCGCCATGCTGTTATATTTCGTCGCCGGCATTGTCGGCGCGCCTTTGTGGACCTGGGCATCCAGGCGTTACAACAAACACGTCACCCTGATCGTCAGCAGCCTGATTTTCGCTGGGCTCTATGGCGCCATGTATTTCGCGCCGTCCGGCAATTTTGTGGTCTGCGCGGTAATGGTCTTCCTCAACGGGATTCCCTATGCGGCGTCGCTGCTTCTGACCCGGGCCCTGATGGCCGATATCGGCGACGAAGTCCTTTATGAGACCGGCCATGATCACAAAGGCACGCTCATGGCGATCCTGTCGGCCACGACCAAGCTGGGCTACGCCTTTTCGGTGTTCACGCTCTTTATCCTGAGCAAACTTGGCTTCGACAACAAGGTGCCGCACAATTCCCCCGAGGCCTTGATGTGGCTGGAAGCCTTCTTTATCGGTCTTCCCGTGCTGTTTTTGCTATTGGGCGCCCTGTCGATGCGCGGCTATAATCTGACTCCGGAACGCCATGCCGCTATTCTCGCGGGTTTAAAGGAAAAGGAAATTTTGTGACCACGCCCTCGCCGATCGAATCTTTGCTGGAAGTCATGCGGCGTTTGCGCGATCCGGTCGATGGCTGCCCATGGGACCGCGAACAAACTTTCGTGACGATCGCGCCCTATACGATTGAAGAATCCTACGAAGTCGCCGACGCCATCGCACGCGACGACATGCGCGATCTCAAGGAAGAACTCGGCGATCTGTTGTTCCAGGTCGTCTTCCATGCCCGCCTGGCCGAAGAGCAGGGCCTGTTCAATTTCGACGACGTCGCGGCCGGCATGAGCGGAAAGCTGATCCGCCGTCATCCGCATGTTTTCGGCGACGTCGGCGATCGCACGGCCGAAGAACAAAACGTCGCCTGGGAAGTGACCAAGGCCGCGGAACGCAAGGCCAAGAACAAGCACGGCATTTTGGACGACGTTCCCGTCGGCCTGCCGGCCCTGACGCGCGCCGCCAAACTGACCAAACGCGCGGCACGGGTCGGTTTCGATTGGCCGAGCGTCAACGAGGTTGTCGACAAGCTCGATGAAGAAACCGCCGAATTGAAGGTCGAGATCGCCAACGGTGATTTGCCCAAAGCGCGCGAAGAATTGGGTGACCTCCTGTTCGTCATGGCCAATCTGGCGCGCAAGCTCGATGTCGAACCGGAAGACGCCTTGCGTCTCACCAATCAAAAATTCGTCCGACGGTTTGCGTCGATCGAAAACGCCCTCGCCGCCGAAGGCCGGACGCCAGATCAATCCGACCTCGCCGAAATGGACGCTTTGTGGAACGCGGCCAAACACGCCGAGCGCGCGACGCCGTGACGACGCGGCCTGCCCGCCCACGCGACAAACGGCTGCTCAATATGTTGGCCAGTGTCGCGGTGTGCGCCGGTTTGTTGATCGCCTACTATTTTGCCACCGGCCAGGAGACGATCCCTCCGGACACCCATCTCAGTTTCGAGCACGGTTCTTGTCAAAGCCCATGCCTGACCTATCGCGTCGACCTGATGGCCGACGGCACGGTGTTCTACCAGGACCGCAGAATTTCCGGTGCAGCGCAAAGCGTCCGCTATCATATACCGAAGGCCTCGGTCCGGCGCGTCCTGCGTGCTTTCAAACGCGCTCGCTTTTTCGACACGGATGTCGACAGCTATGGTGCCGGCCCGAAAGGGCCGAAATGCTACCTGACCCTCACGGCCGGCCATATGAAAACATCGGTACTCGATCAGTGCGATGTTGATCGTCCGGAATTCGCCAGCCCAATGCAGGCCCTCGACCAGGCGACACGGTATCGGGCCTTTATCGACCAGGACAAGGCCGCGATAGCCACGCTTCATGCCGTGCCGAATGCGGCACAGCGTCGGGTGCCCAACTAACTTTCATAGCAAAAGTAAGTCACACGCTCACTTGCACGTCGCAATGCATTTTCACATCTGACTTGTGAAGTGCAATTATACACAGATGTAGCTTTCGATTCACAAGTCCGATGCGGCGCCCGCTTGCGAATCGAAAGATTAACGCTGTATGGCTTGCAAACCGCCACAGAAGGTTCCGGTTCAGCGTATGAAAACGTCCGCCAATAAGAAGGCTCCCTCACCTGCCCCGGTTTCGCGCAGCCGCATCGTCAAGGCGACGGCCCCGACAAAGGCCAAGCCCACGGCCGTGCCGGCGCCGGCCAAGAGCCATCGTTCGCTGTGCCCGATCAATCTGACCCTGGAACTTGTCGGCGATAACTGGTCGCTCCTGATCATTCGCGACATGATGCTGCGTGGTCACTGCGGCTATCAGGCATTTTTGCGCTCGGAAGAGAAGATCGCAACCAATATCCTGGCCGACCGCTTGCTCAAGCTCGAACAGAACGGCCTGATCAGCAAATCGCCGGACCCCGCCGATGCGCGCAAATTCATCTATGCCCTGACCGAAAAGGGCGCCGACCTGGCGCCTTTGGTCGTCGAACTGGCGCTTTATAGCGCAAAACATGAAAAACGCGTCGACCTGCCCAAGGAGGTCCTTGGCGATATGCAGCGCAATAAGGTCACATTCGCCGCGCGCCTGACCAAGAACTCGGCCCCCAAGGTCCGCCGGCCGGCACGAAAAGCTGCCGCCGTCGAGCCTCAAGAAGAAACGCTCAGCCTGTTCTGATTATTCCATCGCCGCCAATTCGACGTGCTCGTCGGCTGCCGCCGCTGCCGGCTTTTTCGGTGTCCGGATCAGCAGCAACAGCGGCATGGACAGCAGGCACAGGATCATCATCAGCCAGAAATTGTCGACATAGGCGATCATGCTGGCCTGGCGCGTGATTTCACTGTTGAGCGCCATCAAACCCGCAGCCGTATCGCCGTAACCCGGATTGTTCGGATTGATATTTTCGACGATTCCGGCGTGGGCCTTTTGCGTATTGGCGACCTGCAGGGCCTGCACCATGGCGATGCCGATACTGCTGCCGATATTGCGCACCAGGCTGAAAATGGCTGTACCTTCCGGGCGCAGAGTGCCGGGCAAGGTGGCGAAGGTCGCGGCGCTAAGCGGCACGAAGACCAGCCCCATGCCAACACCCTGAATGACGCCCGGCCAGATGATGTCGTGCTGCGACAGGACGATGGTATATTGGCACATCCAGGCCAGCGAAATCGCTGTCAGGCCGAAGCCGGCGGCCAGAAGCAGGCGCAAATCGATCTTACTGGCCAAGCGGCCGACCACGACCATGGCTGCCATGGTGCCGAGGCCCGACGGTGCTGTGACGATGCCGGCGGTAACGGCGCTATATTGCATCAGCCCTTGCAGCATCGATGGCATCAGGGCGCGCGTGGCGAACAACACCATACCGACGACGAAGATGAACAACAGCCCGGTATTGAAATTGCGGTTATACAGCAGGCGATAATCGAAAAAGGTGGTGCCGGCCGGCCGGGTCGCCGTGTGGATAACGAAAATACCCAGGCTGATAAAGACCAGAATGGCCTCGATCCAGGTCTCGCCGGACGAAAACCAATCGTTCGACTGCCCGCGGTCCAGCAGCATTTGCAACGAACCGATACAGACGCTCAGGGCCGTAAAGCCAAGCACGTCGAAACGAATGCTGCGCTTGGCAGCCAGGCGTGGGATGTAGCGCCAGATACCAAAAAAGGCGGCAGCGCCAATCGGCACATTGATAAAGAAACACCAGCGCCAGTCATAGGCGTCGGTCAGCCAACCACCCAACGTCGGCCCCAAAATCGGACCGACCATCACCCCCATGCCCCACACGGCCATGGCCTGGCCGTGCTTTTCGCGTGGGTTGATATCCAGCAGCGTCGATTGCGACAACGGCACCAGGGCGGCGCCGAACACACCCTGCAACAGCCGGGCGGCAACGATTTCCGACAGGTTTCCGGCGACACCACACAGCACCGAGGCGACCGTAAAACCGGCGATCGAGACCAGGAACACGGTCTTCAGGCCGAATCGGTCGCTCAGCCAACCGGTCAGCGGCGTCGCAATGGCGGCGGCAACGATGAAGGAGGTCAGTACCCAGGTGATCTGGTCTTGCGACGCGTTCAGGCTGCCCTGCATGTGCGGCAGGGCGACATTGGCGATGGTGCCGTCGATCGCCTGGATCACCGTCGCCAGCATGATCGAAATCGTGATCATGGTGCGATTCAGGGGCGGTGACGATGTACTCGTGTCACTCATGAGGAGGTCTCAATAAGACTTTGTAGTTGTTCCAGAACCTCAGTGGCGGCCGCCAATTTTTCCGGTTCGATCTGGCCTAACAATTCAGCGCGCATGGCGTCAGCCTTGGCGCGTACCTTGCGATAGATGGCCTGCCCTTCTTCGGTAATGGCCAGATGCTTGACCCGGCGGTCGCTTTCCGAGGCGACGCGTTCAACTAGGCCGGCCTTCTCCAGGCGGTCGATGGTCGATACCATGGTGGCCGCCTCGACCTGGACCAGTGCCGCCAACTCGCTTTGCGATAATGGCACAGCGGACTTGGCGATATAGGCGATGCTGAGCCAACCCGATTGCGAGATGTCGAGATCCTTCATGCGCCGGTCCAACGCCACGCGCCACATACGGGCAGCGTTGTGCAGGGCGAAGGAAAAGCGTTCTTTTTCGGTAGGCATGATACGGGACCTAATAATTAGATGTCTAACTATTTAGGCGCGCCTCGGGCGTTTGGCAAGGCGCGATCCAACATAATATCATGCACTTGGCGGTTGGGCCGCTTGGTGATAGCCTTATTATACAGTCGGGGGAAACTATGCGTGCCGCTACCATTATTGTCCTGGGTTCCTGTTTGGTCGCAGCCCCTCTTCACGCTGCCACTGTGCTCCGCACCTGCGACCAAGCCAAGGACCAAGCGGATGCACCAGATGATATCGAAGCGCACCGCCTGTTCACCTTGCCGCCCTACGACTTGGAACATCCCACACCCGGGCAATTCGTCCTGACGTTCAACTTTAATGTCGATGCCCAAGGCCGTCCGGTTTGCGCCTGGGGGGCGTGGCCGTCTGGCGCTTATGACGACGCGGACAGCCAACAAAAGACGCTCGACCTGCGCCGGCAAGCCGTGGCATGGCGTTACAAGCCTTTCCTCATCGATGGCAAGCCGGCAGCCGCGCAAATCGGCGAATCCGTCCCTTTCCCAGCCACGTTGCGGACCGGGACCATGCCCCAAGCCCCTTTGTTTTCAAGTCAGATAAGCCTGCAACGGATCGGATGTTTCGGCAGCTGTCCCAACTATACCGTCATCATCCATGGTGACGGCAGGGTCGACTATAAGGGTGGGCAATATACCGATGTACAGGGGCAGCATCATTGGACCATCTCGCCCGGCGCGGTCGCAAGCCTGATCGAGCGCTTTCGGTCGGCCGGTATCGGGCAGATGCACGATAATTATCGTTGGGCCGCCACAGATCTGCCAACCTATAAATTGCGCCTGAACATCGGCGGACAAAGCCGGTTCATCGTCGACTATGGCGGTAACCGTATCGGCATGCCCGAAACCGTCACCGACGCGGAAAATGAGGTGGATCGCGTCTCGGGCGCCGACGGCATGATCACCCTGTCCGGGGGTGGATTGCGCCAGTTGGAAGACGAGCATTTTGCCTTCAATTCGCCCGCTGGCGCTGACATCCTGACCCGCTCGCTGGCCGACGAGAACGTCGGCGACGATGTCATCTTGTCGCTCCTAGACCACGGAACGCCCATTATGGGCGGCCACGCGGCAGACCCCGTTATGGACTATGGCGATCCCCTGACTCTCGTTTCCGCCCTCGATACGGCTCTAACGATGGGCCGCGAAGGCGTTGTGCAGCGCTTGATCGCCGACGGCGCCCTCACCGATGACCAGCAGCAGATCGACAGCGCGTTCCAGAGCGCCATCCTGAGCGGACGGCTGAATCTTGTCGAACGGCTGTGGGCTTATCATCCATCCTTGACGTTCATGCAAAAGTCGTGGCGTGAAGGCAGTGAAGAGGGGGCCCTGCGCCTGCCTGTGAGCCTACTGCTCGATCGCGGCGGGGCGGAAAACGACACTTGGCAGGACTTCGATATCGCCAAATTCCTGATCGATAAGGGCTGCGATATCAACGCCAGAAACACCGCCGGTAATGGCCTGCTTCACATCGCCGCCAACAGCGGCAACCGGGAATTCGTACAATGGCTGCTGGTGCATGGCGCTGATATTCACACCGTCAACCACGACAACGAAGGGCCACTCAACGCCACCTTCGACGAAGACGTGGCGCTCGACTTGTTGAAAGCCGGCGCTGATCCAACGGTGGAACCGGAAAATACGCCCAACTTCTTCTTCTACGCCCAGAATTACGGCTGGACAAAGGTCGTCGATTGGCTGACTGCCCATGGCTTTGCGGCACAACTGGCCGCCAATATGCCGCCGAAAACCAATTAGGCTCCAGCAATCATCCGCTCATAGCGGCCATAAGCCTGATCGCTCAGCTTGACACGCAGGTGAGTGCGGCCCTCCTCATCATCATGACGGCCCAGGACACGGCCGTTCTGATAGAGAAACGCCACCACATCGCCCTGATGCGGATCCAGCACGATGTCCATTTCCTCACCGGCGGCATCGACCAATTGCGCGATCCGGCTGAGCAGGGCATCGATCCCTTCGCCCGTGATCGCCGACACCAGATAGGGCTTGTTGCGTGCCCGGTCGGTAACCGCTCGGGTATACAAAACCTCTTTGGAATCATCGTCCAACAGGTCGATCTTGTTCCAAACCTCGAACATGCGGGCGCGGTCGAGATCGGGCAGGATCTGGCTCATGACCTGTTCGACATCCTGCTTCTGCGCCTCCGTCTCGGGGTTCGAAACATCGCGGACATGCAGGATCAGATCGGCCTGCTCGACCTCTTCCAGGGTCGCGCGGAAAGCGGCGACCAGTTCGTGCGGCAGGTCGGAAATGAAGCCGACCGTATCGCTCAGGATGGCAGATCGGCCATTAGGCAGTTTCAGACTGCGCAGCGTCGTATCGAGCGTCGCGAACAACAAGTCCTTCGCCACGACCTCGGCATGGGTCAGGTGATTGAACAGGGTCGACTTGCCGGCATTGGTATATCCGACCAGAGCGACGATCGGGTACGGCACCTTCTTGCGCTGGGTGCGATGCAAATTGCGCGTCCGCCGGACCTCATCGAGCTCGGTCTTCAGTTGTTTGATCTTGTCGGCGATCATGCGGCGATCAAGTTCGATCTGGGTTTCACCCGGGCCGCCGGTCGTACCGGTAGCGCGCTGGCGCTCCAGGTGGGTCCACGTCCTGACGAGGCGCGATTTTTCGTATTCCAGCCGCGCCAGTTCGACCTGCAGCTTGCCTTCGCGCGTGCGAGCGCGGCGGCCGAATATCTCCAGGATCAAGCCGGTCCGGTCGACGACCTTGACCTCCAGCGCCTTTTCGAGATTGCGCTGCTGGATGGGCGTCAGGGCGCCGTTGACGACACAAAGCGTCGCCTCAACATCCTCACATAGTGCCTTGATTTCATCCACCTTTCCCTGACCGAACAGGGTCGCTGGATTGAACTTGCGCACACGAATGGTCAAACTGCCGGCGATCTCCAGATCCAGCGCCAGGGCGAGGCCGATAGCCTCTTCCAGGCGTGACTCGTCGTGCAGCCGCAGGGCTGCACCCTCGCCGGCTGACTTGCCGGCGGCGCGCAGATCGATATCCGGATCAACGACGACAGCGCGCACGACGTCGGGCGCGTTGTCTATGAAGCGATCACTCAAGACGTCAGCCCCTGGTCGGGCTTAATCATCAAGATCTTCTTCCTGTTCGTACAATTGCACCGGCGCGGCCGGCATGATGGTCGAAATCGCGTGCTTGTACACCAGTTGCGATTGGCCGTCGCGGCGCAGCAGGACGCAGAAATTATCGAACCAGCTGACAATGCCCTGCAGCTTGACGCCGTTGATCAGAAAGATTGTCAGGGGGGTTTTGGTTTTGCGGACACTGTTGAGGAACGTGTCTTGCAGGTTTTGTTTCTTATCGTGGGACATTGCGGCCCTTCTCGTTTCATTTTTTTGAGGGACACAATATCCCTCACACAGACAGAGGTGTAGTCACCGGCGGTTTTTGAGACGCCATCATGGGAGATGATGTGCGGCCGCAGGGCTTACCACCCCATTTAGGCAAAGATTCTGCGTCTTTTCAACCACGGTTCAGTAAAATCTTTTTACAGACCCGCCGTGGCGCGCGCCCGGGCAATATAGGATTCCCTTAGCGCCGTTGCGATTGGGCCCGGTTTACCGTCACCGATTTTGTGATCGTCGATAGCGATAATCGGCATGACCAGGCTGGTCGCCGCGGTAATAAAGACCTCCTGGGCCGCCTTGGCCTGGTTCAGGGTGAAGCTCGCCTCACGTATTTCCATACCGCTGTCGGCGATGACGGACAACAGGTTGAGCCGCGTCACGCCGGCCAGGATATTGGCCTTCAGGCTGCGCGTCAGGATGACGCCGCCGTCGTCGACCATATAGACATTGGTCGAGCCGCCTTCGCTGACCAGGCCGTCGCGGTCGACGAAAATGACTTCGCCGGCGCCCTGCTCCTTGGCCTTTTGCTTGGCCAGGACATTGGGCAGCAGGCCGACCGTCTTGATATCGCAGCGCCCCCAGCGGATATCGGGCGTGCTCATGGCCTTGATGCCGGATAGTGCCTTCTTGGCCGCAGCCACTCGATCGACCGGCTTAGCTGTGATCACCATGGCGGCTCGCGTGTCGTCGGGGAAGACATGGTCGCGCGGCGCCACGCCACGGCTGATTTGCAAATACACCATGCCCTCGCGGATGGCGTTGCGCCGGACGACCTCGTTCAGCACGACCAGGAGCGATGAGCGCGGCATGGGCAGGACGATCTGCAATTCGCGCAATGACCGCTCCAAACGATCGAGATGCCCGTCCATATCGGCCAGGCGTCCGTCAAAGACCGACCACACCTCATAGACCGCATCGGCGAACTGATAACCGCGATCCTCGATCGAAACGGCGGCTTCGCTGGCGCGGGTATAGGCGCCGTTGACATAGGCTATGCGGGGCATGGAGAACTCCGGCGAAAAGCCGTCCATGCCATTGTCACAACCAATTTGGCAAGCCCCTTCCGCAGGGTCTCACGTTGCGGTAGTGTAACGCGCGAAGGGGGTGTCGTGAAGATTATTTTCAAGATCGTTTTGTCGCTGCTGAGCCTCGCAGCGCTGGTCATAGCGTTGTGGACCGCCGTGTTGATGTTCGGGTCGCGGGAGAATTCCGCCTCGCTGTGGTTGATCGTTTCCGGCATAGCTGCCGCAGCCATGCTGATTTTCGCTGTCGTCATCAACCCATTTGTAGCGGCTCGCCTCTTTCCCAAACCCGCTGTGAGGATATCCGTGAGTATTTTTACTCTGGCTTTCACGCTCATCGCATGGATCGAAGGGACAAATTACCTTGCCTGGTCTGATGTCCACAGGCAGGCGAATGAAATCACGAGGGCCAGCTACGGAAATATTGAAGTCGACAATCATCATAATGCCCATTCTGTGGGACATGCGCTTGTAATAACGGCCAATTCTGTAACAACTGGTGCGGCGGCACATGAATTAAGCAGTAACGAGTTGAAATTTATAGCTGACATCCGCCCTATAGACTTTGGCCGCCCCGTTTCAGCCAAACCAAGCGTCCTGGATAATATGCCTCAGCTGAGTTTCGATGTGATCGAAGATGGCAAGTTGTCGTCGCGTGCGGAATTTAAAACGTTTGCGTTCGCGCTGGTGCGCAGCAAGGTGTTGGCCGCCAATGGACAAGACGATGCCAGCTTGGCCACTACCTACTTGGAGGGAGGCCAAATTGTTGTCCGGGGCACGCAATTTCACCAACAATTTCCCATTTGCGCCAAGGATGCCAAATATATCAGAAGTGCCACTTCGGCAAAATCGCCTTACGTACCCATGTCGGTGCACACTCAGCTCGCAAACGCCAACTGCACGGACATCACGGCAAAATATTCCAACGACACGATTGGCCGACCGCCCTTGCCGAGCAATGATCTCCTAACCAAGTTCGGCCGGGAAGAAACCGCTTTTGTCGATATCCTGGCGCGCGATGGCACACTGTTGCTGACTGCAAGCTTTCCTCTCAACCGCTTGAAAGAAGCTGAGACGGCAGCCAACATCACTGCAGGAAAAATGGCCAGAGGCGAAATGGAATCTTCCTTTTCACCTTTCACCAACTACACGGACCGCGTTTCGGTGTTCTAAATATCGTCATCCTCGGCACGGATATGCGCCAGGCCCAACGACTTCAACTTGCGATGCAAGGCCGAGCGTTCCATGCCGATAAAGTTGGCCGTGCGCGAGATATTGCCGCCAAAACGCACGATCTGCGACGACAGATATTCACGCTCGAACACTTCCCGCGCATCCCGTAGCGGCAGGGCGATGATGCGCTCCGGCCGAATGGCGCCGGCGACCGCCGATTCAACCACTTCCGACGGCAGCATCTGGGCGGTGATCGGCTCGCTCGGGTGCCCCGAAGCCAGGATCAGCAGGCGCTCGATATTGTTGCGCAGCTGACGGACATTGCCCGGCCATTCATGCACCTGCAAGGTCGCCATGGCGTCCTCGCTCAGCGTCCGCTTGGGCAGGCCCTGCGCCGCTGCGATACGGTCGATAAAGTACTGCACCAGTTCGGCGATATCGCCGCGGCGCTCGCTCAGGCCCGGCACCCGCACCGGCACCACGTTCAAGCGATGGAACAGGTCCTCGCGGAAGCGCCCGGCAGCGATTTCGGCCTGCAGGTCCTTCGACGTCGAGGAGATCACCCGGACGTCGACCTGAACATCATTGGCGCCGCCGACGCGGACAAAGCGCTGCTCGACCAGCACCCGCAGGATGCGGCTCTGCGATTCCGGCGGCATGTCGGCCACTTCGTCGAGGAACAGGGTGCCGCCGTGGGCGCGTTCGAACACACCGATCTTGCGCGGGCGGCCGCTTTCGCCTTCCTCGCCGAACAGTTCGACATCGAGCCGCTCCGGCGTCATGCCGGCGGCTGAAATCGGCACGAATTCGCACTTGGCGCGCGGGCTGACCTCATGGATCATACGTGCGACCAGTTCCTTGCCCGAGCCGGCCGGACCGGAGATCATAATGCGCGAATTGGCCGGCGCCACCTTGGCGATGGTCGACCGCAGCAATTGCGCCGCCGCCGAATTGCCGATCAGGCCATCGGGAACGACCGCCTGGCTGCGCAGGCGCTTGTTCTCACGCCGCAGCGACGTCAGTTCAAGCGCACGCTGAACAACCATGATCAAGCGCTCGGTTTTAAACGGTTTTTCGATAAAATCGAAAGCGCCCTTCTTGATCGCCGTGACGGCCGTTTCAATCGTGCCGTGACCGGAAATCATGATGGCGGGAATATCGGGATCCAACTCATGGATGACGCTGAGCAGCTCGATGCCGTCGAGCCCACCGCCCTGCATCCAGATGTCGAGCACGCACAGCGACGGCTTGCGCGCCTTGATGGCCCGCAACGCCGCGTTGGAATCGGCGGCGGTGCGCACGGCATAGCCCTCGTCTTCCAAAATGCCCGCGATCAGTTCGCGAATATCGGCCTCGTCGTCTACGACCAGGATGTCCACACCAGACGATACTTTCATCACATTTCCACCATCTTAGGGTCCACCACCTTCGTGGACACCGATTTTTGAGCCTGCTGGCCCTCGTTTGCGGCAAGCGGGTTTTGTCCCGTCTGCAATCGCGGCAAACGCAGGACAGCCCGCGCGCCGCTTAAATGAACCGCGTCGTTGAGATAGAACTCACCGCCGTGATCTTCGAGAATACGCTTCACTATGGCGAGGCCCAGCCCCGTGCCCTTTTCACGCGTGGTGACATAGGGTTCGGTCAGGCGATCGCGATCTTTTTCCGGCAGGCCGATGCCGTCGTCCTCGACCTCGATAACCAACTCATTGCCGTCGAGCTTCATCTCGACGCGCAGATGGCCCTGAATACCGTCATTCGGCGCCGGTTCGTCGGTCCCCCGGTCGCGCATTAGCCGCGACGAAATAGCCTCGCCGCCGTTTTTCAGCACATTGCCCAGGGCTTGACCCAGCATGCGGCCGTCGCAAACGACCTTAACCTCGGGCAGCGGTTCGACGATCTCGATCGAAATATCCGGCCGCGCCACGCGTTGGGCGAAGACACAGGACCGCACCAGTTCGGCGGCCTCTTCCTCGGCGAAATTGGGCGCCGGCATGCGGGCAAATGAGGAAAACTCGTCGACCATGCGGCCGATATCGCCGACCTGACGGACGATAGTGTCGGTCAGGCGATCGAAGACCTCGACATCGGCGGTGATCTGACCACGATACTTCTTGCGCAAACGCTCTGCCGAAAGCTGGATCGGCGTCAGCGGGTTCTTGATCTCATGAGCGATGCGCCGGGCGACGTCTTTCCAGGCCGCGTTACGCTGGGCGGCGATCAAACGCGTAATGTCGTCGAAGGTCAAAACGGCGCCGCCGGTTTCCAACCCCGAGGCACGCACCCGCACGCGCCGGGTTTCGCCGCGGCGGACCAGGTCGACCTCGACCTCTTCGACGCGCTGGACGGAGACCTTGTCGAGTAGTTCGCTGATTTCCGGCGCCAGGGTGCGCAGGCTTTCGCCCAGGGCATCTTCCGACTTGATGGCCAGGAAGTTGGCGGCATGGCGATTGATGGCCGAGACGTGCCCGAGGACATCGAGCCCGACAATGCCGGCGCTGATTTCCGACAGCACGGTTTCGATAAAGCGTCGCCGGCTTTCCGCCTCTTCGCCGGCCGATTTCAAAGCCGCCTGCTGGCTCTGCAGGTCCGAGGTCATGTGGTTGAAGGCGCGCGACAGGACGGCGATATCTTCCGATTGCCGGGCGGTGACGACGCGGGCATTGAGATCGCCGCCGGCCACCTTGCCGGCCGCCTGGACCAGGCGCGCAATCGGCAGGGCGATGCTTTCGGCAAATGACGTGCCGACCCAAATGGCGCCGATCAGGACCAGCAGAACGGTTTCCAGATAGGCCATGAAGAACAGGCCCTGGGCCCGCGCCTGGCGCTCGCCGGTATCGCGATATTCGACGGTCGCGTCGCTGGCGGCATTCAGCTTGACGCCGAGGCCCGGCGGATAGGATTTGATGCCGTAAAGAATAGCGCCGTTGTAGTTTTGCAGCGGATAGAGCAGCCGTGTGCCGTAAACACCGTTGAATCCGGCGGCGCCATTGGTCAGCACGTCGTCGATCTTGTCCTGCGGCGGCGCCTCATAGGTCGGCGCATCCGGCCCTTCGGCACGCGCCAGCACCTGGCCGGTCTTGTCGATGATGTAGACGGCGCTAAGATCGCCGCGCTCGTCGAACTTGTTCTTCAACGCCATGCTGAAAGCCAGGCGGTCGTTGAACAGGTCGTATCCCGTCGGCGTGTCGATGACCGACTGGATATAGCTCATGGCGTCGCGTGAGCTGCGCAACTGATCATTGACATAGGCGAGCCCGACCTGTGCGCCGTTTTCCACCATGTTCTGGACCCGGTGGGAAAACCACTGATCAAGGCTGCGGCTGGTAAGGCCGACCGCCAGGGCGACGATGATGGCCGGCACGACGGCCGCCAACGAAAACAGGAAAACGAAACGCAGGTGAAGGCGCGCCCCGGCATCGGCACTGCGCGTCCGGGCGATCTTGACGACGCGCGCCACGACGACGGCAATCAGGGCCGCCAACAGGATGAGATTGAGGCAGACAAGGATCAACAGATAGTCGCTGGCCTGGCCGACCTGGCTTACCACAAAGGCGGTCGTCAGGACCGAAGCGCCATAACCGACGCCAAGCAGCAGCCGGCTAGGCCCCGTCGTACGCAGGTTTCTCATGCTGCGCGAAACGAAATGCTGCCAACGACGCTTAGCCAATGTGTCTTTCAAGACCCACACCACTCATTTTATATGAGTGACATTTGCGCACTACTGTGTCTCAATATCAACAGAAATGTTAGGCACTGTGTCAAATTTCACGAAACTTGCTTAACGGCTTACAGAGTTAGGCGCGCATCAGCTCGCGCACGGCATTTTCAATGGCCACAGCGTCGTCCATGCCGCACAGGCGCGCCTTGTCCTGACGGCGGACCAATGGATCGGGATCGTGGGTTGAGGCCTCGACATAGGCGCCCAAATGCTTCTTGAACATGCGTAAGCCCAGGACCTCGCCATAGAAGTCGAGGCTGGCCTGCATGTGTTCGAGCAGTATGTCTGCCCGCTTGGTCAAGCTCATGACGCGCATCGGTTTATTGTCGTTGAGCGCGGCATCGAGATCGGCGGCGAACCACGGCCGACCATAGATGCCCCGGCCGATCATCACGCCGTCGGCGCCCGACTGGCTTAGCGCCGCTTGGGCGGTCTCTAGGTCGACGATGTCGCCATTGACGATGACGGGGATGGCGACAGCCGACTTGACGTGGGCGACGGCGCGCCAATCGGCCTCGCCCTTGTAAAATTGCTGGCGTGTGCGGCCGTGCACAGTCAGGGCGGCGATTCCCAGCCGCTCGGCGCGCTGCGCCAATTCGGCGGCATTGTGATTGTCGTCCCACCCCAGGCGCATCTTGACCGTCACCGGCCGCGACGTAGCGCCCAAGGCCGCAGTCATGATGCGTTCGGCCTGATCCAGGTCGCGCATCAGGGCCGAGCCGCACAGCACGCCGGTGACCTCCTTGGCCGGGCAGCCGAAGTTGAGATCGACGATATGGGCGCCGGACTCTTCCGCCAGACGGGCGCCGCGCGCGATATGGGCCGGATCGCGGCCGACCAGTTGCACGATCTTCAAGCCGTCATGGGCGCCCAGTTCGGCCTTGCGCACGACATCCGGCCGTTGTTTGAACAGGTCTTCGCAGGCGACCATTTCGGTGGCGGCATAGGGCGCCCCCAGCTTGGCCGCCATATGGCGGAACGGCAAATCGGACACGCCGGTCATGGGTGCAATCAGCACCCTGCCCGCTATGTCGATGTCGCCGATTTTAAGGCCCGCCTTGGTCATGGCGCCTTTTAGGCAAATTGTCCCTTGCGCACAATGGCTTTCGCGCTAAAGCAAGACCATGACATTTCACGCAATCATCGTGGCCGGCGGTTCCGGCAGCCGTTCCGGCGGCAAGAAACAATGGATGCCGCTGGGCGGCAAGCCCGTGCTCGACTGGTCTGTTGACGCCTTTGTGGCCACCGGCGCGGCCCAAGTCGTCGTCGTTGTGCCGGTGGAAGATGTCGTGCAGGCGCAGGAGGCTTACGGTGAACGCATTCTGGTCGTCTCCGGCGGCAGCGACCGCTCATCATCTGTACAAAACGGCCTGCGTGCCGTAACCGGCGACGACAGCGATATCGTCATGATCCACGACGCTGCACGCCCGCTGTTAAAAGTACACCATATCAAAAGCTTACTGGCAGCTCTTGAGGCGCAGCCTGCGGCCATCCTGGCCATGCCGCTCACCGATTCGATCAAGAAGGGCCGCGGTGGCGTGATCGAAGACGCTCCGCCGCGCGATCATCTGTGGCGGGCACAGACTCCGCAGGCCTTTCGGTTGGCTGATATCCGGCGCGCCTATACCGCGTGGCCTGCCGGCGAACCGGCGACCGATGACGCCATGGTCGCAAGCCATATCGGTATCGACGTCGCCCTGGTCGAAGGCGATATGAGCCTGCATAAACTGACCTATCCGGCGGATTTCGCCCTGCTCGAAGCCTTGCTGGCCGGAGACAAACCTATGAAACAGACGCGGATCGGTTCCGGCTTCGACGCCCACCGCTGGGGCGACGGCGACAGCGTCTGGCTGTGCGGCGTCGAGATCGCCCATAGCAAGACCCTGGTCGGCCACAGCGACGCCGACGCCGGCCTGCACGCCCTGACCGACGCCCTGCTCGGTGCGGCAGGCCTCGGCGACATCGGCGATCATTTCCCCCCGACCGATCCGCAATGGAAGGGCGCTTCCAGCGACCGCTTCCTGCGCCACGCCCTCGACCTGATCACCGAACGCGGTGGTGAAATCGTCAATGTCGATGTCACCCTGATCTGCGAGCGGCCCAAGATCAAACCGCATCGCGAAGCCATGCGCGCACGCTTGGCCGAAATCCTCGGCATCACCCTTGACCGGGTCAGTGTCAAGGCGACCACGACCGAAGGCATGGGCTTCACTGGCCGCGAAGAAGGCCTCGCCGCGCAGGCGGTCTGCTCGATCCTGATCTAAGTACCTGGACCATTCGGAGTAGCGCTGGCCTTTTGCACAGAAAAGCCGCACTCCGAATAGACTGTCTGCCGATCGTCGAAGTCACATATTACCCATGGTGTCCGGTCCCGCTGGAGGCTTTGCCGATCATTGGAAATGGCAATATATAACCCGTGTTCAGCGAGTGTTTCCCCATTCGGAGTGCCGGTTTTCCGCGGATGGGGCCACAGCTACTCCGAATCCCGCTTAAAGCCGTCACCCGGCTTCGGTCATCGGAGCGATGCTTAATACCGCCCCTTAGCCGTCTTGGCCGGTTTGACGTCGCTCATCGCCTTTTCCAGGAAGGTATAGTGATCGGCCTTTTCCGCCGCTGCCTGGCTGAGAGACGTGCCGAAGTGGCCGGAATCGGAATCCGCGCGATAATGCACGTTCTTGTCGCCAGCGTACATCAGGGCCGCCCCCAGTTTACCCGACATCCACGGCGCCACCCGGCTATCGTTCAAACCGACATCCAGCAGGACCGACGGGTACGACGTGCCATCCTTGACCGCCAGATACGGATCCATATCGTAGAGCGCCTGAAAGCCCTCCGCGGTATTCGGATCGCCGAACTCAGCGAACTGGTTGGCGCCGTTGGGCGCGGCCGCCAAACGCGTCGGATTGACAATGCCGGCATGAATGATGGCCGCGCCGAAATGGCTCGGATAATGCGTCACCGCCCCGCCCATGACCAAACCGCCGGCGGACGCGCCATAGATGCCGATATGGGCGGGCCGGCTATAACCCTGGGCCGCCATATAGTCCGCCGCGGCGATCAGGTCTTCGACGCCCTTGTGCTTGTTGGGCCCCTTGCCGGCCAGCCGCCAGGCATCGCCCTTTTCGCCGCCACCGCGCACGTCGACAAAGACGTAGAGGTGGCCGGCCATCACCCATTCGAGGGTCATGGGGTCGAAGAAGGGTTGGGTCGAGGTCCCATAGGATCCATAGGCGTCGAGAAGGCTCAACGTCTTGCCGTCGGCCACGAAGCCCTTGGGCTTCAAAATGGTGATCGGCACCATGGTGCCGTCCAGGCTCTTGACCTCTGCCGTGACGGATTCGACCGCCGCGCCATAATCCTTCGGCGAACTGGCGCCCAGGTTGAGATCGCTCAAACTATCCGACGCCGGGTCATAGGCCAACAATTGCCGCGGCTGCGTCCAACCTTGCAGGGTGAACATGAAACCGTCGGCGAAGGGATCGCTGTCGCCGAGATAGGACGCTCCGTCATAAGGCAGCGCAATCGGTTTGACCGCGCCTGTGTCATAGCTAATGCGTTCGAAGTGATCGATGCCGTTATGCATGGTCTTGACGTAAAGACCGTCGCGGGCGGCATTCGTGCTGGTGATAACGCCTTCCGGGCTTTCCGCCACCACAACGCTGGCCGTCGCCAGGGACGCACCTGGCTGGCTCAGGTCTACCTTCAACAATTCGCCGTTAGGCGTTGTTTTCTTTGACACAAGATAGAGCGCATTACCCTTGATATTGGCCCCTTGGATGCCGTCATCATAATTGACCAGGCAGTTCCACGCTGGATTCGCGTCGAGAAGTTTCGCCTTCGGCAGCACGCATAAACGAAACTCCGCCCGCGCTCCGGAGGCGAACCCCAACGCCCAGTCCGAATCCTGGCTAACGGCAATCCCCGGAAACTCCTGCGGCACGACGGCAAAGGCCGGATTATCGCCACCGGCCACCAGGGTTCTGTCGCCGGCGGAATCGCTGCCCATGACATGGTACTTGGCGCGCATGTTAAGCATGCCATCGGCCTGGCCGGTCGTCATCTGGGTATAGGCCACCGCCTTGCCGTCGGCCGTCCAATCGGCGGTGAACTCTCCCCAGACATTGTCGATCTGGTCGGGCAGTTTGGCGCCCGTATCGGTGTCGTAGAACTCGATACTGGTGATTTCATTGCCGCCGTGGTCGATATTGATGGCGATCGTCCTGCCGTCCGGCGAGACCGTATAGTTGGTGATCGAAGCGTGGCCGCCGCTCGCGTCTGCCACATTGGGGTCGAACAACACCTTTTCGGTGCCGTCGCTCAGGCGCTCCATCAACACACCCTGCTTGCCCTGCTCCAGGCGCTGGAAGAAGATGCGGCCGGCGACGCGATGCTGGGTCCGGTTGGTGATGCTGCCGGTACTGGCGGCGTTCAGGACCTGGCGCCAATGTTCGAGATTGGGCGAGGCATCCAGCCAGGCACGCCCAGCAACACCCTGCGCCTTCAGCCAATCGTTATAGGCGGCATTGTCCTGACCTTCCATCCAGCGGTAAGGATCGGGAATATCCTTGCCGTACAGGTGATCGACCGTGGTGCCGCGTTGCGCGACGGGCGGTGGCGGCGCCAGTTTGGCGGCGGCCGGTGTGACCGTCGCCATGGCCAGGGACACGACAATAAGGGTCGCGGAACGCTTGACAGAGTGCATGATGATACCCCTTCAGCAGCCAGATGAACGAGGTTAGGACGGCAAACGCTCTGCGGTCAACAGGTCCCATACCGGTTCATCCGTAATTCGGTGAAACCCATTGAATTTTTATGGTAATTCTTGCGAAGCATTCTCACGGCCGTGCGCCCTTGCAAACGCGAATTAGCCTCAATATATGACAGCGGGTAAGCATACCCCTCCCCACAGTCCCCAGATACAGGTGCTCCCATGACCTTCGAACTCCCCGCCCTGCCCTATGCCACGGACGCGCTTGAGCCGTACATGTCGGCCAATACCTTCAGCTTCCACCATGCCAAGCACCACAAGGCCTATGTCGACAATCTCAATAAGCTGATCGCCGGCACCGAATTCGAAGGCCTGTCCCTGGTCGACATCGTCAAGGCTTCCGAAGGCAAGAATCCGGGCGTGTTCAACAATGCCGCCCAGGTATGGAACCACACCTTCTTCTGGAACTCGATGAAGCCCAATGGCGGCGGCGCGGCCACCGGCGCCATCGCCGACCGGATCGCCGCCGATTTCGGTTCGTTCGACGCCTTTGTCGAGCAGTTCAAGACCGCCGGCGCCACGCAATTCGGTTCCGGCTGGGCCTGGCTGGTTCTCGGCGCCGACGACAAGCTGAAGGTCGTCAAGACCGGCAATGCCGAAACACCGTTCACCAAGGGCGACAAGCCACTCCTGACCCTCGACGTCTGGGAACACGCCTATTATCTCGACTACCAAAACCTGCGTCCGAAGTTCATCGAAACCTTCCTGACCAACCTGGTCAACTGGGACTTCGCCAACGCCAATATCGCCGCGCCCTTGTTCGCCGGCGTATAAGATTTAGACTTGCAATAAAGAAACGAAAGGCGATCCTCGCGGGTCGCCTTTTTCTTGGATAATCGAATGAACACGCACAAGCTGGCCCAAACCCTGGTCGACCTGTTGAAGGCGCAAAACAAGACCGTCACCACGATCGAAAGCTGCACCGGCGGCTTGCTGGCCGGCGCCATCACCTCGATTTCAGGCTCGTCGGAAGTGTTCGAGACCGGCTTCGTCACCTATTCCAATGCCGCCAAGACCAAGCTGGTCGGGGTGGCGGAATATCTCCTGATCAGCCACGGCGCCGTCAGCATCGAGGTCGCCGCCAGCATGGCCGATTGCGGCCTGAAAACCGCCGGCGCCGACCTTGCGCTCAGCATAACCGGCATCGCCGGCCCTACCGGAGGCTCCGCAGAAAAACCGGTCGGCATGGTCTGTTTCGGGCTAAGCTACAAGAATCCCGAACACCAGCTGATGACCTACGCCCAGATCCAGCAATTCGGCGCCATCGGCCGCGACAAGGTCCGCGAAGCCAGCGTGCAACATGCCCTGCAATGGGCGATCGACACGCTAACCGTTTAAGGTTGGGGACCGCTTAAAGCCGGGTCAAAGTCGCCGCGGCGCGGTTCTCGAAACAGGCCATCAATCGCGACACAGCGAGATTGAAATTGGCCCGGAACAAGGCGTCCAAGATAGGGTTCTTCATTTCGACATCCATGTCGAATGACACATCGGTGCCACCGGCGACCGGCGTAAACACCCAACGCCCAATCATCTTCTTGAACGGCCCCTTGATATAGGCCATGTCGACGCTGCGGTCGCCGGCTGTCCGGGTCACCCGCGTCGAGAACTTTTCCGACAGCATTTTGAAGCCGACCGCGACATCGGCGTCGAGACGCGACTGACCGTCCTGCGACTGGATGTTATAGGCGCGCAGCTGGGTGATCCACGGAATGAAGTCCGGATATGTTTCGACGTCGCCGACCAGGGTCCACAACTGGGTCGCGTCATAAGGAAGGACGCGATCGAGATGAAATTTCGTCATGCAATCAGGCCCTTGCAGCCCGCGCTTGACGCAGTTTCTCAAAATCTTCGCCGGCATGGTGCGACGACCGCGTCAGCGGCGACGACGATACCATCAGGAAGCCCTTGGCGCGGGCGATCGATTCGTAAGCCTTGAACTCTTCCGGCGTGACGAAGCGGTCGATGGCGGCATGCTTGCGCGTTGGCTGCAAGTATTGGCCGATGGTGATGAAGTCGATATTGGCCGAACGCATATCGTCCATGACCTGCATGACCTCTTCGCGCGTTTCGCCAAGCCCGACCATGATCCCCGACTTGGTGAACTGCTGCGGATCGCGTTCCTTGACGCGCTCCAGCAGGCGCAGCGAGTGGAAATAACGCGCGCCCGGCCGGATCTTGAGATAGTTGCGCGGCACGGTCTCCAGATTGTGGTTGAAGACATCGGGCTTGGAATCGATGACGATCTCGGCGGCGCCATCCTTGCGCAGGAAATCGGGCGTCAGGATTTCGATCGTCGTTTTCGGCGACTGGGCGCGAATCTGGCGCACCACCTCGGCGAAGTGCCAGGCGCCGCCGTCCTTCAAATCGTCGCGGTCGACGCTGGTGATGACGACGTGGGCCAGCTTCATCAGGGCGACCGTTTCGCCGACGCGGCGCGGTTCGTCCGTATCCAGCGCCTGCGGCAACCCGGTCTTGACGTTACAAAAGGCGCAGGCGCGGGTGCAGGTGTCGCCCATGATCATGATGGTGGCGTGGTTTTTCGACCAGCATTCGCCGATATTGGGACAGGCCGCCTCTTCGCACACGGTCACCAGCTTGGCGTCGCGGACGATCTGGCGGGTCTCATTATAACCGGTCGAACCGGGCGCCTTGACGCGCAACCAGTCGGGTTTTTTCAGGATCGGCGAATCGGGACGGTTCTGCTTTTCGGGATGGCGCAGCTCGCGCGGGCTGGAATCGACACGATTAATCAAAGTGACCATGGGCTGAAAGCTACCACCTCTATCGCCTCCCATGCCCCCTTTGGGCCCGGACAGGCGCAAGCGCGCGGGCAGGAACCACCCGGCGTATAAGGCCTAAATGATCTTTTAAGGCACGAATATCAAGTCAAATTGCACTTACATTGTGTAGCAAATCTCTTGGCGGGCAGGCGCAAACTCCGGTATAGACAATGCATGGGTGCGGTGACGGTCTCTCGTTTCGGTCTGGCGATAGTGACAGCGTGCGCGCTGCTCAGCCTCGGCGCCTGTTCGAAGCTCAAGGACGCCGCCAAGGACATCCAGCCGGGCCAGGCCTTTCTCGACAGCCAGATCCCACCGGGCCTGTCGCCGCAATATTTCCCGCCGCAAGGTTTCGTCTGGGGCGCCTATCGCTCCGGCAGCCTGCCTGAGGCGCGCTACGGCGTCGCCTCGCCGCCGATCAACCCGAAGGCCCAGGTCCTGATCCTGGCCGACGCTGACTACCCGGCCGAAACCTATTTCGAACTGACGCGGCAACTGCTCGACGCCGGTTATGGCGTCTGGTTGCTCGAAGCGCCTGGCCAGGGCGGCGCCGGTCATTACCTGCTGCAGGGCGACGCCGTCTACGCCCCCAACTATCACGACGCCCAGGCGACGGCGACGACCTTTATCAAGGACATTATCCATCCGACGGCCGACAAACCCGTCTTCGTCGTCGGTACTGGCTACAGCGCCATCAACGCCTTGTCCTTGTCGACCGTACTCAAATCCGACGCCATGGCCGGCTTTGTCGGCTTCGATCCCTATCTCGGCGGCATCATCGCCAAGGGCGGCGAATGGCACCGCGACAACGCCGTCCCGACCTATTGGGGCGCCGTCGCGCAGAACTGGCAAATGTCCAATCCGGACCTGCGCCTGCGCATCAAGAGCGAGGCATGGCAGAAGGCGACTCAGAAGGCCTATACCGACCTCAGCGGCCTGCACCTGCCCGTCATTTCCCTGAAGGCCCATAACGCCGCCGTGCTGGTCATCGAGCCCAAATCCGGCACGACCGGCAATGCCAACGGCGCCAGCGCCCTGTGCGCCCACCTGCCCCATTGCCACATGCAGCCCAATGACGGCCAGCAGGCCCTGGGCGAGGATTTGAAAACCTTTATCAAGGCGGAATTACCGCAAACGGATTAACCGCCTTGACGGGCTTGGCCGATGTGCGCCAAATAATGCGCAAAACACTGCGCCGCATAGGACTTACAAAATTTAATGAGTGATGACAGCGTCAAGAAGTGTTTTGCGGCCATGCGGACCGATGGTTTGGGCGAACGGTTGCGTGCCATGATAAACGCCATGATTCTGGCCGAACATTTTGGTGTTGATTTCAAATTCACATGGGAACAACGCGCCGGCGGCGGTGCACAACATCACGCGGTTTTGAGCGCAAGGCAGACCTTCAACTCACCTTTCTTATCTCGACACTTCCTCGGCATCAGGAGCATCACGGCGGGCTATCCCGTTTTGGAGGGGCGTAAACTACCAGCTGACGAGATTCGGCGATTGCTGAACTCGGCCGCCAAGGGATTGCGCGTCAATCAGGAGCCTATCAGCCGCCTCATCGACCTGCGAGAATCGTCGCATTTGCGCAGCCGGTATAAATGGGCTTTCCGTCGCCTGCGATTTACCCGCCATGTCCAAAAAGCCATTGATGCGGCGTGGACCGTGCCCTTACCCAACCGCGTCGTCGCCGTCCATTTGCGCGCAGGCGACATCGTCTACGGTCATTTTCGCTTTACTTCAACGGCGACGGCCAAGGTTGTCTGCTACCCCGTTGTCAAGCGATTGATCTCCGATCTGATTGCCCAGGGCAAGACGCCCTTGCTCTTCGGTCAGGACAAAATTGTATGCCGCATGCTGGCGGACCGTTTCAACATACAGCTGGCAGCGGAGGTTTTGCCCGAGGACGATGCCCTCGCGGCGGCGATGAGCGAAATCGTCTTGATGTCGCGGTGCGAAGAAATCCATGCCGGATCCAGTGGTTTTTCGATCCTGGCTTCACTTATCGGCGTCAAGGACAGGCAAGCGCCAGCCGCGGGATGGACGGCGCAACAGGTTATAGATTGTATCCTGAGCGACGATGAGATCGATAACCCGGCCTCCCCCCTGCCCGACCTGCAACGCGCCTTCGCATTTTATATGATTGCCTATAGCGGTATGGGCGTGGTGGACGACAGGATCGTTATTTCCGCCCTTGGCAAGGCATTGCAATTCGACCCAGGCAATGCCTTTTACGGCTTGCACAAGGCGAATCTAGAGTTCGTCAATGGCGATCCCGATAGCGCTGAAATGACTCTGAACTCGCTCTTGGCCGTCGTTCCTGCGGACACGCCGTTTGAGGAGACTCTTTTATACCAGGCGGTTCGTCGCGCAATCGTGAAGCGTGGGCTCAAGGAGCGGCTGGCCCTGTTTCCTTGCTTGGATACTTTCACCCGGCATGTCACCCGCGAGCGCCCCTGTACCAGCTATGTCGCGGGTCTTGCTGCCTATTTCGGTGGGAACCCGGAGGCTGCCGGAACGTTGGCTGCCCAGGCGCTTGCCGGCGACGAGCTAAATCCTCAGTTCCTCAGTCTGCTTGATTTGTGCCGACGCTCCCGCATCGACACAAACACTGGCCCGGCCATTCCGGAAGCAAGCGAAGTCGTTAAGCCAAATGTCCCGGAACTCAAGAAGCCGACCCCCGACAAGAAGATTTTTTTGGCCCAGCGTACGGATGGTTTTGGCGAAAGGCTGAAGGCCATCCTTAACGCAATGGTCATGGCCGACGTTTTCGGTGGCGATTTCCGCTTTTCGTGGTCGCAAAATGATAAACTCGAACAGCACCATCATGTCATAGCGGCGCGTGAAGACATTTTCGCTGCCGAATTTCTGGACGCCTTCCATCTCAAAGATTTGGAGCGGGGGAAATTTCACCCGCTTACGGAGCCGAGAAAGTCTCGCAAAGAGTTCCAGGCATTTCTCGAAGCTGCCCCGGCCGGCGTGCAATTGAGCCGGTTACCGCTGGACAAGCTGCTCCGGCCCGATGTCATCCCGGACTTGCCGGCACGGCTGGGCGACGCTTTTTGGCGTATTCAATTTACGCCGCCTTTGCTTCAGGCGATAGCTCAAGCCAGGGAAGCGCCGTTGCCCGACGGCGCAGTGGCCGTCCATCTTCGCGCCGGCGACACGATCTACGGGTCCTATCGCTTCAGCAACAAGGCGGCTCACAAGGCCTTGAGCTATCCGGCTGCCAAGGCCATGATCGCCGACCTGATCGCATCTGGTAAAGCGCCGCTTATCTTTGGCCAGGACGACGTTACCTGCCGCCTGCTCGCCGATCAGTTCGGCCTGAAACTCGCCGCCGACATGCTCCCGGCCGGGCTCGACAATGTGGCCATAGCCTTGTTTGATATTGTCCTGATGTCGCGGTGCCATGAAATCTATGCCGCCGGCAGCGGCTTTGCGGCCGTCGCTTCGTGGATCGGTGGCATCCCGTTGCACAGTTCGGACCGTCTACGGGATCCGGGCAAGGTGGTGCGCACCATCCTCGCGGATAAAGACCTCGACAATCCGGACATTGCCCTGCCCGACCTGCAGCGCGCCTTTGCCTTTTTTATGGTGGTAGGGGCCAACGCGCCGGACATAGCTGACAGCGTCCTGATTGCCAATCTCGCCAAGGCACTTAAATACGACCCGGGAAACGCATTCTATAGCCTGCGCAAGGCTGAAATCGAAACGCGCAGCGGCGACCTTGCTGCTGCGGAAGCGACACTCAAGACGGCCGTGCACACAAACCTGTCGCTGAAAGACGATACGTTGCGTTTTGTGTTGAATCTGGACGCGCATATCGACCCCACCGTGGGGCCGCTAAATCTGACGGACTATCTCAACAGGTTGCCCGTCCTGGCTTTGAATGAGAGGCCGTATATGGCCTATGTGGCCGCCTTGGCTGCCGAAGCACGCGGCGCGACCGACCAGGCCCGGGACCTTGCCAGGCGAGCAGCGACCATTGAACCGCAAACCCTGATTTTCAGACAATTGGCAGCGTCCTTGGGCGTCGAAACTGTGTCCGATCCTGCACCCAAGTCCAGCTATCTACAGAGATTTTCGTTGTCGCTACACGAAGCGCTTCGCATATTCAGACGATAACCTGACGTCCCACATTAAGGCGGAATTGCCGGTCGTGGACTGAAGCGGCTTGCCCAGTGGTGGATTGTAGGCCAAATTGCCGCGCACCGGAGTGCGGCATAGGAATACAAGTTCCCCATGGACGAGAACGACGCCAAAGCCTGTTTCCTGGCCGCTCGGACTGAGGGATTGAGTGAACGCCTGCGCGTCATGATCCATGCCATGGTCCTGGCTGAACATTTTGGCGTCGACTTCAAATTTCAATGGCGCCCAGGCGGCGGCGACTCTCAGCGGCATCATGCCGTCCTGGCGCCACAAGCGACGTTCAGCCGTAGTTTCCTCACCAAACACCACATCGACAGTATCCAGACCAGGGACTATCCCGCCTTAACCGGCCGCAATCACTCCCCTGAGGCCGTACGCCATCTTCTGTCCTCCTCGATCAAAGGCTTGAGCATCGGCCATGAACCGGTCAATCGCCTTGTCGACCTAAGCAATCTCAAAAATCTGCGCGGCTACTATGTTCGCGCCTTTCGTCACATCAGGTTCGTGCCCAAGGTACAGGCGGCGATCGAAGCCGCCCGCGTCCTGCCCCTGCCGGACAATTGCGTCGCCGTGCATATTCATGCCGCTGACGTCATCAGCCAGGCCACCAACAAAGCCGTCTGCTACCCTGTGATCAAGCGGCTGATCGCCGACCTGATCGCCGATGGCAAGTATCCGCTGATCTTCGGCCAGGACAGGACGGTTTGCCGCATGCTGGCTGACCGTTTCAAGCTCAAACCGGCCGCCGACATGCTGGCCCAGGCCAACCTTCTTCCGGCCGCCCTGAGCGAGATCGTCCTGATGTCGCGCTGTGAGACGATCTATGCCGGCTCCAGCAGCTTTTCCATTCTGGCGTCGATGATAGGTAATAAAAAGTTGGAGATTCCGGCGGGCAAATGGAAGCCCGAGGAAGTTGTCCACTGTATCCTTGCCGATGATGAGATCGACAACCCGGCCTCGCCCCTGACCAATCTGCAACGTGCTTTCAGTTTCTACATGGTCGCCTTTGCCGGCATGGATGTCGTCCCCAACCGGGTCGTTATCGACGCCTTGGGCAAGGCATTGGTCTACGACCCCGGCAATGCCTTTTACAGTCTGAACAAGGCCAGCATCGAGGTCCTGGAGCACGATGTCGACAACGCCGAGGAAACGCTGAAAGCCATCGTCGATCAACAGCGACCGGCAATCATTTTCGAAGAAACCGTCCTTTATCAGGCCATCCAGCGTGCCGTGGTGAAGCGGTTGGTCACTGAACGTCTCGCCGTGGCCGTGTGCCTGCACAATCTCTCAGGCCTCGCCACACCCGAACGACCTTACATCAGCTATATCACGGCGCTGGCGGCCCTTATTGCCGGCGAAACGGCGGAGGCGACGCGCCTGGCGGCCCAAGCGGTCGTTTGCGACCGTAATAATCCCCATTTCCGCCATCTTCTCGATCTGTGCCGGCGCCCAGCCGTCGCCACAGACGCCATCCGCCTGCCGGCGGGACAGGCGGCAAAAAAGCAGGTCATTGCGATGCGGAACGACGGTTTCGGTGAGCGCCTGAAAGCCATGCTCAATGCCATGGTCATCGCTGAATCCCTTGGCGCCGATTTTCGCTTCCATTGGCCGGTCAATGACGGGCTTGACGATCAGCATCACATTATCGACGACCGGAAGAAGATCTTCGACGCCCAATTCCTCGCAGGGCATTATATCTCGAGACTTGCCGCGGCGGACTATCATCTTGTAAAACCACCGCGGAAAAGCCAGGCCGAGCTCAAAAAGCTGATTCATGCCGCGCCGCGTGGCCTGATCGTCAATCAGGAGCCCTTATCCCGCCTGACGGAACTGGGTGATGCGCCCGATCTGGCCAAGCGTTACGCCCGGGCCTTTCGCAACATCACCTTCACCAGGCCGTTGAAAATGGCCATGGCGCATGCGCGCGCCGTCGTCCTGCCCGACCGCGCCGTCGCCGTCCACCTGCGCGCCGGCGACATCATTTACGGTCCGTTCCGCTTCGTTAGTTCCATCGGCCAGAAGGTGATCTGCTATTCCGTCGCCAACAAACTGATCGGCGACCTCATCCAGCAAGGCAAGTCGCCCGTTATCTTCGGCCAGGACAGGCCGACCTGCCGCTGGCTGGCCGAAAAATACGGTTTGAAACTGGGCGTGGACTATCTCGAGGACGGGAGCACCGCCGCCACGGCGCTCGGTGAAATCGTCCTGATGTCGCGCTGCGAGGAAATTCACGCCGGCGTCAGCGGCTTCGCCACGGTCGCGTCCTGGATCGGCGGCCGGCCCATGCACAACCCGCAACGAGGGCTGCGCCCCCAGCAAATCGCCGACATCGTAGGGGCCGATACGGACATAGACGACCCCAGCCTGCCCCTACCCGACCTGCAACGCGCCTTCAGTTTCTATATGGTCGCCTATACTGGTATGGGCGTTATCCAGGACGCCGTCCTGATCGAAAATCTCGGCAAGGCGATCCGCTACGATCCGGAGAACGCCTATTACAGCCTGCTGCGAGCCAAGCTGCAAACCAGGAACCGCGACTTCGACGGCGCCGAGGCAACGCTGAAGAAAGCCCTCGAAAATGATTTCAGGCTCCACGGCCTGGTCGACGGTGGCCCCTTGCAGCACGTCCTGCGCACCAATCTGGCGGAGTTTCGCGGTTTCGTCATCATGGAGCTGAGGTCCTATATCGCCACGGTGGATCAATTCGCCGCCGCCGATCGACCCTATACCTGTGCCGTCGCCGCCTTGATCGCCGACGTCAGCGGGCGCGGCGACGACGCCTTGCAATTATCCGATCTGGCCTGCTCGATCCGGCCACGCGATGAGATACTGGYTGCCGTCGCCGTATCCGTGCGATTGCCGAAACCGGACGTGAAAAAGCGCCGTCCGGCCAAGCTTCAGCTGCTGAACGGCAGCGTCAAGCTCGAGCCCGCTCCGGCGGTCGCGCGCGACGGGCTTGGCAAAAAATTGAAGGCCATGTTGAAAGCGCTGTTTTAGCCCGGGCCGGCCTCCCTTTCAGGTCGCGGCAATCATCTACGAAGAATTTCGTTGACACCATACGAAGCGCTTCGTATATTGACGTCATGACCCAGCCCGATACCCCCCAAACACCCGTTACCCGTAAGCCCACCGAAGCCGAGCTCGAAATCCTGCGCGTCCTGTGGGCCAAGGGTTCCGCCACCGTGCGCGACGTCCATGAAGTGCTCAATGCCGAGCGCGCCATGGGCTATACCACGGTCCTCAAGACGCTCCAGATCATGACCGAAAAGGGCCTGGTCCAGCGCATCGAAGCCGGCAAGGCGCACATCTATTCCGCCACCATGCGCGAAGAAGATATGCAAGGCCAGCTTCTGAAAGAGCTGAGCGAAAAACTGTTTTCCGGTTCCACCGCCCTGCTGGCCATGCACGCCCTGTCGCTGCAGCCCGCCAGCGATGATGAGTTGCAACAGATCAAGGCGCTCATCGAGCGCAAAAGAGGTGCGTGATGACGTCTCACTACGAAGCCCTGGGCTTTACCCTCGTCCATTTCTGCTGGCAGGCCATGGCCCTGGCGGGACTTTATAAACTGATCGATTTCGCGGCGCCGCGCATGCGCAACCAGACGCGCTACAGCCTGGGTCTTTTCCTGATGCTGTCTATGCTGATGTGCGCCTTCGCGACCTTTGTCTACGAAGAAAACCGCCTCACCGCCGCCTCCGAAATCGCTGTCGCCGCCCCCTTCCTGTCCACCCCTGCAGACAAGCTGACCCTGCAGGCCCTGCTGCCCTGGCTCGACGCAGCCTGGGTGGCCGGCGTCATGGCCCTGTCCTTGCGTATGGCCGGAGGTTTGTGGTTTATCAATCGCTTATCGCGATCAGCTCAGGCCGTACCTGAAAGTGTCGCCAACCGTTTCGCCCACGCCGCCCGCCGGCTTGGTCTCGCCGGCAAGGTCCGCATCCGGCTGCATCCGGCCATCACCGGTCCGTTCGTCATCGGCGCTTTCCGTTCGGTGGTCTATCTGCCGGTTTCGGCTCTGACCTCGCTCAGCCCCGAGCAGCTCGACGCCGTCCTGGCCCACGAACTGGAGCATATCCGCCGCGCCGACTATGTCTGGAACCTGGTGCAAAGCCTGATCGAAACCCTGTTCTTCTTCCATCCCGCCGTCTGGTGGCTGGGCGCCAAGCTGCGCGAACAGCGCGAGCTGTGCTGCGACGACGCGGCGCTCCGCACCTGCCAGGATCCCCTCACCTACGCCACTGCCTTGCTCAGCCTGGAAGAGCAGCGCCGGGACGGTCCCCGGCTAGCCCAACAAAACCTGAAAATGGCCCTGAACGGCGAAGGTTCCGGCAAGAGCCTGGTTTCGCGGATCGCCCGCATGCTGGGTGAGAAAGCTTCGGCGCCCCGTGCCAAGGGCCGCCCGACGGCCGCCCTGGCCCTGCCGGTGGTGCTGATCGCCCTGGCCGCCTTCGTGACCCCCGTCGCCCGCGTCGCCGCCAGCGTACAGCAGGATATAGGCCTGGCCGCCCCGGCCGACGACAAGAAGAACTGCCCCATCAATACCCCGGCCTTCAAGGCCAAGCTCGCTGCCATCACGGCCGATCACCCCGGCATCAGCCACACCGACGCCGTCAAGATAGCCGAGGCCGACTACAACTTCGATGGCGATGACAATGAAGTCGACAGCGATGACAATGCCGGCAATGATAATAATGCCGACAGTGACGACGCCGACGTCCGCGACATCGATCCCGACGCCATCGCTGCCGAGGCGCGCGCCGATGCCGAACGTGGCCGTGCCGAGATTGCACGCGCCAAGGCCCAGAACATCGACGTCGAGGCCATTACCGGACAGGCCCGCCAAAGCGCCATACGTGCCAAGGCCGACATGGAACGCCAGGGCTGGATCAGCGATATCGATCCCGATGCGATCGCCGCCAACGCCCGTGCCGCCGCCGAAAAAGCCCGTCGCGAAGTCGCCAACCTGAATGAACAGGACATCGATCCCGACGCCATTGCCGCGGCCGCCCGCGCCGGCGCCCTGCACGCCAAGGCCAGCTTCGCCTGGACCGGTGACAGCGACGGCTGGAAGCATTTTGCCAATAACGGGGGACGCGATTGGAAAACCCCCAAGCCACCGAAGGTCAAGGCACCGAAACCTCCTAAGGCTCCCAGAGCACCGCGCGAACCCGTCGGTATCGAAGCGCCCGCGCCCATGATGGACGCCGTGCCACCCGCTCCGCCGGCCCCTGACGCCTCCCTTGCGGTCCCGCCGGCGCCTCCCGCGCCCCCGGCTCCCGTGCCGGCCACCGGCGCCCGGTTTATCAAGAACGTGACGGTTCGGACCCCCAGTATAGCCCTCATCACCCCGCGCGCAGTACCGTCTCCGAATGCGGCCATCGCCCTCAAGGCCCAACCAACGATTATTCTTTCCCCGGATACCAAGGTCGATGTCGTGGTCAATGTCCGCACCGACACGCTGACAAAGGTCGTCGTCGCCAACACGCGTAAGCCCTGAATCTGTGATTGCTGATGCCCGCCGAACAGCGCGCCCACCTGCGCCAAAGCCTGGGTGCGCCCAAAACATCCTCTCCCGCTCTCGACAAGGAGAATGAAGATGCCTGCCGATCTTTTTGATTTTCTTGTAAAAATGGCCTTTGCAACACTGCATGAGGCCTGGGCGATGCTCCTGCAGCATCTTCCGGCTTAAAGCTTCCCCTTTACCCCGACGCCGGATCAGCTATTATGTCAGATTGTTGCTGCGTCATACCGGCGGCCTGTGATCTCCGGCCGCTGGCAGCGGGCAAGTGCCCGCCCGAGCTTTTGCGAGGAGCCATGCGGCGTCTGAGCTAAAAGTCTGCATGACGGCGGTGTTAACATCGAGACGGCGCGAAAGCGATGACGGGTGATGGCCCGCCACGGTCGCGATCCGAGGGGAGTAGCGCATGAAGCGCGAGTTCAAGGCGAGCGATTTAACGGTCTCGCTGTTCGAGGCGCTGGTACAGGCGCAATCCAAATACGGCGCCGGAAAAACCATTATCGAGGATCAGGACCGCAAACCGCTGTCCTACGGCCTCTTCGTCACCGGTGTCTTCGCCCTGTCGCGGCTGCTGAAACGGCACCTCGGCGACGAACAACGCGTCGGCATGATGCTGCCGACCTCGACCGGCGGCGCCGTCTCCTTCTTTTCGTTACATGCACTCGGCCGCGTGCCGGTCATGATCAACTTCACGGCCGGCCAGGCCAATATCCGCGCCGCCGTCCAAACGGCCCAGATCAAGACCATCCTGACCTCACGGCTTTTCATCATCACGGCGAAACTCGAGGACCTCGTCGAGGCCATGAGCGCCTATGTCCGCATCGTCTATCTCGACGATATCCGCAAGGAAATCACCCTGGTCGACAAGCTGTGGGCCGTCGCGGCGTCGAAACTGCCGCGCCTGTTCGCCAAGAAAACCCGGCCCGAAGACATCGGCGTCATCCTGTTCACTTCGGGCAGTTTCGGCAGCCCGCGCGGCGTCGTCCTGACCCAGGCCAATCTCGTCGCCAATTGCCGCCAGATCGAAGCTCATATCGAGCTCAAGCCGGAATGGGTGTGTTTCAACCCCATGCCGATCTTCCACTCGCTCGGCCTGACCGGCGGCGTCATCCTGCCGCTGCTCTCCGGCATGAAAAGCTTCCAGTATCCGTCGCCCCTGCACGTCAAGCAGATCCCGGGTCTGCTCAAGGAAACCAAGGCGTCGCTGCTGTTTTCGACCGACACCTTCGTCAACCAATATGCCCGCCAGGCCGAGCCCGACGACTTCTCGACCCTTGAATTCGTCGTCTGCGGCGCCGAAAAGGTGCGCGAAGAAACCCACCACGTTTTCAACAGCCAGTTCGGCGGCATCCCGATCCTCGAAGGCTATGGCGTCACCGAATGTTCGCCCGTCGTCGCCGTCAACTTCCCCGACAACAACCACTACGGCACGGTCGGCGCCCTGCTGCCCGGCATCGAAACCCGCCTGGAAACGGTCGATGGCATCAAGGACGGCGGCCGCCTGTGGGTCCGCGGCCCGAATGTCATGGGCGGCTACATCAATATCGACAATCCCGACGTCATTGAGGCGCCCAAGGACGGCTGGCACGACACCGGCGACATCGTCAATATCGACAACGAAGGCTTCGTCAAGATCCTCGGCCGCGCCAAGCGCTTCGCCAAAATCGCCGGCGAAATGGTCTCGCTGACCGCCGTCGAACGCATCGCCGAAGAGGTCTGGCCCGACAATCGCCACGCCGTCGTCGCCATTGCCGACGACAAGAAGGGTGAACGCCTGGTCCTGATCACCGACAAACGGGATGCCGACATGGCGCGCATGACCGATTGGGCCAAGAAGAACGGCACGCCGGTCCTGGCCATCCCGAAAAAGATCGTCAAGGTCGACAGTGTACCGGTCCTGGGCTCCGGCAAGACCGATTATGTCACCCTGCAAAAGCTGGCCGAGGTCGAAAACCGCGCCGCCTGACACGACGCGCATAAGGCGAAATTACACAAGCGTTCTCCTGCCCCGCTTGCGGGGAAGCCGGGCGGCCGGTGCCGTGGCGGGCTTGTCCCGCCGGAAGGGGGAATTAGGTCGTCTTCTGCAAACGCCTGGCATTCCAAACTGATGTCCGCCAACGCCTGCGACACCCTGCCCCTTGACATGTCTCCCGCTCCGCCGCTAAGCCATCCCCATGGGTAACGCCGTTCACCACCTCCGTCGCGACACCGTCCGTTTCTGGACGTGTTTTGCCGTGGTCATGGCCTTGTTCACCCAGGTCCTGTTCCCGGCCCAGGTCATGGCGGCCCCGACAGCCTCCGGCACCCGGTTCATCATCTGCTCCGCCGACATGGACGCAGCGCCGATCGCCGACGCCGCCACGGCCAAGCTGCTCAAGGCCCAAAACCACAAACCCGGTCTACAAGGGCTGAAATGTGCCAACTGCGTGCTGGCCTCGGTAACCGCCGTCACCACGCCGGACGCTGTCTTCACGCCCGCCGTCTACACCGTCACCCATGCCGACTTCAAACCGGCGCCCGACATGTCGGCCGTCAAGGCCCGCGCGCCCCCGCGTCCCCATTCCTGCGGTCCGCCTGCCCGTATCTGACGACCTGAAACCCGCGCCGGCTCATAAACCGTGCGCGCCCATCGTCCTGGATACGGAAATTTAACGTGAAACCAATGCATTACAGGTTGCTGCTGGCAACCTTGATGAGCTTTAGCTCAACCCTCGCCCTGTCGGCTCACGCAGAGGGCGCCACCGAAGTGGTCATCACCGGCCACCGTGAAGACAAACAACCGGCCACGTCCGAAAGCGTGACCGCCGCCTCTCTCGCCAAAACCACCAATGTCGCCACCCCGGAAGACAGCCTGCGCTACCTGCCGAACCTTCTGGTCCGGCAACGCCATATCGGCGATACCCAGGCGCCGGTGACCACGCGAACCTCCGGCGTCGGCGCCTCGGCACGCAGCCTGATCTATGCCGACGGCATCCTGCTATCGTCCCTGATCGGCAACAACAATACCAGCGCGTCGCCGAAATGGGGCCTGGTCTCGCCCGAAGCCATTGCTCGCGTCGACGTCATGTACGGCCCGTTTTCCTCGGCCTATGCCGGCAACAGCCTGGGCGCCGTTATCGCCTTCACCACCCGGATGCCCCAAGGTTTCGAAGCCACGGCTGAAATCCAAGGCGCGTCGCAAACCTATAACAAGTACGGCGACGACGACAGCTACGGCACCGGCCGTATCGCCGGCTCGATCGGCAACCGCTTCGACCGGACCGCCTTCCGCCTGAGCTATAACCACCTCGATAGCCATTCCCAGCCGCTCAGCTATATCACCGCGACAAGTACCCCCGCCAATACGACCGGCGGCTATGACGACACCAACCGCCTGGGCGCCGCCATCAAGGTCCTGGGCTCTGGTGGCCTGGAGCACCAGGTCCAGGACAATCTCTCCGGACGCCTGACCTACGACCTGACCCCGACCATCACCGCCGCCTACACTTTCGGCCTGTTCGGCAACCGCGACGACGCCACGGTCAACACCTATCTCCGCGACACCTCCGGCCAGCCCGGCTATACCGCGGCCTTCTCCAACGGAGTCTATGCGCTCGACGAAACCCAGTTGGCCCAGGCCCTGTCGCTCGGCTCGCATAGCAACGGCGTCTTCGATTTCGACCTCGTCGCCAGCCATTTCGACTATGTCAAAAGCCGTCAGCGCACCCCGACCGGTCTCCTGCCGGCAGCCTTCACCGGCGGCCCCGGCTCCGAAGCGCAACTTGACGGCACCGGCTGGACGACGCTCGACGCCACCGGCACCTGGCGGCCGAATCCGGCGCATCTCGTCACCTTCGGCGCCCATCAGGACAGTATCCGGCTCGACAGTCCGAAATATGCTGTCACCGACTGGACCGGCGGCAGCACCGGCGCGCTCCAAACCCTGAGCCAGGGGCGCACCCAAACCACGGCCGCCTGGGTCCAGGACGCCTGGAAGCTCACCCCCGAGATCAAGGCAACCTTCGGCGGCCGCTGGGAGGATTGGCGCGCCTATGACGGCCGCAATGTCTCCGCATCGCCGGCTTTCGACAAGACGCAGCCCGCCCAGCACAAGGCCGCCTTTTCGCCCAAGGCCGTGCTGGCCTGGTCGCCGGACGACGCCTGGACCTTCAAGGGCTCGCTCGGTGTCGCCTACCGCTTCCCCACGGTAAGCGAGCTTTACCAGGCCGTGACGACCGGCGCCGTCTTGACATCGCCCAATCCGAACCTCAGGCCGGAACGCGCCCTGTCGAGCGAACTGTCGGCCGAGCGCGATTGGAACGCCGGCAGCGTCCGCATCTCCCTGTTCGACGAACGCATCCATGACGCCCTGCTGTCGCAAAGCGCGCCCCTGGTGGCCGGGTCGCCCGTCCTCTACACCTATGTCCAGAATGTCGACCGCACCCGCGCCACCGGCATCGAGATCGTCGCCGACCGGCGGGACGTCCTGATCGAGGGCCTCGAGCTCTCCGGTTGGGTCACCTATGTCGACGCCCGCATCGAACGCGACACGGCCTTTGCCAATGCCGTCGGCAAACACCTGCCACAAGTGCCGACCTGGCGCGGCGCCGTGGTCGCCACCTATAGCCCGACAACCCGCCTCGACATGACCCTGGCCGCCCGCTATAGCGACCGCGCCTTCGCCACGATCGACAACAGCGATCACCATGCCAATACCTATCAAGGCTTCAGCGGCTATTTCGTCATCGACGCCCATGTCCGCTACAAGATGACTTCACATATCACCGCAGATATCGGCATCAACAATCTGAATAACCAATCTTATTTTCTCTTCCACCCCTTCCCGCAACGCTCGGTCATTGTCGACCTGAAATATAGCTATTGAGGCTTCCCATGTTCAGATACTGCCTTGCCGCCGCGTTCGCCCTGCTGGCCCAATCCGCCGCCGCCCATGTCGCCATGACGCCGGCAGTGGCGACCGCCGGCACCACCTATGTCGGCGCCCTGCGCGTCAGCCACGGCTGCGACGGCTCAGCCACCGTCAAGCTGCGCGTCGAAGTCCCGGCCTCTGTCCTCAGCGCCAAACCGCAGCTGAAATCCGGCTGGACCATCAACGTCGAACGCACACCCCTTGCGAAACCGCTCACTGGCGACAACGGCAAGACCGTCACCGACCGCGTCAGCGCCATCACCTGGACCGGCCGCCTGCCCGATGAGGATTTCGACGATTTCGTCATCTTGCTGAAATTGCCCAAGGACACCGGCCCACTCTACCTGCCGGCAACGCAAACCTGCGAAACCGGCAGCAATGCCTGGACCGACATCCCCGCCGCCGGCCAGCCCTGGCACGACGTCCCGCACCCTGCGCCCGTCCTGACCCTGCAACCGGCCGACACCATGCCGAACATGCCTGGCATGGATCACAGCAAGATGTGATTTATGAGCGTGACGCTTCTAGATTCGGTCACCGCACCTTTCCCCTCTACCCTTTCAAGGGGAGAGGGTGGCAGGCTTCAGCCTGCCGGGTGAGGGGTTCTTCCTTACGGTCCGGGTGTCCGAAATCCCGTTTTACCGTCCCGCCAACAATGGCGTCACCACGGCATCCAGCTTCTTGGCGTCGAAGACCTGGGCATCATTGGTGCCATCGAAGCGCAGCACGCCATCGCGGTCGATGATAAAGGCCATCGGCAAGCGGTAAACCATGCCGTACCCATCCGTCTTGGCCTGCTGCTTCATCGCCGCCGGAAAGCTATAGGCCGCCATGATCTTGCGTACAGCCTTGTCCTTGGCGGGATCGTCCATGCTGATGGCTATCAGGTCGAGCCCCTCGCCATGATGTTGCTTGTAATAGGCCTGCAGCGCCGGCATTTCCTGGCGGCACGGGCCGCACCACGTCGCCCAGAAGCTGACGATCACCACATGGCCGCGCTTGGCGTTCAAATCGAACGTCGATCCATCCAACAGCTTGGCTGAAAACGCCGGTGCCGCCTTCCCCGCCGCCGGCAAGGCCGATGCATGCGACGCCATCGCCGCGACAGACAGAACAAGTATCGAAGCGACAAGCGAGGCGATTTTCATGGGAACATTCCGAACGATGAGGCTCCCTTATCGGCAATTTCCGCCCTCCGGGCAAGCCTACAGATGCCCTTCCTTCTCCTGCTTCGCGGTCTTGCCCTGACGCTCCTTGGCCTTGGTGTGCGCCAGGTGCTTTTTGTTCTCCGCCTTGCTGTCGTATTTCGACTCGCCTGCCTCTTTCAAAGCAATCGCCACAGCCTGTTTGCGGCTCTTGACCTTGCCGCCGTTTCCGCTTTCCAGTTCGCCATGCTTGTACTCGTGCATGACCCTTTCCATGACCTCATCCTGACCGGCCGTTGTCTCGGGCATGATAACCTCCATGATCCGCCCTGCCCGCAACCATCCTGAATCATCCGCCATAAAATCTCGATCAGAAAATGAAAAAGCCGTCCCGGTTTCCCGGAACGGCTTTTTCTTCAAAGTCTTACGATCAGTTCTTTAGAGATTGATCATACGTCCGTCGGCATCCAAAGACGCTTCCAGAATAGCTTCCGACATGGTCGGGTGCGGGAAAACCGTCCCCTGCAAATCCTCTTCCGTCGCTTCCATGGTGATGGCCAAACAGAAGCCCTGGACCATTTCGGTGACATTGGCCCCGATCAGGTGAGCGCCCAACAGCGCGCCGGTCTTCTTGTCGAAAATGACCTTGCAGAAGCCGCCGGGTTCGCCGGCTGCGATCGCCTTGCCATTGGCCTTGAACGGGAAGCGGCCGATCTTGACGTCGAGCTTCTGTTCGGCGGCGCCCTGCTCGGTAATCCCAACGGAAGCAACTTCCGGCGTGGCGTAGGTGCAGCCCGGAATTGGCGGGTTGAGATTGCTCAGCTTCTTGCCGGCGATATAGTCGACGGCGTGGATGGCTTCGTGCGATGCCTTGTGCGCCAACCACGGCGGACCGGCGCAGTCGCCGATGGCGTAGAGCCCCTTGACGTTGGTCTTGCCGTGACTGTCATTCTTGATATGACCGCGGTCCAGTTCGACACCCAAAGTCTCCAGACCGAGGTTTTCGGTATTGGCGACGATGCCGACGGCGACGATACAGCCCTCGGCTTCCAGGACTTCCGCCTTGCCGGCGGTTTCCACCGACACCTTGACGCCGGAACCGGTCTTTTCGACCTTGGTCACCTTGGCGCCGATGCGGAACTTGAAGCCGCGCTTCTCAAAAGCCTTCTGGGCTTCCGCGGACACTTCCTTGTCTTCGACCGGCAGGATGCGATCCAGCGCTTCAACCACGGTAACATCCGCGCCTAAAGACCTGTAAAAGCTGGCGAATTCGATGCCGATGGCGCCGGAACCGATAACCACCAACGACTTGGGCATGGCCTTGGGCGTCAGAGCATTACGATAGGTCCAGATGCGGTCGCCGTCAGAAACCGCGCCAATGGCCGGAATCTCGCGGGCGCGTGCACCAACCGCCAGCATGACGTTCTTGGCGTCGACAACCTGTTCGCCGCCCTTATTGAGCTTGACGGTGACCTTCGGCGCGTCCTTGCCGGGCGACAAGCTGGCGAAGCCCTCGATCACGTCGATCTTGTTCTTCTTCATCAGGTAACCGACGCCGCCGTTCAACTGCTTGGCCACCGCACGCGAACGCGCGATCACCTTGTCGAAATCGAAGGCCGGCTTTTCACCGGTCAGGCCGTAGTCGCCCAGGTGGTTGATTTTGTCGAAGACTTCCGCCGACTTCAGCAGCGCCTTGGTCGGGATACAGCCCCAGTTCAGGCAGATGCCGCCCAGAAGCTCACGTTCGACAATAGCGACCTTCAGGCCGTTTTGCGCGGCACGGATGGCGCCTTCATAGCCGCCAGGGCCGGAACCGATAACAACGAGATCATAAGTCATGTGTTTTCAGTCCCTTACGCTAGCATTTTTATAGGGTCTTCGATCAACGGCTTGAAGACGTTGATGAACTTGGCGCCGATGGAACCGTCGACCACGCGGTGATCGCAGGTCAAAGTCACCGACATGACGGTCGCCACGGCCAGTTGACCATTCTTGACGACGGCGCGTTGTTCGCCGGCGCCGACCGACATGATACAGCCCTGCGGCTCGTTCAGGATCGACGTAAACGTCTTGATGCCGAACATGCCCAGGTTGGAGACGCTGAACGTCCCGCCCTGGAACTCTTCCGGCTTCAGCTTGCGGTCACGGGCCCGTTGCGCCAGGTCCTTCATCTCTTTCGAGATCTGGGCCAGCGACTTGGTTTCCGCCTTGCGCACGATCGGGGTGATCAGGCCACCCTCGATGGCCACGGCCACCGCGATATCGGCATTGTGGTGCATGGCGATGCCTTCAGGCGTGTAAGAGGCATTGGCTTCAGGCACTGCCTTAAGCGCCAGCGCTACCGCCTTGATAATCATGTCGTTTACCGACACCTTCACACCTTGCGATTCCAACGCCGTATTGATCTTGGCGCGGGCGCTCAGCAGGTTGTCGAGCTCGATATCGACCGTCAGCGGGAAGTGCGGAATATCGCGGAACGATTCGGTCATGCGGCGGGCGATGACCTTGCGCATGCCGTCCAGCGGCACCAGGTCGTAGGAACCGGCGGGAATACCCATCTGCTCCAGCGACTGAACCTTGCGCGGCTCGGCGGCGGGCGCGGCGGAGGCTGCCGCGGCAGGCGCCTTGGCGCCACCTGAAGCCTGGGCGGCCTCGATATCGCGCTTGATGATGCGGCCGTGCGGGCCCGTGCCGGTGATGGCCTTCAGATCCAGCTTGTTGATCTCGGCCAAACGGCGCGCCAAAGGCGATGCCGCAACCCGGCTTCCGGACGCGGCAGGCGCCGCAACCGGGGCCGAAGCCACTGGAGCCGGCGCGGAGGCAGCTTTCGGTGCTTCCGCCTTAGGCGCCTCAGCAGCAACCGGCGCCGCCTTGGGTGCCGCAACCGCGCCACCTTCGTCGGCCAAACGTGCGATCGGCGAATTGACCTTCACGCCTTCGGTGCCGGCGGCGACCAGGATTTCCGAAATCATCCCTTCGTCGACGGCTTCGACTTCCATCGTCGCCTTGTCGGTTTCGATTTCGGCGATCACGTCCCCGGCGGAGACCTTGTCGCCGACCTTGACGTGCCATTTGGCGAGACTGCCCTCTTCCATGGTGGGCGAGAGCGCGGGCATCAAAATATCGGTCATTGTGTGTGCCCCTTACTTGTACGTGACGGACTTGACGGCGGCGATGATCTTCTCAACGCTGGGCACGGTCAGGGCTTCGAGATTGGCGGCGTACGGCATGGGCACGTCTTCCTGGTGGACACGGGCCGGCGGCGCATCGAGATCGTCGAAGGCTTCCTGGGTAACGCGCGCCGCGACTTCGGCGCCGATGCCGCACGGACCCCAGCCCTCCTCGACCGTGACCAGACGATTGGTCTTGCGCACCGAAGCAACGACCGTGTCGGTGTCCAGCGGGCGCAGCGTCCGCAGGTTGACGACCTCGGCATCGATGCCCTCGGCCGCTAATTGCTCTGCGGCCTTCAAGGCGAAACCGACCATCCGAGAATGCGCGACAATGGTGACGTCCTTGCCTTCGCGCTGGATCTTCGCTTTGCCGATCGGCAATACGAAATCGTCGCCGCCTTCGGGAATATCGAACTCCAGGCCGTACATCATTTCGTGTTCCAGAAACACGACCGGGTTCGGATCGCGAATCGCCGCCTTCATCAAACCCTTGGCGTCGGCCGCGTCATAAGGCGCGATGACCTTCAAACCGGGCACCTGGGCATACCAGGCGCTGTAGTCCTGGCTATGCTGAGCGCCGACGCGCGCCGCAGCGCCGTTCGGGCCGCGGAAGACGATCGAAGACTTGATCTGGCCACCGGACATATAGAGCGTCTTGGCGGACGAATTGATAATGTGGTCAATGGCTTGCATGGCGAAGTTAAACGTCATGAACTCGATGATCGGCTTCAAGCCGGCCATGGCCGCACCCGAACCGATACCGGCAAAGCCCATTTCGGTGATCGGTGTATCGATGACCCGGCGCTCGCCGAACTCTTCCAGCAGACCGCGCGACACCTTATAGGCGCCCTGATACTGCGCGACTTCTTCACCCATCAGGAAGACCTTGTCGTCGCGGCGCATTTCCTCGGCCATGGCGTCACGCAGCGCATCGCGCACCGTGATCTTAACCGTTGGCGTGCCTTCCGGCCAGTCAGGCGTGGCCATGGCCGGCGCCGGCGAGGCCGCCGGGGGCGAAACGGGAGCAGCAGCCGGGGCCGGTGCAGCGGCGGCAGGCGCCTCAGCAACGGGAGCCGGCGCGGCGGCGGGAGCGGGCTTCGAAACCCCGCCTTCCAAACGCGCGATCGGCGTATTGACCTTGACGCCTTCGGTCCCGGCGTCGATCAGGATGGCTTCGACCTTGCCTTCGTCGACGGCTTCGACTTCCATGGTCGCCTTGTCGGTTTCGATTTCAGCAATCACATCGCCGGCCGAGACGGTATCGCCGACCTTGATGTGCCATTTGCTGAGGGTGCCCTCTTCCATCGTCGGAGAGAGCGCGGGCATGAGAATATCGGTCATTATCAGGCTTCCGTATAGACGTCGGTGTACAGTTCAGAAGGATCGGGCTCGGGCGAGGTCTGGGCGAACTCGACCGCCGCCAACACGATGGTCTTGACCTCGTCATCGATGGTCTTGATCTCGGCTTCGGCGACGCCGGCCTGTTCCAGCATGGTCTTGATATGGTCGATCGGGTCGCGTGTCTTCTTGACGTCGTCGACCTCTTCCTTGGAACGGTACTTCGCCGGATCGGACATCGAGTGGCCGCGATAGCGATAGGTCTTCATTTCCAGGATATAGGGCCCGTTGCCCGAACGCGCGTGCTCGGCGGCCTTTTCGGCCGCGGCCTTGACGGCGAACACGTCCATGCCGTCGACCGTTTCGCCAGGAATCCCGAACGAGGCCCCCCGTTGCGACAGATTAACCGTCGCCGAAGCGCGCGCCAATGACGTGCCCATGGCATATTCGTTGTTTTCGATCACATACACGACCGGCAGCTTCCACAGCTGGGCCATGTTGAAGCTCTCATAGACCTGGCCCTGGTTGGCTGCGCCGTCGCCGAAATAGGTGAAGGAGACATTGCCGTTCTGCTTATAGAAGTCGGCGAAGGCCAGACCCGTACCCAGCGACACCTGGGCGCCGACGATACCGTGACCGCCGAAGAAGCCGGTTTCGATGTCGAACATGTGCATCGACCCGCCCTTGCCCTTGGACGACCCGCCGGCACGCCCGGTCAGCTCGGCCATGACGGCGTTGGGATCCATGCCGGCCGCCAGCATGTGGCCGTGGTCGCGATAACCGGTGATGACTTGGTCGCCGTCCTTCGACGCCGCTTCCATCCCGACCGCAACGGCTTCCTGGCCGATATAAAGGTGGCAAAAGCCGCCGATCAAACCCATGCCGTACAGCTGCCCGGCGCGTTCTTCGAAGCGGCGGATCAACACCATCTGGCGATAATATTTCAGCAGCTCATCCTTTGAGACATTGCTCAATTTGGAACCTGCGTCTGTCGTGGAGTCTTTCTGGGCGGCACGCGCCATGGACATCTCCCATAGAATAGGCGGGCGGCCGGTTCATATCTTCGGCCTTGAAAATGGGTGCTTCGGGTGTGGCGTGCGTACGGATGACGCAGCGCAAAGCGAAGGCCCCATCCCTTTATGAGATGGCTGCGTTCGCGTAAAGGGCTAAAGAACGGTCAGGAGTTAGCGCTTTGATCGATAGGTGTGCGTATGACGTAGGCACGCGGCTCGGACAGACCCAGCAGGACACGGGCCCGCTCTTCGAGTAAATCCTTCGACAGGTTGTCGGTGCGCAAGTATCGGGCGCGCGCTTCCAAGTCGGCACGCTCAGTTTTAAGTTGAGCCAGCTGTTCGGTCTTGGCTTTCATGTCAAGATCGCGCTCTTCTTGAGAGAAGAATCCTTTGTCGCCGGTTAAATACTGCACGCAGACATAGGTGAGAACAAGGGTGATTATGGCAGTTGGCAAGTAGGGCCTCAATCTGAATAACACGTCTTGCGCCCTTTCTGGACTGCGGTAACAACTATCCAGCAATTTTGCGCCATCGCAGTTAACAAAGCGTTACAAACCGACCGGTTCGCGACACAAGAAGTTATCAAAATGCCCGCCCTGGATCACACCGTTTTTATCATTATTGTCAAAACTTGAACGACTTAGGCCCTTTTTGCCCAGACTCCACTTCTTYTGATCCTCCCCGCTTGCCGGGGAGGGGGACCGACGCGCCCTTGCGCGTTGGTGGTGGGGACCTTGTCGCTCGTAAAAATCACCGACCGTAGTTCTCTTCGGGTAGGGAAAATCCCCCACCTTCATGTTAAAAACCCCCTTATGCCCCCTTCCCGTCCGCGCGGCCGCCCGCCCAGCCCCGACCTCTTAACGCCTGCCGAATGGCAGATCGTCAACGCCGTCCGCCACGGCATGACCAATCGCACGATCGCGCAACGCCGTGGCGTCACCCTCGACGCCGTCAAGTACCACATCAGCAACGCCTTACAAAAGCTAGGCTTTACAACGCGTAAGCAACTCAGGGCATGGGCCGGCATCGCCATGGACAGCGCGCTATATATAAAGGACACCACCATGCCCGACACAAAACTCGGCGCCATCGGCCAAATTGCCCGCAGCACACGCGATATTGCCGCAGCCCGCACCTGGTACGCAGACGTCCTTGGCCTCAAGCACCTCTATTCCTTCGGCGACCTGGCCTTTTTCGATTGCGGCGGCACCCGCCTCTTCCTCTCCCAGAACGAAAAACCCGACACCAACGAATCGATTCTCTATTTCCGCGTCCCCGACATCCACGCTGCCTGCGAATCCCTGACCGCCCGCGGCGTCGTTTTCACTCATGCCCCGCACATGATCCACCGTCACGCAGACGGCACCGAAGAATGGATGGCCTTCTTCACCGACAATGACGGCCGCCCCCTTGCCATCATGTCCCAAGCCTCACTACCAACGGCGGATGATTGACTTATCCGCCGTTGGCAGCGGGCAAGCGCCCGCCCGAGCCGTTGCGAGGAGCCATGCGGCGTTTGAGCTCAAGAAGAGCTTATACCAACGGTCATCCTTTATGGCCGTTGGTATAAGYGTTGACATGTGAGCGCTCCCATGTTCATGTAAACGCTTACATGAACATGACCCTGGGGAGGCGACCATGTCCGAACTTACCACAAAGCGCTGGGAATCGCTCGATATTTTGCGGGGCCTGAGCATTATCGGCATGCTCATCAACCTGACGCCCGGCGCCTGGGACCACCAATATCAATGGATCCAGCACGCTAAATGGCAAGGCGGCCACCTGATCGATATGGTAGCACCCGTCTTCCTCTTCTGCATCGGCGCCGCCATCCCGCTCTCCCTGGCAAACCGCGCCGAGAAAGGCGCCAGCAACGCCCAACTCACCTTTCATATCTTGTGGCGTGCCTTAGCCCTCGTCGCTATCGGCCTGTTTTTGAACGCCTATCCCACCTTCGACTTTGCTCATCTGCGTATTCCGGGCGTTCTGCAAAAGATCGGTCTCGCCTTCGCCATCGCCGCCCTGATCGTCCTGTGGACCGCCAAACGCGACGACGACAAGCTCACCTTCTCGTGGAAGATGATCATGGGCGCCGGCGCGGTGATTCTGCTCGCCCACTGGGCTCTGCTCTATTTCGTACCGGTCCCGGGCTTCGGCGCCCCGCGCTTCGACCCTATCGGCAGCTGGCCGGCCTATATCGACCGCAAACTCTTCACCGTCCCGCACATGTTCATCTGGTGGCCGGTCGACGGCAAGGTCGTCTTCGATCCCGACGGCCTGCTCAATGTCGCAGGCTCCGCCGTCAATATCCTGTTCGGCGCTCTCACGGCGCTCGCCTGGCAAAAGCTCAAGCGCCCGATTCTCACAGCCTGCCTTACCGGCCTTGCCCTCATGGCCCTCGCCGTAGCTCTGAACTTCATCTGCCCGATCATCAAAAACATCTGGACTTCGACCTTCGTCCTCTTCAGCACCGGCTTCGCCCTTGTCCTGCTCTCCCTCCTCACCGTCCTCATCGATCGCTTCAAAGCCGGCCCCGTCCTCTTCCCGCTCAAGGTGTACGGCGCCAATCCCTTGCTGGCCTACCTGATCTGCTTCCTCTTCGCCCCGCTCCTCGACCTCCTGTGGATTCCGTCGGCCCAATACGGCAAGGTTTCGCTGAAATGGGCCGGCCAGATCATGTTCACCCGCGTCTTCGATCCCGACCTGTCGTCCTTCCTGGTCAGCGTCACCTATCTCTGCGTCGTGTTCCTGGTCCTGTGGCTCTGCTACCGCAAACGCTGGTTCCTGAAGTTATAAGCCTTTGTTTTTCTTGCACCTCCCCGCTTGCCGGGGAGGGGGACCGCGCCGCCATTGCGGCGTGGTGGTGGGGAATCTTGCTTTCCTTTCTTTTGGTGTCCGTAAACTCCGATATCCCCTTGTAAACGCAAACATTCATGCCAAGAATGCCCTCCGACCGAATGCCAATATGGATGGCGAATCTCGGTTAGGGGGAATCATGTCTCAGCTCAACACGTCGGAAGCCGCAGGCTCGCCGCAAACACCGATAAATTATGAGAAAAAATTCGGCACGCGAAAGCGCATAATCATAGCCCTGCTCGGACCGCTTGTGATCGTAGCCAGCCTGTGCCTCATCCTAATCTCTGCCGGTTTGTCGTTCTTTACGGGAGTGGGCGCGATTGCCCGTATTGCTGGCCTTTTCTTCACCGTCTTCGGCATTTGGCTGCCCTATCACGCCATCTTCGGCTACGCTGAATCCTGGCAAGTCGATGCCGACGCCATCACCCGCTTCCGCCGCAACTGCCTGTGGAAAGGCCAAAAGGTCTGGGAATATCCCGAGGTCAAGGGCGTCAGGCTCAAGCCCGGCGGTAAAAAATCCGAGTTGTGCCGCCCCGAACTTCTCACCCGCCAAAACGGCTGGATGCCCCTGCCGGAACAACGCGACGAATACACCGCCGAGCAGCTGAAATCCCTGATCGCCAACTTCAAACGCGCCTCGAAAGAAGCCGCATAAGCCGCTCACCTGCCTAAGACAAGAAGGTCTATCCGCAGATTACGCAGATTGCGCAGATTTTTCAGCGCTCTAACGTCGAAACCTTCACCGCGCGAAGCGCTTTCGACAGCCCTTCGGGCGCAGCAAGACCATCCGTGCCTTCATCCGTGGTTCCCACTTACTACCGCCAACGCGCTCCAAAATCCGCCGACAACACTCTGAAAAATCTGCGTAATCTGCGTAATCTGTGGACCCCTTTCCTACCTTACGCGACCAGCCCCCCCTCCAGCTTCCAATAAAAAAGGCCGCGCCCAAGAGCACGACCTTTTCCATCGAAATCAAGGAAAGACTTGGGGCCTCGGGCCCCAAACCCCATAAATTAGCAGCGGATAACCCCGACGCCGGCATATACCGCCTCATCGTCCAACTGCGACTCGATCCGCAGCAATTGGTTATATTTCGCCGTCCGGTCCGAACGCGCCAAAGACCCCGTCTTGATCTGCCCGCAGTTCATCGCCACCGCCAAATCGGCGATCGTAGAATCCTCGGTCTCGCCCGAACGGTGCGACATCACCGACGTATAGCCCGCGCGATGCGCCATATCGACCGCATCCATCGTTTCCGACAACGTACCGATCTGGTTGACCTTGACCAGAATCGAATTGGCCATGCCCTCGACAATCCCGGTCTCCAGACGATCCGGATTGGTCACGAACAAATCGTCCCCAACCAGCTGGATACGGTCGCCGAGACGCTCGGTCAGCATCTGCCAGCCTTCATAATCATCCTCGGCCATGCCGTCCTCGATCGAACAGATCGGGAAGGCATCCGCCAGCCCGGCCAGATAATCGACCATCTGCATGCCATCGAGGATCTTCTTCTCGCCGGTCATATTGTACTTGCCGTCCTTGAAGAACTCCGTCGACGCCACATCCATGGCCAGCCAGAAGTCCGAACCGGCCTTATAACCCGCCTGCTCGCCGGCCTTCATGATAAAGGTCAAGGCTTCCTCGGCCGAAGCCAGGTTCGGCGCGAAACCGCCCTCGTCGCCGACATTGGTGTTGTGACCGGCAGCCTTCAAACCCTTCTTCAGCGAATGGAAGATCTCCGCCCCCATGCGCAAAGCTTCCGAGAACGATTCGGCGCCGGCCGGCACGATCATAAATTCCTGGATATCGATCGGGTTGTCGGCATGGGCGCCGCCATTGATGATGTTCATCAGCGGCACCGGCAAAACTCGCGCGCCCAGACCGCCGACATACTTGTAAAGCGCCAGGTTCGACGACTGCGCAGCCGCCCGTGCGGTCGCCAAAGACACGCCCAAAATAGCATTGGCGCCCAAACGCGCCTTGTTCGGCGTGCCGTCCAGGTTGATCAAGGTCTGGTCCAAACGGCGCTGGTCCAAAGCTTCAAAACCCGAAATCGCTTCGAAAATCTCGCCATTGACCGCATCGACCGCCTGGCGCACGCCCTTGCCGCCGTAACGCTTCATATCGCCATCGCGCTTTTCCACGGCTTCGTGAGCGCCCGTCGAGGCGCCCGACGGCACCGCGGCCCGCCCGAAGCTGCCGTCTTCCAGAGTCACATCGACTTCGACGGTGGGATTGCCGCGCGAATCGAGAATTTCGCGCGCGGTGATGTCGATAATTTCGGCCATGGGGAGTGTCCTGCTATCTGGGATCAAGGGAAATTTGCAGGGCTGCTATAGCGAGGGATGGTGCGGAGGGCAAGCAGGGCAATTGCGTTGTTAGCGACGACATTGACCGCAAGTGGAATCAATTGTCCCGCTTAAACCCAAATTTGAGTGGAACATATTGGAAACATAGCGTAGGTTGCCAGCAAATAAACCTGCTCTTTTACGCGAAACGGCCTTCATGACTTTGCACATCATTTTGCTAGCGCTATCGTCCGTCGAGAAAGATTCCTATGTTATTCAATCCTCTGCGCCGGTGGCTGATGCGGCCAGTAACGGGCTGAGTTTTGCAGATTTTGCGGCGATCAGTTTGAGTTGCGTGTCAGTGATACTGACAATTGTTGCCCTTGCCATCGGTATTGGGTCCATATGGGGCTACAACAAATTGAAAGAGATTATGCAAGAAGCTTCCCGGAAGCACTTGGAAGCCCGCCTGAAAGAAGGAGAGCTCAAGGAAAGCATCGAGCGTCTTATCGTTCAGCACGTTTCGGACCAGCTAAAAAGTGGAGTACTGAGAGAGATACTTGAGAAACGCGTCGATATGTTGATTTATGGAGACGCATCGACGCGAGCCGAAGGAGCCGAGGCTAACCCACCGAACCCGCCAGTTGCAGGCGAAGATGAACAACCGTTTGAAGGATAAAGGAGGGCAAAATGGCGAGTCGTGAATGGGAAAACCTTGATGGCGGAATCAAGACACAAATATCTGCCCACCAAATTGAGGCGCCTGTTAGAGTTTCTACGATCGCAAAAGAGCTAGGTTTGAAAGTTGTCTCCACAACATTGAAATCAGGCATATCCGGTGAAATTCGCCCGGACCCGGATCACCGAGGTTCCTTTATTATCCGTGTAAATAAGACGGATTCAGCGAGGCGCCAAAGATTCACGGTAGCGCACGAAGTGGCGCATTTTCTACTGCATCGCGACGATATCGGAAACGGAATTGTCGACGACGTGCTTTATCGTTCGAGTTTGTCTGACTGGCGTGAGGCGCAAGCAAACCGCTTGGCTGCGGATTTATTGATGCCGCAGTATCTCGTCAACAAATGGCTTGATCGAGCGGGCGCACTTGGGGTTGATAATGCCGTAGATTTTTTAGCGGATAAGTTTAATGTTTCTGAGTCTGCGATGAAAATTCGCTTGGGAATTGGTTAGGAATGATAAATGCATCCGGTCGGAATTAATGATTTCGGTTACACTCCAATATTAAAAGTCAGTCCCGCAGAGATGGACGCCCTAGAGGAACTGCCGCCGCATATTAAGGCGAAAATGCTGCCATTCGTGATTTTACAGCCGTGGCGTGGAGCCCATAAACTTGACAGTGCGATTGCCAGAATTGATGCAGCATTAGGCAATAATCCGGCAATCTTAGATATTACCGACAAGACCTTTCCGCCGGACAGCACCAGGCCGGTCCATAGCCAAATTACAGATCTACGAGATTCTACAAATGGGTATAATAATTGGTGCGCTTTTATTGAAGCACACGCCAATTATATCCCCTGCCTCCAACTAGCCGATTATGCTGAAATCATTCCTCAAATTGATCGTATGCAAGAAATGGGAAGAGGCATAGTTATCAGGTTGATCGAGGAGCAATTTCCGTCTGCTGATGTTATTTCCAAGCTGCTTTCCACATACGATAGCAATCAGTTCGTTTACTTCATCCTAGATTACAGGAAAAAGAACCGGGACATTCTAACCAAGGTAGCTGAGGCTCACGCGATAGCTACGAGCATCAGGAAGAATGTCCCCGATTGTATTTTGTCATTTTCTGCCTCTACATTTCCCTCGAGTTTCGATGGCTTAGACAGCCAAGAAATTTTTGAGCGACGGTTCCATGACTTGCTTGTTGCCCACTTCGGCGACGACAATATTATTTATTGTGATCGTGGTAGTGCCAGAGCGCAAGATATGGGTGGTGGCGGCAAGAGCCCAGCTAGGATCGATAATCCTAGCGCCACAAAATGGTACTTTTTTAGAGAGAGCGATGACAACGAAGAAAAAACCGCAAATTATCAAAATGCTGCGTTACGGGCTCTAACATCTGACGAATGGATAGACCTTGGTGTCTGGGGCTCGGAATTGATCAAGAAAACTTCGGTTTTGCATGCTGACGGGATTTATAGTCCCGCTAAGTCCACTGCCGCTAGAATTAACATGCATATGTTCGTACAACTAAATGCGGGATCAGGGCCGAGCGAAACAGAATGGAAAGACTAATTTTCACCTAAAGCCATCCTGGCTTGAGCATTCCAAGTATTCCAGTACTCACGCTCCGCCGCTTGAGCTTTTCGATTAGCTTCTCTCTGCTCTATGAATCGACTCAATTGCACAATATTTAACGGGGAGATTTTCTTTCTCTTTGTTTTATCAAAGAATTGATCACTAGTTTTGACAAATGCTTTGTAAAAGCTCACTCTCAGGCATTCGCGTATAGCATCGAAATCCTTTTCCTGGGAAAGGTTCTCGAGATGCGACCTTGATGCACGTGCGCTTGAGGGTAAATTGTTCAATCGCTTTAGATCTGAAATTTTCAATAGTTTCAAAACCGTTTGAACATTCGGCTTTTGGATTTCAGATCTGTCTCTAATTGGTCTTATCTTTCCGAAATCGTCAATTGACCAAACATCAACACACGGTGGTGCAATTAACAGTGAATTCTCAACATGCTTTTCCGCCACAATCAATAAAACTCTATCAAAGCAATTTTTATATACGTCAAGCTGATCATGTAGGCGTTTTAGACTGTCATATTTACTTTTTATCTCAATTCCCACAAATTCCTTGCCCCACACGGCAAGATCAACGCGACGGCCCGCATGCCCAAGGCAATACTCATTTGCCACTATCGCCTTATTATTCAAAACTCGAATAGAGCGCAATTGCTCCATGACCTTATACTTTATGTATAATTCGTTTATTTTTAAATTTTTCATGAATACTTTCCAGCTGCAAAAGGGATATATCCTTCTTTTACATATTCTTCAAGACCGAAGCCGCGCCTTTTCCGTCCGTCAAATACAGTTACAGAACTTCCCTCGCAAGAATCCCCATAGACATTTCCCGTCCCCGGCAGCACATTCCAAACTCCACCAAGAGGACGCTAAAACATGGACTGGGGTTTGCTGGGACTATGTGCGCTGACCTTTATCATCCAGTTGATCGGCACCCTGGCCTACGCCGTCCGCATAGCCGGCGTCCGCACCCGTCGTATCGCGGTCTCCTTCGCCTTGTTCAACGTGCTGGTCCTGGTCTCCCGAACCTCCAATTCCTTCCAGGGACCTTTCCTCGCCAAGCGCATTGAATCGGCCCTGAAAGGCGAAGTCCCCAACCACCTGCTGACGGATTTTCGCTGGCTGCTGCTGGCCGCGACCTTGGGCACCATCATCGGCGCCCTGATGGTTCCGACCTTTCAACGCCTCTTCAGCCGCGCCGTCCTGCATTTTCAGGTCCACCGTTCCATTCCGAAACTGCTCATGCATGGCTTTGCCAGAGGCGGCCTGGCCTATATCCGCGACGCGGCAACGATGCCGGCCATGGCCCATGTCAAAAACGTCAAGTTGGCTGAAGGCCTTTCGCCCACCGTTATCGGCCTCAATATCGCCGCCCAGGCGCTTGTCACGGTCGCGGTCTTCGCCGCCCTCTATGCCGGTTCGCTCAATCCCGCCTACCGCGTGACGGCCAGCATGCTGTCATCGGTGATCAACGGCGTAGCGACGATTCTGCTGTTTGTCTTTATCGATCCCCACCTGTCGATCATGACCGACGACGTCGTCGAAGGCCGCACCAGCGAGCAGACCTTCCGCCGTGCCGTCGTCTGGCTGGCCGGCGCCCGCATCACCGGCACCTGCCTGGCCCAAATCCTCCTGGTGCCGTCGGCGACCCTGATTGCGGTGATAGCGGCCCATATTTGAGCCCCTGACAACGTTTTCATCCGCAATTAATTGGATAGGAATGGATGAAGACAAGCCGGCAAATTCGGATCAGAGCCCCTAACAACGTTTTCATCCGCAATTAAATGGATAGGAATGGATGAAGAAAAGCAGGCAAAATCCGAAAAGAGACAGATTCCCGGCCCAAGCGGCCTCGCGATCAGCCCAGCCCACCGCAAAAAACAGGGCAAAACCGCGCCAAAACCGCCGAATACGCAGTCTTTCACGTCTCGAAACCCTCTTTTATGCCCGGCAATCACGTCAATAATCGTCGTTAGCGCCGCCGTCTCTGCCGTCCCCGACCGGTCAGAAAGAAGGGCTATCCGCAGATTACGCAGATTGCGCAGATTTTTTCAGCGCGCGGCGCGAAGCGCGCTCGAATCCCCACCAAGCTTTCGATGGCCCTTCAGGCGCAACCAGATCAGCGCGCACCATCCGTGCCTTCATCCGTGCCGCCGCGCAGCGGCGCATCCGTGCCTCATCCGTGGTTCCCTCTTCTCGTGGCATCAACACATCAACACCGTCCAATAACGCTCTGAAAAATCTGCGTAATCTGCGTAATCTGCGGGCCACCTAACCTGACTTTCCTTCCGTCAGATGCAACCACACCCCCAGCGCCATAAACCCGCCGGCGACCGCCAGGGCCACGCTCCAGGGTTCATGCAAAGCCACCAACCCGACAACCGCCCCAATAAATGGCGCCGTCGAAAAATAAGCCCCCGACCGCGCCGCCCCGATCTCGCGCAGAGCCAGCACGAACAACACCAAACTGACCCCATACCCCGCCAAACCCACCACCAAAGCCGACCCGACAGCCACGCCCGAAGGCACCCCCGCCCCAACCACAAATGCCAACCCGACATTAACCACCCCGGCGGCAATCCCCTTGATACTGGCCAATGTCGGCGCATCTCCATGCGATATCCGCGACGTGCAATTATTGTCGATCGCCCAGCACAGGCACGCCCCGGCCACCGCCAAGGCCCCGGTCACACCCGCCTGCCCCGCCCGCCCGCGCACGGCCAATACGACCGCCCCGACAAAGATCGCCGCCATGCCCAAACCGATCCGGCGATTGAACGGCTCGCGGAACACCATCCACGCCAAGAGTGCTGTAAACACCCCTTCCAAAGTGAGCAACAGAGACGCCACCGCCCCCGACGTCTGGGTCAAACCGTACATCAACAAGGCCGGCCCCAGGGCCCCGCCGAACAACACTGTTGCCGCCAGCCATTTCATGTCCTTGCGCACCAGGTTGATCGCCTGGCCCCGCCGCCCGATCACCTGGAACAACCCCAAACCAAGCCCCGACCCCAGATACAGCAACCCCGCCAGCATCAACGGATGGACATTGCCGACCAATACCTTGGCCGCCGGCGTCGACACCCCGAACAGCACGGCCGAGGCCAGCGCCATCACCCCGCCGCGTTTGACATTGCCCAGCTTGAAAACCGTCATCATCTTCCCTTCGCAGGTCACACCGCTACCTACCGTGCCATAGCCGATCCGCGCCGATGGACAAATAGCGTCGCGACACATGACCGCTTAGCCAATTTACGCGATCCACGCTCTATCTATCTCAAATAATCTGTGTAGAGTCGCTTGAATGGCTAGATGTATATTTTCAATGTGGAAATATTCGCTCACCTCCACGCTCGGCCGACAAATAGTATGCCTGCCTTTTACAGGCGTTTATGAGATGAATTCCGCGTCTCGCTTTTCCCGCTGCTGAAAGATATTCTTGATGCCCATTGCCGATTTCATTCGCGACAACACGGCGCCGATTGTCAAGGAATGGGAAAACTTCGCTAAAACCTTTGTGCCTGCCGCCGAGCATATGAGCCCGCTCGCCCTGCGCAATCATATTGTTGAAATCCTTGCCTTTATCGAAAACGACATGCGCACGGCCCAAACGGCCAAGGAGCAGGTCACCAAGTCCCACGGTGACAAGCCGAAGGCCGCCTACCCCAGCGCCGCCGAAACCCATGCGGCGCTACGCCATGACGGCGGCTTCAACATGGATCAAATGGTGTCGGAATATCGTGCCCTGCGCGCCAGTGTCGTCAAGCTGTGGAGCGCGTCCAAGCCTGTTATGACCGAAGACACCATCCAGGGCCTGACTCGTTTCCATGAAGCGGTCGACCAGGCCATGACCGAATCCATCCACGACTATTCGCGCAAGCTCGACCTGTCGCGCAATCTCTTCCTCGGCATATTGAGCCACGACCTGCGCAATCCCCTGGGCGCCATTTCGATGTCGGCGCAACTGGCCGTCAAAATCGGCACCCTCAGCGATCGTCAAACCATGTTGCTGACCCAGATAACCGACAGCACGGCCCGCGCGGATATGATCGTCACCAACCTGCTCGATCTCACCCGCGCCCGCCTCGGTTCCGGTTTGCCGATCGTCAAGGAGGCCGTGAACATGGCCTTTGTCAGCAATCAGCTGGTCGACGAAATGCGCGCCATGCACCCGACCCGTGAGATCCGCCTGAAGGTCTCAGGCGATGTCTCAGGATTGTGGGATAAGGCGCGGATAGGTCAGGTCTTTTCCAACCTGCTCGGCAACGCCATTCAATACGGTTTCCGCAGTGCCCCCATTGCGGTCACCGTCGAAGGCCAAACCGACGCGGTCATCTTGACGGTGCATAATGAAGGCGTCCCGATTGAACCGGAGGCTTTGACAACCCTTTTCAACTCCCTGACCCGCGTCATCGTCGACGACGACACGGCATCTGCCGAACCCACCGTCAATCTCGGTCTCGGTCTGTATATCTGCAAGGAAATCGTCGTCGCCCACGGCGGCACCATCGGCGTCACCTCGACCGAACGCGAAGGCACCACCTTTATGGTCACCTTCCCGCGAGGGTCGGCAGTCGTCGCCGTCGAAACCAATGGCAAGGCCTATTTGGGTGACGTCGCCGTGCCGGCCAAGACCCCGCCGTCGATATTGAACTCCGATCCGGTAATATAGGTCGCTTCGTCCGACGCCAGCATCACCGCGACCGCCGCCACCTCTTCCGGCCGGCCGAACCGGTGCAGCGGCATCGAGGCCAGCATCGCCTTTTCCTCGTCAGCGCTATGGATCATGGCTTCCCACATCGCCGTGCGGATCGACGCCGGATAGATGGAATTGCAGCGGATATTGAGGTTCTGTTCAGCGCAATAGAGCGCCACCGTCTTGCTGTGATTGCGGATGGCGGCCTTGCTGGCGGCATAGGCGGCGGCGTGCGGAATCCCGACCAGTCCCGACCGCGACGACATATTGATGATCGAACCGCCCCCGCCCGCCCGGCGCATGGCGGCAATGGCATGTTTGCAGCCCAGAAACACCCCATCGAGATTGATCGCCATCACCTTGTGCCAATCCTCAAGCGAGGCATGTTCCGGATCGTGCGGCCGCCCGGACTCCAATCCCGTAATCCCGGCATTATTGACCAGGACATCCAACCGGCCATACCTGGCGACGATGGTCCCCATCGCCAGCACCCATTGGCTTTCATCCGCCACATCCAGCATGACGAACAACGCGTCGGGTCCCAGCGCTGCCGCCAGAGCCTGCCCGCGCGCCTCGTGAATATCGGCGACGACGACCCGTGCGCCTTCATCCGCAAACGCCTTGGCGATCGCCGCACCGATCCCGCTTGCCGAGCCGGTAATCAGCGCCACCTTATCCTTCAACCGATTCATGGCTTTTTCCCTATGCCCACCGACCATGACCGCGTCGGTACAAGGATGCAATACGCGACGCTATGGCGCACCAAGCCATTGATTTCCCTTATACCGCCCCACTTGTGGGGCGGGGGACCGCACGACGCCGCGCCTTCGCGGCTAGATGTGGTGGTGGGGGCCTTAAATCGTACAGCATTTCACCTCCCCTCATCCCTGCCGCAACAGCACTTCCGCGATCTGGATGGCATTGAGCGCCGCTCCCTTGCGCAGATTGTCGCCGGTCACAAACAAAGCCAAACCATGCTCAACCGTCGGATCCGCCCGCACACGGCCAACAAAGACCGGATCCTGCCCGGCCGCTGCCAGCGGATTCGGCACCTCGGCCATGACTACGCCGGGCGCCCGCCCCAGCAGCTCCAACGCCTTGGCGACCGATATCTCGCCCTCGAACTCGGCATTGATCGACAACGAATGGCCGGTGAAGACCGGCACCCGCACGCACGTTCCCGACACCGGCAAGCCAGGAATTTCAAGGATCTTGCGGCTTTCGTCGCGCAGCTTGTTTTCCTCTTCGGTATAGCCGTCCTCGCCGATCACATAGTTGACCGGCACGACATTGAAGGCGATGGGCACGGCCCATTTCGCCGGCGCCGGAAAGCTCACGGCCTGACCGTCACGGGCCAAGGCCGCGCCGCCATCCGCCACCGCGTGAACCTGGCCCTCCAACTCGCGTATGCCCGCGACACCTGCGCCCGAAACCGCCTGATAGGTGCTGACCACCAGCCGCTTCAGGCCGGCCGCGTCATGCAACGGCTTCAAGGCCGGCATGGCCGCCATGGTCGTAGTTGGGATTGGCGATAATGCCCTTGGGAATGGAGGCCAGGGCGTGCGGATTGACCTCGGCAACCACCAGCGGCACCTCCGGATCGTCGCGCCAGGCCGACGAATTGTCGATGACGATGGCGCCGGCCGCGGCCACCTTCGGCGCCAAGAGCCGCGACGTCGTCCCGCCAGCCGAAAAGAACACGATGTCCAGTCCGCGGAAATCGGCCGTCTCGGCGTCTTCGACAACGATCTCCTGGCCGCCGAAGGCCAACCGCGTCCCGGCCGATCGCACCGAAGCGAACAGGCGCAGGGATTTCAGCGGAAAATGGCGCTCAGCCAAAAGGCTGCGCATCATCTCGCCGACCAATCCGGTCGCGCCGACGATGCCCACATGGGGCGGGTTGGATGAGGAAAAATTGGGGTTCATATCATGCGTCTCCTGGTGAGTGCGGAGGCGCGGGTATCGGCCGATCTGGGATAGGCGGCCCCGCGCATCGGCGGGGCTTCTGTTCGGGTTGTCGCGCCTCAGACCTTGCGCACACCCGAACACGCCCCGCCGAAGCGAGTTGTTTTACGGGCTGTTGGGGTCATGATGGCGGACATGAAAACGTCTCTATGGCCGGGCGCAGCGATTGTCAATCCATGTCCGGACGCCCTGGAGTACCAGCCAAACCCTCGTCCAGCATACGCGCGCCACTCTGGCATCACTCCGAAGCATCGTCAAAACGCCGTTGCGGCCTTACCATTTATTATATCTATTCAATAGCTTAGCCAAAGGCGCGGAATGATACGGAGTGATCGGAGTGCCGAAAACCGGCCACATCTACTCCGAAACGTCTTCACCCTGCACTCAGTCGCTCCCTCAAGCGGATAACTTAACGGATGACGCCTCCCCACCGCCGTGTTAACTAAATAACAGTGTTGCGTAAGATCGATGGCAACCTTGCGAGAAGCGCAAGGCTTTTGGGGGAAGCTTATGACKGAGCAACGCGGCAACAGGCCCGGAATCCTTCTTATCGGCGCGGCCATTGGCGCCATATCGGCCGTCGCGGTCATCGCCCTCAATTCCCAGTCCCAGGTCGCCGGCGGCCCCGCTCCCGGCTTGCAGGCCCTGGCGCCCGCCGCCATCGACTGGAACGCCGTCGCCCGCGATTACCGCAACTCGATCTCCAGCAGCGTCAAGGCCGTGCCAAGCTTCCGCCGCCATGCCGACCAACTGGACGCCGTCCAGATCCCCATCCTTGTGCCCCACGCTGGCCCCAATATGAAGACCAACGACATGGTCTTCATTCCCGGCATCCATACCTATACGGTCAGCCTGCCCCAGCCGTCGGCGCCGGGTGTCCATATCGCCGTCAGTGGCGACAGCGTCTATGTCCAGGTAGCGCCCGGCACCATCGTCACCAATGCCGTCGCCAATGTCGCCATCAATGGCCAGGCGCAAAAGATCGTCGTCGAACCGACGGAGTCCGGCCAATTGGCGACCTTCACCCGTTACGGCATCGTCTATACGGTCGAGGTCGATTGCGACACGCCTGACACCGCCGCCAAATATTGCGACAGCAACGGCTATATCCAACAAGTGGTCGGCACCATGACCGACGTCACCCTGGGGGCGCAGGCCGAACGCACCCTCCGCGCCAATGTCAAAACTACGGAACCGCCACCGCCCACCAGGGAGCAGCTCGCCGCCAAGGCGCGTCAGGACGCCCTCATTCAAAAGAACCTGCGCGGTGTCTTACCCGGAACGTCCAAGGCCTCGTCTTCGTCGTCTTCATCGAGCCTCGATCCTAAAAACTACGATGCCAACGGCAGACTGATCGAGAAATAATCATGGCACAGTCAAAAGGCGGCGGCTCCGGCCCGATCATTGTCATCCTTCTCCTCCTTATCCTGCTTGGCCTTTATCAATGCTACGGCGGCAATTACGGCCTGCCGGTCGTCAAGGGCTTGCCGACCGCGCAATCGCTGGCCAGCTCGGAATCGTCATCGACCTCATTGGCCCCCGCCGACGAACTGACCCTGGCCTCCGCCAGCGCCACGGCCAGCGAAGCCGCCTCGGACTCGGCTTCGGTCAGTGACTCCGCCTCGGCAAGCGTGTCATCCTCCGACAGTTCGTCTTCGTCCTCCAGCGTCGCCGTGGTCCCGACCGGCCTGACCTATCCCGCCTGCACCACCATCAATTCGGCCAACGGTTTCAGCTATTGCCCGCCGGGCAATGTCATCGCCAATTCGATGCCGCCGGGCGCCACCGCCTCCTACAATCAGGTCAATGCCTGGGCGCTCGACAACCTGGCCTATGGCTCGTCGTCGGTCCTGACCAAGGCGGTCTGCTTCCCGCTGGCCGACACCGCCTACGCCAATTCGCAATATTTCAACCCCGGCGGCCAGGGCTATATCTCGGCCTGGGGCAAATCCCTGCCGGCATCGCAATTGGCGGCCCTGCGCGCCCAGGACGCCGCAGGCACCATCACCATTGCCAACTACAACAAACTCCACGACCTGGAAACCGCGCCCAGCAACTACATGTATCCGTGGCGCGACACCTTCTGCGAATATCGCGGCTACACCCAGGCCAATTCGCTGTGCAATGGCGGCCATGGCGGCCACCAGGGCCAGGACATCCGCCCGGCCACGCTCAGCAAGAACACCTATTGGGCGGTCGCCGCCGAGGACGGGGTCATCTACGAAACCTCCGCAGACACGCAATGGAACGCCTCGCACGGCATTCCGCGCTACTGGCTGAAGATCAAGAGCACCGGCGAGCCGTCGCGCTATTACAGCTATCTCCACCTGCTGCAGGTCGGCACCGCCAAGACGCTCTACACCCAAAATCCGGCCAAATACCCGCAGCTGCACAATTACCCCAATTGGAAGGCCGGCGACGTCGTCCATGCCGGCCAAAAGCTCGGCCTCGTCTCGACCTATTTCGGCACCGCCAATACGTCCACCCACATGCACTTCGAAATCCGCCTGGTGCTGGCGCAAAAGGTCAACGGCGTACAACTGGGTCAGACAGCGCCGATCCCGCCCTACCTGACCCTGGTCAATGCCTATAAGCGCAAGCTGGGCGGTACGGGCTGCCCGACCGTTTAGGCCCCAACCCTTTAGGCAATTGAATCCTTATGCCCACTGTCGGAAAATGCCGCCACAGGTATCGTGGAGGCACCGATGAGCGAACACTTCAAGGACGGCGACCGCGTCAGCCACGCCAGGCGTGGGCTCGGCACCGTAAAAGCCGACCCCGCCGGCGAAGACCTGGTTGCGGCTCATAAGACAACGCCCGATACGGTCTATGTCGCTTGGGACGACGATCGTTTTCCCATCGCTCCGACCGCGCGTTCGGAACTGGAAAAGGTCCCGGAGGCCGCCGCGGCGATTTCCACGGGCTTTTAGCCGGTGAAGATCGCCACCTTCAACGTCAACGGCGTCAACGGCCGCCTGCCCGTCCTGCTGCGCTGGCTGGACCAGGCCAAGCCCGATATCGTCTGTCTCCAGGAACTTAAGACGCCGGATGAGAAGTTTCCCATAAAGGCCATAAACGATGCCGGTTACGGCGCCGTCTGGCACGGCCAGAAAAGCTGGAACGGCGTCGCCATCCTGGCCCGCGGCGCCGACCCTGTCGAAACCCTACGCGGCCTTCCGGGCGATCCTGACGACAGCCATTCGCGCTATATCGAAGCCGCCGTCGACGGCATCCTGGTCGGCTGCCTTTACCTGCCCAACGGCAATCCCTATCCCGGTCCCAAATTCGACTATAAACTGAAATGGTTCGGACGCCTTATGGTCCGCGCCGCCGAACTTCTGGCCTCCGGCGCGCCGGTCGTCCTGGCCGGCGACTACAATGTCATGCCGACCGAGATGGACGTCTACAAGCCCGAGCGCTGGCTCGACGACGCCCTGTTCCGCATCGAGGTCCGGGACGCCTTCCACGCCCTTGTGGCGCAAGGCTGGACCGACTCCTTGCGCCAGATGCACCCGGGCGAGCGCATCTATACCTTTTGGGACTATTTCCGTAACGCCTTCGGCCGTGACGCCGGTCTGCGCATCGACCACCTGCTGCTCAGCCCCAACCTGGCGCCACGCCTGCTGCGCGCCGAGGTCGACCGCGAACCTCGCGGCTGGGAAAAGGCCAGCGACCACACGCCGGTATGGATAGAGCTGGACAAGGCATAAAAAAACGCGGGCCAGTTGGCTGACCCGCGTTTCGAATTTCCACCAATAAAGGACCTTAGTCCTTCTTGGGCGTGATCACCTGACGGCCCTTGTACATGCCGGTCTTGAGATCGACATGGTGAGGACGGCGCAGTTCGCCGGTGTCCTTGTCTTCGGTGAAGGCATTGGGGCCCAGCGCGTCATGCGAGCGGCGCATATTGCGACGCGAGGGCGAGGTTTTCCGCTTGGGTACGGCCATTTCCGTCTCTCTTCTTGGTCAGGGCCGAAAGCCAAAGCCTTCAGGCGCATATAGGGGTTATGACGCACGGATGTGAGTCAAGAGGCGGGCCTTATGCATCAACTCGCCCAAGGTATCAAGGGGTAATCGCGGAAAAACCTCAGCTCGCCCCCTTCAGGCGTTCAACCTCGCTATAGGCCTGGTCGATAGCCGCCTTGTCGAACATCTTGGGCGAGGTATAGGTCTTGCCGTCCTTGAGCGTGACTGTCAACCAATGCGCCGTGCGACTGGCGCGATCCTCATAAGCATAGGAATCCACAGACAGGGTTTCGATCTCCTGTGGATCGATATGCTGGGTCTTTTGCCACGACGTCAGGCTGAGCAAACGGATGCGGATATCTTGCTCATTCACCCGCCATTCGCGGTGCCGGCCGATAACAGCCCACAGAATGATCAGCACGGCCAACGGCAAGGCGATAATATTGATCAGGAGAAAGCCGATCGCCGAGCTCTTGTGCGCCTGGACCAGCGGCCAGTCATGATAGGCCGTGGCGATGGTGGCGACGGCCAACAAGCTGCCGAACAGGAAATAGAGGATACGCGGCGCCAGGCCGAGGTCGTCCTTCAATGTCATGATATTCTCCCGTTATGGACGTCATTGTAGCGACATATGACGGGATTGGCGATTGGCAATCTGAGAGAGCCGCAGTAGGCTCAAGGGAACTCCTAAGAGGTCCGTAATGACAGCCATTTCCCCGCACCGCCTCGCTGCCGGCCTGACCGAATATTGGTCGCCGCGCGTCGTTGCCGAACTCGACGACAACTATGTCAAGGTCGCCAAGATCGAAGGCGTTTTCGGCTGGCATGCCCATCCCGACGAGGACGAACTCTTTCTGATCCTTAAAGGCCGTTTGCGTATCGAGATGGAAGACGGCGCCGTTGAGCTAGATGAAGGCGAGATCTATGTCGTACCGAAGGGTGTACGCCACAATCCGGTGGCCGAGCAGGAATGTCACGTCCTGCTGATCGAGAAGAAGACCACCTTGCACACCGGCGACACCGTCACCGAGCGCACGCGTACCCTGGCGGACCAGCTAAGGCCCCTGGAGGCCTAGTCTTCGATCTGGGCAGAGGCTTCGACTTCGACCAGCCATTCCGGATTAACGAAGCCGCTGGAGCCGATAAAGGCCGAGGCCGGGCGGATATCGCCGAACACTTCGCCATGCGCCCGCGCCGCCTCTTTCCACAGCGTAAGGTCGGTCAGAAAGATACGCGTGCGGATAATGTCCGATGTCTTGCCACCAGCCACTTCGACGGCTTTGACGACGATCTCCAGCGCGGCCTGGGTTTGTGTGTACATATCCGTCCCGGCGGTTTTGCCGTCCTTGATCGGCGCCGTGCCCGATACTTCGATGCGGTTGCCGACACGAACGGCGCGGGAGAATCCTATCTCGCCTTCGAAAGGCGAACCGGAAGAGATGAGTTGGCGGGGCATGACGGTCTCCTGAAATGTTTGCCCGCTTGTGCCGCCTCGCGCCTTGGAAATCAACCGGCTACATCGCGATGACGGATAATATAATCTGCCCCCGCTCGTATGCCGGCGCCTTTATCGGCGGCGAAGCGATCGGCAAGATCCGGCATAGCGGGCCACAGGTCCGAATGATCCACCAAGGCTTGCATTGCGACCTTACGGACGGCCACCGCGTTGTCGGCAGCACCAAGCCGGATCAGTTCCGCGATCGGCGCCTTAACCGTCAACGGGCGCCTTATTAGTCGGGCGACGAGCCGCGACATACCCATGGATTTATCAATCCATTGAACCTCAAAGCCATTCGCCCATACAGCTTCGCCCTTGACCAGGGCTTGCAAGGCCAGCGCCCGAACATTTGGCTGAACGGCATCTGTGCAAAGCGATGCCAGATATTTGTCCATACCGGGATATCTAAGCGCCGATTTTAGCACGCGACCAAGGGTGCCGGTGTCTGCCGACATGAGACGATTGGCCAAACTGGCCAGAACGTCCTCTCGCGAAAAAGCGATATCGAGCGCCCGGACCTCTTTGGCGCCCCTCAGCCATAGATCCATTTTCAGCAAAAGATGTTCACCTGCCGCGGCAATGACGTCCGGATCCGTGATGAGAAACGTTCGCTCGGCGCAAGCCACCGACGCTTGGCGCACCGGCCCGGCCCAGTCGTTTAGCCGATAAGCGACGGCCGCAAAAAGGAAGGGGGACGGGATGGGGCGCGTAATCTTTTTGAGCGCGGCTTCACGCAGGAAACCGTTACGGTGAAAGATGAATAGATATTCGAGCCCGTCGATCCACCTAAGGGCGGCTAACTCGCGGGCTTTCGGTGGCAGTTCCTTGGTTTCCCAATACCATCCGCCGTACCAGGCGTGGAGGTTTGCGTACTGGGGTATTTCCGACAATGCGGCACTTAAGGCGGTGACCGGCAGGCGCGCCATACCTTCAACGGCTACTGCGATATCGGACGCCTTAAACTGGCCCCCGGAAATCTGCTCGCCAAGCTTTATCAAGACGCGCTGCAAGGCTTCCGGCAAAGCCGACCGCTTTCGATAACCTGAGATATCAGTGTAAGGCGTCATATGCCGTACGTATCAGAAAGTCTGTACGGCGCCCATACCGTTAAACCAGTCGGCTGCGGACCTTAGCAGCGGCGATAAAGCTGCTGAACAAAGGGTGCGGCGCGAACGGACGCGACTTGAGTTCCGGATGGTATTGGACGCCGATAAACCACGGATGATCCTCGCGTTCGACGATCTCCGGCAGCAGGCCATCGGGCGACATGCCGCTGAATTTCAGGCCGCACTCTTCCAGACGCGGAATATAGTCGCGGTTGACTTCGTAGCGATGGCGATGGCGTTCCGAAATCTCGGTATCGCCATAGATTTCAGCGACTTTCGACCCTGCTTTTAAGCTTGCCTGGTAGGCGCCCAACCGCATCGTGCCGCCCAGATTGCCGCCGGCCGCGCGCTGGGTCAGCTCATTGCCGTTCAGCCATTCGGTCATCAAACCGACGACCGGCTCCTTGGTATTGCCGAACTCAGTCGAGGACGCATCCTTGATGCCGGCCATATGGCGGGCGGCTTCGAGGACGGCCATCTGCATGCCGAAACAGATGCCAAAATAGGGCACGTCGTTTTCGCGGGCAAAACGCGCCGCTTCGATCTTGCCCAGGGCGCCGCGTTCACCGAAACCGCCGGGCACCAATATGGCATGGACGTTTTCCAGCCGTTCGATGACGTTTTCCGGCGCGCCCTCGAAGGTTTCCGATTCCACCCAGTCGATGCGGACGCGGACATTGTTCGCCATGCCACCGTGATAAACGGCTTCGATCAAGGACTTGTAAGCGTCTTTTAAGACCGTGTACTTGCCGACAATGGCAATGGAAACTTCGCCATCGGGAAATTGGTAGCGGCGGGTGATGTCCTCCCACAAGGACAGGTCCGGCGCCGCGGGTGCTTCCATGCCAAAGACGCTCAAGACTTCCGTATCGAGCCCCTGGCGATGGTAATCGATCGGCACGGCATAGATATTGTCGCTGTCCATGGCCTGGATGACCGCCGTTTCGCGGACATTACAGAAGAGCCCGATCTTGCGACGCTCTTCCGCCGGGATTTCCTGCTCGCAGCGGCACAACAGGATATCCGGCTGGATGCCGATGGAGCGCAGTTCCTTGACACTGTGTTGGGTCGGTTTGGTCTTCATCTCGCCGGCCGTCTTGACGAACGGCAAAAGCGTCAGATGGATGAAACAGCACTGCCGGCGCGGCAGTTCCTGCCCCAACTGGCGGATGGCTTCGAAAAACGGCAGGCCTTCGATATCGCCGACCGTACCGCCGATTTCGACCAGGATGAAGTCGGCGTCGCCCTGATCGGACAGCACGAACTGTTTGATCTGATCGGTGACGTGCGGCACGACTTGGACGGTGGCGCCCAGATAGTCGCCGCGGCGCTCTTTTTCGATGATGTTGGAATAGATGCGGCCGGTGGTGATATTGTCGCTCTTCCGCGCATTGACGCCGGTAAAACGCTCATAGTGGCCGAGATCGAGGTCGGTTTCGGCGCCGTCGTCGGTGACGAAGACCTCACCGTGCTGGTAGGGCGACATGGTGCCCGGATCGACATTAAGATAAGGGTCAAGCTTGCGGAGTCGAACCTTGAAGCCCCGGGCCTGGAGCAAAGCACCCAGGGCCGCCGACGCCAGTCCCTTGCCAAGCGAGGAGACCACCCCGCCAGTGATGAAAACGAAACGGGCCATAATTCAAACCATCCAGGCAATCCGGCAAAAACGTCACCGCTTTTTCGGACTGCGAAAATCAAAAATATAGAAGACCCACGAGTTAATACCCGTGGGTCTGAACTTCAGAACGCTAAAGTGATTCGGCCCTTAGTGCGGGGCGGAACTTGTGGACGAAGACGCGGGCGCTGCCGGCGCGTTGGCGGTTTTCGACGCCGAAGACGACGACGATGGCGCCTTGCTGGCCGAAGCCGATGCCGGAGCCTTGCTGGCCGACGACGAGGACGTATTGAAGATGTTCGCCTTGGCGGTATCGATCTGCTTTTGCGTCAATGAAGATGAGGACGACGAGGACGGCAGCTTAAGCGGCGGCGGCATAGCGGTCAGGGGCGCATTCGATGCGCTGGCCTTGGGAGTGGCGGCCGGCGCAGCGCTTGAGCTGGCAGGCGCCAGCGACGGCGTGGTCGCCAGGGGCAGGTCGCTCAGCGAAGGCGCCGACGATGTCGAAGACGCCGCGGCAGCCGGGGCGGTCGGCAGGCTCGACTTGTCCAGCGTGATACCGCTGGTGTCGACCTTGTCGATAGCCGAGGTAGCGCGGGTTTCCATATTACCCGCGATGGTCAAACCGATAGAATTGGCGAAAAACAGAAAGGCCAGTATGCCGGTCATACGCGTCAGGAGATTGCCGGCGCCCCGTGCCGACATGAAGCCCGACGGTCCGCCCCCCATGCCGAGCGCGCCACCCTCGGAGCGCTGGATCAGGATTAACCCGCCCATGCTGACGCAGATGATGATTTGAATAGTCAGGAGAATGCCAAATATCATGTCGGGTATTTATCTTGCCAAGTCTTCAATGATGATTGCGTCGGGCATAGGCCCGGACACAGTTGTAGCGGCCCTTAGCATCGTCGCGCGCGATTGACCATAGGGTGCGGAACAGAAATATGGCGTGAGCTGAGGATTACAAGGGGCGCAAGGACGGAACCGGCCGCCCGAAAGTATTATCAGTCGGCCGCGGCAACGATCGGCATGAATTCCTCAACCGTCAGCGAAGCGCCGCCGACCAGAGCGCCGCTGACACCATCGAGCTTCAACAAATGCGCAGCGTTCGACGGCTTGACCGAACCTCCATAAAGCAGGTGAGGATGCGCCTCCTTGCCGAAACGCCTGTCGATATATTTGCGGATCAGGGCAAAGGCCTCGAGTATCTGCTCGTCGGATGCCACCAGCCCAGTGCCGATGGCCCAGACCGGTTCGTAGGAAACGTGGAACACCCTGCCCCGCAGATCTTCCGGCAGGCTGTCGTTCAATTGCTTGGACAACACCTGCACGGTTAAGCCGGCCTGGCGCTGATCCAGGGTCTCTCCGATACAGATGATCGGTTCCAACCCGGCCTTCAGGGCGGCGACGGCCTTGCGCGCCACCAGGGCGCAGGGTTCCAGGTGACCGTGGCGGCGTTCGCTGTGACCAAGTATGACCATATCGGCGCCGGCATCTTTCAGCATGGCGGCGGAAATGTCGCCCGTATAGGGGCCATGATCGGCGTGATGACAATCCTGACCGCCCAGGACGATACCGCTGCCCTCCAGGGCGCGCGCCAATATGGGAAGAAGTGTAGCGGGCGGGAACAGAGCGACCCGGGCCTTGTGAGCGCGGCTTAGGCTGGCGACGGTTTCAGCCATTGGAAGCGCTGAACTCAGTCCGTTCATCTTCCAATTGGCGGCGATAAGATGCCGTTTCGGCAAGTCTCTTTGAGGCATGGCGGTGTCTTGATCTTTTTCATGTGGCATTGGTTGCGCTGCCCCTTCCTTGTTGGAGGCGCATGCGGACTCTAACTGTGACAGTTTTTCAAAAACCTGTCTGCAACAGACGTACAGGAGCCAAGAAAAACTTGAAACATATAAATTCCCTTTGTAACAGCCTTGATCGTGCCGTAAAGACACGCCTTATATCTGTGAACACCGCGCGTTGCGCGGCGACGGTTCACGACTCTACAGGATGAAAAGAAGCCTATGATCAGCATGTTGCGCGAGTTTACCAAGTCGTGGATCTTCACGGCGCTCATGGGATTGCTGATCGCGTCCTTTGCCGTATTCGGCCTGCGCGATGTCTTCAATCCGGTCAATGACAGCAACGTCGTGACGGCAGGCAAACGCACAATCACGGCGTCGGATTTCAAGCAACGCTTCGACGCCTATAAGGAACGCCAGGCCCAACAGGGCCAAACCGTTACCAACGAAGATTTCGTCAAGGCCGGCCTCCACATCCAGATGCTGGAAGAACTGGGTAAACAGACTGCCTTCCTCGCCTGGCTGGACAAGATCGGCGTGAAGCCATCGGCCAAGTTAGTGGTCGACCAGATCGCCAAGAATCCTGCGTTTTTCGACCCTGTAACCGGCCATTTCGACCGCGACCTTTATCGCCGGCTACTGTCTGAGCATCAGTTGACCGAAGAGGCCTATTACGGCGAGTTTCATGACCAGTTGTCGAGCAGCCAGTTTCTCGATGCCGCCATGGCCGGTTTGAAGACACCGCGCATTTTCGCCGCCGCCGATGCCGCGGTCGGCATGCAAAAGCGCGACACCAGCATTTTCGTGATCTCGCCCGATAGCGTCGCCAAGCCGCCCGTTCCGACCGACGCCGACCTCCTGGCCTTTTATAAGGAGAACGAAGCCAAGATGCAGTTGCCGGAACTGCGCACCGCTTTAGTCGTCCAGTTCTCGCCGGCCGCCTATCTCAAGGCGATTCCGATCGATGAAGACGCCCTGCACAAGCTCTATCAGGCCCGTCTGTCGAGTCTGACGACCCCGGAAACCCGCACCTTCACTGAAATCACCGCCCCCAACATGAATGCGGCCAAGGCCATCTCAGACGGTCTGAAAGCCGGCAAGGACGCGCAGAGCCTGGCCAAGGCTAATAAGGGCGAAGTCATTCCCTTCACCCTGAAACCGCAATCCTCTGTGCCTGACGCCAAGATCGCGGCCGCCGCCTTCGCCATGAAGACGGATGAAATATCGGCGCCCATTCAAGGCAGCCTCGGCATCGCCGTCATTCAGATGGGCGAGATCAAGATTGGCTCTACTCCGTCCTATGAAAGCGTGCGCGACCAGTTGGCCGCCGAATATCAGAAGGAAAAGGCTGCCGACAAGGTCAACGAAGTCGTCAACGAATTCCAGAAGGCCCACGATGCCGGCGAAGACTTCGAGGCCACGGCCAAGAAGCTGGGTCTGGCCGTCGAGCCACTCCTGCCGATGACGGTCGATGGCAAGACCGGCGGTCAGGCGGACTATTCCCATTACGGCAACCTTGCCAAGGACGTTTTCGACCTGCAACCGGGCGGGACATCCGACGTCGAGGAATTGGGCGAAGGGCAATATTTCGCGCTCAAGTTGGTCAACGTCAAACCGGCCGGCGCGCCCCCCTTCAACGAGGTGAAGAACGAGTTGGCGCAATACTGGCAGATGGAAAAACTGAGTAGCGCCTTGCAGGCCGCTGCCGACGACGCCAAAGCCCGCCTGACCAAGGGCGAGAGTTTCGACGCTGTCGCAGCCAGCTATCATGCCAAGGTCCAGAAGATTGATGGCCTGGATCGTCAGGCGGCGCAGAAAAGCCAGTTGCCTCAGGGCTTGAGCGGCCGCATCTTCCTGGGTAAGGCGGGAGACGTCTTCACAACGCCTGTTGGGCAAGTGCAGATTGCTGTCGGCCACATCGACGCCGTCCATCAAGCCGACCCAAGCGCCGCCAATATCAGCACGACGATCTTACGCAACCAGATGTCCCAGGCGGTAGCCAGCGACATTGCCGAGCTGAGCCAATCCTCCGCCAAGCAGGCGATCAAGACGCAGACCTATCCTGCCATTGCCTCGCGCGCCCTGGGCATTACGCCGCCGGATCCCAAGGCCAAAGACTCCAAAGACGCCAAGAGTAAATCGTGACCACCATAGCCGCCCAGCTCACCCCCGATAGTGCAACCTCGACAGCTCAACCCAATATCGTCTGGCGCAAGCTGATCGACGATCTCGAAACGCCGGTTTCGGCATATCTGAAATTGTCGCGCGGGCGCCCTTATTCGTTCCTGTTCGAGTCCGTCGAAGGCGGTTCACTGTCCGGCCGTTATTCGATCCTGACCCTCAGCCCCGACATGGTGTGGAAATGTTCGGGCGACAAGGCGGAAATCGCCAAGGGCGCCGACATAGCGGCCGGCCGCTATGTCGAAGACACCCTGCCCACACTCGACTCGCTGCGCGCCTTGGTCGCGGCCAACCGTATGGACATACCCGAAGGTCTGCCGCCCATGGCATCCGGCCTGTTCGGCGTCTTCGGCTACGATATGATCCGCCTCATGGAGCCGCTCGGCGCCGCCAATCCGGATCCGCTCGATCTGCCCGATGCTGTGGTCGTTCGTCCGTCGGTCGTGTGCGTTTTCGACAATGTTGCCCACGAAATCCTTCTGGCCTCACCGGTTTGGCCCGACTGCGGGACGACCCACGACATGGCCGTGGCGCGCCTCGACGCCGTCGAGGCTGACCTGCGCGTGCCGCTCAGCGCCCAACCGGCACAAAGCGCCCACATTCAAGCACCGCTCATGTCACCAACATCGGCGCTGGATTACGGTACCATGGTGACACGCGCCAAGGACTATATCGCCGCGGGCGATATCTTCCAGGTCGTGCCCAGCCACCGTTTCGAGGCACCGTTCGAGCTCGATCCTTTTGCCTTTTATCGCAGCCTTCGCCGTCATAATCCGTCGCCCTATCTTTACTATCTCAACTTCGGCGACTTCCAATTGGCCGGCTCGTCGCCCGAGATCCTGGTGCGCGTACGCGACGGCAAGCTGACCATTCGGCCGATCGCCGGCACCCGGCCGCGCGGCAAAACCCCCGCCGAGGACAAGGCGCTCGAAGCCGAATTGCTGGCCGACCCGAAGGAACTGTCGGAACACCTGATGCTGCTCGATCTCGGCCGCAATGATGTCGGTCGAGTCGCCAAGCCGGCCTCGGTCCGCGTCACCGAAAAGTTCATTATCGAACGCTACAGCCACGTCATGCATATCGTCTCCAATGTCGAAGGCGACGCGCCGGAAAGCCTGGATGCGGTCGACGCTTTGCTGGCCGCCCTGCCCGCCGGCACGCTCAGCGGTGCCCCCAAGGTTCGCGCCATGGAGATTATCGACGAGTTGGAATCGGTAAAGCGCGGCGTCGTCTATGGTGGCGGTGTCGGCTATATATCGAGCGGCGGCAGCGTCGATGTCTGCATCGTTCTGCGCACGGCCCTCTTCAAGGATCGCATGATCTATGTCCAGGCCGGTGCCGGCATCGTCGCCGACAGCGTACCGCAAACGGAATACGAAGAGACCTGCCACAAGGCCGGCGCGCTCATCAAAGCCGCCCAGGACGCCTGGCGTTATGTCTATTACGAGAATTAGCGAGAATCTTCGGTACCGATGATCACGGCGTCGCGAATCTGACCTGAGTCGGATTCCGCGGCACTCATCGACGACCCCGAAAGCTCAAAACCTGGCGAGGCCTGTACGACTACGGGCTGGGTATTGGTCGTGGCCGGCTTGGCGGTGGGCATGTGCCCGATGATATAGATCAGAAGCGCCCCGGCTCCGGTCAAAAGAACCGCCGACAGGAATGGCACGAAGGCCGAAGTCGACTTTCGCACGGGCGGCTTCAGCAGGTTCAGGGCCTGGTCGAGCCGCTCGTCGCGCTCCTCATCGATCACTTGCGGCATGGTTTTCCGTCGAATCAAGGTGTAACCGCGCCACCATAGGCAGATTTGCGCAGTCGGGACAGTAAAACCGCTTGGAAAGACTGGACCTATTGCCTACATAGCAGGTGCGGAGGCGACCCCCATGATCCTGGTCATCGATAATTACGACAGCTTTACCTATAACCTCGTCCATTACCTGGCCGAGCTCGGCGCGGACACGCAGGTCTATCGCAACGACGCCCTGAGCGTGCAGGACGCCCTTGCCCTGGCACCCAAGGCCATCCTGCTGTCGCCGGGCCCCTGTGCGCCCGACCAGGCCGGCATCTGTTTGCCACTGTTGCGCGCCGCACCCGACGACATGCCGGTCCTCGGTGTTTGCCTGGGCCACCAGGCGATCGGCCAGGCCTATGGCGGCGACGTCATCCGCGCCAAGACCTTGATGCATGGCAAGACAAGCCTGATTCATCACAACAATACCGGCATATTCAAAGACTTGCCCAATCCTTTTACGGCGACGCGTTATCACTCGCTTGCCGTCAAAAAGGAGACCTTGCCCGACGATTTGGTGATCACCGCCTGGACGGAAGACGGCGAGATCATGGGCGTTCAGCACAAGACGCGGCCCATCCATGGCGTGCAGTTCCACCCCGAATCGATCGCTACCGAAGGCGGCCACCAATTGTTGGCCAACTTTCTCGAACTGGCCGGAATCGAAAGCCAGAATATCTATGTCTGACGCTTTCAAGCCCTTGTTGGCAAAACTCGCCGACGGCACGACGCTCGATGAGGCCGACGCAGAGATGTTCTTCGCCGCCTGTTTGCGTGGCGAACCGACACCGGCCCAGGTCGCTGCCGCCGTCACCGCCATCCGTATCCGCGGCGAAACCGTCGGTGAAATCGCCGCCTGCGCCCGCGCCATGCGCTCGGCCGCCATCCGGCTCGATCATCCTTACGATGTCATCGATGTTTGCGGCACCGGTGGCGACGGCCTGCATACGCTCAATATCTCGACGGCCGTCGGTTTCGTAGCGGCCGGCGGTGGCCTGAAGGTCGCCAAGCACGGCAACCGCGCCATTACGTCGAAGTCCGGTACGGCTGACGTCCTCGCCGAACTCGGTGTTAATCTCGAAGCGACCCTGGAGCAACAACGCCGGGCCCTCGATGAGGCCGGGATCTGCTTTATGTTCGCCCAGGCCCATCATGGCGCCATGCGGCACGTCTCGCCGATTCGCCAACAGCTGGGCTTCCGCACCATCTTCAACCTGCTGGGCCCCCTGTCCAATCCCGCCGGCGCCAAACGTCAGGTCGTCGGCGTGCCGTCGGTGCGCTTTGTCGACCCCATTGCCCAGGCCCTGGGCCAACTGGGCGCCACACGCGCCTGGGCCGTGCACGGCTCGGGACTGGATGAATTGACTACGACGGGGGAAACCGAGGTTGCCGAATGGCGCGACGGTTATGTCCGCTTGTTCAAAATTACCCCCGAGGCCGTCGGCTTGCCGCGCGCCGCACTGGCCGACATTACCGGTGGAGCCCCTGACTATAACGCCAAGGCCTTGATGGCCTTGCTGAACGGCGAAAAGGGCGCTTATCGTGACATCGTCATGCTGAACGCCGCGGCGGCCTTCCTGGTCGCTGAAAAGGTCGAAACCCTGCGCGAAGGTATCCATCTGGCGGGCGAGGTTATCGATTCAGGTAAGGCGAAGGCGGCTTTGGATACCCTGATTGAAACCACGAAAAGCACCGCCTGAATGACCGATATTCTTGAGAAAATTGCCGCCTATAAGCGGGAAGATGTCGCCCAGCGCCGCACCGCTGTCACCCAAGGCGATCTTGAAGCGCAGATTCGTGCCATCGGCGCGCCCAGGGAGTTTGCCGACGCACTTGTAGCCAACAAGAAACCGGGCGGCTTATCGTTGATCGCTGAAATCAAGAAGGCCAGTCCGTCCAAAGGCCTGATTCGCGAAGACTTCGATCCACCGCACCTCGCGCTTGAATATCAGGCAGGTGGTGCGTCATGCCTTTCGATTCTGACCGATAATCCAAGCTTTATGGGCCACGAATCGCATTTCACCGCCGCACGGTCATCGGTTGCCCTGCCCTGTATACGCAAGGAATTCCTGGTCGATGTCTGGCAGGTAGCCGAATCACGCGCCATCGGCGCCGACGCGATTCTGGTGATCATGGCGATGATTGACGATACCCTGGCCAACGAGTTGATCGATGCTGCCCATCACTACGGGATGGATGCCCTCGTTGAGGTGCACAATGCCGAAGAGATGGAACGCGCCCTTCGCCTGACATCCAAACTGATCGGCATAAATAACCGAAATCTCAGGGATTTTCACGTCGATTTGAAAGTTACCGAAGACCTGTCCGGCATGGTGTCATCGGACCACGTATTGGTGGCCGAAAGTGGCATCTTCACCCCGCTTGACGTGGCGCGGCTGGCCAAAACCGGCGCTACAGCCATGCTGGTCGGGGAAAGCCTTATGCGCCAAGGCGACGTCACGGATGCGACAAAAAAACTTCTGACGTTAGCTTGACATTAACGGGAACACATATAGAACATCGAGCCTAGGTTCATGACTTGTTCCGCAAGTGGGCGGTGCAAGCGGTGCGATATAGGTGCTCCCATGTTGACGACCAAACAACGCGAACTTTTGATGTTCATTCATGAACGCATCAAAGAAGGCGGCGTCTCGCCCTCTTTCGATGAAATGAAGGAAGCGTTAGACTTGGCGTCCAAATCCGGCATTCACCGGCTGATTACGGCCCTTGAAGAGCGCGGCTTTATCCGCCGCCTCGCTCACCGCGCCCGCGCTCTTGAGGTCATTAAATTGCCCGACCAAGCCACCACCTCGGCGCCGCCGAAGGGCCGTCAGGCCTTCGTGCCCCAGGTCGTCGAAGGCGCCCGCCCTGTCGAGACGCCCAAAGCTGCTAACGAAGATACCCGTGAATTGCCGTTGTTGGGCAAAATCGCGGCTGGCGTGCCGATCGAGGCCATGGGGCAGGAACGTGACCGTATGCGCATCCCGGAGTCGATGCTGGGTGCCGGCGAGCACTATATCCTCGAAATCGAAGGCGATTCGATGATCAATGCTGGCATTCTCAATGGCGACTATGTCGTCATCAAGAAGACGGATACGGCCCAGTCGGGCGAAATCGTGGTCGCCCTGGTCGACGGAGATACAGCGACCCTGAAGCGTCTGCGCAAGAAGGGAGCATCGATTGCCCTAGAAGCCGCCAATCCGGCCTACAAGACGCGCATCTACAATACCGACGAGGTCAGTGTTCAAGGCCGGTTGGTGGGGCTCGTCCGCCGTTACCACTAATAGCCAGCATCGCTGCCTTCTTCTTCCGACCGTGTTGACCAATAGCGTTTACCGCGTAACGGCTGGGACGCGCGGATAAGCCAGGTCTTGTCTCTCCGCGTCAATTCCAGCGCGCCCATGCGGTCGAAGTCACCTGAACTGATATGATTGACGCCCTGACAGACGGCTGGCCAGTCGCCGACCGGATTACGCATGACCACCAGGTCGCTGGATTGACAGAGTTGCAAAAGACGTTTGTCGTTCGGCGGTTTATTGCTGAACCAGAAGCCGACCCGGTATTTGGCCGTCGCCAAAGGCGCACAGCCATAGCCTTGGCAAACATAGCCCTCAGCATCGACGGGCGACAGGCCGTAATGATGCGTCCATTGCTCGAAACCATACTGTCGCACCTTCGGGCGCAGAACATAGGCGGTTGCACCGGTACGGACGGCCGCATTGCCGCCTTCGGAATCGATCCAGATATCCGGTGGCGCGACGCGCGGCCACCACATAATGCTGCTCGCGAGAAATAGCCCAAGCCAACGCCCCTTGCCGCGAACGAGGCAAATCCATATGAGCCCCAGAAAGGACAGCGGCAGGACATAGGCTGGCGCCGACGGCCAATTGATAACGGCATGAGGTAGGTGGGCAGTCAGATCTGCAATACGATCGATAAGCCACAAGCCGCCACCGGCAATACGCAGACACAGCCAGCCCAGGGGCGTCGCCGACAACACGGTACCCAGGGCGAGGAACGGCATGACGATAAAACTGGTGATTGGCGCCTCGAATAGATTGGACGCCAGACCGTAGACCGAGAAGCGATTGAAATAGGCGATAGCGAACGGCGTGGTGGCCAGGGTGGCAACAACGGATGCCACCAGCGACAACCACAGGCCATGCAGGCCTTTTTGGATGAAGCGCACCCAAGCTGGAACACTGAGTTCGCTGATGGCCGGCGTCATGGTCTCAGCCAGAGCCAAAAGTGCTGCGGTGGCGCTGAATGACATCTGGAACCCCGGTTGGACAACGGCCTCGGGCGTCAGGATAAGGACGACGATAGCGGCGATCGCCAAAGCGCGCAGACTCAAGGCTCGCCGATCGACCAGGATGGCGCCGAAGGCGACGCAGGCCACGACGGCCGAACGTACCGCGGGTGCCGGACTGCCCGAAATAGCGAGATAGAGCAGGATGCAAACAATACTCAGGGCCGCTGCGAGCTTCTTGACCGGCAGGCGCAGGGCCAAGGGCGGGATCAAGGCCATGAGGAAGCGCAGACCGAAAAATATGAAACCGCCGACGACCGCCATATGAACTCCGGAAATCGACAGGATGTGCGCTAACCCGGAGTCGCGCATATTCTGCGTCAGGCTTTGCGGAATAAAGGCCTGCTGTCCCGTCACCAGAGCCGCGGCGAAACCGCCCATGGCGCGACCATTGCTGAATTCCGGCGTAATATCGGCAACGATCTTATGTGTTATCGACCAACGCAAACGGTTGAGCTTCAACAGGAAGTCGAGTTGCCAGCCACGTTTGGGCGCCGGGATGACCTGCGGCGTTCCGGGCACCAAGCCGACGCCACCAATGCCTTGGAAATAGGCTCCACGAGCGAAATCGTAACCGCCCGGCATATTGGGCGGCGGCGGTGGGTTGAGAATGGCAAACATCGATATAGCGTCCCCAGGCTTGATACCGGCGGCTTCGATAATGCCAGGTCGCAGACTGACGCGTATCCGCAACGGCACATCCTTCAGATCAACGCCGCGCATGGCAATCGGCGCCAGCAACAGGCGCGGCGCGTCTTCACTGGCTGAGACATTGTCGATGACGAAGGCCTGGAGGCTATAATTGGTCTGGCTTGGATCGAGAACCGGTGCCCGAACATGTTCGGCGCGCAGCTTGCAAACGGTCATACCAAGACTGAAGAATAACAAAAGAAGAGCAAAACCATAAAGATAGCTATTCCAGTTCATACGTCGGATCAACCACACAACGACAAACATCAAGATGGTCGGCAGAACAACCCACCACCAGGACGGCTCGAACAGTAAGGCAAGATAAAGCGCCGCGCCGGCCCCGAAGGCGACCGGCAGCCACAGGAACAGACGGCCCGCCTGCATATCGATAGCTTTATGCGTCCATAGCTTGAACCTGTCAGGCGTGACGGAAATCGCGAATTTCAAGGCGGCGGGTCTCAAAACAGGTTGGGTTCGCGGCAAAGATGGCTATAAGAACGCTCACATTTTTGGCTTTCAAAGACCACTGACCATGACCCAATCGAATCCGCAAGCCCCGGGCGCCGTCGTTACCCGTTTCGCCCCCTCACCCACCGGCTATCTGCATATCGGCGGCGCGCGGACGGCGCTCTTCAACTGGCTATACGCGCGCCATAACGGCGGCAAGTTTCTGATCCGCATCGAGGATACGGATCGCGAGCGTTCGACCCAGCCGGCCGTCGACGCCATTTTCGAGGGACTCGACTGGCTAGGCTTGAAGGCCGACGACACAATCGTCTTCCAACATACGCGCGAAGACCGCCACAAGGCCGCCGTTGCCGAACTGGTCGCCAAGGGCCACGCCTATGCCTGTTTCATGACGCCGGAAGAGACCGAAATGGCGCGCGAAGAGGCCCGCGCGGCCGGCCATGCTTTGCGCTCGCATTGGCGCGACCGTACGCCAACGGCGGATGAAATGAGCCAACCCCATGTCATCCGCTTCAAGGGACCTCTGGACGAGCCCCTGGTGGTCCATGATGCGGTCCAGGGTGACGTCCGCTTCAATACCAAGGATATGGACGATCTGGTTCTGCTGCGCTCCGACGGCACCCCGACCTATAATCTGGCCGTGGTCGTCGACGACCACGACATGGGCATCACGCACATCATCCGCGGTGACGACCACCTCAACAATGCCGCGCGCCAGAGCCTGATCTATATGGCGCTCGACTGGGCCGTGCCGGTGTTCGCCCACATCCCGCTCATTCATGGTCCGGATGGTGCCAAGCTCAGCAAGCGCCACGGCGCCCAGGCGGTCGGAGACTATCAAAGCCTGGGCTATTTGCCCGAGGCCATGCGCAACTATCTGGCACGTCTGGGCTGGTCGCATGGTGATGACGAAATCTTCGACGACGCCCAGGCCATCGCCTGGTTCGATATAGCCGATATCAACCGGGCGCCGGCGCGGTTGGATTTCGCCAAACTGGGATCGGTCAATGCGCACTGGATCCGGCTGTCCGATCCGGAACGCCTGGTCGACCTGGTCATGAAAGAACTGACCGCCGAAGGTTTTTCCGACGATCACAAGGCAAAAACCCGTGAAATTTTGCGCCGCACCTTGCCGCTGATCAAGGAACGGGCGCAAACGATTCCACAACTGGCCGAGCTGTCGCAGTTCGCTTTGGCGAAACCACCATTTCACATAGACGATAAAACGAAAAATATGCTGACTGAGGAGACGATGTCACGCCTAGCCCGTCTTCACGAAAATGTGTTGACGTGGACGGCATGGGATCATGAGTCAATTGACGGACAATTGAAGCAATTCATTGAAAATGAAGGGATTGGTTTCGGCAAGATCGGACCTGTGCTACGCGGCATTCTGTCCGCCGGTCATCCTGCACCCGACATTTCGAAGGTTTTTGCAGCACTCGGCAAGACCGAGGCCGATAATCGTCTCAAGGGGGGTCTTTTCATTTAGTGTTACAGTTTATATAGCAGGCGCGACGCTATTTTGGTTGCGCCGCACACAATCTATCTGAGGGTAACGCGTACTATGACCCAAGCCTCTTCCGCCAAGCTCACCGTTGCCGACAAGGCCGTTGATTTACCCGTGCTCAAGGGCACGCTCGGCCCCGACGTTCTGGACATCCGCAAGCTTTATGCCGAGACGGACAACTTCACCTATGATCCGGGCTTCACCTCGACGGCATCGTGCGAAAGCAAGATCACCTTTATCGACGGCGACGCCGGCGTGCTGCTGCACCGCGGTTATCCGATCGGTCAGTTGGCTGAAAAGTCGACCTTCCTCGAAACCTGCTATCTGCTGCTGCACGGCGAACTCCCGACAGCCGCCGAATTCGAACCGTTTGAGACTTCGATCACACGCCACACCATGTTGCATGAGCAGTTCGACCGCTTCTTCTCCGGCTTCCGCCGTGATGCGCACCCGATGGCCATCCTGACGGGCGCTGTCGGCGCCCTCTCCGCCTTCTATCACGACAGTCTGGACATCCACGATCTGAAGCAACGCGAGATTTCGGCGCACCGTCTGATCGCCAAGATGCCGACGATTGCCGCCCGCGCTTTCAAGTACAGCATGGGCCAGCCGTTCGTTCATCCGCTCAACAAGCTCAGCTATTCGGAAAACTTCCTGCGCATGTGCTTCGCCGTGCCGGCCGAAGAGTATGTGGTCAATCCGATTCTGTCGAAGGCGATGGATCGCATCTTCATCCTGCACGCCGATCACGAGCAGAATGCGTCGACCTCGACCGTGCGTCTGGCTGGGTCGTCGGGCGCCAATCCGTTTGCCTGTATCGCGGCCGGCATCGCTTGTCTCTGGGGCCCCAGCCACGGCGGCGCCAACGAGGAAGCGCTCAACATGCTGAAGGAAATCGGCACGCCGGAGCGCATTCCGGAATTCATCGCCGGCGTGAAGGACCGTAAGTACAAGCTGATGGGCTTCGGTCACCGCGTGTATAAGAACTACGACCCACGTGCCACGGTTATGAAGCAGTCGGCGGATGAGGTTCTGGAAGCTGTCGGCGATAAGAACGATCCATTGTTCCAGGTTGCCAAGGAACTGGAGCGCATCGCACTGAACGACGAGTATTTCATCTCGCGCAAGCTGTTCCCCAATGTCGACTTCTATTCTGGTATTACTTTGTCGGCCATGGGCTTCCCGACGACCATGTTCACCGTGCTGTTCGCCTTGGCGCGCACGGTCGGTTGGATCGCGCAATGGAAGGAAATGATCGAGGATCCGGGCCAGAAGATCGGCCGTCCGCGTCAGCTGTACACCGGTTCGGTGCAACGGGACTATGTGCCGGTGTCGGCACGCGGTTGATCAAACAGTAATGGGGTTTGGGGCCTGTGGCCCCAAGACTTTACTTCCTCCAATAAATATGCCCTGGCCTTTGGCCGGGGCTTATTTATTGGAAAAGGTAGGGTTTTGTGGGGTCGCGGACCCTACGCCCCATTACAATTTGAGGAAACTCACGACCGCCTTAGCTGCCAATTCCGCGGGCGGCCTCTGCCCTCGCCCCATGATATCCAGCGCGGAAAACTGATCGGCTATCTGCCTGTCGCGTAAAGCTTTATCGTCCAACCGCTCATCCAAAGCCTTAACCAATTTATCCGCCGTACAATCGTCCTGAATGAACTCCGGCGCGATCATCTTGCCGGCCGCGATGTTGAACAAGGTCACATGCTTGATGGTCGCGATGGTCTTGAAAATCCAATAGGTCAACGGCTCGACCTTATAGGCGATGACCATCGGACAACCGGCCAGGGCCAGTTCCGTCGACACCGTCCCTGAACAGGCCAGCGCCAAATCGGCCGTCTTCATGGCGCTATACTTATCATCCTCGCTTTCGATCAAGACATAGCGCAACGCCAAGTCCCGTGTGGCTTCAACGACGAGCTCCCGCACAGTCTCGGCCACAGGCACAACCATTGTCAGCTGCGGCCGCGCTTGGCCCAGACGCTCCATGACTTCGCGAAATACCGGCATCAGGCGGCGGATTTCCGATGGCCGGGATCCCGGCAACACCATCAATAACGGATCCGCCGGCCCCAGTCCCAGGCTCTTACGATAACCTGCGAGGTCGGCACGCCCAAAATCGACATTCAGCGCCGGATTGCCAACCACGACAGTTTTCAACCCCTCTCGCTCGAARTAGGGCGCGTCCATGGGATGCAAGGCCAGCAACAGGTCAACCGACCTTGCCAAGGTCCTGGCGCGGCCGGGACGCGTCGCCCACACCTGCGGACCAACATATTTGATTAGCGGCACATCCGGCATGATTTTGCGAATGGCGTGGGCAACACGCAGTGTAAAGCCCCATGAATCTATCAATACGACCGCATCGGGCTTCTCAGTCTGTGCCAGGGCGGCGGCTTGCTTGACCCGCCGGCGAACGCGCGGCAGAGCCTTCAACCCTTCCAGCATGCCCAGGATCGATAGCTCGGAAATATCGAACGGACTGGCGACGCCGGCCTCGTGCATGCGCGCACCGCCAATGCCGACGAAGGTCAGGTCCAGATCGGGACGTTGCGCGTGCAGGGCATGGATCAGGCCCGCGCCCAGCATATCGCCGGACGCTTCGGCGGCCACCAACATGATTTTAGTTTTGGACATCGTGACCGTAGATGAAGAGACCGAGCTCGTTAGCGCGTTGATAGACGGCCGCCTTGTCGATAATCAACAGGGCGTGGGCGCGCGCGACAATGCCACACAGGCCCGCCGCCGCGGCATCCTCGACCGTGCTGACGCCGATGGTCGGCATGTCAAGGCGCAAGTCCTGGATAGGCTTGGCCAGCTTGGCGAGGACACCCTTGCGATTAGAATGCGAGCCTCGCAGGGTCGGCGACAGAGTCGCTACGCGATGCAGGATAGCCTGGGTGCCTTCCTGGGCTTCGACAGCCAAGGTGGTGCGGCCGGCAACCACGACTGCCTGGCCTATATCGAGTGCGCCGATGGCGGCGGCGACGCGGAGGGCATCGTGAGCGTCTTCCATAGCCTCCGGTGATGGATCGGGCCCGGCTTGCAGACCTGAACCGATCAGGAGTTCGGGATTGGCTTCGTGGGCGCCTTCGATGTGGTAGCCCTGGCTGGCGATAACCTTGGCGACCTGACGCAGCAGTGAGTCGTCACCGCCCCGTCCGGCCGACTGAATGCCCGGGAGGACCTTTGCACCGCCGTGGTCCTTATCCATGGTATCAAAATCCGGGCGTTTGACATAGCCACACATGCAGACGGATTGACATTGTTCTGAGGCGAGGATTTCAAACAGCTTGGCAAAGTCGCCCAGGCCCAGGGTATGGCCATAATGTATGTCGAGTTCGGGCTCAGATAGCCCGGCGATACGAATGACGACATAGGGGCGTTCGGTGCGCGCGAGATAGTCGGCGACTTCGATGGGAAGGGCGCCGGCGCCGGAGATCAGGGCGAGTTTGTTGTTGTTCGACATTTCGCTATCTAATTATGGGGTTTGGGGCCTGTGGCCCCATGCCTTATTTTCTTTTCTGTTTTCGCCCAAATGGGCGGAGACAGAAAAGAAAGCAGAAGATGCGGGGCCACAGGCCCCACACCCCGTTACTCGACAGCGCTATTCCGACGGCAAACAAATCGGCCGTGTCGAATCCTCACGGATAAACCGCACGATCTCCACCACCTGGTCGATATCCGAGAAGTTCTCCAGCACGTCGTCCAACCGCTCCTGGAAGGTGCCTTCCTCGGCGAACATCATACGATATGCCGTCCGCAACGCCAGGATCAATTCACGCGAGAAGCCACGGCGCTTCAATCCGACCAAGTTCAGCCCTTCCAGCCGCGCATGATTACCCCACACCGAGCCGTACGGAATGACATCCTTCGTCACGACTGCGCCGCCACCGATGAAACAATACCGCCCCAAGCGGGCAAATTGGTGAACGGCACATGATCCACCGAGAAAGACAAAATCGCCGATCTTCACGTGCCCGCCGACACTGGCCAAATTCGCCAAGATGACGTTATTGCCCAAAATACAGTCGTGAGCGATGCCCGAACCCGACATAAACATGCAGTCGTTACCCACGACCGTCACGCCGCCGCCCTTTTCCGTCCCCGTATGCATGATGACATGCTCGCGGACCAGATTACGCTCACCGACGATCAGCTTTGTCGGCTCGCCCTTGTGCGCCAAATGCTGCGGCGGCCCACCCAAACACGCAAACGGATGCACGACCGTATCCGCGCCGATATCCGTCACGCCATCGATCACCGCATGCGAGATAAGTCGCACCCGGTCCTGCAGCGTCACCTGAGCCCCGACAATGCTGTAAGGGCCGATCTGGACATCCTCGCCCAGCATGGCGCCATCATGCACAATCGCGGTCGGGTGAATCGTTACAGGCATTATTTCGGGCTTTCGACAACCATGGCAGCAAACTCGGCCTCACAGACGATCTTGTCGCCGACATAGGCCTCGCCGCGGAACTTGAACACGTCGCCGCGATGGCGAACGACCTCGACCGGCATGCGGACAACGTCGCCCGGACGCACGGGGCTGCGGAACCTTACACCATCGACCGACATAAAAAAGATGGTCTTGCCTTCAACATCTGCGTCTAAAGATTTCGACATCAAGACGGCGCCGGTCTGGCCCAGGGCTTCGATCAGCAGGACACCCGGCATGACTGGGTTTTCCGGGAAATGCCCATTGAAGAAGGGTTCGTTGAAACTGACATTCTTAATGCCGACCATCGACTTGTTTTTCACCCAATGTTCACCGCGATCGATGAGCAAAAACGGATAGCGATGCGGAATGCGCTTGAGGATCTCAGCGTAATCGACGGAAACATTCGAGATCTCCGACGTGGCAGCCTCCGCCTCGTCGCCGGCCTGAGCCGCGGCATCCCCCGTATCATCAATCAGGTTGGTCATGAAACGTCTTACCCCTTGTCCTTAACAGCCGCATTTTTTTCCAACCATACCACTTCGCGCAAAAACTGGCGTGAGGGCTTGGCGGGGAACCCCGATACCATGGAACCGGCCGGTACGTCCTTGAAAACAATTGCCCCGGCGGCAACTTTTGCACCGGTGCCGATCTCGATGTGATCGATAATACCGGCACGCCCGCCGAACATCGCCCCGTCACCGACCGTCACCGAGCCCGACAGGCCGGAGTGCGCTGCCACGATACAGTTGCGACCAATACGTACATTGTGGGCGATCTGGACCATATTGTCGATCTTGGTCGCTTCGCCGATGATCGTGTCTTCATAGGCGCCTCGGTCAACGCAGGTGCCTGCGCCAATGCTGACGTCGTCTTGAAGAATCACGCGGCCCAACTGCGGCACATCGACCAAACCGCGCGCGTCGCCGGACACACCGAAACCGGCCTCCCCAATACGAACACCGGATGACAATTGGACACGGTCGCCCAACAGGGCACAGTAGATGGTTGTATGGGCTCCAATCGTGCAATCACGGCCGATCCGCACACCCGGTCCCACGACGGTGTAGGCTTCGATGCGGGTCCCTGCGCCGATCTCGACGTCCTGCCCCAGCACAACACCAACGCCCAGGGTCACGCCCTCTTCGCGCTTAACCGACGGATGGATGGCCGCCATGCCTTCGTGCTTCCGCGGTTTATACAGCCTCGCTGCCAACCGCGACCATGAGGCCTGCGGGCTGGCACTGACGATCGGTACACTGTGCCCTGGGACGTGCTCGACATAATCGGCAGTGACGAAAATGAACTCGGCCTCTGTACGATGCAGATCGGTCAGGTAGCGGCGGTCGCTGAAATAAGCCGCCTTTCCCTCACCACTGAATCCGGCCCCGCCCAAAGATAAAGGGGCGCAGGCTACAACGTAGCCGCTCCCCTTTACATTCGGACGACCCAGGCGGGTCGCCGTCAAGGCCGCCACCTGATCCAAGTCTATTTTTGAACTGGTATCAAAAAAGCGCAGATCAGGCATGAACGGTGATGAATCCGGTTTTATTGGGCCGGAGCTGCGCCTTGTTGGCTCAGATCGACGCGATTGAAGGTGGGCAGAAGCTCACCCGTAGCATCGAGCTTTTGCACGACCGCGCTCGTGATGTCCATAGCAGGATTGACATAGACGAAGGTCGTCTGTGTTTCACCGGAACCGACGGGATAGCGCACGAGGCTGTCTGCGGACACAACGGTCGAGCACCCCTTGGCGGTAACAACAGAACTGATCTGCGGGACCATCTTCATGAAGATCGACGACATAGCCGCTTGCCGGGTATATTGCATTTCTTGATCGCGCTGCTGCGCCAAGGCCTGCAATTGCTGAGCGCGTTGCTCCCAGGCCTGTGCCTTGGTTTGGAAGGCTTGCACGACGGCAGGCGTTGCGGTCTTGGCCGGCTGGGCAGCTTGCAAGGCCTTACGATCCGTATCGAGCTGCGTGCTCAGACCGCTGATTTCGCTTTGGACCACGCCGTTAAGCTGGTTCAAACGATCGACGGCAGCCTTGCCCATTTTGGAATTGGACATGGCTTCGTTGGTATCGAGCACGCATTGACCGGCAATAGGTGCGCCAAAGGTCGGCGGAGTAGGCGCTGCGGGAGCAGCCGCCTGAGCGAAGACCTGACCGGATACGCCCGCCAGGGCCAAAACGCTCAGTGTGATGAGAAGCGATGATTTTTTCATGATTTTAAGCACTTCGGTTTGTGGTTTAGAACTGTGTGGATTGCGAGAAACGGAAGGTTTCGACCTTATCGTAGCTTTCTTTGGACAGGACCTGGCTCAGATCGAACTGAACCGGCCCCATCGGGGATTTCCAGCGAATAGTAATACCCGCCGACGCCCGCAGAGACAAGTCATCGACAATATTGGTCAGCGGTGCACCCGTCGTTGAATTGACCTTAAGACGATTGGAAACACTTCCAAGCGTACCTATATCGACAAATAGAGCCGTTTTAAGGCCGTATTGGTCCGGCAGCTTGTTCGGAATGCCCAGTTCGACCGAGCCGATGGCATAGGTCTGGCCGCCCAGGGCGTAGCCCGTCGACAGATCGCGCGGGCCCATACCGGCGTACTCGAAACCGCGCATCGTATCGCCGCCCTTGAAGAAGCGATCATTGATGCGGATAGCATCGCCACCCCATGCAATTTTGGAACCCGCGGTACCGGACACATGAAGGATCATGTCCTTCTTGAATCCATGGTACCAGTGGCCTTCGATCTCGGAGTCGACATATTTGACATCGCCGCCCAAGCCCGCAAAATCCTGCCGCAAGGTGAACATCCATCCACGGGTCGGTTGGATGTAATCGTTGCGCAGGTCGAAGCCCAGCGAATAGCCGACACTGGAGGTGACGCCGGCGCCACAATTATAGATCAGGCCGTCGCAGGCGCCGCTCGTCGTGATAAAGTCGCGCCGCAGGTTATAACGCAAACGCAGGATCGAATAACCGTTCAGGTTATAGCCCAAACGAACACCAGCACCGCTGGACGATGTCGAGAAATCGACGCCGGTATAATTATACGAACTGGAGAACAGATCGATACCCGCCGAGACATCGCGGCCCATGAAGTGCGGCTCGGTGAACGACGCTTCGATGTCCTTTTGTATCGAACCCGTTTGGACACGGACGCGCACGTCCTGGCCGGTGCCGCGGAAGTTGGCTTGGCTGATCCCGATATCGAGAATGAATTTTTGGTAGGACGAGAAACCGGCGCCGAACGACAATTCACCCGTCGGCTGTTCCTGAACGGCGACCTCGATATTGGTCTTGCCTGGATTCGCCGACGGCTTTTCGGTGATCTTGACGCCGTCTTCAGCCTGCTTGAAGAAGCCGAGGCCGTTAATGTACATCTTGGAACGTTCCAAGAGCGCCTTGTTATAGGCGTCGCCTTCGGAGACCAGCATCTGACGGCGGATAACACGATCAAGCGTCTGCGTGTTGCCGACGATATTGATCTTGTCGATATAGATGCGCGCACCTTCGTGCACGTCGAAGGTTAGGTCGACATTGTGATCGTTGGGATCGGCGTCTTCCTGAGGATCGATCTTGACGAACGCGTACCCAGCCGCGCCGGCCGCGAAGGTCAGGTCATCGACCGCCTTCTGCACGCGATCGCTTTCATAGAGCTGGCCCGGCTTGATCGAAATGGCGTGCTGGAGGTTTTCGGCCTTCAGCTTGTCGTTATCGGTTTTGATGGTGATGCGGCCGAAATTGTACTTTTGGCCTTCATCCAACGTGTAGGAGATGGCGAAATCTTTACGGTCCGGCGTCAGTTCGGCCACGGCCGAGATGACACGGAAATCGTAATAGCCACGGTTGGTGTAAAACTTGCGCAACTGCTCGCGGTCATAATCCATCCGGTCGGGATCGTAATTGTCGTTCGACGAGAAGAATTTCCACCACAGCGACTTCTGCGTCACGACAGTCGTTTTCAGATCGTTGTCGGAAAAAGCCTTGTTGCCGATAAAATTGACCGACGACACGCCTGTCTTGGCGCCTTCATTGATTTCGAAGATCAAGTCGACACGCTTTTGCGGCAGTTCGACGATCTTCGGCGTCACGGTTGCCGAGATGCGGCCGCCCTTGCGGTACAGCTCGATAATGCGTTGGACGTCTTCCTGAACCTTGGCCTTGGTAAAGACGCCGCGCGGGCGAATCTGGACTTCATCGCGAAGTTTGTCCTTTGTCAGGGCATGGTTACCTTCGAAGACGACCTGGTTGATAATCGGCGACTCGACGACCGTGACGACCATCTCATTGCCGTTCATCGCAATCTGCACATCCGAGAACAGATCGGTGCGATACAGCGCCTTCACGCCGCTGTCGATCAGTTCGGAGTCGACCGTGGCTCCGGTCTGAAACGGCAGATAGGAGATGATGGTCTGCGAATCGATACGCTCATTGCCCTCGATCGTGATGCGATCGATGTGCGCGGTCTGAGGAGCCTGAGGGGCAGGCTCCGCATCCGCCGGCGGTTGCGTGGCATCGGGCCCGGCCGGCGCGCCTTGCTGGGCGTCCTGCATGAAGACGCGTGCCTCAGCCCCCGTAGCGGCCAGCCCGAGATGGGCAAGCGCCAGAACACTGACGCTGAGGGTTAGGATACGGGTACGGGTCATGTGGCCTCGGTTAGCAGATGATGCAGTCAGGTCTGACGAAGGATTAAGCGAAGTCAGGCCGGACATGAAGAAATACCTTTAAGACAGTGTGCGACTGGCCGGATCACGAGAACAGTCCCCCGAAAAAGTGCGGAAGGCCGATGTGGTTAATATCATTCCACGCGGCGAATAGCATTAGCCCTAATACCAGCACTATGGCAATCCGGAAGGCAGCATTCTGAATTCCCTGCGGAATAGTCTTTTTGGTCACACTTTGATAGGCATAAAAGGCCAGATGACCACCGTCCAATGCCGGCACAGGCAACAGATTCAAGAAACCGACTCCAATCGAAATCAAGGCCATCATGTTGAGACTGTTCAGCACGAAATTAATGACCTTCACATAGACCGGCACCTTGGCTTGAGCAATCGCCATAGTCATGTCGCCGGTTGCTTTGGCCATGCCAAGGACGCCGCCAATCTGACTGCCATTTTCTCTTCTGATAAAAATGCGGCCGATATAGGTCAGGTTTGTATCGAGGGCCCGCCATGTCTGAGCATTGCCGATGACCAGGGCCTCCCAGGGATTGACGCGACGCTGGGTCGGCTGGTTGGCGAATTCGATACCAAGGCGCCCACCGGTCATGGTTTTGTCTCTGCCGGTCGGATCGATGATCGTGCGTTGCGGAGTCGCGTATAGAGTCAAAGTCTGGCTGCCACGCTCCACGACAAACGGCGTGCGCGTATTGGCGCGCAAGACGATCAAGATCTTGGCCTCACCCGCCTGGTCACGGACGTCCCTACCGTCGATTTGAGTAACAACGTCACCTGGCTGGAAACCGGCTTCTGCGGCGGGTGTGCCCGACCCAACGTTCAGAACTTTTGTCGGCATAACAGTCTGACCGATCGCCATGACGATCAGGGTGAAAACTATGATCGCCAGGACAAAATTAGCTGCCGGTCCCGCCAGGATGATCAGGAAGCGCTGCCACAACGGCTTGAAATGAAAATAGTCATTAACCGCAGCGGCGCCTTCACGTTCGACAATCAGGGCGCGGGATGCCTCGAGATCTTCGATCGACGGCATCATCGAACTGATGTTCTCGTCACCGGCGAACTTGACATAGCCGCCCAGAGGCAGGGCGCTCACGCACCATTCGACGCCGCTTTTGTCCTTATGACGCAGAAGTACCTTGCCGAAACCGACAGAAAACCGTTCGACCCTGGTCTTGAAGAGGCGGGCCACGCAAAAATGCCCCAGTTCGTGAAAGGTCACGATAAGGGAGATAATAACCAGGAACGGAATAATATAGGCCAGAAAACCTAACAAAAATCGGACTCCCCTACTCGTATTTTCGCGGCAGTTTTACGCATGCAAACGGGCCGTGGCAAAGAGATTTTGCACCAGGCCGCGCACCTCGGAATCGACAGCGAGGGCGTGTTCCATATCACGACTGCCGTGATCCTCAAAAGAGATAGAGGGCAATTGAGCCCGCATCATGGCAGTTTCAACGATTTCGGCGATATGGACGAAGGCGATTTTACGGTCGAGAAAGGCCTTTACGCACATCTCATTGGCCGCATTATAGACGATGGTCATGCCCTCCCCGGCTTCCAGGGCCTGACGCGCCAGCGGCAACATCGGGAAAGCTTCGGCGTCAGGCACGCAAAAAGTCAGCGCCCCGCGTGACGCCAGGTCGAGCTTGGGTGCCTGCCAGGCCAAACGTTTCGGCCAACCGAGCGCGTACGAAATCGGCACGCGCATGTCGGGAGAACCTAGCTGCGCCAGAGACGACCCGTCGGCATATTCGACCAGGCTATGGATGACCGATTGCGGATGGACCAGAACGTCGATCTTTGACGGGGGCATGTCGAAAAGATAGGCGGCCTCAATGAACTCAAGGCCCTTATTGGCCAGGGTCGCGGAATCGATAGTGATCTTGGCGCCCATACTCCAATTGGGATGCTTGAGCGCCTGCTCGACAGTAACGGCCTTCAAATCCTCGCGCGTGCGGCCGAGGAACGGCCCGCCGGATGCCGTTAGGATGAGTTTGCTGACCGTATCTTTTTGCGCCCCGTCAAGCACCTGGAAAATGGCATTATGTTCGGAATCGACCGGCAATACCTTTCCGCCATTGGCTTCGACGCGTTCAATCAGGGCACGGCCGCAACATACCAGGCTTTCCTTGTTAGCCAGGGCCAGGACGGCGCCCGTTCCGGCGGCGGCCCAGGTCGGACGCAGGCCGGCGATGCCGACTATCGCCGCCATGATCCAATCGACCTTACGACCGGCTGCCGCAAGCAGTGCATCTTCGCCGCACGCAATGCCTAGACCACTGCCCGCCATCAGGTCCTTGAAGACTTGCCATTGGGATTGATCGGCCAGGACCGTGATCGCCGGCCTGTATTTTAACGCCTGCTCGGCCAGCAATTCGACATTGCGCCCGCCGATCAGGGTGTCGATGACGTAGTCCTCACCATTGACGCCGGTCTCGTCGAGCAAACGCAGGGTCGAGACGCCGATCGAGCCGGTGGACCCGAGAATAGATATTCGACGCGTCATAAAATCACAGTACCCAACATGACCAGCATTCGGATAATTCCGACCGCTACAATGGCGAACATAAGCCCATCGACACGATCCATCAATCCGCCATGGCCAGGGATCAGGGTGCCTGCGTCCTTCACCCCGAACCGCCGCTTCAGAGCCGATTCCCACAAATCGCCAGCCATGGTCGACAGAGCCACGATCAGTCCGACCAGAGAGGCCGACGTATCGTGCTTGAACAGATGCGTCAGGTCGGACAACGAGCCGGCCGTTAACATGCCTGCGATCATGCCACCGGCAAACCCAGCCCAGGTCTTATTCGGCGAATAACGCCGCCACAGTTTCGGCCCACCGACCAAGCGGCCGACTAGATAGGCGGCGCTGTCGGCTGCCCATGCGATCAAGAAGGCGAACAGCACCCAGGTAACGCCCTCACTGCCTTGCCGCAGCCACATGATCACGACGGCGGGCAAACCAATATAGAGAACGCCATAGCTGGCATCCATCCAACCGGCCTGCAACCGATAGGCATAAAGTCCGGCACACAGGGCGCCGAAAATCAAAATCAAAATCGACAGGATCGGGTGGCCGAGATAACCGACAAACAAGCCGCTGATCGCTGCCAATGCCACAGCCGCGGCGATGCGCCCCGACACGCCCGGCGCCGCCATGAAACCCCATTCGATACTGAGCAAGGCGACGCCGATGCTGATCATAACCAGGAACGGCCAGGGTTCCGAGAACGGCATGCCACGGATCGGCAAGATGGTGATGCCCAATACCACGGCGATCAGCGACAGGGCCGAAACCACTCTGATGATCAATTCCCGGGTTTTCGCGCCTTTTTTTGCCGGCGCCGCGGCCGGGCTAGGCGGACTGGTTGACATGGGTCTCGATCGCGCCAAAGCGGCGGTCACGCCGGGCAAATATATCCAGCGCCGCTTTCAGCGCGTCATGGCCGTAGTCGGGCCATAGAATGTCCTGGAAAACAAACTCGGCATAGGCGGCCTCCCACAACAGGAAGTTCGACAAGCGATGTTCACCGCTGGTGCGGATCAACAGGTCGAGCGGCGGCAGGCCGGCTGTCGACAAATATCCGCCAAAGGTTTCCGGTGTGATATCGTCGGCGTTCATCTGTCCGTCCCTGACCTTTGCCGCCAAGATCCTGGTGGCCTCGACGATATCGGCCTGGGCGCCATAGTTGAGCGCTACCTGAAGAAAAAAGCGTGAATTGTCCTTCGTCCGGGCGTGGGCATCGTCCACCAAGCCAACGATGTCGCGCGGCAGGCCGTCTTCCTGGCCAACGATACGAACGCAGACACCTTCCTTGCGGAGGCGTTCCAGGTCGGACTTGATGAAGGCACGCAACAGGCCCATCAAATCATTGACCTCGGCTTCCGGCCGGCGCCAGTTTTCCGTCGAAAAGGCGAAGACGGTCAAATGGGTGATGCCGAGCTCGACAGCCGCCGTAATTGTCCGTTTCAGCGCATTGACGCCGGCACGATGGCCCATAGTGCGGATCTGATTCTTGGCCTTCGCCCACCGGCCATTGCCGTCCATGATAATGGCGACATGGAAGGGCGAATTTTCCCTCTTGGGCGCAGAACCGGTCACGCCGGCCGGCGGCGTGTCATTCGATGCATCCATGGGGCCTAAAGGCATGCAGGTAACTTTCCTGAAGCGGGCGGGTCCTGTCGTGACCGCCAGCCTGAACTACATAGATTAAGGCCCCGTCATCAGCAGATTTACACCTGCATGATTTCGGCTTCCTTGGCCTTGAGCACTTCGTCGATACGCTTGATCGCCTGATCCGTAAAGCCCTGCACTTCCGTGCCGCCCTTCTTCTCTTCGTCCTCGCTGATCTCCGACGCTTTTTCGGCCTTTTTAAGGTCGTCCATGGCTTCGCGACGCACATTGCGCACGGCGACACGTTGGGTTTCCGCATACTTGCCGGCAATCTTGACCAATTCCTTGCGGCGCTCTTCGGTCAGTGGCGGGATCGGAATACGCAGGGTCGTGCCATCGGTGATCGGGTTGAGGCCTAAGCCCGCGTTGCGGATGGCCTTTTCAACGGCGCCGACGGAGCTCTTGTCCCAGACATTGACACTGATCATACGAGGTTCAGGCACGCTGATCGCAGCACAGGATTGCAATGACATGCTGGAGCCGTAGATGTCGACCATGACCTGGTCGAGCAGAGAGGCGGAAGCGCGGCCGGTGCGCAGGCCGCTGAAGTCGTCCTTCAGCGCCGAAACGGCCTTGTCCATGCGATCTTTGTAGCGATTGAGTTCGGGCTTTGCCATGGCGTTTTCCCTTTGTGTTATTGCGAAATGACGGTGTAGGTACCCTGGCCGTGAATGACCTCATGCAGGGCGCCCGGTGTACGGATCGAAAAGACAACGATCGGAATATCGTTTTCGCGCATCAGCGACACAGCCGACGCATCCATGACGCGCAGGTCACGCGACAGAACTTCGAGATAGTCGAGGACGTCGTAGCGCTTGGCGTCAGGATCGCGCTTCGGATCGGCGGTGTAGACGCCATCGACCGAAGTGCCCTTGAACAGAGCGTCGCAGTTCATTTCCGCCGCTCGCAGAGCCGCGGCGGTATCGGTGGTGAAATAGGGCGCGCCGGTCCCGGCGGCGAAGATGACCACCCGGCCCTTTTCGAGATGGCGGATGGCACGGCGGCGCACGAAGGGCTCGCATACGGCGTTCATCTGGATTGCCGATTGAACGCGGGTGTCGATGCCTTGTTTTTCAAGGGCGTTCTGCATGGCCAGGGCATTCATGACGGTCGCCAACATGCCCATATAGTCGGCGCTGGAGCGTTCCATCCCGACCGCGGCCTTGGACAGGCCGCGGAAGATATTACCCCCACCGATCACCAGGCACAATTCGACACCGAGACGAGCGACATCCGCGACTTCCTCTGCCACGGCCTGGACCGTCTTCATGTCGATCCCAAAACCCTGATCGCCCATCAGGACCTCGCCGGAAATCTTCAGCAGGATGCGCTTGTATTTCAGCTCTGAAGGCGTCGCGGTCGGCATATCGGTCATGGGGAGCTCCGGTGAATCAGTCAGGCGACGCGTGGCAGCGTCGCTTTAGCGCTTTGCGTTGTCTTTGAATAGACAAAGGGGCGCGGACATGTCAAATGCCGCGCCCCTGAATGGGTAGATTTATGGGGAAGCTTTATGGATAAGCTTATTGGCCGCCCGTCATCGAAGCAACTTCCGACGCGAAATCGAGGGCGACCGGCTTTTCAACGCCTTCGCCGAGGGCGAGACGTGTGAAGCCGGTGATCTTGACCGGGGTACCGAGGGTCTTGGCGGTTTCGGCCACCAACTGCTCGATCGTCTGATCCGGGTTCATGACGAAGGCTTGCTTGTGCAGCACAACTTCTTCGTAGAACTTACGGATGCGGCCTTCGATCATCTTTTCGATGACTTGCAGCGGCTTGCCGGATTCCTTGGCCTGTTCGGTCAGGATGGCCTTTTCGCGTTCGACATGTTCCTGGTTCAGGTCCTCGACCGACAGCGACAGCGGCTGGGTAGCCGCGACGTGCATAGCGATCTTGCGGCCCATGTCTTTCAACACGTCCGGGTCGCCAGCGGATTCGATAGCGACCAGAACGGCGATCTTGCCGAGGTCCGGCGAAGCGATGACGTTGTGGATGTAGGATGCAACGACGCCTTCGGCGACGGTGAACTTGTCGAAACGACGCACAACCATGTTTTCGCCGATCGTGGCGATCAGGTTGGTGATCTCGTCCTGAACGGCGCCGGCGACGTCTTCGACGCTGCTGGCGGTCAGGCCGGCCTGGCCGGCGTGACGTACCACGGTCTGGAACAGTTCGTTGCGGGCGACGAAGTCGGTCTCGGCGTTGACTTCAACAGCAGCGGCGGTCATGCCCTTGCCATCGACCTTGGTGGCGACCACGACCAGGCCTTCGGCGGCAACGCGGTCAGCCTTCTTCGCGGCCTTGCTGAGGCCCTTGGTACGCAGCCAGTCCATCGATGCTTCGATGTCACCATTGTTTTCGGTCAGGGCTTTCTTGCAGTCCATCATACCGACGCCGGACTTTTCGCGCAGTTCCTTGACGAGGCTTGCTGTGATTTCAGCCATGGAGTGTCTCCAGAATCAAAAGTTTCAGATGCAGCCGTCTTACCGGCCATTCATGTCAATTGAGCAACGGCTTAAAGCGCAATCCAAAAAGTGCCTCCCACTTTTTGGATAAATTGCGCGTCAAAAACAAATGATTAGAGCGAAATGACATTCTACCAAAAGTCACTTCGCTCTAATCTGGGTTTTCGACCCGGCTTTAAGCTGCGCACACTACTTTGGGGAAGCCGCTATATGGGAAGCCCCACATAGAAAAACTAGGCTTCAGTGGAAGCCTCGGCCGGCTCGGCGAGGGCAGGCTCGATCGGGTCGATGGCGGCGCCGAGATCGCGGCCCGAAGCGACTTGGCCGGCGGCCAGGCCGTCCAGAACCGAGTCGGCGACCAGGTCGCAGTACAGTTGCAGGGCGCGGGCGGCGTCGTCATTGCCGGGGACCGGATAGGTGATACCGTCGGGATCCGAATTCGAATCGAGGATGGCGATAACCGGGATGTTGAGCTTGCGGGCTTCCTGGATGGCAATGCCTTCCTTATTGGTGTCGATCACGAACATCAGATCGGGGATGCCGCCCATGTCCTTGATACCGCCGAGGCTCAGTTCCAGCTTTTCGCGTTCACGCGTCAGGGTCAGCAGTTCCTTCTTGGAACGGCCGGCCGGATTGTTGTCGAGAACCTGTTCCAGCTCGCGCAGACGAGCGATCGAGCCCGAAATGGTGCGCCAGTTGGTGAGCGTGCCGCCCAGCCAGCGGTGGTTGACGTAATATTGCGCCGAACGCTTGGCGGCGACGGCGACGGGGCCTTGGGCTTGGCGCTTGGTACCGACGAACAGGACGCGGCCACCGGCAGCAGCAACTTCACGGACCTTTAAGAGGGCCTGGTGAAACAGCGGCAGCGATTGCGACAGGTCGATAATATGGATGTTGGAGCGCGAACCAAACAGGTAGCGTTCCATCTTCGGGTTCCAACGGTGGGTTTGGTGACCGAAGTGCGCGCCAGCTTCGAGCAAAAGGCGCATAGAGATTTCTGGCATAGCCATGAGAGTCGTATCCTTCTTCCGATAATCCTCCGCAGATAGAAAAGCCTTGAAGGACCCATGCCCCTCTCGACCTCGGAACGCTATTATCATGAGGATAATGGCGCACATCTGCGTGTGAGATGGCGTGCACCTATTCACAATTTCAAAAAAAAGCAACCCTCAGACAAAAGAAAAACCATGCTTTTGTAACTAAACGTCTTCGAAATACAAAACGCCGGGCGTCATCTTGAGGCTGCCGCGCAGATGCGCGTCGAGATTATAGCGCTGCGGTAATTTGAATTCGATCTGACCTTCGCTGCCCAGGTCGGTCATCAGACTGATCTCACTCCCTCGCTCGGCCTTGGCCGCTTCGAGCTGTGCGCGCAGACTGGCGAGATCGATGATCTGCGCCGATACATAGACTTTCAGGCCGAGGTCGTCGGTTTTCAAGGTAGCGGCCATCGGCCCTGCGTCGTCCCCAAAGAAGCGCACTTCACCGTCCTTGCCCTTACAACGGACCTTGAGAACGATCGAAGCGCCGGGCTCGAGTTGGTCGCGGTTCTTGCGCAGCGATTCCGGTGGGAACAGCACTTCATATTCGCCCGTCGGGTCGGACAGGGTGACAAAGGCGAACTTTTCGCCCGACCCCGCGGCTGCCCGTTCCTGGCGGCGCCGCACGACACCGGCCATGCGGAAGGCTTCCTGACCTTCGGCGGCCAGGCTGAGTGCTTCGGCATAAAGAGTAATGCGCCGGCGCTTGAATACCTCGACCATGTCCTGCAACGGGTGTCCCGACAGATAGAAGCCGATCGCCGCCAATTCCTCATCAAGACGCGCCGGCCCCGAAGTCGCCGGAATATTGGGCAGGCGCGGCCGAGACGATTCATTGGAGCCGAACAGGCTGACCTGCGACGAAGCGCGGTCGGCAGCCATGCTTTGGGCATAGGCAATCAGGACGTCAGCGGCGCCGACGATTTGCGCCCGATTGGGATGTATGGAGTCGAAGGCGCCCGCCTTGGCAAGATTTTCCAGCGCCCGCTTGTTGACCGATTTCGGATCGATACGTTCCAGGAAGTCGAACAGGTCTGTAAACTTGCCACCCTCCTCCCGCGCCTGAACAACGCTCAACATGGCTTCGAAGCCAACATTGCGGATAGCGCCCAGCGCGTACAGCACCTCGCCGTTTTCAACGTCAAAATCGGCCATGGAGCGATTGATATCGGGCGGACGGATGACGACATTGAAGCGTCGCGCGTCCTGATAGAACACCGCCAGTTTATCGGTGTTGGTGATATCCAGGCTGAGGGTCGCCGCAAAGAACTCGACCGGATAGTTAGCCTTGAGATAGCCCGTCTGGTACGAAATAAAGGCGTAGGCGGCGGCGTGCGACTTGTTGAAACCGTAGCCGGCGAACTTGTTGACCAGTTCGAAAATGAAATCGGCCTGGCTTTCGGGGACGTTATTCTCAGCGGCGCCGGAAATGAAGCGCGCCTTTTGCAGGTCCATTTCCTCCTTCTTCTTCTTACCCATGGCGCGGCGCAGCAGATCGGCTTCACCGAGGCTATAGCCCGACAGGATCTGGGCGATCTGCATCACCTGTTCCTGATAAATGATAACGCCGTAAGTCTCCTTGAGGATCGGCTCCAGGCTGGGATGGAGCATATCGATCTCCATGCGGCCGAATTTCCGGTCGACATAGGTATCGATATTGTCCATCGGGCCCGGACGATAAAGCGAGATCAAGGCGGTTATCTCTTCCAGCGATCCGCACCGCAACTTGCGCAGGGTGTCGCGCATGCCCTGGCTTTCAAGCTGGAACACCCCGATCGCCTGGCCCGACGCCAGGAGCTCATAGGTCGGCGCATCATCGAGCGGCAGGGTTGTGAAATTGATCTCAACGCCGCGCTTGAGCAGATATTTCATGGCGCGATCAAGCACGGTCAAGGTCTTCAGTCCGAGGAAGTCGAACTTGACCAGGCCTGCGCTTTCAACCCACTTCATGTTAAACTGGGTGGCGGGAATGTCGGAACGCGGATCGCGATAGAGGGGCACCAGTTCCGTCAGTGGACGATCACCAATGACGATACCGGCGGCGTGGGTCGAAGCGTTGCGGTAAAGCCCCTCCAGTTTCAATGCCGTATCGAGCAATCGCTTGACGGTCTCTTCTTCGTCGCGCGCCTGGCGCAAGCGCGGTTCGATCTCGATGGCTTGGGCCAGGGTCGTCGGATTGGCCGGATTATTCGGCACCATCTTGGACAGACGGTCCACCTGCCCCAGCGGCAATTGCATCACCCGTCCCACGTCGCGCAGAACGGCGCGCGCCTGCAATGTACCGAAGGTGATGATCTGAGCCACCCGATCGCGTCCGTATTTCTGCTGGACGTAGGAAATGACCTCTTCGCGCCGCTCCTGACAGAAGTCGATATCGAAGTCGGGCATGGAGACCCGCTCTGGATTGAGGAAGCGTTCGAACAGCAGACCGAAGCGCAACGGATCAAGGTCCGTAATGGTCAATGCCCAGGCGACGACGGAGCCGGCGCCCGATCCCCGCCCTGGTCCTACCGGGATGCCGTGCGATTTCGCCCATTTGATAAAGTCGGAAACGATCAGGAAGTAGCCCGGAAAGCCCATCTTCTGAATGACGCCGATTTCGCGCTCCAAACGCGCCCAGTAGTCTTCGGCGGGAAAGGCCAACTGAACCTGCGACAGGCGCATCTTCAATCCTTCGCGCGCCTGCCAGGCCAATTCCTCGGCTTCATTGCGGCCGGCGCCAGTGTCGAAACGCGGCAGGATGGGATCGCGCTTGCTGACCATGAAGGCGCAGCGCCGAGCAATTTCCACGGTATTGTCGCAGGCTTCCGGCAAGTCGGCGAACAATTCGCGCATCAGTTTGGCCGGCTTGAACCAGTGGTCGCGCGTCACTTTGCGACGATCTTCCTGGCCCATAAAAGCGCCGTCCGAAATACACAGCAGGGCCTCGTGGGCGGAGTAGAGGTCGGCGGAGGCAAAGTGGACGTCATTGGTGGCCACCAGGGCGACATCGTTGCTATAAGCAAAGTCGACCAGTCCGGCCTCGGTTATGCTGCCCTTGACGCCACCGTGGATACTGCCGTCGTGACGCTGTAATTCGATGTAAAAGCGATCGCCGAACACCTCAAGCATGGATCGCAAAGCGGCCTTCGCCTCTTCTGGCCGGTTCTGCTTGAACAGGACGTCGACCGGACCATCAGGACCACCCGACAGCAGCAACAGACCGTCATTGTGAGCGACAACCTCGTCCCAGGTGACGTGAGGCTCCTCCATCGCATCAGCCTCGACATAGGCGACGGACGACAATTTCGTGAGATTGAGCCAGCCCTGCTCGTTCTGGGCATAGAGGACGATGGTCGGTATTTTGCCCCACCGTTCGGTCGGCGTGCCGCCTATGCCCTTCACTGGCAGAGCGCAGCCGATAATAGGCTGAATACCGGAATCCTTGCACGCCTGGGAAAATTCAAGACCTCCGAACAGATTGCAGCGGTCGGTCATGCCGACAGCCGGCATTTCGTTTTTCAGCGCCAACTTGCCCATGTCGTAGGCCTTGATCGCCCCCTCAAGAAGGGAATAGGCCGACCTGACCCGAAGATGGACAAATTGATCGCTCACGACACGCACTCCTGCAGGCGGGCCTCACGACTGTCTCCGACTCAAGAGGCCAGAGTCAGCAGGTGACACATGAGGACAACAAAGCCCGCAACGGCGGCGAATGACAACAGGTTATGAACAGCGCTGACCATTTTTCCACATCCTTTGATTTGCTCTTCCGAACATCAATTCATGCTTTGTTCTATATTCTCCTTTTGTTCCACAGCCAAGGGAAAACTTTCATCCACCGTGAACAAAATGACAACACGCTGAAACGACAGAAGATTTTGCGAACTATAAAGCGACGCTGACGTCGGCTTCCACCAGCACGCCGTTCTCAAGGCGCACCACGCGATCCATATGCTGGGCCAGTTCCAGATTATGGGTGGCGATCAGGGCGCCGACACCCTGCTCCTTGATGACGTTCTTCAAGGCTTCGAACACCTGTTTCGAGGTGTTGGGATCGAGATTGCCCGTCGGTTCGTCAGCCAGCAGCAAACGCGGCTTGTTGGCCAGGGCACGCGCCACGGCAACACGTTGCTGTTCACCGCCCGACAGTTGCGCCGGCAGGTGATCGAGTCGTTCCCCCAAACCGAGCGCCGTCAACAATTCCCGCGCCCGCGCCTCGCATTCCTTCGTCGGTCGGCCGAGAATGCGCTGGGGCAAGGCGACGTTACCGAGCGCCGTATACTCCGGCAACAGATGGTGGAACTGATAGACGAAACCGATTTTGTGCAGACGCGCCTGGGTTCGCTGATCGTCATTGGCCTTGGCGAAATCCTGACCGTCGATGATCAACCGCGTATTGGGCGCAGCTTCCAGCAAGCCAACGGCATGCAATAACGACGACTTACCGGAGCCCGACGGCCCGACCAAACCGACCAATTCGCCGGCATTGACCTCGAGGTCGACGCCCTTGAGCACGGCCAACTTGCGGCCTTCGCCCGTATCGTAATCGCGATGCAGCCCCTTGAGGCTTAACACACTACTCATAGCGCAAGGCCTCCACCGGTTCGAGCTTGGACGCCCACAGGGCCGGGAACAGAGTCGAAATGCTGGCGGCCAGCAGCGAGGAAATCACCACGAAAGCAACTTCCGACAACTCCATCCGTGCCGGAATATGGTCGAGATAGTAGATGTCGGCCGGGAAGATTTTCATACGGAAAATCCATTCGATCGCATCTTGAATCTGATGAATGAAGATGCAAAACAACGCCCCTAAAACCAAGCCCGACAGGGTGCCGACGGCCCCGATACTGGTGCCGGCAATAAAGAAGACCCGCGCGATCGACGAACGATCCGCCCCCATGGTGCGCAGGATGGCGACGTCGCGTGTCTTGTTTTTCACCAACATGACAATACCCGAAACGATATTCATCATGGCGATAATGACGATAAAGAACAGGATGAACCGCATGGCCGTGCGCTCCACCTTCAGGGCGCCCCATAGCGAAGCGTTCTGTTCGGTCCAGTCGGCGTAGAGCGCCCCCTCCCCGGCCGCCGCCATGATCGGCTTGCGGAACTTCGCGATGTCATACGGCTTGTCGACCTTGAGTTCGACAGCGTCCCATTCGTCATCGCGGCCAAAGAACATCTGCGCCTGTTCCAACGGCATAAAGACAAAGGCCTTGTCGATCTCGCTGACGCCGCTTTTGAAAATTCCGCCGATAACATAGGTGTTTCGCCGTGGCACGGCACCAAACGCCGTCGATCCACCCGGTGACGTTAAGGTCACCTCATCGCCAGGAATGGCATCGATCTGGTTGGCGACCCCATCGCCGATCATGATGGTATTGCCGCCATAGTCGCCAACACCGAACTTGTCGATCGAACCACCTTTTTCGACGGTCTTCGCGATGATCGGCGTTTCCGTCAAGGCTTCCGGTCGCACGCCGCGCATATAGGCGAGCGCTGTCGCACCGTTGCTGGACTGGATCAGGCCAGGGGAATCAATAAATGGCGTCGCCGCCGTGACGCCAGGCACTGCCAGCAAGCGCTTTACCATCTCGTCGCGATGGGCGAAATCGCGGATCGGCGCGCCGGCAACATCGGCATGCCCACCGAAAGCCAGGGTGCGCGACATCATCTCGTCGCGAAAACCGTTCATGATCGACAGCACGCTAATCAGCGCCGTGACGGCCAGCATGATGCCGATAAAGCTGATAATGGCGATCACCGCTATGCCGCCGTCCTTGCGCCGCGTGCGCAGGTAACGCATGGCGAGGTCGAATTCCCACGCCTTGAAGCCGAACAACGACCGGAAAAAGCCCATATGATCAGACCCCGGTCAATTGTGCTAAAGCGGCCACCAGTGGCAGTATCTGCCGCTCGCCGGTGGCGCGGTTCTTCAATTCGACATTGCCGTCGGCCAATCCCTTCGGCCCGATGATCAACTGATGCGGAACACCGATCAGGTCCATGGAGGCAAATTTGGCGCCAGGACGATCGTCGCTGTCGTGATACAACACGTCCTTGCCGGCTTTTTGGAGAGCCTTATAGGCCTCCTCGCACGCGATATCGCAGGCAGCATCACCCACGCGCAGATTGATAACGGCGCAGTCGAACGGGGCCACGCTTTCCGGCCAGATGATGCCGTTGTCGTCGTGGCTGGCTTCGATGATGGCGCCCAGGAGACGCGACACACCAATGCCGTACGAACCCATGTGGACTGTGATATCGCCATCGGGACCATTGACCACGGCGCGCATCGGCTTGGAATATTTTTCACCGAAATAGAAGATGTGCCCGACCTCGATACCGCGCGCCGACAATTGCTTGTCTGCCGGCACCTTGGCGAAGGCCTCGACATCGTGCATCTCTTCGGTCGCAGCATACAACGACGTGCGTTCCTCGAAAATGTGCTGCAAATTGTCCCAGTCGACGTCATGGCCCGGTGCCGGCATGTCGACCAGATCCTTGTGACAGAAAACGGCGCTTTCGCCGGTATCGGCCAGGATGATGAATTCGTGGCTAAGATCGCCGCCGATCGGACCGGTATCGGCGCGCATCGGCACAGCCTTCAACCCCAGGCGAGCAAAGGTATTAAGGTAAGCCACAAACATACGATTATAGGATTTACGCGCTGCCGCTTCGTCGATATCGAAGCTATAGGCATCCTTCATCAGGAATTCGCGGCCGCGCATGACGCCGAAGCGCGGGCGCTGCTCGTCGCGGAACTTCCATTGCACATGGAACAGATTGAGCGGCAGATCCTTGTACGACTTGACCGTACCGCGGAAGATTTCCGTGATCATTTCCTCATTGGTCGGCCCGTACAACATCTCGCGCTCGTGGCGGTCCTTGATGCGCAGCATTTCCTGGCCATAGTCTTCGTAACGGCCGGATTCGCGCCACAGGTCAGCCAGTTGCAGGGTCGGCATCAATAATTCGATGGCGCCGGCGCGCTGCATTTCTTCCTGGACGATCTTTTCGATCTTCTTCAGCACCTTGAAACCCAGTGGCAGCCAGGCATAGATGCCCGCAGCTTCCTGGCGAATCATACCGGTGCGCAGCATCAGACGGTGCGAGACGATCTGTGCCTCAGCGGGGTTTTCTTTGAGCAAGGGCAGGAAAAAGCGCGACAGGCGCATGGTGAGAATCCGTATGGCTATGGGTTGGCGCACCCTAGAGGGTCGGGTTGCCGCCGTGAAGAGGCTTTGCGTAAGAAATGCGGCGGATTTGGGCCTAATCCTTGAGCTTCTGCAGGACGTAGGCCTCAAAGCGAGCCGGGTCCGGCTGACCCTTGGGATTGGTGGCGTAGATATCGACCAGTCCGCTCCAATCCAGTCCTTCAGGGCCTTGTGCGACGTCGCGCGCCATATCCGGCCGCCAATCGTTTAGCACCGCGTGTGCCTGATGCAGCTCGGTATAAGGCCCGATATGTTTGATCATCGCATACCGTCCACCAGGCAAAAGTCCAACATGGAACTGGTCGTCACCGGCCACAGGTTCGGCCAAGGTAAAGCCGATATCGACCGCGGCACCTTCACGGGTCATGCGGCGGTAGCGTGCTATGGCAATGTCCGGCTTGGCCTCCGGATGCGCGCTCAACCACATCGATACGTGACCCAGCCCGACAGTTATCGTGGACGGCAGGTCGTCATACTTGGACAGGGCGCGAATACAAATATATGGCCGGTCCGGCGTCGTGATGATCTCGGGATCGGACAGCATGTCAATTGATCTCGGGCAACGGGATATGGATGACGAACATGAACAGCATGACGATACCCCACACGACCAGGGCGACCAGGCTGTTGATCCAGACCTTTTTCCACAGATTATGGGTGATCGGCGCACCCGGATCGTTGCCCTTGATCGTCTCGGTGCCGGCTTCGTGCGGCGTGACGTTCCACAAAGGCAGGATGGCGAAGAAGGTCACCCACCAGATCATCAGATAGATGGCCAGCCATGTGATCGGGTTCATTATGTTGTGTCCTTCAACTTAAGCGCGGTTTACGTTAAGCCCAGCGCCTCATCGACACCTAATACCAGATTGAGGTTTTGTACAGCGGCGCCGGACGCCCCCTTGCCGAGGTTGTCGAGCACGGCGACCAGGCGTGCCTGCTGCCCCAGTTCGTCGCCGAATACATGGATCAACAATTGATTAGTGTTATTGAGCATTTCCGGCTGCAACGATTTGGTCGCCTTCGACTCCTCGAGACTGGCGACGGTCACGAAGCGTTCCCCGGCATAGGCCGCTTCCAGGACTTCATGCAGTTTCGCCAGGTCCGGCTCGTCGGGTAACGCCCATAATTGCAGGGGCAATTCGACGATCATACCCTGAGCATAACGCCCGACCGCCGGCATAAACAACGGCGGCGATTCCAGCCCGCCGTAGAAGGTCATTTCCGGCAGGTGCTTGTGGTTCAGGTCGGTCTTGTAGATGCGATAATTGTCAGCCGTACCGCCGCCTTCGAATTCCGCGATCATCGACTTGCCGCCGCCGGAATAGCCGGACACGGCATTGCACGTCGTCGGCCAATAGGGCGGGACGAGGCCGGCTTCGGCCAGCGGCCGCATCAAGGCAATAAAGCCCGTGGCATAGCAACCTGGGTTGGTGATGCGCTTCGATTGCCGGATCGCGTCGCGCTGACCAGCGGTCATCTCGGCGAAACCATAGACCCAGTCTTCGTCGGTGCGGTGCGCCGTCGACGCATCGATAACCCGGACATCCTTATTTTCGATCAGGGCGACGGCTTCCCGCGCCGCATCGTCCGGCAGGCACAGGATGACCGCGTCGACGCTGTTGAGGGCTTCGCGACGAGCTTCCGTATCCTTGCGCTTGTCGTCGGGCAGACGGATCAGTTCGATATCGCTGCGGCCTTCCAACCGCTGACGTATCTGCAAACCCGTCGTGCCGACGTCGCCGTCGATGAAAACCTTGGACATGGACATTTCTCACAACCCAAAAGGGCCAAAAAAGGCAAAGAAAAAAGCGCTCCGGTTGCCCGAAGCGCTTTTCGCAGGATAGCAAAATCCGTGCGGATTAACGCTTCGAGAACTGGAAGGAACGACGGGCTTTCGCACGGCCATACTTCTTGCGTTCGACGACACGCGAGTCACGCGTCAGGAAGCCGGCAGCCTTCAGGGCCGGGCGCAGGCCGGGCTCATAATAGGTCAGGGCCTTCGACAGGGCGTGACGGATGGCGCCGGCTTGACCGGACAGGCCGGAACCGACAACCGTGACGAAGACGTCGAACTGCGACGCGCGGTCCGTCAGGTTGAGCGGCTGAGCGATCATCATGCGCAGGACCGGGCGGGCGAAATAGACTTCCTGGGTGCGGTCATTGATGACCCACTTGCCGGAACCCGGCTTGATCCAGACGCGGGCGATGGCGTTCTTGCGCTTGCCGGTGGCATAGGCGCGGCCGTACTTGTCGAGGATCTGAACGCGCTCGATCTTGGCTTCGGCGGGGTTCGACGACAGGGACGCGAGGGCTTCGAGACCTTGTGCGGGAGCTTGGATGTCGGACATGTTTAGACGCTCCGGGCGTTCTTGCGGTTCAGCGCCTTGAAGTCGACGACTTCCGGCTGCTGAGCCTCGTGGGGATGGGACGCACCGCTATAGAGGCGCAGATTGGTCATTTGGCCGCGAGCCAGCGGGCTTTCCTTCGGCATCATGCGTTCGACGGCCTTGGTCAGGACGCGTTCCGGATACTTGCCGTTCAGCAATTGGCCAAGCGTGCGTTGCTTGACGCCACCGGGGTGACCCGTGTGCCAATAGAAGATTTCGTTTTCTTTCTTGCCAGTCAGGTGCACCTTGTCGGCGTTGATCACGATGACATAGTCACCGGAATCGACGTGCGGGGTGTAGGTCGGCAGGTGCTTGCCGCGAAGACGCATGGCGATGAAGGAGGCGAGACGGCCAAGCACGGCGTCCTCGGCGTCGATCACGATCCACTTCTTCGCGACATCGGCGGGCTTCAAGGCCGCGGTGGTCGAAGTTAACATGTCAGAATTCCTTGATTGTCCGCCTAAACGGAGAAGAGGCGCGGATATACGGGAGGCATACCGTTATGTCAACGCTCGTGCGTACAAAAATATTCGCACACGGCTTTGTTTTTGTTGAAAAATTTGACTTAGGTATTAAATTACCGCAATTATTTTCACTTCTTTTTACGTCGGGTCCCATTGATGACCACGACAAGCACCGTAACGGCCGCCGCGATCGGGAAGGCCAGAACAATAAGATGCCAAACCGAAAAACTACCCATGACTTCCCCCTAAAATCCCGAACTTCTAAAAACGCGATCCGCCCGCGCCACCTTCCAGGTCAGGCTGGTAGCCAGGATAACCAGGCAAACCGCGACCAGTTGGTGCGTAAAGGCGAAGTGAATATTGACGACACTGATCAAGGTCGCAACACCTAAAGCCGCCTGGATGCAGACCAGAACGGCCGTAACCGCCGCAAGAGTCTTTATACCATCATCCTGACATTTGCGCACCAGGACGACCGCATAGGTAATGGCATAGATCAACAGGACATAGGCGTTGAGGCGGTGCATGAACTGCACCAGACCCTGGTCATGGAGGAAGCTGTAACCAACGCCTTTAGACCAATCGACCGGCGGAAAGAACTGACCGTTCATCATGGGGAAGTCGTTATAGACCAGGCCGGCACGGTTGCCGGCGACCAGGGCGCCCAGCAGGCATTGCAGCACCACGATACCCAAGAGTACACCGGTCGACGTCCTCCACGCAAAGGGCGCACCCCGCCCCCTGCCCTCGCCGTTATTGGCTTCCAGCCCGGTCCACACCGAGCCCATCAACAATAGCAACGCCATCGACAAATGGATCATCAGACGCTCAGGCGCCACCTCGACTCGCGTTGCCAAGCCGCTCGACACCATCCACCATCCGATAACGGCTTCACAGGCGATCAAACCGACCAGGACGCCGCAGCGCCAGATCAGTCGCGCCGGAATCTGCGACGCCAGCAGGAAGCCGACAAAGCCCAGGACGTAGATCGCGCCCAGCAAACGGGCCAACAGGCGGTGCGCCCACTCCCACCAGAAAATTCCCTTATACTGGCTGAGCGTCATATGCGCGTTCATGAGCTTATATTGCGGAATCTGCTTGTACTTGTCGAACGACTCCTGCCAGGCCGCGTCGCCGGCCGGCGGCAGGACTCCCGTCACAGGCTTCCATTCGGTGATCGACAGGCCCGACTCGGTCAGCCGCGTCGCGCCACCGACGCAGACCATGGCGACGACCAGCAAGGCCGCCACAAACAGCCAGGCCGCAACCATCGGGGATTTCAGGGGAAGTCGCACGTCAACGCCTCGCATACTCAATGACTTTGGCCTGATTCCACGCGCAAATCCTTGCTGTCGCCTTCAATTGACTGTAACAGATGGGGATGAAAGGCGCTTCGGCCGCGGTGATTTGCCCACAGCGAAGCGGCGATTTCAAGGCGTGGAATAAAAGAAAACTGTGCTCACATGACGGCTGAAAACTACATTCTCGCTACCCTGGCCGGGTTTCTCGTCGGCTGGATCGCCAACCTGATGACCAAGAGCAAGTTCAGCTTTCCGGTCAATCTGTTCGTGGCGATCTTCGGCGCCATCTTGCTTAACTTCTTTGTCCGCTCCGCCGAAATGCTCGACGATCACTTCTTTTCAACCCTGACCATATCATTGGTCGGCAGCATCGTCCTGTTGGGCCTGTTCCACCTCAGCCGCATTACCGAGCGTCGCTAGACATGGCCGAACCCGTCAAAGGCCTCAGCCTGCCGCAACGCCGCGCCATAACCTGTATCGGCATCCTGGTTTTTTTGGCCGTCTACGTCGTGATCGTGGCCAGTATCGCCGGCTTCCTGCACGGCGGCAAGATCACCGCTTTTATCTTTTACGCCTTGGCCGGGACCCTATGGGGCGTGCCGATCATCCCGCTGATTTCCTGGTCGGAAAACTACAAGAAAAAGAAGAAATGAGCGAAGACCCAGCCCCCACGGACATCAAGCCCCTGACCAAGACGCGGCTGGAAGCCTTCAGTGATGGCGTCGTCGCCATTATCATCACCATCATGGTGCTGGAATTGAAAGTGCCCGAAGGCGTGGAATGGCATGATCTCCGTGAAAGCATTCACGTATTTCTGCTCTACGCCTTCAGCTTCATCTATGTTGGCATCTACTGGAACAATCACCACCATCTGCTGCATGTCGTCAAATCGATCAATGGCGGCGTGCTGTGGGCCAATATGCACCTGCTGTTCTGGCTGTCCCTGGTACCGTTCACGACAAGATGGATGGGGGAAAGCTATCATGACGGCACATTGGCCCAGGTGCCCGTCGCCATCTACGGTCTCTCTCTCCTGATGCCCGGCATCGCCTATTCCATCCTGGTCCAGCTTCTTATCGCCGCCAATGGCCGCGACAGCCTGATCAAGAAGGCGATCGGCAATGATAGCAAGGGTATTATTTCGGTCGTTGTCTATGCCATTGGCATCGGCCTCACCTTCTGGTCGGCGTGGGCCGGCGTGGCCTGCTACCTGGCCGTCGCCCTCATGTGGCTTGTGCCGGACCGGCGCATCGAGCGTAGTTAGCCAATATTGCTGCCGTCGTCGTACGGCTTGTCCTTATCGGGAACGATCACGATCGGCCGGTCATCGTGCGTGCGCACGATCACCGTGTCGCTATGGCCGCGTGAAAAGGCGTGACGGACGCGGAAAACGATCCAGATAACGAAACCAGCAACCAACAGGACGGGAAACCACAAGGTGGCGATAAGGTCGGTCATGGGGTGACTCCTTTACGGTTATAGCTTCGAGAATAGGTATGCGACCATATGTTCTCAATGTGGATTAGCTTCCACACCCGCCTCCACATCCACCCCCGCAACCTGAGCTGCATCCGGATCCGCAGCCACTGTTGCCGGAACTGCCGCAGCCGGAACCGCAGGAACTACCGCCGTCTCCGCCCTTGCGTCCGCTCGGTTTGATCCAGCCCAGGGCACGAAACACGGCGCTAAGGAACATCCAGCCAACGATCAGTCCGATGAAACACAACACCATATGTTGGTCGACAAAGTGGAAGGCTTGCTGCGTCGTGCATGAAGCCAGCAACAACGGCCAGGCCAGGGCCAGGCATAAAAAAACCTGCCGCTTGGGCAGGATGATGTGGTCTGATGGATTGATGCGTTGAAAACGTACAGGCCGGGAGAACCGTGTGCGGTCGGCCGGCCATAAGGCCTCTGGTGGCGGTGCGCCGAACTCCTGTCGGTAAAGATCGAGCGTGTGCCGATAGGCGCCGAGATATTTGTCGGCTTCGGCCTGCCCGCCCTGGGTCGGGCCATGGTGGATCTTGCGCTTTAGGGTTTCGCCGCAAAAGCGATCCCAATAATCCTGCGTGTAGATGAGATGGAGATGCCAGACCTCGTCAATGACGTCGGACGGCGTCAACATGCGGTCCGCCACGCAAATGAGGTAGATAAACCTCTTATAGTCCGCGATCGCGGCTTTGGAAAAAGTGAGTGACCAACCGGTCTCGCGCGCCAACCTGCGGCTGAAGGGGAGCACCGCATCAGCGGCGTCCAGATCGTAGGCGTTTATGGCCTGCCAAAGGGCCAATTCAGATTTCACATAGTCTCCTCTTTGCTGTTTTCGTTGCTTGGAGGATACGACATTTCCATGACAGTTCGATGACAGCTCACAGCCGGCGGAACATCACATAGGCATCGACATAACGTTCGCGTTTATAATGGAAGGCGCCGGGCAAGGTGCCGACGATTTCGAAGCCGTTCTTCTGGCAGATCCGGATCGAAGCCTCGTTGGTGGCCACGACGAAATTGAGTTGGATAGCCTTGAAACCGAGCTCCCGCGCCTTCTCTATCGCAAAGTCGTTCAGTTGCCGGCCCAGTCCCTTGCCGCGCCAAGCATTGGCGATAATGACGCCGATATTGCCGATATGGCTACCCAAACCAGGTTTGTTGGCAACGATAAAGCGCGACGCCACCAACTCATCCCCGACATAGGCATTGTAAACATGAGCGCCCGGCGCGAACCATAGAGCCTTGGCCGCCTCTTTCGTCGTGTCGGCCGACCACGGATAGGTGTCCTCATCGGCGATGACATCGTGCAGTATTGGCCATATCTCATCAAAGGCATCGTCCGTAACCTCACGGATATCTAAGCGCATTCGAATTCCCACACCGTGTCACCGCCCTTCGGAAATGGCAGGTCGCGATCGTCCTCGACCAGCTGGAACCAGTCGAACAGGTCGATCGGTCGCTTGCCGGAGTCGCGCGCCAGATCGGTCAGTTCGCCCTGGTCGGTATTAAAGGTGAAAACGGCGATCAGCATGCTGAAAATCGCCCCGTCGTCGACGGGCGTATAGGTGACGGCGCCAGCCTTCATGGCGTCGAGATGGCCGAACTCGCCGTCATAGCCGTCGACCGTACCGTCAAACAGCATGGCTTCCTTGCCGCAGGTGACGCAGTTCAGTTTGACGCCGGAAAACTGGTCGTCGTGACGCTGGTCAAACACCTGGAATTCACGGGCTCCGCAGGTACAGGCCAGGGTGTAGCTGGAGAAAATATCGTCGGCATAGGCCGTCGCCATTTGGTGAACGGCGAATGGCCGCAGGCACCGCGGCGCCTCGTCGAAGTCGAATTCAGATGCCATCACTTCCCCCGCCGGTTCGTAAGCACATTGGGACTCAGTTGTAGCCGAGGCAAATCCGGGTATCAATGGCGGGATTGCATAGCAGCGGTCGGAGCGACAGGATTGACTTCACTTCGCTCCGTCGAACTCGGTATTAGCTCCGCAAATCCCTCGTTTCGAACCTCTACGGTTCGAAGCTTGACACTCGGATATTAAAGAAAAAAGGCGCCCCAAGAGGGACGCCTTTTTTCTTTAATGGTCGGAGCGACAGGATTCGAACCTGCGACCCCTTGACCCCCAGTCAAGTGCGCTACCAGGCTGCGCCACGCTCCGTCAAAAAAAGCTCTGTGTCGCCACAGAGAGACGCGGCTTATAGAGACGAAAATAAGCCTCCGCAATCCCCCAAGGCTGGTATTTCAAAGAATTTTCGGCGGCGATCTAATGATCGATGGCGTGTCGCTCCGAAAGGATTTTAGATTCGGAGCGATTTAGATTCGGAGTGACAAGGATTGCCCCTTCGACTGTCAAGTAAGGAGGTGCTCAACCTCCCTTTGGATTGCTTTCAATCCGGCCCCCAGCACGCCCGAAAACGCCTTATCGCCAAGTCAAAAGCCTCCCCTGACACCTTTAACCAGCGGATCCGCCACTATCAATTAAAGGTGCAATAATACCAAACAATCACACCCGCGAAGCAAAGATAAATCCATTCGGAGCGCCGACATCGCTGCAAAACGGTCGAGTCCACTCCGAATCCAGGTCAGACCTTGCCAACCCAAATACGACAAGGTCGCTCGGACGACCCATCTATACCTTGTATAAGCTCTTAGGAGAATTTTCCGCGATTGCTGCCGCGGCTGCCCTGACGGCCGATATGGCGCCCCAGGGTCTCTTGCGCTTCTTCCAGCGCCTTGGCGATATTGAGGAAGCTATCGCGCGTTTCCTGCGACAGATGCATGCCGCGATCCGGATCGCCGACGTCGCTGAAATCGAAGGCCGGTTGGCGTGCCTGGGGCTTGGCATCGCCCGGCATCTGTTCCGCCGGTACTAGGCCGGATTCAGTCAACAGGGCGCCCTCGCCTTCCGGCAGGTCGAGCAAGGCCTTCTGGCCGTGGTCCTTGAACAGTTTTTGTACGCCGCGGATCGTGTAACCACGGTCGTAGAGCAAGGCCTTGACGGCCGCCAGCAGCTCGATGTCCTGCGGGCGATAAAACCGCCGTCCACCGGCGCGTTTGGTTGGACGGATAAAGGGAAACTTGGTCTCCCAAAAGCGCAGCACATGTTGCTGAACGCCAATCGCTTCGGCGGTCTCGGAAATAGTACGTAAGGCGAGAGGGCCTTTGTTCACGTCTTACTCACCGGCTCCGGCGTCGACGCGGGCCTTCATGATTTGGGACGCACGAAAACTGATGACCTTGCGCGGGTCGATGGCAGCCGGCTTGCCCGTCTTAGGGTTACGGCCGACGCGCGCATTCTTTTCCCGGACCTGGAAGACGCCGAAGCCGGAAAGCTTGACCATTTCGCCGCGTTCCAGCGCGTCGACTACCATATCAAGCGTGCGTTCAACCAGGGCCGCGCATTCCTGCCGCGGCAGGCCCAGTTCATTATGAACGTCTTCAAAAAGTTCAGCACGTGTCAAGGTTTGCGATTTCATCCGTCTGCCCCGGTTTTTGAGATGTGGACAGCCTGCCGGAAACGTGCAGGCCCGCAAGGAGTCACATTGCCGCAAATTGTCGTTTGCGTCAAAGGCTTATGAGCAACTTTGAACAAAAAACTTGTGATGGGAGAATCGCAAGCGCTCTGCCCTTGCCGAAAGGCCTGCAGGCTTTTGGAGCTACAGACGAATCGCAGCCGCGCCCCAGGTCAGGCCGCCGCCCAGCGCCTCGATCAGCACCAGGTCGCCCGGCTTGACCCGGCCATCCTTGACGCCGGTATACCAGGCCAGCGGAATACTGGCCGCCGAGGTATTGGCGTGCTGAGCGACGGTCGAGATGACCTTGGCCTCGTCCAGTCCCAAGCGCTCGGCCACGCCGTTGAGGATCCGCTGATTGGCCTGATGCGGAATGAACCAGTCGATATCGGCAATCGTCAGGTTCGATTTTTTTACAGCGGCTTCAACGGCTTCCGAGATCTTCTGCACGGCATGCTTGAAGACCTGATTGCCGACCATCTTGATCTTGCCGATGCGGTTGTCGTCCTCGAAGGTGCCACCGCTGACATAGAGCAGGTCGACCTTGGAGCCGTCGCAGCGCAGATCGAACCCGAGGATGCCACGGTCCGCCTTGGTGCCTTCGCCCTCGGCCGGCTCCAGTACGACCGCGCCGGCGCCGTCGCCGAACAGGATGCAGGTGCCGCGGTCGCTATAGTCGAGCAGTTGCGTCATAGCTTCAGCGCCAATGACCAGGACACATTTCGCCAGGCCGCGCGCGACAAATCCGTCGGCGACGCTGAGGGCATAGACAAAGCCCGAACACACCGCCTGGACGTCGAAGGCCGGACAGGTCGGCGCCCCCAGCTTGTGCTGGACGATCGAAGCGGTTGACGGGAAGGGCATGTCGGGCGTGGTGGTCGCGACAATGACCATGTCGACGTCGGAGGCCGATTTGCCGGCGGCTTCCAGCGCGATTTTCGCCGCCGCGACCGCCATGTCCGACGTCTTCATACCGGGATCGATACGATGCCTTTGACGTATGCCGGTACGTTCGACGATCCATGCGTCGGAGGTATCCACCATCCGGGTGAAGTCTTCATTGCTGACGATCTGTTCGGGCAGGAAACCGCCTACCCCCGTGACCGCCGATCTCAACACACGCATGCGCCTAGTTTACCTTGTTGCCCGCCATGGCCAAATCCGCTTTGGCCGGTGAGACTTTCATGTCTGTTGTCGTTGAAGCCGCGGCAAGAGCCTCGGCCTTGGCGAAGCTCTGCGAAATCTGTGCCAGGGATTGGGCGATGTCGCGCTCATAGTCGCTTGTGGCCAGGGACACCCCAACACGGATGGCGTTGGAGAAGGAGCGCGCATCGGCACTGCCGTGGCTTTTGATAACAATGCCCTTCAGTCCCAATAAGGGACCGCCATTGCCCGTGCCGGGGTCGATACGCCGCGCCATGGCCTTCAGGGCTGGTGCGGCCAGCATGGCGCCCAACATGGCCAGGGGCGACGACTTCAGGGCCGCCTTCATCAGGTCCTTGATAAACCGCGCCGTACCTTCAGCGGTTTTCAACGCCACATTACCGGTAAAACCATCGGTCACCACGACATCGACCGTGCCTTCGCACAGGTCGGTGCCTTCAACAAAGCCGTGGTAGTTGAGACCCAACGTATTAGTCTTCAGCAAGGCATGAGCCTCGCGTACGTCGTCGTGCCCCTTGACGTCCTCGGAGCCGATATTGAGCAGGCCGATGGTCGGCGAAGCCACCCCGCGCACAGCGCGGTGGAAGGCGGCGCCCATCAGGGCAAATTCGATCAGTTGATGGGCGTCCGATGTCACATTGGCGCCGACATCGAGGACGGTACCAAAGCCCTTCTTGTTGGGCCACGAACAACCGATGGCCGGCCGTTCCAGATCGTCGGTCATCATTTTGAGAATCATCTTCGACAGCGCCATCAGCGCGCCGGTATTGCCGGCCGAAATAACGGCGCGAGCCTCGCCCGACTTGACGGCGTGGATGGCGTTGGCCAGGCTGGTATTGCGGCGGCGAATGGCCTGAGCCGGCTTTTCGTCCATGGCGACGCATTGGTCGGTGTGGATGACGACCGAGCGAGCTTTCAAGGCCGGAAGTCGCGCCAGTTCGGCGTTAATGCGCTCGCCGTCACCATGCAACTGAAAGAAAAGATGAGGACTTTCGGCCAACAACAGGGCCGCGCCACACACGGTCACGGACGGGCCGTGATCGCCGCCCATGGCGTCGATGGCGATCACCACAGCGCCTTCGGGGGCATTGGTTTTGGGTCGAGGTTCGGATGATGTCGGCACGGACTCGGATGACCTCATTTAAGCTTCGGGACTCGCACTGGAGGCGCTCGCTGCCCCCCGTGCAGGCGCGAAAACAAGCCGGGGACGATAGCGAGACTTTATAACTATGCAAGCTTTATTGCGCCGCACCCTGTCCACGTCCGTGCTACTCATCGCGTTTCAACTTTGCCAAAATCGCGAAAGGCGACGGTTCCGGCTCTGTTTCGGGTTCTTCAAAGACAGCGCCCGGCTTGCGCGCAAATGGATCGTAAGCGTCACCCAGAGCCTCGATAACATATTGGCCCAGGTCGATCTGGCCATTTTCGACGATATCGGGCTCGTCGAGATCGTCCAGGGTGAATTCATGCGCACCAACTTCGGCAACCTCGGTGGTGACCCGAGCCTTTTCGATGCAATCTATGTCCAGTTCGCCCGAAATCGGGTGACTGAAAAGTTCCAGCGATACGCCGCACTCCTGCGTCACCTCGCCTTCCAGCGTCAGGCGGACATGCACCATCGGCTTATCATAGGTCGCGGAGCGCGTGGTGATACGAGCCGTCAGGGCATCGAGCGAGGCCATGCCAAATCCCTTGGCGATGATCGCGCGGCGGGCTTCGTCCGCGGTCAAGGTGATATCGAGGCCCTTCAGCGCTTGATCGAAGCGGACCTTGTGTTCCCACAGGCCTTCGTCCTTTTGGCGGGCATCTTTTTGCTGTTCGTCCATGATTGTCTTCCCGCTTACGCTTGTACGCTTATAAGGTCGGCTGAGTCCGGCGCCGTTTCAAGGGCGGCCGGCTGCGGCCACGCAACATCGCCGCGCAACAGGCTATCTGTATCGAGGGCGTCGTGCGCTTGCTGGACGTAGACGGCGAAGGCATCCGCCCGGCGCGCGACATCATCCTGCAAAATCTTGCCGTCAACATCGTCCTCGCCATCGCCATAGGCCGAACCGGCAAAAATCGTCCGCGCCGCATAGTCGGCCTGCTCCGCTAAAAGGGCCCCGTCACGCCACATGTCGTCCCAGCGTTTCATGCGCGTATAGACGATAATACCCAGGCGCTTCATCTTCTTCGGCACGGTCAGGTCGCCGGTGCCCTGTTCGCGCAGAGCGCTGTCGAGCGCCAGTAAAAAGGCGTCGAACAAATTTTGTGAGGTATCGAGCCCCTGTTCGTGGCGAGAATCGTCGACCGGGAGGGATTTCAAGCGCGTCACAACCATGATGACGTGCAGGGTCAGCAGTTCGAAGCGAGCGCCGATGGCATCCTCGACACCATAGTCAAGATAGAAGGCCGGCAACCTCGCCTGGCCCACGCACGACGCATACAGTTTCGCCCCCGTCAGCTTGACGGGCCTCGGCTTGAACAGGGATTTGAGAGAGGCGAGTAGCGTCGGCATGCCTGCTTCCTTGCCGTGCACGAGACCGCGAAATGAGACACGGAGGCGTATGACGGTAGGGTAAAAATTTCACTATCCAAAGCCATTATTCGGCCTTAAGCTTGCCCTAAGCCTTATTTTCTTATAGGTCAAATACGTTTCGTACCCTGACAGGATATTCATGCTCTTGCGTCCGCTACCCCTGAAGACTTCCGTGGCCCTGGTTGCCGCCACCAGCGCGATGCTGCTGGGTTCGGCTTGCGCACCGACCATGACGCACCATGGCTACCTGGCCACCGACGCCAAGCCGGCGACCGACATTAAGGTCGGCGATACCCAGGAAACCGTCATCGATAAACTGGGCGCACCTTCGCAGACCTCCGTCTACGATGCTCAGGAATGGTACTATATCGACCAGGTGTCGATGAAGATGACCTACAAGCAGCCGCACGTCACGGCGCGCAGCGTCACGATCGTCGATTTTAACAAGGCCGACAACACGGTCTCCAAGATCCAGACGCTCAGCCTGGCCGACGGCCGCGCCTTGACACCCAACCCGAACAAGACGCCGACCCGGGGCCGTTCGCTGACAGCTTTGGAACAGGTTCTTGGCACGGTCGGCCGTCAGCGCATCAACAACGATCAGGACAGCAATCCCGGCAACAATCGCCGCCGCGAATAAAAGCCAGCTCGTTTTCCAGTTTGCAAAGCCCGTGAAGCCTTTGGTTTCACGGGCTTTTTCATACCCGCAAGCGAAAACACATTTGTCGGACCATTAGTCTGGAAACCGCCCTGCAATTGTCCTACATTATAGGCTAAATCATCCGACAAATAACAAACAGGGATATTCCGTCATGAAGTTTTCGCGCCGCGCCTTCCTTTCGCCTGGCAGCCGGACTGACTGTCTTTGCGCTGCGGCCGGCGGATTTGGCCTGAGCGCCGAAGCGACCGAGACCAAGATGGCGATACCGTCGATATGATCTTTGACAGGGGATCGCGCCTGGAGCCGCTCAATTCAGCGCATCCTGAGGTCGTGGCGCTGATCACCGGCCCGGTGGTCCTGTTCCCCGTCGGCGACGCATGGACCATCAAGGCCAGCGACCGCGAGGTCAGGCTGACGCCTTTCGCCGCCATCCACGACGAGACCTACCGGTTGTACAGCGTGGTGAAGGCATAACGATGAAAGCCCCGCGTCTGTGACGCGGGGCTTTCTCTTTTAGCACTTAAGCTGAGCTTAGCCTTGATGGGCCAGAACCGCCAACATGAGCAAGGCCACGATATTGGTGATCTTGATCATCGGATTAACGGCCGGACCAGCCGTGTCCTTGTAAGGATCGCCGACCGTATCGCCCGTCACCGAAGCCTTGTGCGCTTCGGAGCCCTTCATGTGCTTGACGCCATCCTTGTCGACAAAACCGTCTTCAAAGGATTTCTTGGCATTGTCCCACGCGCCGCCGCCCGAGGTCATCGAGATAGCGACGAAAATGCCCGTAACGATAACGCCCAACAGCATGGCGCCAACGGCTTCGAAGGCGGGAACCGCGTCGGTGCCACCATTCGCCTTGTTGACGAAGTAGACGACGGCAAACAGGACGACCGGCGACAGGACTGGCAGAAGCGACGGCACGATCATTTCGCGAATGGCCGCCTTGGTCAGCATGTCGACGGCACGGCCATAGTTCGGCTTGGAGGTGCCGGCCATGATGCCCGGATCTTCGCGGAACTGCTTACGCACTTCCTCGACAACGGCTTGTGCTGCGCGGCCGACGGCCGTCATGCCCATGCCACCGAACAGATACGGCAGCAGGCCGCCGATCAGCAGGCCGACGACAACCCACGGGCTCGACAGCGAGAAGGTCAGATTGCCGAGGCCGGCGAAAATGCCCTTCGCATCCGGAAGACCCGAGAAGTACTTCAGGTCGGACGTATAGGCGGCGAACAGAACCAGGGCGCCGAGACCGGCCGAACCGATGGCATAGCCCTTGGTGACGGCCTTGGTGGTGTTGCCGACCGCATCGAGCGCATCCGTGGTGTGGCGCACTTCCGGCGGCAGACCGGCCATTTCGGCGATGCCACCGGCGTTGTCGGTGACGGGACCGAAAGCGTCGAGCGCAACGATCATCCCAGCCAGAGCCAGCATCGTGGTGGTGGCGATGGCGATACCGAACAGGCCAGCCAGCAGGTAACAGGCAATGATGCCAACGCAAATGATCAGCGCCGGAATGGCTGTCGATTCCATCGAGACCGCGAGGCCCTGGATGACATTGGTGCCATGACCGGTAACTGAGGCTTGGGCGATCGAGACAACGGGGCGCTTGCCGGTGGCGGTGTAGTATTCGGTGACGACGATGAAACCAGCCGTGACGGCCAGGCCAACCAGGCCGCAATAGAACAGCGTCATGCCGTTAAAGGCATGCGGCGCACCGGCATAGTTGATCGAGGTGTCGAAGCCAACGAACTGATAGATAACGGCCGCCACGGCGGCAATCGACAGGACGCCCGTCACGATCAAGCCCTTATAAAGGGCATTCATGATGTTATTGTCCTTGCCGAGGGTGACAAAGAAGGTGCCGATGATCGAGGTGAAGATACAGGCGCCGCAGATGGCCAGCGGCAACAGCATCATGGTCTTGGCCACGGCCGGGTCACTGCCGAAGAAGATCGACGCCAGAACCATGGTAGCGACCGTGGTCACCGCATAGGTTTCGAACAGGTCGGCCGCCATACCGGCGCAATCACCGACATTATCGCCGACATTGTCAGCGATGGTGGCGGGGTTACGGGGGTCATCTTCGGGGATACCGGCTTCAACCTTGCCGACCATGTCGCCGCCGACGTCCGCACCCTTGGTGAAGATGCCGCCGCCGAGACGGGCGAAGATCGAGATCAAGCTGGCACCGAAGCCCAACGACACCAAGCCGTTGATCAGCTCACGGCTGTCCGGGCCGAACTTCATGGCTTCGGTCAGAAAGGCATAATAGCCCGCCACGCCCAGAAGTGCGCCACCGGCCACGAACAGGCCGGTAATGGCGCCGGCATTGAAGGCCAGCTTCAGGCCCTTGGCCAGGCTTTCCGACGCGGCTTGCGCGGTACGCACATTGGCGCGCACTGAAATCAGCATGCCGGCATAACCGGCGGCACCCGAAAGCACCGAGCCGATCAGGAAGCCGATAGCCGCCCAGATGCCAAGGAAGACATAGGCCAGGACGACGATGACCACGCCGACCATGGCGATGGTGGTGTATTGACGTTTCAGATAGGCCGCGGCCCCTTCCTGAATAGCGGCGGCAATTTCGCGCATGCGCTCATTGCCGGCGTTCGCCTTCATCAGGCTCATGGTCTGGACGATGCCATACAAAAGCCCGACAATGCCGGCCCCAATGGCCAGCACCAAAGCAATATTCATTTGTAACCCCTGTATTGTTGATCTTTGGGAGCGTCATGTCGCCGCTCCGGTTTGAGGGATCAAAAAAGACAGCCACGGCGACTTGAGTAAATCGCGAAGAAAGTAAAAACTTTTCAGCCGCTTATTTTGATTGGGCCGGAGAGTGCCAAAAGTCGCCCTTAAGTTCAAGGTCTGAAAACGCCCAAGGCCATTATAATCAAGGCGACAGCGCGCCGATTATTGTGCGGCGCACGCGCCACAATAATCTTCGTCTATAAATACAGGCATTTACTGCAAATGCGGTGCGGTAAAAGCAGGCCTAGCTAAGATGACGCTTTGGGCTCTGTGACAGAATGTCTATCGATTTAATGGCTCCGGCCCCGGTGATCTTGCTCCACTCGACCGTCATCACAGCCTTGAATCGCTGTTCGTCGAGCAAATCACTATGATCGGGCTGGCCAAACGACACCGAATGCGAGACACGCACCAGGACGTCGCGGAAATAAGGTTCCATGTCGCGAATTTTGTTCTCATTGGCCTTGGCCGTGAGATTAATGCGAATGCTAAGGAATAGGTAGTTGACGACCTGGTTTCCCGACATGACCGGAATACCGACGGTGGCCAATTTCACCGACGGATCGGCGGCGTTGGCCTTTTCCTCGGCGGACACCGGCACGGTGGAACCAGCGGCGATCGCCGCGAGCGAAAAGAGAAGGACGCGCTTGTTCAACATGCGCGTCACTGTGCCTAATAAAACTTAATAAGCCCTGCACGGGTTCCAACACGGCGATGCCCGGTAGTGGCGGTAATAGCCGCGATGGCGGTAGCGATTGCGCTCTTCGTCATAGGTGGCGTCACGATAGTCGTCGCGGCGGGCATAGTAGCCTTCCACGCGATAGCCGCGGTCCATGCCGTTCAGCTGGCGCATCTGGCCGGCTTCATAACCTTCGGCGTAACCCTGGCGATAACCGCTGTCGTCATCATCATCCTGATAGGCGTTATTGTAATAGCCGTTCTGATAGCCGTTATCGTAACTGGAATAGCCGTAACGGCGACCGCAGTCATCGTCATCACCGGCCGCGCCGCCAATGACAGCGCCGACAACAGCACCCGGAGGTCCGGCGACTGCGCCACCGACGACCGCACCAGTAATGGCCCCGCCGGCGGCATCACCGTCATTATCGTCGTCGCCGGCCGAACTGCCGACGACGGCACCGACAACCGCGCCTGGCGGACCGGCGACGGCGCCACCGACCACGGCACCCGTTATAGCGCCACCAGCGGCATCGCCGTCATCATAGCGGTCATAACGCCCGCAACCGTCGTTGGCCGCGGCCGGCATGGCCAAGGCCAATGCGCAGCCTGACACGGCCGCAAGGCTTATCCAATAAGCAGTTTTCATGACGGTTGCCTCCTCAGCAAGGACTTTGAAGCCCAAAGCTTAGGAGCGACCACCGGTATCGGCAATTTCTCCCGGCGGTGGAATTAACCAATTAACTATAAGTTTTCGGCAAAGGAAAAAGGCCTCCTGGCGAACCAGAAGGCCTCATAGAATTCACCCAGACAACAGGTCTTAGCGGTGACCGTAGGCGTTACCGCGACCATTGTGTCCACGGCCGCGACCTTCATGCCAGTGACCGTCGCGATCGCGCCAGCCTTCGCGGGCGTCGTGCCAATAGCCGCGGTCGTCGCGCCAGCCATTAGGGTTATTGTCGTCATTGCGCCAGGCATCGCCATAACCATATGGCGGCGGCGAGGTATGGTGATAACGATCGTAATAGACCTGGCTATAATAATCCTGCGACGGGCGGCTCTTATAATAGACGACCGTATAGCCGGAGGGCGCCGGCGCCGGGTCGTAATACGAACCCTGGTAGGAATAGTATTCGCCATTATAGCATTTGACGCTGCTCTTACCGGCCTGATTGCCGATGACGCCGCCAATGACAGCGCCGCCAACAGTCCCTAGACCGCGTTCATTCTTTGAAACCTGGCTGCCCAAAAGGCCGCCGATAACGGCGCCAATGACGGTGCCGTTGCGCTGGGCGTCTCTCTTTTTGGCATAGCAGTAGCCGTCATATTGGCGCAGATCGCGGTCCTGCGCGGCCGCCAGGCTCGGCGCAGTCAGGGCAATCGCCACGCCGGCAACCAGGCCCAGCTTCAGGGATGTGAATCTTTTCATCAGAATGCTCCTCAGTAGCTTCTTGCAGAAGCAACCGGGAACCGGGCTTCTGCCTACCTGAGTTGGTGTGAAGCATAACTATGGAAAGTACAATTTGCCGAAGCGGCGGAAAGATGCCGTTATTTGTAAGAATCCGACAAGCAGGTTTCAGTCGTAGTTGTCTTACAGAGGATGACTGTACCCCTTGGTCGCGACATCTATACGGCGATTGTCCGCCCACAGTTCCGCGCCGGCATGTGTATCCTCCGACGTGCCCAGGCACATGCCGATATCGTAGAAGCCCGCCATGACCAAAGCCCGGGCGCCGGCATCATCGGCCGTACAGAGGATTTGGTAATCGTCGCCGCCCGTGACCAGTTCGACCGGTGACAGGCCCGCCGCTATGGCCGCGCGCGCCGCCAAAGACGTCGGGACCTTGTTGAGGTCCAGGCGGATCATCAAATTATTGGCGCGCGCCAGGTGGTCGGCATCGCCCAAAAGCCCATCCGATACATCCATAGCAGCACAGGCATATTGCCGTACGGCCGGCGCCAGGTCGGCGCGGATCTCCGGCAAGTGATAGGAGCTGATGACGTCATTGATATCTTCGTGCGACAAGCCAGGCAGGTTGCCCTGCAGGGCGCGCAGGCCGAGATACGCCTGGCCGATATAGCCGCTGATCAGGACGCGATGGCCCGGCCTGGCGCCCAACCGCGACAGGACCTTACCCGCCGGCGAGCGACCGAAAATGGTCATGGAAAAGACCATCGGACCATAGGTCGACACCGTGTCGCCACCAAACAGCGACAAATTGAAACGGTCCTGCTCGGTGCGCAGGCCACGGACGAAATCGGCCTTTTCGGAATAGGCCGTGCCGTGCGGCCACACCGTCACGAGTTGATAGCCATAGGGTACAGCGCCCTTGGCGATGATGTCGGACAGGTTGACACGCATCAGCTTGCGCGCCACCAGGTCGAGCGGATCGTGTTCGAAGAAGTGTATGCCGGCCACGACCGCATCCGTGCTGATGACCAGATCATGGGCATCGTCACCGGGAATAACGGCGACATCGTCGTTCAGCCCCCTCGCCTCGCGACTAAGACCAGCCAGGGGCTTGAACAATTGATCGATAATGGAAAACTCGTCGTGCTCGCTCATCGGGCCTCACCACGCCAATGGAACTGGTGTTTTACACGCGTTTGGAGAAAAGACGATAAAAGAAGTCGTGAGCGGACGCTACTTGCGCACGTCTTTCGCCACGCCATCCAAAGCCCCATTGACGAAACGCGCCTCCGTCTCGCCGAAAAAGGCGCGGGCGATCTCGACATATTCGTTGATGATGACCTCCAGGCCGATGTCGGGCCGGAATTTCAGTTCCCAGGCGCCGGCTCGCAGGATGGCGCGCAGGGTGGTGTCGAGACGTTCGATCCGCCAGCCCGACGCCAGGCGATTGATGATGAGCGGATCGATAACGCCTTGTTCGGCAACAATGGCGCGCGCGCCCTCGGCAAAAAAGGCTTCATCTGCCTCGGCGAGCGGTTCGCCTTCCAGGTCACCGTCGAAACGATAGTCGCTGAACTCGCGGATAACCGTTTCGACACCGGTGCCAGTCAATTCCATCTGGTACAGTGCCTGGACCAGGACAAGACGCGCCACGGTACGGGCACGCTTTTCCTTAGTCGAAAGACCTTTGGCGGCTGGCGCCTGGGCGTTGAGATGGTCCATGACCGCCTTCAGGCTGGTCGGCTTGGGAGACTCGGTCATTGGCTGCCGTCCATCAAGGTCTTGCGCAGCGCAATTTGGCTCAGGCAGACCTTGGCTACTGTGCCGCCCTTGTCACCTTCGGAGCGCTTGGCGCGCGTCCAGGCCTGATCCTCGTCCTCGACAGTCAGGATGCCGTAGCCGATGGCGAGGCGCTGGGTATAGGACAGTTCCATCAGGCCGCGCGCGGATTCCTGGCAGACATAGTCGTAGTGGGTGGTATCGCCGCGAATAACGCAGCCGAGCGCGACATAGCCGTCATAGGCGCGGCCCATCGGCCGGTGGCCGGCGTCTTCGGCAAAGGCGATGGCGGCCGGGATCTCAAAGGCGCCCGGGACGGTGACGATATCGTATTCGGCGCCGAGCGCCGACAGGGCGTCCTTGGCCCCAGCCAGCAATTCGTCGGCGATATCGTCGTAAAAGCGGCTTTCGACGATCAGGATGCGCAGGGGTGATTCTAGGGTCAAAGCCTTCGTTCCTTAAGACAGGTTCTTCCAGTCGATGATGGACAGGCCGTAGCCTTCCAGCGCCGCCGGTTTCGGACGCGTTCCGCTGAGCGCTATCATGTCACGTACCCCGAGGTCCAACAGGATTTGCGCTCCAACGCCATAATCGCGGAGGCCGCGCGGCGCCGCAGCGCCGGGATCGTCGTCGCTGAAGCGCGTCGACAGGACTTTCGGATCGGGATCACGCAGCAGGACCATGACGGCAGGGCCATCGTGGTCGGCCAGGACCTGCATAGCCTTTTCGATATAATGGCTGCGGGTCCCCGCCCCGGTTCCGCCCAAAACATCCGAAGCGATGTCCAATTGATGCATGCGGACCAGGGTCGGTTTGTTGGGTGATGGCTGTTGCTTGGCGAGCGCCAGGTGTTCAGCGCCGTCCAGCTTGTTGCGATAGACGAATAGGCGGAACTGCCCGCCCCATTCGCTGTCGAACGGCCGTTCCAGTACGCGTTCGACGAAGCGCTCGGTACGGCGGCGATAGGCGATCAGGTCGGCGATGGTGCCGATTTTCATGCCGTGGGTCTGGGCAAAGACGATCAGGTCCGGCAAACGCGCCATGGTGCCGTCGTCATTGATGATTTCACAGATCACGCCGGCGGGATAAAGACCGGCCATGCGCGAGATATCGACGGCGGCCTCGGTGTGGCCAGCGCGAACCAGCACCCCACCGTCGCGCGCTACCAACGGAAAGACGTGGCCCGGCGAGACGATATCGTGGCTATCCTTGGTCGGATCGATGGCGACGGCGATGGTATGGGCGCGGTCCTTCGGCGAAATACCAGTCGAAATGCCGTCCTTGGCCTCGATCGAGACGGTGAAGGCAGTGCCGTTGCGGGCGCCGTTGTCATGCACCATCGGCGGTAGGCGCAAGGTTTTGGCGCGCTCCGGCGTGATCGACAAACAAACCAGGCCGCGGGCGAAGCGCGCCATGAAGTTGATGATGTCGGGCGTCGCCATCTGGGCCGGAATGACGACATCGCCTTCGTTTTCACGGTCCTCGGCATCGACGAGAATATAGGGACGGCCGTTGCGGGCGTCTTCGAGGATGTCCTCGATGGAGGAAATCGGCGATTCCAGGTCGTTATTGATACTGTGCAGGGTCATGACGCCACTTTAAGCTTTTGAGACTCGGTTTCAAACCATCTGGCGGCATAGCGCGCCAGCCGGTCAACCTCAAGGTTGACGAACGAACCGACGCGGGTTTGTGACAAGGTGGTGTGTTCCCAGGTATGGGGGATGATGTTGACACCGAAGACGCGGTCATCGACCTCGTTGATGGTCAATGAAATACCATCGAGCGCAACGGAACCCTTTGGCGCGATAAAACGGTGCAGCGGATCGGGGACGCGAAAACGCAGGCGGCGCGACTCGCCGTCACTGTGAATGCTGAGCAGTTCGGCGACACCATCGACATGGCCGGACACGATGTGACCACCCAGCTCGTCGCCGACCTTCAGGGCGCGTTCGAGATTGACCTGGGTGCCGACTTGCCAGGTGCCGAGATTGGTCAGGCTAAGCGTTTCGTTGGAAACGTCGAGGCGATAGGTATCTCCGTCCTTGGCCACCACGGTCAGGCAGCAGCCGGCGTGGCTGATCGAGGCGCCAAGCTCGAGGTCGGACAGGTCGAAAGCGACTTGCATGGTCAAATGCTGGCCCGCCGGCGAAGTGTCGATGGCCTTGACGGTGCCAAGGTGTGAAATAATGCCCGTAAACACGTTAGACCTCAGATAGTTCGTAGGATTCCCACAGATCGTCGCCGACAGTCTGAACGCCCAGCCGCGTAAAACGAAACATTTGCGCCAGATGGTCGATATTGAGATGGCCGATGACTGGCCGTGCGTCTCCGCCCAAGATAGTGGGGGCGCGGAACCATTCAAGGCGGTCGACATAGCCGGCGCGCAGGAAGGCCGTCGCGACGACACCGCCGCCCTCAACAAACAAACGTTCTATGCCGACCTTGCGGAGCGCTTCCAGCGCCGCATCGAGATCGACCCGTTGATGTTTCGACGGCACCTTGATCGCTTTGACGCCGGCAGCCTGCATTTCGCCACTGATGTCCGCCGTCGTCACGACATAGGTCGGAATGACCCGCGCCGTCTGGGCCATCTTGGAATTCAGCGGCAGGCGTGCCTTGGAATCGAGCACGACCCGGGTCGGCTGATAGCCTTCATAGCCGTGCAGGCGAACGGTCAGCTCGGGATCGTCCTTCAGGGCCGTCTCGATGCCGACCAGGACAGCGTCGTGGGCGCCGCGCAGTTCATGGACGCAGCGGCGCGATTCCTCTCCGGTGATCCAACGGCTCTCACCCGAGGCCGTGGCGATCTTGCCATCGAGCGTCGTCGCGAGCTTTAGGGTAATAAGAGGACGCGCCACTATTCCGGACCCCGGCTTGGGGTTCGGCAAGCGCGACCGCGCGTCCGAGCCTCTGCGAGGTATCCCTTACGAAAAAAGCTTAGCTTCAAATGTACTTTCATTTGAAGCTAAGCGTCATCGCTGGGGGAAATGTCTTGTTCACCCAGGCCGCGCTTGATCTCGGACGGATCGTCGATCGTGTCATTGCTCAGCCCCTCATCCGACAGGAAGCTGGCGAAATCCGAGGTTTCACGGAAGTCGCGATAGACCGAGGCATAACGAACATAGGCGACGATATCGAGTGAACGCAAGGCCTTCATGACCAGTTCGCCGATGGCTTCGGACGGGATGTCGGTCTCGCCCATGCTCTCTAACTGACGGACGATGCCCGACACCATGCGGTCGATACGGTCCTGATCGATCGGCCGTTTGCGCAAGGCAATCGATACCGAACGCTCCAGCTTGCTGCGGTCGAACGGCGTGCGCCGGCCGGACCGCTTCACCACCATCAGGTCGCGTAATTGCACGCGTTCGAAGGTGGTGAAGCGGCCGCCGCATTCAGAGCACGACCGGCGCCGCCGGATAGCGGCCCCGTCCTCGGAAGGACGGGAATCCTTGACCTGGGTCTCGAGATTTCCGCAGAAGGGACAGCGCATATATGGCTTTCTGGCAGGACTTTTGGGCTATCAGCTATAGATAGGGAATTGTTCGGTCAGTTGCTTGACGGAAGCGCGTACTTTTTCCTGGACGGCCAGATCGGGCTCACCGCTATTCGACGCCATACCGTCGACGACGTCGGCGATCAGGTTGCCGATCTTGGCGAACTCAGCTTCGGTAAAGCCGCGCGTCGTGCCGGCCGGGGTGCCGAGACGAACGCCCGAGGTGATGGTGAACGGCTGGGTATCGTAAGGAATGCCGTTCTTGTTGCAGGTGATGAAGGCGGCTTCCAGCGCGGCTTCGGTGCCCTTGCCGGTCTGGCCCTTGGGGCGCAGATCGACCGACATGACGTGGCTGTCCGTGCCACCAGTGACGATGGCCAAGCCTCGCTCGATCAGGGTGTTGGACAGAACCTGGGCATTGGCGACAACCTGACGCGCGTAAGCCTTGAACTCAGGCTGCAGGGCTTCGCCGAAGGCGACGGCCTTGGCGGCGATGACGTGCATCAAGGGGCCGCCTTGCAGGCCCGGGAAGACGGCCGAATTGATCTTCTTGCCCAAAGTCTCGTCATTACTGAGGATCATGCCGCCGCGCGGACCGCGCAGGGTCTTGTGGGTCGTGGTGGTGACGACGTGGGCGTGCGGCAGCGGGTCGGGATAGACGCCGCCGGCGACCAGGCCGGCATAGTGGGCCATGTCGACGAAGAGATAGGCGCCGACCGAATCGGCGATCTCACGGAAGCGGGCAAAGTCGATGCGGCGCGAATAGTTGGAGGCGCCGGCAATGATCAGCTTCGGCTTGTGCTCGGCAGCCAGGGCCGCGACCTGGTCCATGTCGATGACATTGGTGTCGAGGGTCACGCCGTAGGGCACGACCTTAAACCACTTGCCCGACTGGTTGGCGGGCGAACCATGAGTCAGGTGACCGCCGCAGGCCAGGTCCATACCCATATAGGTGTCGCCGGGCTGCAGAAGGCTGAAGAAGACCGCCTGGTTGGCCTGGGCGCCGGAGTGCGGTTGGACATTGGCGAAGGCGCAGTTGAACAGGCTCTTGGCGCGCTCGATGGCGAGACGCTCTACGTCATCGACATATTCGCAGCCGCCGTAATAACGCCGGCCAGGATAGCCTTCGGCATATTTATTGGTCAGGACCGAACCTTGCGCTTCCAGCACGGCCTTGGAGACGATGTTTTCCGAGGCGATCAGTTCGATCTGGTCCTGCTGACGATGGAGTTCGCCCTGGATGGCCTTCAGGACTTCGGTGTCCGACGCTGCCAGATCGTTGTGAAAATAGCCCTGGGGGATGAATGATCCGGCGTTCGCGGGTGCGTTCACGTGGCAAATCCTGTTTTTGGAAAGGGATGGGAATGGAGGAGCGTTTACGCCTAAGGCAGGTGCGAGGCAAGGGTTTTGACAACAAACGCACGGTTCACATCGGCAATTGGCCTAAACGATCAGGCCGCCCTTGCCCGGCGCCGGCTTCGTCCCGGTCAGCTTATTGCGCAGCTTGAGAACCGCGAGGCGTTTGACGCCTTCGGGGTCGTTGAGCGGTCCGATGGCCACGGCCTCCTCGCCGGAGACCGAATCGGTCGCCGTGCATTTGAGATAGGCGCCGTTGCGCTGGAGTTCGAGATAGACGTCAGCCATGGCTCTATTATGCCGTGACTCGTGGCCTATGCCAATTCACGATCCGAAATCGAAAACGCATTGCCGTCGGGGTCGGCGCCATCGCAAAAGGTCACCTGAGGCGAGGTCCATATCTTGCCCATGACGGCGCCGCGGGATTCCAACGTCGCCTTCATCGCCGTGACATCGGTGGCGTAAAAAGCCAGTTTGGGACTGCGGCCGGGCTTGGCGGCGGCACCTTCGTGCAGGGCGATGATACAGCCGCCAGCGCGGAATTCCCGCCAACCCTTTTCCTGGGCGATCAACTCAAGTGCCAGTACATCGCGATAAAACGCGGTCATGATGTCTAAGCGGCGGGTGAAATAGATAATGCGCGCTACGACCAGCGCCACAGCGTCAGGCCACCGCCGGCAGGCGCGCCACATTGCACATGGTCCACAGCCTGTCCATCGAATCGACCAGATGATCCATCATCTCGTCGGTGTGGTCCGGCGACGGGGTGAAGCGCAGGCGTTCGGTGCCTTTCGGCACGGTCGGATAGTTGATCGGCTGGACATAGATGCCGAAGTCGTTGAGCAGCATGTCCGAGACCATTTTGCAGTGGACGGCATTGCCGACCAGGACCGGAACGATGTGCGATACCGATGGGAATGTGGCGATGCCGACGGCGCGCAGGCGCTTCATCAGGGTCGCGGCACGTTCCTGATGGGCAATGCGCTTTTCGTTGTGTTCCTTCAACCAGCGCACGCTGGCGGCGGCGCCCGCCATGACGGCAGGCGGCAAGGAGGTGGTGAAGATGAAGCCCGAGGCCCACAGGCGAATGGCGTCGACCATGGCCGATGTGCCGGCAATATAGCCGCCCATCATGCCGTAAGCCTTGCCCAATGTGCCTTCGATAATGTCGATCTGGTCCATGACGCCGTCGCGTTCGGCGACGCCGGCGCCGCGCGGGCCATAGAGGCCGACAGCATGGACTTCGTCGATATAGGTCAGGCACCCGTACTTCTTAGCCAGGGCGATGGTGCCGGCGATATCGGCAACGTCGCCGTCCATCGAATAGACGGATTCGAAGGCGATCAGCTTGGGGGCATTGGCCGGCGCCGCCTTCAGCAAGGATTCGAGGTGTTCGAGATCGTTGTGACGGAAGATGTGGCGGGCGCCACCGCCATTGCGGATACCGGCGATCATCGAGGCGTGGTTGAAGGCATCGGAAAAGATGATCAGGCCGGGCAGTATCTTATACAGGGTCGTCAGGGTCGCTTCATTGGCGACATAGCCCGAGGTGAAGACAAGCGCCGCCTGCTTGTGGTGCAGGTCGGCCAGTTCGGCTTCCAGGGCATTGTGATAATAGGTCGTGCCGGAAATGTTGCGCGTGCCGCCGGAGCCGGAGCCAACCTCGTCGATCGCCTTGTGCATGGCATCCAGCACGACCGGATTTTGCCCCTGACCGAGATAGTCGTTCGAGCACCAGACGGTGACGTCCTGCTCGCTGCCGTCTTCGCGAATCCAGGTGGCGCGTGGAAACTGGCCGGCGTGGCGCTTCAGATTGGCGAACACGCGGTAGCGGCCCTCGGCTCGCACCTGGTCGACAGCAGCCTCAAACGCGGCATTATAATCCATAGATCAAACTCCAGCACCGCTTCGGGCGGCACATCTTGCACTCGCGAAATAACCCCGGACGGCGTTACAAACAAGCCATGTCCGGCTTAAAATTTCGTCATCCTGTCGTCTTTGAACAGTTTGTGGCATATCGGCAAAGAATTCCAGTGCAATTTCCATGTCGGAACTTGCGCTTATTGTCGCAGGGAGATGACAAATGTCAAAAGTATGGATCGGCCTGTTCCGCGGCATTAATGTCGGCGGCAATAACAAGTTGCCGATGAAGGCACTGGTCAAGGTCATGACCGAGGCGGGCATGACCGAGGTCAAGACCTATATCGCCAGCGGCAATGTCGTCTTTCGCTCGGACAAACCGGAGCCGGCATTGATTGAGCAGATCGAGTCCCTGGTCGAAACGCATTTTGGCTTTCGCGCTCAGTTTTTCCTGATCACCCTGGAGCATCTCGAGAAACTGATGGCCGCCAACCCCTTCAAGGACCACGAACTGAAGGGCAAGGCGCAGCACCTGTTTTTCCTGAAAGGCCCGGCCAGCAAGGTCGATTATGAGCTGATGGATAGCCTGAAGGCCGACAATGAAGCGTACAGTTTGACCGATGAATGCTTTTATTTTTATGCGCCGGATGGCATCGGCAGGTCGAAGCTGATGGAAAAGCTGGGGCGCTGCATCAAGGCCGACATGACGGCGCGCAATCTCAATACGGTTGAGACCTTGCGAGAGATGGCTGGCGCGTTGGAAGCCGGTTGAAGGCATTGGGTTGAAGATTGGCGGCAATCGGCATAAAGCTCCGGGAAACCTTCGAGAGCCTGCCCCAAGAGCACATTCATGACCTTCAACCCCATCATCGCCCCCTACCCGCTCGGCCGGCCGCGCCGGTTGCGCCAGCATGGCTGGATCCGCGACCTGGTGGCGGAGAACCGCCTGCATGTGTCGGACCTGATCTGGCCGATCTTCGTCCACGATCAGGACAAGGCGCGCGATGCGATCGGTTCGCTGCAAGGCGTCGACCGCTTGAGCGTCGCCGAGGCCGTCAACGAGGCGCGCATCGCCCGCGATCTCGGCATCAAGGTGTTGGCGCTCTTCCCGCACCTCAATGAGAAGATCCGCACCGCCGACGCCAAGGCCGCCATCGATCCGAACGGCCTGATCGTCCAGACCTGCCGCGCTATCAAGGCGGCTGTGCCGGATATCGGTTTGCTGGTCGATATCGCGCTTGATCCCTATACCGACCATGGTCACGACGGGCTGCTGATCGACGGCAAGATCCACAACGACGCCACGATCGAGATGCTGATCCAGCAGAGCCTGGCTTTGACAGCCGGCGGCGCCGATATCCTGGCGCCGTCCGACATGATGGAYGGCCGTATCGGCGCCATTCGCCAAGCTTTGGAAAAGGCCGGTCACTGCGACACCTTGATCATGTCCTATGCCGCCAAATATGCCTCGGCGTTTTACGGGCCCTATCGCGACGCCATCGGCGTCAAGGCCTTGAAGGGCGACAAGAAGACCTATCAGATGGACTCGGCCAATAGCGACGAGGCCTTGCGTGAAGTCGCCATCGATATCGCCGAGGGCGCCGACATGGTCATGGTCAAGCCCGGCCTGCCCTATCTCGATATCGTCCAGCGGGTCAGCGATACCTTCAAGGTGCCGACCTTCGTCTATCAGGTCAGCGGCGAATATGCGATGATCAAGGCAGCCGTCGAAAAAGGCTATATGGACCACGACCGCGGGGTGATGGAAACCCTGCTCGCCTTCAAGCGCGCCGGCGCTTCGGGCATATTGACCTATTTCGCGCGGCACGTCGCCGAACTGTTGAAAGCCTGAACCATGGACATCCGCAAGAGCCTGCAGCAACCACTGAACGACGGCACCTTTATTCGCCTCAACATGGCCGAGGGCAGCCATGAGGGTTTCGTCGTCGGCTTGAGCGCCAGCTTCGTCCTGCTCCAGGCCATTCACGAATATCAGGATGTCGGCGCCTTGATCGTGCCGCTGGAGCAGATCGACGACTTCGATGTCTCGGACTATCACGACGACCAATTGAAGATTCTCGACTTCAATAGCGTCAAGCGCACCAAGCGATTCAGTTGGGTGCGCCTGGGCAGTTTCGCCGATTTGTTCCAGTCGCTGAAGGTCAAGAACAAGTTCGTCGTCATTTCGGTCGAGGACGAAGCCGATGTCGGTCAGATCGCCAGCGTGCGCGCGGACAACGTCGGCTTGAAGGCGGTCGATCCCGGCGGCAACTGGATCGACGAGGAGCTGGACTGCGCCTTCGAGGACATCACTCTGATTCAGTTCGATGACAGCTATAGCCGGGTCTTGCAGCGCTATGTCGAACGGGCCGCGACCTTGAATTAGCCGGTGATCGGCCATTCGGAGCGCGCCGAATAGACGCGATGCAGGAGCGATGTCGCCTTGCCGGACAGGGCTTTGCGGCGGATGACGGGCGAGATACGGAGTAGTTTTGCCTAAGTTCCATGAAAACCGGCGCTCCGAATGGATTTGGCCCTTAATCGTAACGGTTATATAATACCCATACTTCGGCGACCGCATCTCCCGATACATGGTATGATACAACCTCTATGGAATCGCCCGGCGTCCATTCGGAGCGCCGGTTTTCTGGCAAAAGGGCCAAGACCACTCCGAACGGGGCCAGCGGGCCTTTCAGCTATTTGACATAAAGGGTTTGAGCGGTGCCTTCGACGATCGTGCCGTCGCTCCGAATGGCCCGAAGACTTAAGGTGTGGACGCCGGGTTTCAGGGTCCCGTCCGGGAACTGGAAGCTGAACTGGACCTTGGGATAGTTGGGATCATAGGCCAGGGCTTGCGGCGCCCGCGCCCCTGCCGGATCGAGGCCGTATTGCGTCGGCACGGCGATCTTGTGATCGATCATGACATCGACCTTGGTCAGACCCTTGGCGTCGGTCGCCATACCGAAATAGGCTTTGCGGTCATTGGCGCTGACGAAAACACCGGGCGTCGGCTTGCCGAAATAGAGCGCCGGCAAGAGCGGGCAATTGGCCGGGGTTGCGGGCGTGACGGGGCCAGCATGGACCTTGGCCGTGTAGATGTGGACCTGGACGCGGCCGGGCGGCAAGTCGGTCTCGGAACTGTCTTCGATACTGTCGAAAGTAGCGCACAGGCGCTGATAATAGGCCATAGCATCCGGGTCGTTGTACAAGGCTTTCGGCGTATCAAAAATCAGCACGACCGGCTTGTCCGGCCTGGCTTGCAGGGCTGCCGGATCAAGCTTCCAGGCCGCGCGTTCGATGGTGAATTTCGATAAATCGTCATAGGGCTCATTCAGACTGTAGACCTGCCGACCATGGCCCGCCAGGACCTCGAGACGCGACGCGGCGCGGTGGCCGCCCGCCGCCCAGACGGGTTCGTCTTTGAAGCGGGCCTTGGCGCGCGCGTCGGCTGCGGCGATGGCCGGCAATAGCCGCGACCAATCCTCATTGGTGTCGGCGGCAGCTTGCAGGGCCGGATACGGGACGCCGTCGGCGTGGGCGGTGACATAGCCGACGGCACTGACGCCGACACCGGCCAGTATGCCGAAAATCGGGCCCAAGGCGACAAGCGCCGAACGGAGACGACTTGTGCCGGCAAAGGCTTGCAAACGCTCGGGGATAAAAGCCAGGGCCGGCACAAGGGCCATCCAAACCCAATGCGGCATGACCCGTTTGTCGACCAGGGCGAGGACGACATAGAGGAGGAAAATCGTCGTCGCGATCCAGGCCAGGGCGGCACCCGGCGTGGTTTCCTTTTGGCGCAGGGCTTTCCAGCAGCCCGCGACGGCGGCCGGAAGAAAGACCGGCGTCATGACGGCTAACTGGATGATCAGGAAGCTGACGATGAAGTCGGGATGGATTTCGAACTTTTGCCGCCCAGCATGGAAAGCCAGGGCCGGCCAGCCATTCATGGCATTGTAGACCAGGGACGGCAGCAGCCCCAGCAAGGCAATGCCGGCGACGATATAGAGCCCGCGCCGCCGCCACAGCACGCGGCCTTGCGATGTGGCGAGAAGGTAGAACAGCAGGCCGAAACCCGGGACCGCAAAGCGGAAATGGATCAATAGACCGAGTGCCGCGCACAGTCCGGTCAAGGCCCACCATTTCACACCATTGCTGGCTATGGCTCTCAGCCAGCAGCCGCACATCAGGGCCAGCAGCAGTTGGATCAAGCCTTCGGGATAGAAGAGCGTGCCGTTGAGGGCGATGGCCGGCGCCAGCATGGCGATAATGGCGGCCCAGACGGCATTGCGGCGTGACGTTACCGGCAGGGCCATAAACCAGACGGCAAACGGCATGGCGGTGGCGATGACGAGCGCGAACAGGCGAAGCGGCACAACCGACCAGGCGACCGAGGTCAGTAGCCGCGCCAGCCACGGAAAGCCCGGCGGAATGTCCGGATGGCCAAGCGCCAGATGTTGACCCGATACCCAGAAGTGGGCTTCGTCCCACATCAGGTTGGTGTTGAAGATCATGAACAGGCGCCACAACGTCATGACCGCGCCCAGGATAAAGGCGGCGCGGATCAAGCCGCGGTCGCCGCCGAACAGGGGCCGGGCTTCGGCCGCCGGCGGCTCGGCATTCAGGTCAAAAAGCTGTTGCGACACGCGCGCCCCCGGGGATGATCGATGGCGGACTATGCCTCGAACGCGTAACCCGGTGCAAGCCTTGCCATGGTCGTGTGATCGCGATAGTCTTGCCATCTTAGGGGGAACACATGTCCATAAAAACCAAGATCGCGGCTGTAGCCGCTCTGGCAATGCTGATGACGGCCGGTCATGCGATCGCGGATGACCTGGCGACCTCCTATAAGACCGGCCTCGAAGGCCTCAAATTAAAAGAGGTAAAGACACGGGCCGAAGCCGGCGATGCGACCGCACAACTCGAACTGGGGCATCGCTACTATTACGACAAGCACCTGAAGGACGACAAGCAGGCGCTGGCCTGGTTTCAAAAGGCCGCCGCGCAAAACCTGCCGTGGGCGGAATACGAGACGGCTGTCATGATCGAAAACGGCGAAGGGACGACGCCAGATCCTGTAACCGCCTTGCAATGGTACCAGAAGGCCGCGGCCGTAGGTGTGATCCTGGCGGATTTCGATATTGGCGTCAGCCTGCTGATGGGGGAGACAGGGCCGGCGGATCCGGCCGCGGCCGCGCCTTACCTAAAGCTTGCCGCCGAGGCGGGCGAACCGCGCGCCGAATACCTGCTGGGGACGATGTACCGCGACGGCAAAGGTGTTACGCAGGATCCCGCGGAAGCCGTCCGGTGGTTTAGGGAGTCCGTCAAGCGCCGGTTCCAGCCGGCGGCCGAAACGCTCGAGGTCATGTATCGCGAAGGAACAGGCGTCGAAAAGGACGCTGTGACGTCGCATGCCTGGCGCATCATGTCACAATACCTGCAGAACTACGACCAGATGCAGGCCGGTGTTCCAGCCGGTGCCACTGCGCAATATTATTATCTGGTGACCCCGAAACTCAGCCAGGACGACAACCTGAAAGCCTGGGAGATGTATGCCGGCTTTATGCGTGAATTCGGTTTCGTCGATGACAAGGATGACGGCAAGGCGGCCGACGCAGTACGCGGGGCCATTGCCAGAAGCCCCAACACCAAGCCATAACCGAATGGGTTGGCCTAAATGGGTTTGACCTATCGATGGCTTGTGGTTTCGCGCCCCTCTGTTGAAAGATGCTTGTGCCGCCAGGCTTTCGGGCTTTCTCCCTCCAAATCGCGGAAGGCCCGGTTGAAAGCGCTAAGCGAGCTGAAGCCGACATCAAAAGCGATCTCGGCAATGGTCACTGACTCGGATCTGGTCATTCTGAGTTTGGCGGCTTCGAGTCTCTGGAAGTTTATAAAGCCGGGAAAATTGCGATAGCCCAACCGGTTCAGAATGAGGCGGCGCAGACGATATTCCGGAACATCGAGAACGACCGAAAGGGTTTTGATTGTCAGGCCTTCCTGCCGCCAGATTTCTTGCTCGCTCATAGCTATGTTCAGCACCAGCAAAACCGCATCGTCGGCGCCATCCTCGCCGGTTGTGCCTGCCGCGCGTTGGGGCTCAGAGCGCAAATGCGAAGAGAGTAGCTGACAGGCCACAAAAATAGTCACGCAGGTAATCGCCGCTTCCCGCTGGAGGGTCAGCCAGGAATGCAGAAGGCCCAAACGCGAAGCCGTTGCGAGGGCGATATCCGTCAGGGCCGACAGCGCGATCAGACCGGTTGCGGCGACGATCGGGCGCCGCAATCTCCGTCTAGCATCGTCCAGGTCGCCGGACCAACCGCCCAACAGGGTGACGATCGATCTGACGAGCAGGAATAGGCAACCCATAATAAATACGGCCAACAGCAGGGATTGGGTTATCCCCCGGCTGTTGACGACCACGGGCCCAAGAATAGACAAAAGAACCGAGGGTATAAAGGCTCGCCAGGTAAGTTTGCGATCTTCGAAGATCACGGTCACCAGCAGGGCGTAAAAACCGATATCGCCGCTGACCAAGGCCGACAGTGGAAGGCGTAACCAGACATTTTGCGCCACCAGGGAGCCGATGAGTGAGGTGGTGCATAAGGCGTAGACCGCGACCGCGAGGCCGAACAATCCGGCGGCCCAACGCAGATGCGCGGGCGCCTTCGACCGCCACAGAGCAATTTCCAAAACCAGGATAATGCCCGCCGTTACCGCGCCCAGCATCACTTCGCAGATTGCGGATAAACTTGCTGTCACGGGTTAAGTCTCACGGGCGGTGGGTGATTTGAGGAATAGCCTCTCTCGCAACCTGGTTCACGCAAAATGACAACTCCACATAAATAACTGGGCGATTCGTAAAAAGATCACGGCATTAAAGCGATCGCCGCGACGTCCGCCACGCAATATTCTCTGATCAGAAACCTTATTCCGCAAGGTTTCCGATGGCATACACCCTATTCCCACCCTTCGAAACGCCATCCTTGGCTCATCCCCGCCGGCGGCAAGCCGAGCGGGATTTTGGCTTGGGTAGATTTCAGCGAATTACCTGGTCCGCGGAAGGCCCTATCGGTGCCTGCCGGGCCACGGTAGCCAATGCCGTCACGGTTCACGGCGGCAATCCGGTTCCGGGCTGGCAAATCCATGTCTGGCCAAATCTGTTTTTTGAAGCCTTGGCCCATTATGTCTGGCGCGCGCCCAGCGGTGAGCTTGTGGACCTGACGTCCAAATACCCGTCGGATCGCGCCAGGCATACGGTGTTCATTCCCAGCTGCGACCCGGCATTTTGCGACAGCCTCCATAGCCGATATTATATTCTCCATCACGCGCCCGAAGTCCATGTGCTGATCGACGCGTCGAGGCGACAGGACGAAAAGAGACGGATGATCGAAGACGCTATTCGGCATCGTCTTACATCCGGCACCGGGCATGTTTGCCGATGGCTTGATCACGCGAATGCGGAGGAAAAGGCTCAATTGGAGGCCGACGAACTTTGGATCGGTGTCGCCATCAGAGCCTGCGAGGCGCTTTCGGCAGTCAGGATATCTCGCGGTCGCGGCCCATTGTCGGCGCAGTTGCCGGCTAGGGCTTCGACGACGGCGGGTAGGACGACAAGGTGATTTGCAGACCGCAGGTTTTGAAGGCCGAATTCATCCACGCGGCCACCGCGACCTGGCATGGGGCGTCTTCGATGACGTGGGTCCAGCCGACACCACCCAGGGCGCCGTGGGAACCGGCAAAGGTTTGCTCTTTGTAGGTGCCGGGGCCTTCGTATTGGTGGGCCGTACCGCCGAACCAGACCCGCATCGGGTTGTTCATGATGCCTATGCCACCCGGCAGGTTCAGCCCGATCGTGCCTTCATATTTAACGACCAAGGCCGGCGACGTCGACCGTCGGGCCACCCACACAGCCTTGACATTGGCCGGAATGACCTCGCCGCCCGGGATGACGTGGCGCGCCACCGGATCGAACAGGAACATGCCGTCGACATCGATCTTGTCGGCCTTCAACGCCTTGGCGGTATAGAGGACGGCCGAACCGCCGCGGCTGTAGCCCGCCAGGAAGACCTTGCCATCGGGGTTGAGGCGCATGTTTTGCTTGATAAAATCGGCGGCGCGGATGCCCTTGGCCCGGGTGGTCATGCCGTCGTTCGACGGACCGCGTTCATAATGGCCGATGGTACCTTCGGCATTGGTATACATCTGCCGGCAGAACGAGTGGTTCATTTCACCGGCATAGGTTTTATCGCGAAAGGGTCCGGTGCCGTCGACTATGGCGAGAAGCATGGCGTCGTCCTCCGATGATCAGGCCGGCACTCAACACGCAGATGGGGAGCCTGTCCATTGGCTTGGCGATCACATCACCGTGCTTTTTTGAGGCGCCGGGCTTCGAGGCGGGCGTGCAGGCTCGAGGTGTCCCAACGCTTGCCACCCATGGATTGAACTTCGGAATAGAACTGGTCGACCAGAGCGGCCACGGCCAGGTGAGCGCCGTTGTCGCGGGCCTCGTCGAGCGCGATACCCAGATCCTTGCGCATCCAGTCGACGGCGAAACCGAAGTCGTACTTGTCTTCGCTCATGGTCGCCCAGCGGTTGCTCATCTGCCAGGATCCGGCGGCGCCGGCCGAAATGGCGCTGAACACCAAGCCGGGGTCGAGATCGGCGCATTTGGCGAAATGCAAGGCTTCGGCGATGCCTTGGACCGTGCCGGCAATGGCTATCTGATTGCACATTTTAGCGGTCTGGCCGGTGCCGGCTTCGCCCAGGTGGGTGATCGACTTGGTATAGGGTTTGAGCAGTTCGACAACGTCGTGGAAGCGGCCTTCGGGACCGCCGGCCATGATCGACAACTGGCCGTTGACGGCGCCGGCCTGACCACCTGATACGGGCGCGTCGTAAAAAACCACGCCTTTTCCAGCACTTTCGACCGACATCTCACGCGCCAGTTTCGCCGAGGTCGTGGTGTGGTCGATAATCAGGGCGCCGCTGTTCATATGCGGCAGGGCCCAGCTGAGGAGGTCGCGGACGTCGTTGTCGCGGCCGACGCACAGGATCAGGGCATCGGCGCCGGCGACAGCGGCCTCAATGGTCGCGGCCGCCGCGGCGCCATGTTCGGCTGCCCAGGCATCGGCCTTGGCGTGGGTACGGTTGAAGCCGATAACCTGATGGCCAGCCTTGACGAGATGGCCGGCCATCGGCCCGCCCATAATGCCGAGACCGGCAAAACACAATTTCATATCTGGCCGTACTTTCCCTTGAAAAACGTCAAGCCCGGTTGGGCGTCGTCGGCTTCGAAGCTGTGAACCTCACCGACGATGACCAGGTGGTCGCCTACGACGCGGGTGTCGTATTGTTCGCAGTCGAGAAAGCCGGCGACCTCGTTGAGGCGCAAGGGATGCAAAGGGCTGATCAGGCCTTCCTCAGGTACGATGTGGGCATTTTGACGGGCGAAACGACGCGACAGGGCTTCATGGCCGCCGCTTAGTATGTTGACGCCGAAACGACGGGCGCCAGCATAGATGGCGTAACGATGGGCCTTCAGATCGATACACCATTGAATCAGGCGCGGCTCCAGCGAGATCGAGCTGAACGAATTGGCGGTCATGCCGACAATATGGCCTTCGATATGGTCGGGGTCGGGCGCCGTAATGACGCAGACCCCGGTGGCGAAACTGCCCAATACGTGCCGATAGGTCTTGGTATCCATGTCCCGTCCTGAATTCCCTAGTTAGGTGAGTAATGGCCTAATGCATGTAACGGGCCAATTGCAACGACAATTTTTCAAGGAATTCCACAGTTTTTCCGGGGCTTTGCAACGCCGTATTAACGTTAACTCATCTAAGGTGTGCGCACTTATAGCCCGAGATCTCCGCATGGCCAGCCGCGACGTCCCTATTATTATCAAGAAGGTCAAGAAGGGCGGCGGCGGCGGTCACCACGGCGGCGCCTGGAAGGTCGCCTATGCCGACTTCGTCACCGCCATGATGGCCTTCTTCCTGTTGATGTGGCTGATCAACACGACCTCGCCGGAACAGAAGCGCGGCGTCGCCGATTACTTCGCCCCGGCCAATGTGTCGCAATCGACCTCGGGCTCCGGCGGCATACTGGGCGGCCAGGCCCTGGGCGCCGACGGCGACAAAAACGAAGGTACCATGTCCTTCATCGAACAGATGGCCCCCAAGCCGCCCGACACCCAGGACAAGGACGGTACTTCGACCGACTCCGGCAAAAACGTCACGACCGGCGCGCCGACCGATTCGGAAACCGATGCCCAGAAACAGGAACAGGCCTCGTTCCAGAGCGCCGCCGAAAGCCTGCGCCAGGCCTTGCAGGACATGCCGGAACTGGCCGAATTGTCGAAAAACATCCTGGTCGACCAGACGCCGGAAGGTCTGCGCATTCAATTAATCGATCAGGAAGGCCGGTCGATGTTCAATGAGAACTCGGCCGCCCCCAATGACCGCGCCAAGCTGTTGCTGCGCGCTGTCGCCAAGGTCGTCAACAACCTGCCGAACCGCATCACCATCACCGGTCATACGTCGGGCGTCGCCGGCCAATCGGGCCAGAACCCTAAGGATTGGTCGCTGTCGTCCGGCCGCGCCGATGCCGCTCGCGCTATCCTGCAACAGTCAGGCGTCGACGAGGATCGCATTGCCCAGGTGTCGGGCAAGGCCGCCAAGGAACCGCTCTATCCGGACGATCCGTCGCTGGCCGGCAATCGTCGTATTGCTATTGTTTTACTACGGGAAGCGCCAGTCTTGCCACAAAACTGATTCAGTCCTGTTTTAAGGGATTCTACTGTTCAATTGGACCTTGCCCGATTAGACAAATTAGGATCAACTGCGATCAGTATCAGGCAGGTTCAGGAAAGCGTACCCGGCGGCCATGAGTGAACTTTCATGAGTGAACATTTTCCAGGTCGAAAACTCAGATATTATCTGACGATCCCAGGCCCCTGCCCCTACCTGTCCGGCCAGGAAGAGCGCAAGGTGTTCGTTCATCTGCCGCCGCTGGAAGCGCTCAGCGTCAACGACCAATTGTCGGCCATCGGGTTCCGCCGTTCGCAAAACATCGCCTACCGCCCGGCGTGCCAGACCTGTCGGGCGTGCCAAAGTGTGCGCATACCGGTCAAGCGCTATGAGCTGACCAAGTCCGACCGCCGCGTCATGAAGGCCAATACCGACCTGACCAAGGCTTTCGTCGAGGCCGAGGCCAGCCGCGAACAGTTCGACCTGTTGCAGAAGTACCTGAAGGCGCGCCATCCCGACGGCGGTATGATGGATATGAGCTGGCCGGACCTGGTCGCCATGATCGAGGACACGTTGGTGCGGACGCACCTGATCGAATACCGTTTGGGTGAGCAACTTGTGGCCTGTGTGCTGGTCGATGCTCTGAACGACGGGCTGTCTTTGGTGTACAGCTTCTACGACCCGGACATGATGGCGCGGAGCCTGGGGCGGTTTATTATCCTCGATCACGTCGATCAGGCGCGCCGGGCCGGCTATGACTATGTCTATCTCGGCTATTGGGTGAAGGGTTCGCCCAAGATGGATTACAAAGCGCGCTATCAGCCGTTGGAAGGCCTGACGGATCTCGGCTGGCAGGATATCCATCCGCTGAAGACCTGACGATGAAGGAAGGGGCCTTCGATGTAGAGAACACTCACAAGGAAGTGGGGGCTTTTTGTTATGAAGGCTTGGCCATCAAGTAACGATGAGCTTGTTGGGCCAACCACAGGCAAACCACCAGGCAGGCCAGAGTCAGTACGGCGATAAAGGCCAGCAGAGCATTCACGCCGATATGGCTGAGCAGCAGTGCGCCGATGGCGGGGGCCAGGGCTTGAATGACCAGACTGACGCGGCGGATGCGGCCCATTAAAGGTGGGTAGCGGACGGGCCCGAAGATGGCCAGGGGCACGGTGCCAGTGGTGATCGAAACCACGCCCAGGCCTGCGCCATAGATCATCAGGGCCGGCAGGTTGAGGCCAAAGTTGGATACGATAAGGCCGATGCCGATGGAGACGCCGACGACGCCGAGCGCCATGGAGACATAGGGCGGCCAGCGCCGACCGATGGTCAGTTCCAGCAGCCGGGCTATGACCTGGGATGGACCGACGACAGTGCTGAGGGCGACGGCGGCAGCGGCGGTCATACCCCGGCCGATCAGGATGGTCTGCATATGGACCGACATCATGGCGACAATGGCCATTTCGCAGGTAACGACGAAGCCGAGCGCCAGATAGATGGGGATTTCGCCGCCTTCGGGGCGGACGGCGGCCATGGCCTTGACGTCATGGACGTGGGTGTCGGCCGGGCGGGGCACGGCGAGCAGATAAAGCGGCAGACAGACTGAGAGGTGCAGGGCAGCGAAGGCCAGGCAGGCGCCGCGCCAGCCGATATGGCCGACCAGCAGGCTGCTGAGCGGCCAGAAGACAGTGCTGGCGAAACCGCCCCACAGGGCGATCTGAATGATGGCGGACCGTGCTGTTGCACCAAACAAACGTCCAGCCGTGCCAAAGGCGGCGTCATAGAGGCCACTGCCCATGGCCAGACCCATGATCGCCCAGGCCAACAGGAAGACAGGCAGGTAGGGACTGAGCGCCATCAGGGCGAGACCGGTGGCGAACAGGATGGAGCYGATAGCCAGGACCAGGCGGCCGCGGCCCGCGCCGATATAATGCCCGGCGAATGGGGCAACCACAGCCGAAACCAGGATGCCGGCCGAATAGCCGCCGACCACCCAGGTGAGCGGCCAGTGTGTGTCCTTGACGATGGCCGCGGCCAGGACGGTCAGCAGGTAGAGCGATGTGCCGAAAGCGATCAACTGAGCCAGGCCGAGCGCTGAAATGGCAAGCCAGCGGCGTGGCCCGGAGACCTCGTGGGTGGCAGTGGCGGCTACCACACGATATGGCTCAGGAAGGCCGTGTCGGTGGAGGTGGTATTGAGAATCGTCACGACGTTTCCACTGCCCAAATCTATGACCGTATCGGCGCCTAACTGGGTGAAGATCGCCGTATCCTGCGCGTGGTAGGCCTGGAGGTCGATCGTGTCGCCATCGGTCGCGGAGAAATCGGCAATGGTATCGGCGCCGCTGCTCAAACCAAAGACGAAAGTATCGGCGCCCACGCCGCCGGTCAGGACATCGTGACCGCGCCCGCCGTCGAGGCTGTTGTCGCCATCATTGCCGGTCAGGAAATTGTCGCGGGTATTGCCGGTTCCGTTGAGATTGGCGGCTCCGGTCAGGGTCAGGTTCTCGACATTGTTGCCAAGGATGAAGCTCACCGAGCTGAACACGCTGTCCGTTCCCTGGCCGCTATATTCCGTGACGGTGTCACCGATATTGTCGACATAGAAGCTGTCGTCGCCCATCCCGCCACGCATGGTGTCGGCCCCTTTGCCGCCATCGATGACGTCATTGCCGTCGGCGCCGCCCAGAGTGTTGTTGCCAACATTGCCGGTCAGGTGATTGTCGAGGGTATTGCCGGTGCCGAAGCGAACACCGGAGCCCGTGAGGATCAGGTTCTCGATATTGGCGCCCAAGGTATAGGTGCCGTTGATCGCGATCGTATCATTGCCGGAATTGCCGTATTCGGTGACGACATCGAGCTTGTTGTCGACATAGTAGCGGTCGTCGCCCTGGCCACCCTTCATGGTATCGCCGCCCTTGCCGCCGTCGAGCGTATCATTACCCAGGCCGCCGCCCAGATTGTCATTGCCCTCGCCGCCGATCAGCTTGTTGTTGCCGTCATTGCCGATGATGGTGTTGTTCAGGGTGTTGCCGGTGCCGGCGGTGTTACCGGTGCCGGTCAGTGTCAGCTTCTCGACATAGGCGCTCAGGATATAGGTCCGCGAACTGATAACCGTATCGCTGCCGCCGCCGTTCAGCTCGGTCACGACATCGCTCGAGTTGTCGACAAGATAGGTGTCGTTACCGGCCCCGCCTAACATGATGTCGGCGCCGGCTGCGCCGTCGAGGATATTGGCGCCGCTATTGCCGGTCAGGGTATTCTTCGCGCTATTGCCGGTGCCGTTGAGATTGGCTGTCCCCGCCAGGGTCAGTTTCTCGATATTGGCGTCAAGCGTATAGCTGATTGCGACCAATTCGGTGTCGGTGCCCTCACCGGTTTCTTCGTCAACAACATCGCTCAGATCGTTGATAACATAGGTATCGTTGCCCAGCCCGCCGATCAGGGTGTCTAAGCCGGCACCGCCGTCCAGCGTATCATTGCCGGCGGCGCCGGTCAGGATGTTGGCGCCAGTATTGCCGGTAATGAGGTTGGCGCCGGCGTCGCCCGTGCCATTGAGGTCGGCTGTGCCTGACAGGGTCAGATTTTCGATGTTGGGGAAAATCATGGTATAATCGACGGAGGCAATAATGGTATCCGTGCCCTCATTGGCAATTTCGTAGAGCTGGGTTGTCGCGCTGGAGACAATGTAGGTGTCGTTGCCAAGACTGCCTGTAAGTTGGTCGTTACCACCGCCACCGTTGAGGACATTGTTCCCGCGATTGCCATAAATAAAATTATCGCCGGTATTGCCGGTAGCATTGATATTTGCAGACCCCATTAGGCCCAGGCGCTCGATATTGTCGGGCAGGATGTAGCTGGCTGTTGCGTCGACCTGATCATTGTCGTCGCCGGCCGCCTCGATAACAACGTCCTGGCTGTTATCGACATAGTAGAGGTCATTGCCTGCGCCACCGACCATCCGATCGATACCACCATCGCCATCGAGGACGTCGTCGCCAGCGTTGCCAGTCAGGGTATTCGCGGCGGTATTGCCGGTGATGGTGTCGGCGCCTGAACCTCCGATGGCGTTTTCTATCGTCACGCCTTGGTCAATGGTGAAGCCGTAATCGAAATTGGTGACGTATGAGACCGCCCCGCCACTGGCCGGATCGGTGTAATACATGCTGGCCGGGCGCAGGTCGATGACGACATTGTAGCCGAGCGTGGCGGCAGTAACCGTGTCGGTTCCGTTGGCATCCCAGATGCTGTACCAACTATCGCCGGCCGTCACCGGATCGGCCATGATGTAGGTATCGTCCCCGTTATGATAGCTCACATTGGCGCCGTACTTGGCTTGCAGTACCGCCACGTCTATCGCCATGGGCGAGGTATCATAGCCGTGCGTAAACACGAAATTCGACAGGGGCGGCACGGGGCCGGAGGGCCAGCCGTCGTTATAGGACATAACCGTATACACGCCCTGGTTCTGCCAGCCATAGCCGCGGTAGTCGTAGGTGTCGTTGACGCCGGTCATGATGGTCGAGGTGCCACCATTGTCGAAAGGATGAGCCAGACCCAAGCCATGGCCCAGCTCATGCAACAACGTGTCGAAGCCGAGGCCGCCCTTTTCGAGCGCACCGCCACCCGCCTCGTCCCAGCCGACGCCATTACGGGCAAATACGCCTATGCCGGCATCGTCGGTGCCCGGCGGGTTCATATAGGCCAGGGTGTTTTCATCAAGATCGTCGGCCGTCACCAATTTGAAATCGGCCTTGGTGATGTCGGTCGTCTGGACGAAGGTCAGGTTGATATATTGCGAGTAGGTGCTGAGTGCCAGCATGGCTTGCTGGATCTCGTAATCGTTCCAGCCGAGCGAGGTCTCACCGGCCAGGACCGTGCCTTCCGGGGCGAAATAGACATGAACTACACCGTCAGTCACATTGAGCTTGCTGCCCCAATCGATCGAGTCGGTCAGCAGCGGCCGGTCGCCGACGGCGGCTTTGATGGTATAGTTGCCGTAACCGGAACCGTTCGAGCTGGTCACTTTAATATAGTATCGCCCGGTAGTAGCGGCTTCGAAATCGAGATGAGCGTCTGTGCCCGTACCGAAATCATCATTGGTAGCAATATAATCAGAAGAGGCATACTGGTTGTAGACAGTCAGTTGCATGTCCGTAGCCTGGCCGGGGCTGGTCACGTCGAAATCATAGGCTGTGCCGGCGACCAGATCGAAAACGAACCAGTCTTCGTCCTGGGGCGTGTCGATACGGTCACTGTAGATCTGCCCAAGAGTCAAGGCTGGCGCAGTCGGGTCGGCGGCATTGGCGCCGGTATCCTGAGTCGGCGTGGAACCATGGCTCATGCTCAGGGAATACCCTCCGGTATAGGTCAGGCCGGAGTCGGCATCGGTCCACGATTCCGCTGAAATGTAATAGGTACCGGTATCTCCGCAGTAATAAGCCAGGTGAGCGTTACGGCCTGCGCCGCCATCATCGTTGAAAGCCAGTACCTGCCCAGAAGAACTATACAGATTCAAATATGGATCTTCGAGCGGGGTGGCGCCGGTGCCGTTCATGGTGAAATCGTAGATCTGGCCGGCCGTCAGGGTAACGGCGAACCAGTCATGGTCGTTGTCGGTATCGATGACCGAGGTCACGGTGGCACCGGCCGCCAATGTGCTGGCGGTCGCGATGGTGTCGCCGATATCGTCGGCGCCTATACTGATAACGGACATATTCTTCCCCCCTGAACTCGCTACCGCGTGACGGTCTATTTATACGACATATAAACAGGTTTTTCCGTCTTCAAAAGGGCCATCTGTGTCTTTTGGTTCGTCATTTCCTTGTGATCGACAGCCGCTCAGAACACCGTATGGGYTGTAACGTCACCGACCGTCGCATTGAGGACGGTCACGGTATTGCCACCGCCGAAATCGATGATGACGCTGGTGCCGGACAGGGTCACGGTGTGTGACACGGCGTGATAGGCGGAGGCGTCGATACTGTCGCCCTGGCTGGAGGTAAAGTCGGTGATGGTGTCGGCATGGCTGCCGGTCTGGAAGACGAAAAGGTCCGCGCCACCGCCGCCAGTCAAGGAATTATTGCCGGTATTGCTAACCAGGATGTTGGCCTTGCTGTTGCCCGTGGCGTTGATATTGCCGCTCCCTGTCAGGGCCAGGGTTTCGATGAAACGGCCGCTTAAGCTGTAGCTGACGGAAGAATTGATCAGGTCGGTGCCGGCGCCGTCGGCTTCGACGACATTGTCGCCGGCGTTATCGACAATATAGGTGTCATTGCCCGCGCCGCCGGACATGGTATCGGCGCCCGCCTGGCCGTCGAGGATATTATTGCCGGCATTGCCGGTGAGCTGGTTGACGGCGGCATTGCCGGTGGCGTTGAAGTCACCGGTGCCGGTCAGGATCAGGTTTTCCAGGTTGGCGCCGAGCGTATAGGTGAGGCCGGCGCGGACCGTATCGGTGCCCTGCCCTGCCAGTTCGGTGACGACATCGCCGGCGACATCGACCCAATAGGTATCGTTGCCATCGCCGCCGACCATGGTGTCATTGCCAGCCTTGCCATCGATCAGGTTGATACCGCTGTTGCCGATGATGACATTGTCGGACGCATTGCCGTTGCCGTTGATATCGAACAGGTCGGCGAGCGTGAGGTTTTCGATATAGCTGCCCAGGGTGAAGGAGACGAAGGAGATGACGGTATCGTCGCCGCCCAGGCTGGCGTTCGACGATTCCGTGACGGTGTCGCCGGTGTCGTCGACATAGTAGGTGTCGTTGCCCAGACTGCCACTCATCTTGTCTGCGCCCGCGCCGCCGTCGATGATATTGTCGAGGCTATTGCCGGTAATGGTGTCGTTGGCGGCCGAACCCGTGGCGTTTTCGATACCGTCGAGCCAGGCGGTATTGCCATCCTGCACCGCCTTGCCGCGGTTGAGGTCAATGGTGGCCGAGCCGCCCATGGATGAGGCGTCGTAGGTATCCGAGCCGCCGTCACCGTAGACATGGTCGGTGCCGATTGAGGCGTAGATACGGTCGTTTTGATCACCGCCATAGACGTAGTCGTCACCGTCGCCGCCACTTAAAGTGTCGCTGCCGGCGCCGCCCATAACCATATCGTCACCGCCATCGCCATTGGCCGAGTCGTTGCCGCTGCCGGCATCGATCGTGTCATTGCCGTCGCCGCCGCTGATGGCGTCATTGCCGCTGCCGCCATCGATGTTGTCATCACCCAGGCCGCCGGTGATCGAGTCGCCGCCGTCGCCGCCGTACATGACATTGTTGCCATCGCCGGCGCTCAAGGCGTCGTTGCCGGCGCCGCCGTCGATATAGTTGTCGCCGCTGCCGCCATCGAGCACGTCATTGCCACCGCCGCCGCTGATGGTGTCATTGCCGTCATTGCCGTTGATCTGATTGCTGCCGGCATTGCCGATGATGACATTGTCGAGTTCATTGCCTTCGCCGTTCAGCGCGGCCGAACCGGTCAGGGTCAGGTTTTCAATATTGAAGGCCAGCACCGGCAGGGAAATCGACGAGACAATGGTGTCGTCACCTTCGCCGTCGAGTTCGATAACATAGTCCGAGACCGAATTGACGTAATAGGTGTCGTCACCTTTGCCGCCGTACATCGTATCGCCGCCGCTGCCGCCGTCGAGAACGTCGGAATCGGCCGTGCCATACAGGGTTTGCATGCCGTTCAGACCGGTGGCGGCGCTATACACGCGTTGGTAGACACCCTGATTGTCGCCGTCATTGCTGTCGTCCGTATAGGTGACGACAAAGCCGCCATCGGCCAGGGCGGCAAGCGCCGGCGTCGTCTGGTAACCACCGAGGGATTGATTATTGACATAGATCTCTTCGCCGATGGCATTGCCCCCCGCGTCGAAGCGCTGGGCGGAAATGCCGGTGAAGCCTTCGCCATCCTGGTTATCGTCCTGAAAGGCGATGACCCAGCCGCCATCGTCCAGTGCTGCTATTACCGGCCGGAGTTGATCACCGAGCGTAAATTGATTGACCAGAACCTCGCCGCCGACCTTGGCGCCGGCATTGTTATACTGCTGAGACATGATGGCGGTGCCATCGCCGTCCTGGCCCTCGCTGCTCCACGTGATAACAAAGCCGCCATTGGTCAGGACGCAGACGGCGGGGTCGCTCTGGTCGTTGGCTGTGACGGAATTGACGCGGGTCTCGCTCCCGATGGGCGTGCCGCCGACAAAGTATCTTTGCATGTAAACGCCGCGGCTGCCGTCGACATTGTCCTGACCGTTGCTGACCCAAACCACGATATAGGCGTCATTGTAAAGCTGAGCGGTCACGGCGCGTTCCTGATTTCCGCCCGTCGTCGTGTTGACCAGGGTTTCGCCGCCGACCTTGACGCCATTGGCATTATAGGTCTGGCTGTAAATTCCGCCGTTGTTCGCGTCCGGCCCGAGCCAGGTGACGACATAGCCACCGTCGTTCACTGCGGTTACCGAAGGCGTGATTTGCGAGCCGGTGGTCGTGGTATTGACCAGGGTTTCGCCGCCCACGACATGAAAGCCGGCATCATAACGTTGCGCATAGATACCGTAGGACGAGCCGTCCTGGCCACCGCTGTACCAGGTAACGACAAAGCCGCCGTCTTCAAGCAGGGCAATCTTGGGGCTGTGCTGATCGGGAGCCCCGGCGGTATTGATCTGGAATTCCATGCCGATCTTGTGCCCGGTCGCGTCATAATGCTGGCCAAAGATGCCATAACCGTCGCCGGCGCCGGCGCCTTCCCATGCGACAATGTAGGTGCCGTCACTCAAGGTCACGACACTGGGGTCCATCTGGGTGCTGAAGGTCGTGGTATTGACGCGGAACTCGGGCATTGTGTTGAGAACGGAGGTCATGGCGCAGCCTTTCGGATCGGAGATCACAAAGCTATGGCACAGCGCCGAACGGCCCGCGTGGCATATGCCGCAAAAGCCTTGCGCCATATACGAAGACTGCTATTTTATTACATACATTTGGAGCGAGCGGTTGGTATGGGAACGATGACGGCGGCGCAATTTGCGCCGCCGTTCCGTCTTTTTCGCGAAATGTGTGTGTGTGTAGCCGGCGGGTTTTCCGGTCAGAATATCGTGTGCGCCGTGACGTCGGCTGCGACGGCATTGAGCACCGTAACGGTATTGCCGCCACCGAAATCGATGAGGACGCTGGTGCCGTTTTGAATGACGGTATGGGACACAGCATGATAGGCGGTAGCGTTGATGCTGTCGCCCTGGCCTGAGTTGAAGTCGGTGATCGTGTCGGCATGGCTTCCCGCGGAGAACACGAACAGGTCGGCGCCGCCGCCGCCGCTCAGACTATTGTTGCCGGTATTGCTGATCAGGACGTTGGCCCTGCTGTTGCCTGTCGCGTTGATATTGGCGCCTCCGGAAAGACTTAGGGTTTCGACGAATCGACCGCTCAGAGTATAGCTCACGGTCGCGATAATCGTATCGTTGCCGGCGCCGTCCGCTTCGACGACGTTATCACCCGCATTGTCAACATAGTAGGTATCGTCGCCGGTACCGCCAGCCATGATATCGGCCCCCGAGCCGCCATTGAGGTTATTGGCGCCGGTATTGCCGGTCAGGCTGTTGATGGAGGCATTGCCAGTGCCGTTTAGGTCACCGGCGCCGGTCAGGACCAGGTTTTCCACCGTGTCCACGAGGGCGTAACTGATGGCCGAGCGTATGGTGTCATTGCCCTGGCCGGCGACTTCGATGACGGTGTCGCCGGATGCATCGACCCAATAGGTATCGTCCCCCAAACCGCCCGCCATATAGTCGTTACCTGCCTTGCCGTCGAGCAGGTTATTACCGGCATTGCCGTTCAAGGTGTTGTCGCGGCTGTTGCCGTTGCCATCAATATGGCCGCTGCCGGTCAGGTTGAGGACTTCGGTATAGTTGGCCAGGGTATAGGAAATGGCGGCATTCACGGTATCGTTGCCGCCAAGGGAGGCGTTGGACGATTCCGTTATCGTGTCGCCGGCATCGTCGACATAGTAGGTATCGTTGCCGAGACCGCCCGACAGGGTGTCGGTGCCGCCATTGCCGTTCAAGACGTTGGCGGCGGCGTCGCCGGTCAAGCTGTCATTGAGCAACGACCCGGTGATATTTTCGATGGCTTCCAGAGTCGTGACGTACCCGCCTTGGATCGACAGGCCGGTGCCGAGGTCGACCGAGGCGGCGGAGAACAGGCCGGATGCGTCATAGGTGTCCTTGCCGGCGCCGCCATAGACATCGTCATAACCCGTCGACGACAAGAAAATGTCGTTGCCGTTGTCGCCGTAGAGCGCGTCGTCGTTATTGCCGCCGTTCAAGGTATCGTTGCCGCCGCCGCCTTCGATCGTGTCGTTGCCGTCGCCTCCGTTCAGGGCATTGGCGCCAGCATTGCCCTCGATGACGTTGTCGAGGTTGTTGCCGGAGCCGCTGAGGGGAGCGGCGCCCAGCAGGATCAGGGCTTCGGCGCCAGCGCCCAGGGTATAGGACAGATAGGTTTCGACCGTGTCATAGCCCTGGCCCCCGTTTTCGTCGACGATGTCGGAGGCGGAATGGACGACATAGACGTCGTCGCCGTAGCCGCCGTACATATGGTCGCCGCCTCCGCCGCCGTCGAGGAGGTCGCTGTCGCTGGTGCCAAAGAGGGTTTGCGGGCCTGACAGGCTGGTCGCATTGCCATACACGCGGGTGAGGATGTCGGGCGTGGCGTGGCCTTCCCAGGCGACGGCCACGCCGCCGCCGGCCGTGCCGGTCACCACCGCGTGGACATTCGGCCCGACGGAGGTGCTGATGGTGACTTCCGGGCCCATGCTATGACCCAGCGAGTCGTAGCGTTGGCCGTGGATTTCGCTATTGCCGCCGCTGGTCGGGGTTTGCCAGGTGACCATGAGGCTGCCCTCGCTCAGGGTCACTAGATCCGGCGTCGACTGCGTGCCGGCGGTCTGGCTGTTGACCAAGGTGGCAGCGCCCAGCGGATTGGCCGACGCATCGTAACGGCGCATCAAGATATCGTACCCCGTGCCGGTGCTGGCCCAGACGACGGCGAAACCGCCATCGGGCAGCGCTTCGACCCTGGCTCCGTAAGCGATGGTACCCGTAACGGGCGTGACCGCGATTTCACCCGACAGGGCGGCACCGGCCGCGGAAAAATGGCGAACGACAATGTGGGAGGCACCACCGGTGTTTTCCGTCCAACTGGTGATATAGCTGCCGTCACTCAGGTCGGTGATGGCCGTGTCGAACTGGTCATAGGCGGAGGCGAGATTGGCGCCGAATTCGCCACCGATCTTGCCGCCGTCGCGGTCGAAAGCCTGCGCGAAAATGCCGTAACTATCTGCGGCATCCTGACCGTAGGACTCCCAACTGACCACAAATCCATCGGCTGTCGCGGCAACGGCCGGGCTTTGTTGGCTACTCAGAACGGTAGTGTCGACAAGGATTTCGCCGCCGACCGCTGCGCCATCCGAGGCAAACAGCTGGGCAAACAGGCCTGCCTCGTCCCCCGGGCCGTTGCCAGTCCAAATAATAACATAACCACCGTCGGTAAAGGCGGCGATATGCGGTTGGTCCTGGTAATTGGCCACTGTGCTGTTGGCGCGGGTCTCACCGCCGACGGGGGTCCCGTCAGCCGCGAAATGCTGGAAATAGATGCCATAGGCAGACCCGTCCTGGTCGGCACTGGCCCAGGTGATCACGTAACTGCCATCAGCCAGGGTGGCGATATCCGGTTCGCTCTGAACGCCGCTGGTGTAGGTGTTAACCTGGGTCTGGGGTCCGCTGTTGAAAACCGACGTCATGGCATTGCCTCCGGGCTTGGCCGCGGCCCGGTAGCGGACCTGTTGTACGGGCTCAGGTTACCACGCAGTACAGGTCTGACAATGGGTTATAGTATCCGTTCGCCAGGTCAAAACATCGTATGCGCCGTGACATCGGCCACGGTATCGTTCAGGACGGTGATGGTGTTGCCGCCACCAAAATCGATGACGACATTGCTGCCGGACTGGATCACGTTGTGGGACACAGCGTTATAGGCGTGGGCATTGATGGTGTCGCCCTGAGCGGAGGCAAAATCGTTGATTGTGTCGGCGCCGCTGCCGCCGGAAAACAGGAAGATGTCGGCGCCGAGGCCGCCGGTGAGCGAGTCGTTGCCGCCACCGCCGTTCAGGGTGTTGGCGCCACTATTGCCGACCAAGGTATTGGCTCGGCTGTTGCCGGTGGCGTTGATCGCAGCGGAGCCGGTCAGCCACAAAGTCTCGACGAAACGGCCGCTCAAGCTATAGGTGACCGAAGCATTGATGATGTCGGTGCCTTCACCGTCGGCTTCGACGACATTGTCGCCGGTGTTGTCGACAAAGTAGGTGTCGTCGCCCTTGCCACCGGCCAGCGTGTCGGCACCGGCGACCCCATTCAGGACATTGTTGCCGGCATTGCCGGTCAGGCTGTTGGCGTCTGCGTTGCCGGTGCCGTCGAAATTGCCTGTGCCGGTCAGGACGAGGTTTTCGAAATACGTCCCCAGACTCCAGCTCAGGCCGGCACGCACTGTATCCGTCCCCCCTTCCGCCTGTTCGACCACGACATCGCCGGCGACATCGACCCAATAGGTATCGTCACCATACCCGCCGGTCAGGGTATCGCTGCCGACCTTGCCGTCGAGGAAATTGGCGCCGTCATTGCCGATAATGACATTGCTGAAGCTGTTACCGTTTCCTGAAAGGTCATTCGTGCCGGTGAGGACAAGCTTTTCGATATAGTTGCCCAGGGTGAAGTCGACGGAAGACGTGACCATGTCGTAGCCGCCTTCGACATTCGAAGATTCGGTCACGGTATCGCCGAGGTCGTCGACAATATAGCTGTCATCGCCCAGAGACCCGGCCATGGCGTCGCCGCCTGTGCCGCCATCGATGATATTGGCATTGGTGTCGCCTGCCAGGATGTCGTTGACAGACGATCCGTGGATGTCCTCGAAGCCATAGATACGGGCGGTGTAGCCGCCCTGAGACGCCGTGCCGCGCGACAGGCTGGCATTGACTGAAGCGACGAGACCGCCGGCATTGTAGGTATCCTCGCCGCCGTCGCCGCTCAGTGTGTCGGTGCCGCTGGAGGAATAGATGACGTCATTACCGTCGCCACCGTGCACAGTGTCGTTGCCCGTATCGGCGGACAGCTGATCGTCGCCGTCGCCGCCGTAAAGGCTATCATTGCCGTCACCGCCAAATTCGGTGTCCTTGCCGGCGCCGCCGCTCATATAGTCGTCGCCGAACCCACCTTCCATATAGTCGTTGCCGCCCTCGCCGTCGAGGTAGTCGTCGCCGTTTTCACCGTAGACGCTATCATTGCCAAGGCCACTCGCGACCGTGTCAGAGCCGCCAGCGCCATGGATGGCGTTGGCGCCGTTATTGCCGATAATGACATTGCTGTCGTCATTGCCGGTGCCGGTGATCGGCGCCGAACCGGTCAGGGTCAGATTCTCGACGGCAAAGCCGAGTGCCCAGTTGATGGCGCTTTCAACCGTGTCGTAGCCCTGCCCCGGCACTTCGCTGACACTGTCCAACGTGGCCGAAACGACATAGGTGTCGTCACCACCGCCACCATACATCAGGTCGGCGCCGCTGCCGCCATCGAGGCGATCGGCGTCCCCCGTGCCGTAGAGCACCTGGACCCCGACCGTAGTATCCGCCGTTGTGTAAGCGCGGCTATAGATTCCTGTAAGGAAACCCTCCTGAGGGTTGCTCTGCCAGGCAACGGCAAAGCCGCCGTCGTGCAGGCCTGCGACCGCAGACACAAATTGATCGCCGGAGGTCGTGGCATTGATCCGGGTTTCCGGTCCTACGGCATTGCCCTCCTCATCATAGCGCTGGGCATAGACGCCGTAGCCGGAGCTGTCGGCCGGCGCATCCCAGGTCACCATGAAACCGCCGTCGTCCAAAGCGGCCAGGGCGGGGGAATGTTGCGAAACACCTATCGCTGTCTCGACGATCGTATCGCCACCCAGGGGATTGCCTGACGAGCCGTAGAACCGCATGAAAATGCCGGCGCTATCGCTGGCGCTGCTGCCCTCCCACGCGACGACATAACCGCCGCTTGCCAGGGCCACAACCGTCGGCGTTTCCTGGTTGCCGGTCGTGGTCGTATTGACGAGCGTCTCAGCGGTCATGGGTGAGCCATTCGCCGAAAGCCGCTGGCTGTAGATGCCGTCCAACCCGCCATTCTGGCCGACACTGGACCACACAACAATATAGCTACCGTCAGCGAGGCCGGCGACGCTGGCCGAATGCTGGTCATTCACCGTCGTTGTATTGACCTGGATCTCACCGCCGAACTTGAACCCGGAGGCGTCGAACGCCTGGCTAAAGACACCGTAATTCGACTGGCCGACTTCCTGGTTGAGGCTCTCCCAACTGACGACGAAGCCACCACCCGCCAAGGCAGCGACGTCGGCCACGGCCTGGAAATTGCCGGATGAGGTGACGACGTTTGTTTCGCCTCCGATAGCTGTGCCGGCGGCGCTGAACCTCTGAGCAAAAATGCCGTTCGCGTCGCCTGAGCCGTTACCAGCCCAGACAATGACGAAGCCGCCGTCGTCGGTCGCCGCAATCGACGGGTCACGCTGGCCGTTGGTCGTCGTCGAATTGGCGCGGATTTCGCCACCGATGCGCGCTCCCTCGGCCGAATAATGCTGGAAATAGATACCCTCGGCCGAACCGTCCTGACCGTAGCTGTCCCAGGTGATGACATAGCTGCCATCCTGAAGTGTCGCTATGGCGGGGCGCATCTGGTCATTGGTGGTAACGGTATTGACGTGGGTCTCGGGCCCAATGTCGAGTACAGCGGTCATGGCACAGCCTCCAGTGCGGGTCTCGCCGGCAAACCTAACATAGTTACGAACTTAACTGAACAGGGTATGAGCCGTGACATCGGCGACCGTACCGTTCAGAACGGTGATGGTATTACCGCCGCCGAAATCGATGACGACGTTGGTGCCAGATTGGACGATAGTATGGGACACCGCCGAATAAGCGGCGGCATTGATGCTGTCGCCCTGGGTGGAATTGAAATCGGTAATGGTGTCGGCCTTGCTGCCGGTCTGGAAGACGAAGATATCCGCCCCGCCACCGCCCGTCAGCGAATTATTGCCAGCATTGCTGACCAGGGTATTGGCCTTGCTATTGCCAGTGGCATTGATATTGCCGGCGCCGGTTAGGTTCAGCACCTCGACGAAGCGGCCGCTCAAGCTATAGGTCACTGACGAGAAGATGATATCGACGTCGGCACTGTCGGCTTCCACGACATTGTCGCCGGCATTGTCGACATAGTAGGTGTCGCCGCCCGTACCGCCTGCGAGCATGTCGGCGCCGGTGCCCCCATCGAGCGTATTCTTGCCGGAATTGCCGGTGATGGCATTGACGGCCGAATTGCCGGTTCCGCTGAAATCGCCGGTGCCGGTCAGGAGCAGGTTTTCGACATTGCTCCCCAATGTGTAGCTTAAGCCTGCGCGGACGGTGTCCGTGCCCTCGCCCACCTGCTCGATCACGACATCACCGGCGACATCGACCCAATAAGTGTCATCGCCCAGGCCGCCAATCATGACGTCGCTGCCGGCCTTGGCGTCGATCAGATTATTGCCGGCATTGCCGGTGATGACATTGTCGAGGTTGTTGCCGGTGCCGTCGATATTGCCGAGGCCGGTCAGGGTCAGGACCTCGACATAGCTGCCGAGCGTGAAGGAAATGACCGAGAAGACTTCGTCGGCGCCGCCCGATGTCGCATTGGACGACTCCGTCACCGTGTCCAGGGCGTCATCGACATAGTAGGTGTCATTGCCCAGGGATCCGGCCATCTTGTCGGCGCCGGAGGCACCATCGATGACATTGTCGCCTGCGCCGCCAGTGAGCGTATCGCCATAATCGCTGCCGATAATGTCCTCAATGCCGTCGAGCGTGCTGCGTAGTCCCGGACCGGCCGAGAAGCTTGCTCTGGCGTTGTTAAGATTGATCGTTACTGCCTGGGATATATTGACGGCAGAAAGCGTATCTTCATCAAGACCACCCGAGAGGCGGTCGGCGCCGGTCGAGAGATAGATGACGTCCACGCCTTCACCCGCCGTCGCAAGATCATTGCCGTCGCCGCCGTCCAAAGTGTCATTGCCGGTACCACCATCGATTATGTCATCGCCTGTGCCGCCATAGACCGAATCGTTGCCGCTGCCGCCGGTGACGACGTCGCCGCCGCTGCCGCCGTCGACATAGTCCTGGCCGCTTCCACCGTCGAGCGCGTCGACATCGCTCTGGCCATACAGCTCGTCATTCCCGTCGCCGCCAAGCATGTTGTCATTGCCATTGCCCCCGACCAATGTGTCATTCGCGGCCCCGCCATCGACGGTATCATCGTCATTGCCGCCGGTGATGAAGTCCGAGCCAGCGCCCCCATCCAAGGTATCGAAACCATCGCCGCCGGTTATGTAGTCGTCGCCGGCGTCACCGCTAATCGTATCGTTGTCCGGTCCGCCGTCGAGGGTATCGGCGCCACCACCGCCATGGATATCGTCGTAACCGCCACCACCGAGCATGTGATTGGCGGCGTCGTTGCCGATGAGAATGTTGTCGTTGGCGTTACCGTTGCCGTTAATGGCCGAAAGCCCCGTCAGGACCAGGTTTTCGATATTGACGTCCAGCGAGGTATAGCTGACCGAGCTCATCACCGTATCGATGCCCTGGTCCGTCAACTCGTAGACAAGATCACCCAAACTGTTGACGTGGTAGGTATCGTCGCCGAAGCCGCCATACATCTTGTCGGCGCCGCTGCCGCCATCGAGGTCGTCGGCATCGCCCGTACCGTAGAGCATTTGGTTGCCGGCCAGACTGTCGGCAGCCGTAAAGACGCGTTGATAGACGCCGTAACCGCTGCCGTCCTCGCCGTAGCTGGACCAGGCCACGGCGAAGCCACCGTCGGCCAGTGCCGTTACGGTTGCGTTTGTTTGATCGTTGGCCATGTAGGTATTGATCAGAATTTCCGAACCGACGGCCTGGCCTTCGCTGTCGAAACGCTGCAACCAGGTGCCATAGGTATCGCTGTCCGCGCCGTACCAGGTAATGACGAAACCACCGTCACTCAGGGCGGTGACGTCAGTGACCGTTTCGTAGCTTGTCCGGGTCGCATTTGCCAAGGTTCCACTGCCGACCGGATTGCCGTTGGCGTCAAAGCGCCGGAAATAGACATCCCGCAGATTGCCGTCCTGGATATCCGCGGCCCAGGCCACGACAAAGCCGCCGTCAGCAAATGCCGCAACATGGGAAAGAATTCCGGAGGGGGTCGTGTTGACAAGGGTCTCGCCGCCGGCGGCCGCACCGGAGACATCATATCTCTGCATATAGACATCGGACGAGTCGGCATCGGACCAGGTCACGACAAACCCGCCATTGGCCAAGGCGGCTACCGTACTGTACTTCTGATCGTCGATGATGGAGGTGTTAATCCGAAACTCTATGCCGGCGGCGACACCGCCGGCACTGTAACGTTGGGCATATGTCCCGTATCCACTACCGTCCTGGCCGTCGCTTCCCCAGGTCACAACGAAACCACCGCCCAGAAGCCCGGTGACACAGGGCTGAAGCTGCGACAACGCCGTTTGGGTGCTGACACGGAATTCCGTGCCGCTCGCCGTGCCGTTGGCGGCATAGCGCTGACCGTAAATGCCCTGGTTCGCGCCATCCTGCCCGAAACTGTCCCAGACAATGACAAAACCACCGTCACCGGTGGCGGCGATGGTGGGGCGATCCTGGTCCGAAGTCGTGTAGGTATTGGCGCGGCCCTCAAGACCCAGCTTTTGCCCCTGGGCGTCGAAGCGCTGGTAGTAGATGCCGTATCCGCTGCCGTCCTGACCGGATGTCCATACCAGAACATAACTGCCATCGGTCAGGGTGGCAGAGGCGTAAACGTCCTGCCCCCCATTGGTATAGGTATTGACGAGGGCTTCGGGGCTGAGATTGAGCACGGAGGTCATGGCGGCGTTTCCTGTTATGGCCCCTCACCGCCGGTCTGTCCGGTCACTACGGACGCCTGTTCACGCCGAACCTAACACGCCGCAAGAGCCGCACAAGCGAAATAACGCCGTTGTCCGCGGCTTAAAATACGGTATGGGCGGTGACATCGCTCACAGTCGCGTTAAATACGGTGACCGTGTTGCCCCCTCCGAAGTCGATGATGACGCTGGTGCCCGACAGGGTGACCGAGTGGCCGACAGCGTGATAGGCGGTGGCGTCGATACTGTCACCCTGGGCCGAGTTGAAGTCGGTGATGGTATCGGCGTGACTGTTCAGATTGAAACTGAAGATGTCGGCGCCACCGCCGCCGGTCAGCGAATTGTTGCCGGCATTGCCGACCAGGGTATTGGCGCGGCTGTTACCGGTGGCGTTGATATTGGCCGAACCGGTCAGGGCCAGGGTTTCGACGAAACGACCGCTCAGGGAATAGGTCACTGTCGTATAGATGATGTCCGTGCCTTCGGTGTCGGCTTCGGTGACGATATCGCCGGTATTGTCGACGAAATAGGTATCGTCGCCCTTGCCGCCGATCATGGTGTCGCCGCCGGCAAGTCCGTTCAGGGCGTTGTTGCCGGCATTGCCGGTAAGCTGATTGTTGGCGGCATTACCCGTGCCGTTGATATTGCCGGTGCCGGTCAGGATCAGGTTTTCGACATTGGCGCCCAAGGTATAGGTCAGACCGGCGCGGACAGTATCAGCCCCCTGCCCCGCGGATTCCACGACGACATCGCCGGCGCTATCGACCCAGTAGATGTCGTCGCCAAGGCCGCCGGTCATAGTGTCATTGCCGGCCTTGCCGTCGATGGCGTTGCCGGCGGCGTTACCGACGATGACGTTGTCGCGGCTGTTGCCGTTGCCGACCACGGCCGTCCCCGTCATGCGCAGGCCTTCGGCATAGTTGGCCAGGGTGTAGTCGACGCTGGCATAGACCGTGTCATAACCGCCCAGCGAAGCATTCGAGGATTCCACCACGACGTCGCCCGAGTTGTCGATATAGTAGGTGTCGTCGCCCAAACCGCCGGACAGGGTATCGGCGCCGGCCCCGCCATCTATGACGTTGTCGCCGGTCGAGCCGGTGATGGTATCCGCCGCATTGCCACCGACGGCGTTCTCGATGGTTTCGAGATAGGTAATATAGCCGTTTTGCGTGCTTTTGCCTGCATTGAGGTCGATGACGGCCGCGCCCGTGCCTGTAGAGACATCGTAGGTGTCCAGCCCGGAATCACCGGACGCATAGTCTGCGCCGTCCGACGCCTGGATGACGTCGTTGCCGTTGCCGCCATTGATCACGTCATCGCCCGCCCCGCCATTGATCGTGTCGTTGCCGCTGCCGCCGTCGATGGTGTCGCCGCCGCCCAACCCGTTGAGCACGTTCTTGCCCGCATTGCCGAGGATGACGTTATCTCCGGCATTACCCATGCCGTTGATCGCCGCCGAGCCCAACAGGGTGAGGTTCTCGACGTCATTGCCCAGGGTATAGCTGATCGTCGCCTCGACCGTATCGTCGCCTTCGCCAGCGCGCTCATTGACCTGGTCGGAGGTGCTGTTGACGGCATAGACGTCGTCGCCCGTGCCGCCGTACATGATGTCGCCGCCAGCCCCACCGTCGAGCAGGTCGCTGTCGGATGTGCCGTACAGCCATTGGGTTCCGCCCAAACTGTCGGCGGCCGCGAACACCTTCTGGTAGACGCCATTGCCGTCACCGTCCAGCCCGCTGCTGTCCGTCCAGGTGACGACGAAGCCACCGTCATCAAGCGCCGCCACCGATGGACTGGTCTGAAAGCCCACCGTGATGGTATTGATCTGAATTTCGCCCCCCAGAGCCCGGCCTTCGCCATCATAGCGCTGGGCATATATGTCGTAGCCATCACCGCCCGGGCCAAAGCTTCGCCATGTGACGACAAAACCGCCGTCGCTCAGGCCGGTGAGTGCCGGCAAATCCTGGGGATTGGTCGTATAGCTGTTGACGGGAAACTCACCGCCGACCGGGGCGCCGACCGCGCTATAGACCTGGGCATAGACGCCGTAATCGTCGCCGTCTTGCTGGAAGCTGGTCCACGTCACGACGAAGCCACCATCGCTGAGGCTGGTGATCGCCTGCCGGAATTGATAGTTCGCGGTATAGGTATTGACGCGGAATTCACCGCCGACCGCCGTTCCGGCAGCGCTGTAGATCTGCGCGAAAACATCACCCAGGTTGCCACTGGAGTCGTAATTGTGCCACGTCACCACAAATCCGCCGTTGCTGAGGCCGGTGACTTGCGGCAGTTCCTGGTCGTTGGCCGTGGTGGTATTGATGCGGAACTCGCCACCGGCCGGTGCGTTGTTTGCGTAATAGCGTTGACCGTAAACACCAGCGCCGCTACCGTCCTGGCCGATACTGGTCCAGGTCACGACAAAACCACCGTCGCTCAGGCCCGTTACCGAAGGGTTTATCTGGTCACCGGCTATGTAGGTATTGACGCGGAACTCGGCGCTGGCCCCTCCCCCCGTCGCTGTGTAGCGCTGAGCATAGATGCCGGAGCCATTTGTGTCCCCAGTGCTGGTATTGTTCCAGACCACGATAAAGCCGCCGTCGCTGAGGGCTGCAATCGAGGGCACGGGATAAGGGTAGTCGCTGTCCTGAACAGAGGTATCGACGCGGAATTCGTTGCCGATCTTTGCACCCGTGGCGTCATAGATTTGGGCGAAAACCGCATAAGCGGTCCACGTCGGAAAATAATTCTGCCAGGTCACGACATATCCGCCGCCGGCCAGGGCGGTGACCGCCGACGTATCCTGTGCGTCGGCAACCGTTGTGTTGACGCGAGTTTGAGGTTCGTTTCCGATGTTGAGGATGGTGGTCATGGCGGGCGCCTTTCTAAGCAATGGGATGGGCGTTAGAACACGGTGTGGGCGGTGACGTCGTTGATCGTGGCGTTCAGCACCGAAATGGTGTTGCCACCGCCGAAATCGATGACGACCGTTGTGCCCATCAGATAGACGAGGTGCGAGACGGCGTGGTAGGCGGTGACGTCGATGCTATCGCCCTGGGACGAATTAAAGTCGGTGATGGTGTCCGTGTGGTTGTTGAGCAGGAATTTGAAGACGTCCGCCCCGCCGCCTCCGGTCAGGGAATTGTTGCCAATATTGTCGATCAGGGTATTGACCCTCGAATTGCCGGTGGCGTTGATATTGCCTTCGCCGGTCAGTTGCAGGGTTTCGATGAAACGTCCGGCCAGACTGTAGGTGACGGAGCTAAAGACAATGTCGTTGCCCTCGCCATCGGCCTCGGTGACGATGTCGCCGGCGGCGTCGACATAATAGGTGTCGTCGCCCTTGCCACCGGCCATGGTGTCGGCCCCCGCCCCGCCCGTCAGGATATTGTTGCCGGCGTTACCGGTGATCGCATTGGCGACGTCGTTCCCCGTTCCATTGAAATTGCCGGTGCCGGTGAGGACCAGGTTTTCAAGATTGGCGCTCAGGGTATAGGTCACGCCGGCGCGGACGGTGTCGGTGCCCTCACCGGGATTTTCGACAACGACGTCGCCGGAGATGTCGACCCAATAGGTATCGTCGCCGAGGCCGCCGGTCATGGTGTCGGCGCCAGCCTTGCCGTCGATAAGATTGTTGCCGCCATTGCCGGTGATGGTGTTGGCGTGGCCCTCGCCATTGCCGGTGACGGCCGTGCCGGTCAGGATTAGGTTTTCGGTATAGTTGGTCAGGGTGTAGTCGACAGCGGCATAGACTGTGTCAATGCCGCCGAGCGCCGCGTTCGCGGACTCCGTGACGATGTCGCCGGCATTGTCGAAATAGTAGGTATCGTCGCCAAGGCCGCCGGACATGGTATCGGCGCCGCCCCCGCCATCGAGGACATTAGCGTCGCCGGTGCCGGTCAGGGTGTCGGCGCCGTCGCCGCCGGTGGCGTTTTCAACGCTGGTGAGCCAGGCCGTGTCACCGGCACCCTGGGTCGCCTTGCCTGTGGTCAGGTTGATGACGGCGCTCCCGCCGGCCTTGATCGCGACGAAGGTGTCGGCGCCGGTGCCACCGTCCAGATAGTCCGTGCCCGTGGAGGCCTGCAGCGTATCGTTGCCGGTCTCGCCGTAGAGAAAATCGTTGCCGGCGCCGCCGTCCAGCCTGTCATTGCCGTTGCCGCCGTACAGGTAGTCGTCGTCGCCAAGGCCGACGAGGCTGTTGTTGCCGGCATTGCCGGTGATGATGTTAGACAGGGCGTTGCCGGTGCCGCTCAGCGGGGAAAGTCCCGTCAGGACCAGGTTTTCAAGGTTGGCGCCGAGCGTATAGGCGACCGACGCCATGACCGTGTCATTGCCGCCGTCGGCGTCTTCGCCAATGCTGTCGCCGACGGCATTGACCATATAGGTGTCGTCGCCCCAACCGCCGTACATGGCATCGTTGCCCGATCCGCCGTCGAGCGTGTCGGAATCCGCCGTGCCATAGACGACCTGGGCGCCGTTCAGCGAGCCGGCCGGGGAATAGGTCCGCATGGAAATCGTCTTGGCCGTTTCGTTATTCCACACAATGGCGTAACCGCCGTCGGCCAGGGCGGTGATGCGCGAATCGTCCTGGGTCCCGTTGACGATGGTGTTGACGCGCTCCTCCGGTCCGACTGCATGACCGTTGGCGTCGAAATGGCGGGCATGGATGTTGAGACCGCTGCCGTCATTGTCCATGGCGGTCCAGGTGACGACGAAACCGCCGTCGTCGAGCGCGGCCATGGAGGGCATGGTTTGCGCCCCGTCCGAAGATTCCGTGACGCGGAACATGTCGCCCACGTTTTGGCCATTGTCATCCAGGACCTGGGCGTAAATGTCGCGGTCGCCGTCGTCGCCTTCCTGTTCCCAGGTGACGACGAATCCGCTCTCGAGCGCCACAACATCGGGGCGAATGCGGTGCGACGCGACCGGCGTCTCGATCTGACTAACGGGTCCGAGCGCGACGCCGGTGTCGGAATAAAGGCGCGAGAAAATGTTATAGTAACCCGTCTCCGGTACGACCTCCGCCCATACCACCGCCATGGTGTCATTGGCCAGGCCGGCGACGGCCGGGTTGACGGCAATATTACCCGAAGTGTTGACCAGGGTGGAACCACCTATCAGGTTATTCGACGATGTAAGGAGCTGAAAGTAGAGCCCTGCCACGGTGCTGCCGGAACCAACGGGTATCGTGAAGGCATGGACATGCCCCTGGTTGGAGAGGGAGGCGGAGGCCGTTTCCGCGGCCGCATACGTGTAGGACACCGATCCTGTCTCGACGCCCGCGGCGCTGTACATGTGCGTAATTTGGTACTGATTAGGACTGTCGACGAAGGTGACGGCATAACCACCGTCGGCCAGGCCGATGATGCTGGGAGCCGTACTGATGTGTCCCGAACCGGTGATCCAGACATAGTCTCCAATCGGCAGACCGGCGGCGCTCAAGTGACGCATGGCAATGCCATCGTTGAAGTGATTACTGCCCGAACAGACGACGAGATAGGTACCGTCAACCAGGGTCGTTATATCGACATCGTTGAAATGGCCGTCGTCTATTGATCCGACGATATTTTCCGCGCCACGATTGAGAACACCGGTCATGGTCATGTCCACGCTGACACGCCCATCCGCGGACGCGGCCATAGCTTACCATGGCCTGACGTCATGACAACCGTGGCCATTTACGCGACGGTAACTTTGATACCACAGTTTTGTGAACAGGGTTAAAGCCGCAGTTTCCTCAGGCCACGCGGGGCTATGCGTCCGACGCTGGCGCGGCGGCCGATATAGTCCTTGACGTCCTTGAAGTCGCGCGCCTTGCCCGAGCCGTCGTACCAGGTGGCGCCGGTCGCCATGTCGAAGATGGCGATGTCCTTGACGCCGCCGTCCTTGTAAGCCTGGAGCTTGACGCCCTTGCCGCGCGGCATTTCGGGGAGTTCGGCCACGGGATAGACCAGAAGCTTGTTGTTCTCGCCGAGCACCATGACGTGGTCGCCGGTGACGGCCAGGGCCGCCAGGGCCTCGGTCTTGTCGACGGTCAAGGTCTGCTTGCCGGCGCGCTTGTTGGCGACGGCCTCCTCCTCGTTCATAACAAAGCCGTAGCCGTTCTTGGCCACCATCAGGCGTTTCTGCCCCGGGGTGAACATAAACATGGTGACGATCTTGGCGGATTCCTCGATGTCGAGCATCAGGCGCAAGGGCTCGCCGTGGCCGCGGGCCGACGGTAGCTTGTCGCAGGCGAGCGTCAGGAAACGGCCGTCCGAAGTGAGAATGAGCAGCTTGTCGGTGGTGAAGCCCGGCACCAGGAAGTGCAGGTCGTCGCCTTCCTTAAATTTCAGCTCCGACGGGTCCTCGACCTTACCCTTGGCGGCGCGGATCCAGCCACGGGTCGACAGGATAACGGTGATCGGCTCCTTCGGCAGGTAGGATTCGATCGAGGCGATCTCGATACCGACGGGTGCGTCGATATAGGTGGTGCGGCGCGCCGAAAGCATCTTCTTGCGCACCTCGACCAATTGCTGGTCGATGCGCTTCCATTGCAGTTTTTCGTTGGCCAGCAGGGCCTGGATGCCGTCGCGTTCCTCGGAGAGCTTCTTGTGCTCGTCCTGAATGGTCATCTCTTCGAGCCGCGCCAATTGGCGCAGGCGAGTATCGAGGATGTAATCGGCCTGGAGTTCCGACAGGCTGAAGCGCGCCATCAGGACGTCGCGCGGCTTCTCGTCCTCGCGGATGATGCGGATGACCTCATCGAGATTGAGGAAGGCAATCATCAGACCATCGAGCAGGTGCAGGCGCTTTTCGATACGATCGAGGCGCCAGTTCGACATACGCACCAGGACGACGCGGCGGTGGTCGAGGAAGGCGATCAGACAGGCCTTCAGACCCATGACGCGCGGCGTGCCGGTGGCGTCGAGCACGTTCATATTGACCGGGAAACGCGTTTCGAGATCTGAGATCTTGAACAGGCTCTCCATCAGGACTTCGGGTTCGATATTGCGCGTCTTGGGCTCGAGGATCAGACGGATTTCTTCGTCGGATTCGTCGCGGACATCCCCGAGCAGAGGCGCCTTTTTGGCCTCGATCAGATCGGCCAGTTGTTCGATCAGGCGTGATTTTTGCACATAGTAGGGAATTTCGCGGACGATAATGCGCCAGTTGCCGCGGCCGAGGTCTTCGACTTCGTAGCGGGCGCGCACCTGAACGGCGCCGCGGCCGGTCTCATAGGATTTCAGCAGGGAGGCGCGGGTTTCGACGCTGACGCCGCCGGTCGGGAAGTCGGGACCGGGGATGAACTCCATCAGCTCTTCGGTCGTGGTCTCGGGTTTACGCAACAATTGCCGGCAGCCGTCGATCAGTTCGGCGACATTGTGCGGTGGAATCGAGGTCGCCATGCCGACGGCGATGCCGGTGGCGCCGTTGGCCAGGAGATTGGGGAAACCGGCCGGCAGGACGACGGGTTCTTCGTCCTGATCGTCATAGGTGGCGCGGAAGTCGACGGCGTCTTCGTTGATGCCGTCGAGCAGCAGCATGGCGGCGACGGTGAGCTTGCATTCGGTATAACGCATGGCGGCGGCGTTATCGCCGTCGATATTGCCGAAATTGCCCTGGCCTTCGACCAGTTGGTAGCGTTGGGCGAAGTCCTGGGCCAGGCGGACCAAGGCGTCGTAGATCGATTGGTCGCCGTGCGGGTGGAAGTTACCCATGACCTCGCCGACGACCTTGGCGCATTTGCGCGCGGCGGCGTCGGGCGACAGGCGCATATTGCTCATGGCGTACATAATGCGGCGGTGGACCGGCTTCATGCCGTCGCGCACGTCGGGTAGCGCCCGGTGCATGATGGTGGACAGGGCATAGGCCAGATAGCGCTTCGACAGCGCGTCGCTCATCGGCTCGTCAAGAATACGCCCGCCGGCGTCGTCGGGAATCAGAATGTCACTCATGGAATTACGCTAATGCGGGAACAGAAGGAAAACAAGGCCAGCAGACCTTCGCGCGACCAGTGGTGCGTGGGTTTCGGCCGCAGGCGCGACCTATAGAGGGTCACCAAGCCGGCTGTAAATGTTTCTGTGCGTCATGGAGCGATAAATGCGCGTCTAAAACAGCGCGTCGACTTCGCTTTGCAGGTTGGTTTCCATGGCCTTGACGCGGCCATGGATGTGCGAGTCCATTTCGAGCACCAAGGCTTTCATGTCGCGCAGGCGGTCATTGAGGTCGGCGCGGGCCGCCTCGTCTTCCAGGTTGGAGCTGAGCAGGATATCGATCGAGGAATCGAAGGCCGTCAGGGCGCGTTCGACACAGGTGTCGAAATCGTGCCGGACGGTGGGCGGAGCATAGAGATAGGCGGAAACAACAACGTCTTTCAGCTCGAAACCCGAATTTTCGAAGTGTTCGACATAGCCACGCTTTTTCCAATCGGCCAGTTCCTCGATAAGGTCCGGCATGTCGAGGCCCATTTCGAACAGCATGATGGCTTCGTTGAACAGGTTCAGATAGTCGGTCGCCAAACCCGTCTTGGGATTGACATTGGCCGCTAACAATTCCTGTTCGTTAAATGGCTTCATACGCGCGTTTTGCCCCGGTCAGTACGCTGTTATCGCACATATCCCTTACTAAACAGTGTTCGGGGCGACTCGCAAGCCTCGCGTGTCAGGCGAAACCGGCGCCGGTCAGGGCGTCCAGCAACCGATTGCGGATATCGGGCAAGGGCTTGTTGTGGGGATGGAAGACGTGGCGTTCGAGAAAGAAGCCGGTCAAGCTCAAACCGCGCGCAATATCGCCTTCGCGCAGGCCGCCCTGGCTCGACAGGAGGAAGGCCGGCAGGGGCAAGAGCTTGTCCTTATAAGGATCGCCGGCGGCGCGGCTGACGGCGCGGGCGGATTTGGGGCTGACATAGACGAGATCATCATGCGACCCCGTGACGGCGCAACTGCTGAGGTCGAGGCCGAAGCCGAGTTCTTCAAGCAGGCCGGCCTCATAGCGGACATAGATGGCCGGCCAGATTTCCGGCATGGCAAAGGCCATTAAGAGGGCGGACAGGCCAAAAAAGGCACCGGTGTGGGCTTCGCGTTCGGGCAGAACCAGTTGTGTCATGGCGCAGGCGGTTTGCAGGCCGAGCAGGCCCAGCGGATCGTCGAGCAGGTCGAGGCCGCCGCCTGTGGCTTCGAGGGTCGCCGAGCCGAGTTGATCCGAATGACGGGCGCGATAGGTGACAAGGACGGTGGATCCAGCCTGAAGCAAGGGCTTGATGCGGCGGGAGGCTCCGCCGGCGATATGGGCGGCATAGACGCCGTGCTCGCGGGTCAGGAGATGGACGATGGCGCCCGTTTCACCATGGCCGCGGGCGCCGAGGACTATGGCTTCGTCTTCAAATTCCATGAGATGTAAAGGCCATTTTAAAAAGAAGGAAGTATCCCCTCACCCGGCAGGCTGAAGCCTGCCACCCTCTCCCCTTAAAAGGGGCGAGGGGTTTAGAAGAGATACCGCATGTTGGGCAATGTCTCGTCAGACTGGCAGCGAACATCGTGTCCTCGTCGGCGGCCCCTCACCCGCCAGGCTGAAGCCTGGTACCGGCACCGGCCGCCCGGCTCTCCCCGTAAAGAAACGGGGCCAGGGGAAGAAAGGGCAACGCTCGTTGATTAGTTATCGTACTCGAGGCCGAACTGGGCGTAGAGGGCGCGGTCGTCGCTCCAGCGTTCCTCGACCTTGACGTGGAGGAACAGGTGGACCGGACGGTCGAGCAAAACAGCCAGTTCTTCGCGCGACTTCTGGCCGATCCATTTCAGGGTCTGGCCGCCCTTGCCCAGGACGATGGCGCGTTGGCCGTCGCGTTCGACATAGATGGTCTGTTCGATGCGCGCCGAGCCGTCGGGCTTATCGGTGAATTCGGTCGTGACCACGGCCGCGGCATAGGGCAGTTCTTCGTGGACGCGCAGAAACAGCTTTTCGCGGGTGATTTCGGCCGCCAGGATGCGCACGGGCGCGTCGGCGGCCTGGTCTTCCGGATAGAGCCAGGGGCTGGGCGGCATCTTCTTGACCAGCAAGGCGCGCAGATCCTTGACGCCGTGTCCTTTTTCCGCCGAGATCATCAACACGTCGTCGAAGACGCCGGTCTTGTAGAGTTCATCAGCGACGGCCAGCAGGTTTTCCGACTTCATCAGGTCGATCTTGTTGAGGGCGAGGATGGCGCGGGCGCCATTGTCCTGTAGGCCCTTGACGATCATGTCGACGTCTTCGACCGCCTTATGGTCGGCGGCGGTCGCCTTGGGGCTTTTCAGTTCGGCTTCGGCATTGGGATGCTTGACCGCCAGTTGTGCCGCGGCGTCGACCAACAGGACGACACAGTCGGCGTCCTGCGCGCCGCCCCAGGCCGATTTGACCATGGCGCGGTCCAGGCGCCGGCGCGGCTTGAAGATGCCCGGGGTGTCGACCAGGATCATCTGGCACTGGCCGTCGATGGCGATGCCGCGCACAGGGAAGCGCGTCGTCTGGACCTTCTGGGTGACGATGGACACTTTCGTGCCGACCAGTTGGTTGACCAGGGTCGATTTACCGGCATTGGGGGCGCCGATAATGGCGACGAACCCGCAGGTGGTCGGCTGGCCGCTCGTGTTATATTCGCTCAAGGGAGTCTTTCTCGTTTGATGAGGTCCAGGGCGGCGGCCTTCTCGGCCTCCTGTCGCGATCTGCCCTGGGCCGATTGGGGTTCCAGGCCGTCTATGACGACCTCAATGGTAAAGATGGGTGCGTGGTCGGGGCCTTTACGGCCGATAACATTATAGGCCGGCGGCGCCTTGCCCTGGGCCGCGGCCCATTCCTGCAGGAATGATTTCGGGTTGGTTACCATGGCGTTGCCGCTGTTTTTCAGCGCATTGGCCCACAGCGGTTTGAAACAGCGCGTCACGGCTTCGTAGCCGCCGTCGCAATAGACGGCCGCCATCAGGGCTTCGCAGGCGTCGCCGAGAATGGTCGGGTTCATGCGGCCGCCGCTTTTGGTCTCGCCGGCGGCCAGGCGCAGGGCCGGGCCGACTTCGAGCTGGCGGGCGATGTCGGCGCAGGTTTCGCGGCTGACCAGGGTGTGGAAACGGCGGCTGAGTTCGCCTTCTTCGGCGTCCGGCAAGGCTTCCATCAGGGCTTCGGCGGTCATCAGGCCAAGCACGCGATCGCCGAGAAACTCCAGGCGTTCGTTGTCGGCCATCTTGCGCGCGCCCTCTGCGACGCTGGCATGGGTCAGGGCCAGTTCGAGCAGATCGGGATTACGAAATGTATAGCCGAGATTGCTCTGCAGCGTCTCAATGGCTTTTTGACGGGGATTCATGCCGCCCGTTTACACCGTGAGACGTGTCTCGCAAAGGTAAAAAGGTTGTCCGCAGATTGACGCAGATTTTAAGCGGTGATTTTTCAGAGCTTCACCGGCGCACCGCGCCAATTTGACCGAAGCACAGCCACTGGCTTCGCCGATCAGGTTGTGAAAAATCACCGCTTAAAATCTGCGTCAATCTGCGGATAAAAACCTTTAGTGAAGGCTCTTGAAGAAGCGGTCCCAGTGGAAGTTGAGCCAGGTCCACGGCTTCCAGATCGACGAGCCTTCCTTCCACGACATCAGCACGAGGACGGCGCGGCCTTCGAGGTTTTCGGCCGGGACGTAGTCGACACCGCCGGTCACCATCGGGAAGCGGCTGTCTTCGGAATTGTCGCGGTTGTCGCCCATCATGAAGTAGTGGCCGGCGGGGACGGTATAGACGTCGGTATTGTCAACCGGACCGTCCTGAACCATGTCCTGCATCAGGTGGGTGCGGCCGCCGGGCAGCTCTTCACGCACCAGGGTTGCCGTTTGCTGACCGGAAATGCGCACGGCGTCTTCCGCCGGGACTTCGCCGAGAACGGCGTTGGGCACCAGCTTGTCATTGATATAGAGCTGGTCGTTCTTCATCTGGAGCGTGTCGCCCGGCAAGCCGACTACGCGCTTGATATAGTCGGTCTTGTTGTTGCTGGGCAGCTTGAAGACGACGATATCGCCGCGCGTCGGCTGACGGTCGAAGATGCGGCCGCTGAACAGCGGCGGCGACAACAGGATGGAATGCTTGGAATAGCCGTAATCCCACTTCGACACGATGATGTAATCGCCCTGATAGAGGTTTGGCTCCATCGAGGCCGAGGGGATGGTGAAGGGCTGGAACAGCAGGGTGCGCAGGACCAGGACCAGGACCAGGGCGATACCGACGACGGAGGCGATTTCCTTGAACTCGTCGATGGCGATTTGCTGGGCGGTGCGGGTATCCTCGACCTCTTCCGCGGCCTCGGCGGCTTCTTCAGCGGCTTCAGGCATGGCGGCTTCGATCTTTTCGGCTTCAGCTTCGGCCGGCTTGGCCGCCGCCGATTCGATGGCCTGGTCGGCTGCGTTTTGCGCGTCGTTGTCGCGTGTCGTCATAAGGATTGCCCCAAACTTTCCCTGGTATGGTAAATCGGGGCACGCCCCTTTACATCGAAATTCACCTAACCACAGATTATGGCAAGCACAAGACCATTCTTGTCGCTTGTCTTGGCGCTCAGGGGGCGCGGGGCTAACCAAAACATGCAGTAAAAGGAAGTACCCCTCACCCGGCAGGCTGAAGCCTGCCACCCTCTCCCCTTGAAAGGGGCGAGGGGAAAGGTGCTTCAGATTGTTTGGGCTAGGTTAATGGCAGGGCCTCGATGATCGCATAGGCCGTCGCGTAGGGCGCTTCGTCGCTCAGCGACAGATGGATGTGGGCGGTGTGGTTTTCGGGCAGCAGCCCGCGTAGAATCTCGGCTGCGGGACCATGCAGGAGGACATGCGGTTTGCCCAAGGGGCCCGCGACGACCTCGATATCGGTAAAGAAAAAGCCGCGCACGCCGGTGCCGAGGGCCTTGGCGACGGCTTCTTTGGCAGCGAAGCGTTTGGCCAGGCTGAGGTCGGGTTTGGCGGCCGCAAGGGCGTGTTGCTGCTCGCCCGGCGTATAGATGCGGTTGAGAAACCGGGCGCCGAAGCGTTCACGCGATGCGGCGATCCGTGTGCCGTCGCAGAGATCGACGCCGATCCCGACAATCATTTGAGGCCTGCATCCATCAGGCCGCGCATCCGGCCAATGGCGGCGTCGAGGCCGACAAACACCGCTTCGCCGATCAGGAAATGGCCGATATTCAGTTCGCGAATATGCGGAATGGCGCAGATGAAAGGCACGGTGTCGTAGTCGATGCCATGACCGGCATGGACTTCGATGCCAAGCTCATGCGCTTGGGCGACGGCGTCCTGCAAGCGCTTGAGTTCACGGTCGAAAATGGCCCTCTCCTCCTCGCGATAGGCATCGCAAAGCGCACCGGTATGAAATTCAACAACGGGGGCGTGGACGGCGGCCGCGGCTTCGATCTGGGCCGGATCGGTGGCGATGAACAGCGAGGCGCGGACGCCGGCCTTGCCGAGCAGCTTGACCGCCTCGCCGATATTGTCGATCTGGCCAAGCACGTCCAAACCGCCTTCGGTGGTGCGCTCCTGGCGGCGTTCCGGAACCAGGCAGGCGGCATGGGGTTTCAGCTTCAGGGCCATGCCGACCATTTCGTCGGTGACGGCCATTTCGAAATTCAACGGACGGCCGAAGGTGTCGCACACTTCTTTCAGCGCCCAGATGTCCTTGTCGATAATGTGCCGACGGTCTTCGCGGAGGTGGGCGGTGATGCCGTCGACGCCGGCTTTCAACGCCATCTGGGCGGCGCGCACCGGGTCGGGTGCGTGACCGCCGCGGGCATTGCGCACGGTGGCGACATGGTCGACATTGATACCGAGGCGGATGCGTTGCGGGGTCATGCTGTAGCCAGCCGGCGCGAGCCGGGATCCTGGACGGGAATGGCGGCCAGCTCCGGCGGTAATTGATCGGCGGGATAGGCCGGGACTTCGAGCGTGGCGAGCGCGATCAAGGGCACGCCGACATCGGCCTTGCCGCCCGAGCGATCGACGATGCAGGCGGCCGCGACGACGTTTCCGCCGGCTTCGCGGATCGAGGCGATACATTCGCGCGACGACAGGCCGGTGGTGACGATGTCCTCGACCATGACGACGCGGGCGCCGGGTTCGATATGGAACCCGCGGCGTAGCTTGAAGGCGCCGCCTTCGCGCTCGACATAGAGGGATGGCACTTTCAGGTGGCGTGCGGTTTCATAGCCCGGAATGATGCCGCCGACCGCCGGCGAAATGGCGACGTCGACGCTTCCGACGGCGGCCGTGATTTTCTCGGCCAGCGCCTTGCACAGGCGCTCGCAGCGGTCGGCATTCATGAAGACGAGGTTCTTTTGCAGGAACATCGGGCTGTGCAGGCCGCTCGACAGCACGAAATGGCCTTCGCGCAGGGCGTTGGCGGCGCGGAATTCGTTGATCACGTCTTCGGAGGTCATGGGAATCTACCTTAAAATCCAGACTCAAACCTTTAGCGCAGAGCCGCCTCAAGCTAAAGGTTTTCCGCTGAAATCCGGCAAAAAGTACGCTGAGCGCGGTGAAGGACTTTTTGCTGAGGTATTAGCCTCTCACCCGATCGACGCTTTCGATCATCGGCGAGGTCCGCAGGGCGGCGGAGATGTTGATGATGTGGCGGGCGTCCATGACCTCGATATCGAAGTCGGTGTCGTTGAAGTCCTGAAGTTGGCTGCGCGGGTGCATGCGGACATTGATGATATTGCCCTTGGCCTCGCCGATCAGGGTGCAGGCCTGGCCCAGCACGCCCGGCTTGTTCTGCATATTGACGCGGATGCGCGCCACGCTGAGCGTGTTCTTTTCGGCATTGAGCGTCCAGTGCAGGTCGATCCAGCGGTCCTTTTCGCCTTCCAGGGCTTCGAGCGTTTCGCATTCGATCGAATGGACGTGGATGCCGTCGTCCTCGACAATGCCGACGATGCGGTCGCCCGGCACCGGGTAGCAGCATTTCGAGAACACCATGCGGTGGGTTTCGGTCAGGGCCGAGCCGCGGACGAAGGCCATGCCGCCCTCGCCGTCCTTGATACGAACCAGGCTGTCGGTCGACAGCATCAAGGGCAGTTTGAGGCCGGGGAAGATGGCTTCGAGGATCTTGGCCGGGAAGATCTTGCCGCGGCCGCACAGTTCGAAGAGATCGTCTTCGTTGGTGACGTGGAAGCGCTCGAACGCCGTGCGCCAGCTGATATCGGTCAGGCGCCTGTCGACCTGGGCGGCGGCGCGTTCGACGGCAGTGCGGCCGAGCTTGATGAAGTCGCCGCGCTCGCTTTGGCGGATGTGGCGGCGGATGGCCGAGCGCGCCTTGCCGGTGACGGTCAGGGAGAACCAATCCTGGTTGACGCGGGCTTCGAGGCCGGTGAGGATTTCGACCTGGTCGCCGTTTTGCAGCACGGTGCGCAGCGGCTTGTGCTCGCCATTGATCAGGCAGCCAATGGCGGTTTCGCCGATGGCGGTGTGGACGGCGAAGGCGAAGTCGAGCGGCATGGCGCCGCGCGGCAGGGAGATAAGCCGGCCCTTCGGCGAGAAGACGAAGACCTGGTCGAGATACATCTCCATCTTGGCATGTTCGACCCAGTCTTCGGAATCGCCGCCGTTTTCGACGATATGGACGATATTGCGCAGGGAATTCATCGGGTTGCGGCCGCCGTCGCGGGTCGCCGCTTCTTCGTCGAAGCCATAGGCCTGGTTCTTGTAGCCCCAGTGGGCGGCGACGCCTTCTTCGGCGATACGGTCCATTTCCTCGGTGCGGATCTGCAGCTCGATACGTGTGCCCTTGTGGCCGACGACCGTGGTGTGCAGGGATTTGTAGTTATTCGACTTCGGCGTCGAGATAAAGTCCTTGAAGCGTTCCTGGACACAGGGCCAGGCGCGGTGGATGACGCCCAGTGCCTTGTAGCATTCCTCGGGCGATGGCACGACGACACGGAAGGCATAGATATCGGAGAGCTGGGCGAAGCCGACGCTCTTGCGCTGCAGCTTCTTCCAGATCGAATAAGGCGATTTCTCCCGGCCCATGACGCGAGCAAAGATACCCTGCTTTTCCAGCTTGCCGGCGACGTCGCGGGCGATGGCGGCGATCGCCCCGCCCTTCTCTTCGTTCATTTCCTTCAGGCGCTGGATGATCGCCTGATGGGCCAGCGGGTTGATGAAGGAAAAGGCCAGGTCTTCGAGCTCGGTGGCGAAACGGTTGCAACCGATCGAGCGGGCCAGCGGCGAATAGACTTCCAGGGTTTCGCGCGAAATCCGCTCGCGCTTTTCCGGCGCGACATATTGCAGGGTGCGCATATTGTGCAGGCGGTCGGCCAGCTTGACCAACAGGACGCGGATATCCTTGGAGATGGCCAGGATGAACTTGCGCAGGTTTTCCGACGACTTGGTATATTCGGATTGCAGTTCCAGCCGGGTCAGCTTGGTGACGCCTTCGACCAGGGTGGCGATTTCCTCGCTGAACTTGGCGGCGATCTCCTCGCGCGTTGCCGCCGTATCCTCGATGGTGTCGTGCAGCAGCGCGGTGACGATGGCGGCGGAGTCGAGCTTATAGTCGGTCAGGATGCCGGCGACTTCGATGGGGTGGGCAAAGTACGGGTCGCCGGAGGCCCGAAGCTGGGCGCCGTGCATCTTCATGGCATAGACATAGGCGCGGTTGAGCAAGGCTTCGTCGACGGTCGGGTCATAGGCCGAGACGCGTTCGATCAGTTCGACCTGGCGCAGAAATTTCGGCCGGTTGACAGCCATCAGCGGCGCCACGGCGTCCTTGACGATGGTGGGAGCGACGGGAGTCGGGGGCGCATCATCCGGCGCAGACCGGACGTCGCCCGAGACGGACGCCAGTTTTGCCTGAAGTTGCTGTTCACCCTCTGCCGACATATCCTGTCCTGTAAATGCAAATTTGTGCAAAAAGTGTCTCACAGGCTTGGCAAGGCGCGCAAGACAAAAAGGTCCGGAAGATGACTTCCGGACCTTTTAAATAGGATGTTGGGCGCAGATTTTTAGTAGCGCTCTTCTTGACCGCCATCGCGATCCGATTGCAGGGCGCGGATCAGTTCGCTTTCCGACATTTGCATGTGCTGCGGATCGGCCAGCAGGGCCAGGGTTTCGGCCTCTTCCTCGGCTTCGGTGCGTTCGTCGACACGTTGCAGCGAGGCGATCAGGCTTTCGGTCAGTTGGGTCGGCGCCAACATGCCATCGGCGATTTCGCGCAAGGAGACAACCGGGTTCTTGTCATTGTCGCGGTCGACCAGGATGGCCGAGCCCGACGAGATGGCGCGCGCACGGTGGGCGGCCAGGAGAACAAGATTGAAGCGGTTGTCGATCTTTTCGACGCAATCTTCGACGGTAACGCGAGCCATGGGCACCTCAAATGACAACAACGCCACGGCCACGAATCATCATCCGTGTCCCGGCGTGCGAAAACAAGTTGCCTCCCTATACAGGTGGCTTGAGGCGAAAACAAGACATTCGTTGGGTTGCGACTGCCGATGTAGCCGACCGGGGTCGAGATTCGGAGTGGTTGTGCCCGGATTGGCCGAAAACCGACGCTCCGAATCTCAATTTGGCGATTTTTGACGGGTATTATGTTGCCGCATGATTACGATATGTGAAATTAATTATCATATTTCGTATTTTATCCGTTGACATGGCAGGGCAAGCTTGGTAGGTTTTTCTCAGCATCCAGTGTTGCGAATGAAATCAACCCCCACGGTTTTTGACCGGTGGGGCTTTTTTATGCCTGAGGAGGGCCTTCCATGACCAACGAGACAAAGACAGAGCGGCGTCCGCGCAGCACCTATTCGGAAAAACTGGCTGAGCGGGTTTGCCAGCTGATTGCGGTCAGTACGATCGGATTGAAGCGGATGGTGGCCGCCGACATGACGCTGCCCAGCGAAAGCACCATCTATCTGTGGGTCCAGCTCTATCCCGACTTCCACGACAAGTATCATGCGGCCCGGGAAGCCCAGGCCGAGGCGCGATGGGCGGCGTGTCAGGTGATCGCCGAAGACTACCAAAGGGATGTCAAGGTCCTGGTCGATGCGAGCGATCCGCAGCTGGCGGCGAAGACCAAGGCGCTGAATGAAGCCGCCAAATTGGTGATCGATGTGCAGTGCCGGATGATTGCGTGGCTATCGCCGAAGAAAGCGAGCGAAATCGTCAGCAAGCCGCCCAAGCGCAAGAGCAAGCCCTTTATGTACAAGACCCTCGATGACCTGATTTGCTAAGGCGCAGGGGGAGCGCCCGTTGCCAAGTTACCAGACGATATGGCTGTAGACGTCGGGCAGGATCGCGTTCTGAACCGTGATCGTGTTGCCGGCGCCGAGGTCGATGACGGTATCCGAGCCTGACTGGGTAACGGTGACGCCATGCCCTTCGACAGTCCCGCTGCTATAGCCATGGATATTGATACTATCTCCCTGGGCCGCAGAAAAATCGCCTATGACATCCACGCCGCTGCCCTGGAAAAATTTGAAAGTGTCGGCACCGGCGCCACCGATCAGGATGTCGTTGCCTTCCTTGCCGTCGATCTGGTCGTTGCCGCCAAGGCCGGACACGGTATTGGCGCCGCTATTGCMATGGATGATATTGTCGCCATCATTGCCGGTGGCATTGAGGGTACGACCGCCCTTGAGGTCGAGGTTTTCGACCTGGCTGCCGACGAGGCTGTAGGTGACGCTGGCGCGGACGAGGTCGGTCCCCTGCCCGGCCAATTCAACAACGACGTCGCCGGCATTGTCGATCTGATAGGTATCGTCGCCCATGCCGCCAATCATGGTGTCGGCGCCGGCACTGCCGTCGAGGCGGTCATTGCCGCCGCCGCCGTAGAGCGTATCATTACTGCCTCCCGTGGTCAGCAGGTTATCGCCGCCATTGCCGGTGACCGTGATCGCGAGGTCGCCGTAGAGCTGGGCATTGATGGCAGCCGCTCCTGTCAGGGTCACGGCCTCGACAAAGGCCAGATTGAGGGACGCCGAACTGTAAACGGTATCGTGGCCGCCGGCGGCGGATTCGATGACCTTGTCATTGGCATCATCGACATAATAGGTGTCATCGCCAGTGCCGCCGGCCATGGTGTCAGCGCCGGAGCCGCCGTTCAGGATGTCGTTACCGGCAAGTCCCGACAGTTCGTCGATACCGCCATAACCCAGGAGCAGGTTGTTTCCGCTGTTGCCGGTCAGCGAGTTGGCACCGCTGTGACCGCGGGCATCAATATCGGCCGCACCGGTCAGAACCAGGTTCTCGACCGCGGTTCCCGACAGCGCGTAGCTGACCGAGGCGTAGACCGTATCGATGCCCTGATTGCTATAGTCCAGCACGACATCGCCGGCATCATCGACATAGTAGGTGTCATTGCCCAAGCCGCCACGCATGGTATCGGCGCCGGTGCCGCCATCGAGGATATCGTTGCCGTCCATGCCGCTGACATAGTCGGTACCGGCACCGCCGTAAATCTTGTTGGCGGCGCTGTTGCCGGTCAGGACGTTGGCGCCGCTGTTGCCGGTGGCATTGGTGGCCGTTGTGCCGATCAGGGTCAGGCGCTCCACGGACAGGCCCACAAGACTGTAATTCACAGAGGCATAGACGATGTCGGTGCCTTGTCCGGTATAGTCCTTCACGACATCGTGGATATTGTCGACATAGTAGGTGTCGTTGCCGAAACCACCAGCCATAGTGTCGGCGCCAGCGCCGCCATCGAGCGTGTCATTGCCGTCGAACGCTGTCAGGGTATTGATGCCGGCGTTGCCGCTCAGGTGGTTATCGCCGGCATTGCCCTTGCCGCGCAGATTGGCGGTTCCGGTCAGGATCAGATTTTCCACGGTGGCGCTGAGCGTATAGCTAAGCTTGGTGCGCACCGTATCGTTCCCCTGGCCGGACAGTTCCACGACGACGTCGGCCGTATCGTCGACGACATAGGTGTCGTCGCCGAGGCCTCCGGTCATGATGTCGCCGCCCTTGGCGCCATCGATCATATCATTGCCGTCGAAGCCGAAGAGGTGGTTGATATTGTTGTTGCCGAAAATGGCGTTGTCGAGAGCATTGCCGCTGCCGTCGCGTTTGGCGCCGCCGCTGAGATAGAGGTCTTCGACATTGGCGCTGAGTGTGTAATCAACCGCGGCGATGACGGCGTCGCGGCCGTCGCCGGCATTTTCATTGACGACGTCGCCGGCGTTGTCGACATAATAGAAGTTGTTTCCGAACCCGCCGGTCATGATGTCGGCCCCGGCCATGCCGTTCAAGGTATTGCTGCTCCCATTACCGGTCAGATGGTTGTCAAGCGCGTTGCCCGTAGCCGAAATATTATCGTATCCGGTCAGCATCAGGTTCTCGATATTGGCGCCGAGCGTGAAGTTGACGCCGGCCTTGACCGTGTCGTCGCCTTCGCCGGCATTCTCGCTCACCATATCGCCGGTGACGTCGACCCTATAGCTGTCATCGCCCGTTCCACCGATCAAGGTATCGATCCCCGCCCCGCCATCCAGAGCGTCGTCACCGGCGCCGCCGGTCAGGACATTGGCGGCATCATTGCCGGTTATGGTGTTGGCAAGGTCATTGCCGGTGCCATTAATCGCGGCGGTACCCGTCAGGACCAGGCTTTCGACATTGTCGTCCAAGGCAAAAGTGACGGACGAATTGACCATATCATGGCCAGCGTCGGTATTTTCCACCACGGTCTGGCCGGCGAGGTTGACGAAATAGATGTCGTCGCCGCCCAGGCCTGCCATGGCGTCGGTTGCGGCTTCTCCGTAAAGATAGTCGACGCCGGCGCCGGCGTGGTCTGTCAAGACCTTAACATCCTGAAAGATGCCAAGAAGGTGGCCGTTTTCATCATAGCTGACGGCCAGTTGTACATTACCGCCACCTGCCAGGTCGGTGCTGTTCCCAGGAGAGTCTGCTACCGTAGCGGTTCCCAGGTCGACCGTACCCGCACCCGGGTAGGCGTTAACATGCAGGTCATAGGTATAGTGAGTATAGTTATAGACCAGATGGCCTTGATCATCGACGCTGAAATCGGCCCACGTGTACCAATCGTCGGAGCTGGCGCGGCCGGTGTAAACAACGTCAGAACTCACCAATACGCCTTGTGCGTCGTAGTGGGAGGCTTTCGCGTAATAATCGCTGGAAGCCGTTTCGTAGGTTTTTTCGGCTTCGCGGACAACAACGAAGCCGCCGTCCGATAACGCGTAAATTCCCGCTATCAACCAATCGAAAGGGTCATGACCCAGGCTTATTTCAGCGCCCGTGGCCGCGTTATCCGCGTCATATCTTTGAATATGAATGCCATCATCGCGATAATAGGCGGCAACGAAGCCGCCTCCCGTCAGGGCTACGACGCCGCCAAATTCACCGGCCTGGGTCGACAATTGCACAATTCCGCCCAGCTTCTCTCCCGCGGCCGAGTAGTGTTGGGCGAAAGCAATGCCTGCCTCGCTGATCTCGTCGGAGGCTGTCCACACAACCACATAGGTCCCGTCACTCAGGGCGGCGACGTTCGACGAGGCTATATAATTTTCCGCTCCGTCATCGATGCGCTCGCCCTGACGGATATTATAAATCATGACCATGGCGTTTCTCCCGATTCCCCCCGACCGTGCTCTTGGGCGCGGTAAGACAACAATAGGGTAAACGGGTAGCCGGTCAACGCCTGTCGCGGGGGTTGCACGTTATTGTGTCAGGCCCGCCGTTGCAATCGACGCATGAAGCCGACCTTGATGATGATGGCAGCCAGTACGGTCGACGCTGCAAGGTAAACAAGGGGATTGGACCCGAGTTTATGCAGGTTCAGCGTTCTCAGGATCAGGACAAAGGGCACGGCATGAAGGGCGGCGACGGCGGCAAGGACCAAACCCAGGGCCACGAGCGACAGGCGCCCCGTCGCGGACGCGCGGTGTTTCGTCGTCATGGTGAAACTGCCGAATTCTTCCGAATGGATGGCGGTTTTCGGAACGCCGGCCTGGGCCAGGATGGCCTGCATCGCCGCCACCATGTCCCGGAGGCCGGCGATGTAGTAGACCGGCGCTTTCATATCCGGCAGGTAGCGTTTCAGCATGGCCGGCGATATCCGCCCGGTGTTTCCAGACCAGGCATGGGAGTCGTCCGTCCGGGTCATGGTAGCGATCAGGCGAACATTCGGATGGCTGGCGGCCAGGGCCTGAAGTTCAGCGAGAAAAGGGGCATCTTCCGGCCGATGGTTCGAATAGATAAGCAGGAAGTCGCGCTGAACATCGTCGGCCATGGCCTGTTTCAGCATGGCATAGGCCGGAACGACGCCGATACCGCCGGCCAGGAAAACCACAGGGTGATGGTCGTCCGCGTCGAGGGCGAAGGCGCCTTTCGGCGGATTGGCCAGCATGTCGATATGGACCGTGTCACCGATCGCCAGCTGGGACAGGGCAAGCTTGAACGGCGATGGACGCATGCGGATGGCAAAGGCCAGGTCGGCTTCGAACGGCGCGCTGGCGAAAGACCAGAAGCGATATTTGCCGGCCGGATCCTTGCCGGCGAGCCGCGGAAGGGTCATTCTGACGTGCTGGCCGGCGCGGTAGCGAAACCCGGGCGGTTTTTCGAAGACGAACAGCCAGGTGTCGTCGGCAATCAGGGCTTTGGATTTGAAGGCGATGTCATGACTTAGTCTTTGTYCCTTGCCGTGCAGGTGGCGAAGATGTGTGTGGTCCATGGGCCTGTCCAATCATGATTGTGGAATAGCTGGACATGGCCTACGTTATTGGACACTCTGTTCAATAATTTTTGCCGGACGAAATGAGGCTGTGCTCCGTTACTGGACGGTGGGCTGAAATTTTCCAGGAATTGTATCAATGGCCTTTAATTATGACTCTTAAGAATGCCCCGTTCCGTAAACCTACCGTGTTCACACATCATTACCGAGGAGCGCCACTCCACGCTTCAACACAACGCGCCCTTACACGCAGTTGGCCGTCAACCTCGCAATTGTCTTAGAACGGCCTTTAATCAGCTCAAACCCAGGCACGATGCCCCACCACCGCATCTAGCCGCGAAGGCGCGGCGTCGTGCGGTCCCCCTCCCCGGCAAGCGGGGAGGATCAGGAAATCAATAACTTATTGTTCCTTTCCGACCGCCAGATGATGTTGGAAGTTAAATAGAAAATTGTGTGAATCCGGCCTCCCCGCTTCGCAGCGTGGGCGGAAGTAAACCAGTATTGGAGCACGACAATGCATCCGCCGAATATCGATCGACGCGTAGTGAAGACAAGGCGCGCCTTGCAGCACGCCTTCATGAACCTGATCCTGGAGAAGGGATATGACGCGGTGTCCATTCAGGACATCTGCGACGCCGCGGATGTCGGCCGATCGACCTTCTATACCCACTATACCGGGAAGGATGAGCTGAAGCGCGCCGGCCTCGAACATTTACGGATGGTGCTGACGGCGCAACGGCTCGGCGCCTCCGCCGCGGAAGCGCCGCTGGGTTTCAGCCTGGCCATGTTCGAACATGCCCGCGACCACCTCCACCTGTATCGCGCCCTGTTCGGCACGACCGGCGGTGTGGTGGCTATGTCGACCATCAGGGATATTCTTCAGGATGCGGTGCGCAAGGATCCGTGGTTCGCCAACCGCGCTTCGAAAACGAAAGCCGACGAAATGGCCGTGCAGTTCGCGGTAGGCGCCCTGATGTCGGTCCTGACCTGGTGGCTGGACGGCGGCGCCGCGACGGCGCCGCGCGAGATGGACGCCCTGTTCCGCCGGATGATCGTCGATGGTGTCGGGGTCGACGGTGCCGGGCCGGCTACTGGGTCAGGCGCGTCTTCTTGATGGCTTCGAAGACGGCGCTCAGGGCCGTATTGAGTTGGCTGGCGCTGGAAAGGTCGTAGAAATAGTCCGAGCGTGAGGCGCAGGCGCGCAGCATGTCGGAATTGCCTTCGATGACCTTGACGACGAAGACGGTAATGCCCTGGGCCTTGGCATTGGTACAGGCCAGTGCGGTGCGTGGGTCGATATTGACGGCGTTGGCCGGATTGGAGCTGGTATAGTCGCGGTTGGCGGTGTTTTCGCCGTCGGTGACGATGATCATATATTTGTGGGTCAGCGGGTCGTTGAAATTGACGCCGCCAACAAACGGATCGGTCGGCGACAAGACTTCCATGCCCCACTGGACGCCAATGGTGATATTGGTATTGCCCCCGGGCGTCAGGGTCTGGACGAAACTGCGGGCCGTAGCGATATTGGTGCTCAGCGCCTGGACAGGCTTCAGGGTACTGGTGGCGCAGGTGCGCGCCGGATAAAGGGTCGCGGCGATTGAGGCCGTCGGCGCGGTCACCTGAGTATCGTAAGGTTTGGTGCGGTCGATGACGCAGCCGGTCCAGGCCGTCTTGGTGTCGTTATAGGCGGGATAGAGATAGGTGCGTGAGGTGCCGTTGACCGTGCTGACCGTCGTCTTGGCGGCGACCGAGCCATAGCCGCCGCTATTGCTGACATTGTAGACCAGTGAACCTCCGGCAATGGACTTGTAGCCATTGGGGTCGGTGGTGGTCGGCGCCACGCCAAGTCCCCCGCTACCGGATGCCGTGCTGGTGGAGGCGCTGAAGAAGCCTGTAGAGGTCGATGTGCCGGCCGCGACATTGTGGACACCGGTTTCGTCGGTATAGCTGTAGGCGGCCGTCGTCGTCGTTTTGGTCTTGTAGATATCGGTGAAGGTCACCGTATTGCCGTTGACATTGGCCTTGAAGGTCACCGTGGTGAAATAGCTGCCGTCGGCGGCGGGCGAGGTGACATTGGACCAGCCCTTGACGCTGGCGCGGCAGGCGGTTTGATCGGTCAGACCGTTGCAAATCTTGTCATAAACGTCCCACGCCGCCGTGCAGATCGTACCGCTGATATTTTTGCAGCCTTCGCTCATGCTCTCGGCGCCGTAATCGACATAGGTCAAGGCCGTACCCTGGGCGATCTTGACCTGGGTGTTGAACGGCACAATGGCGACCTTGGTATTGGAGACATTGACGCCGGAACTGTTGAGCAAGCTGGCGAGGACGCTGTCGACCGAGGATTTCAGGTTGGTCATCTTGTTCGAGTCGGCCATCGAACCGGTGCTGTCGAGGACCAGGGCAATTTCCGAGGTCTGCATCTGGGATTCGGCCTTGGCGAGGACCTTGACATTATAGTGATCGATGCCGATGAAGCCGCCGAAATAGCTGGTGACGTTGGCGGTGACGGCATAGGACTGGCTGATTGTCGTGCCGGTGGCGGTATTGGTCAGGACCTTGTTCACGCCATAGACCGACGGATTGTGAAAATTCTTGTCGAAGGCGCTGGCAGCCCAGGTGACACGCTGGTCCTGGGTCGTGCTGGCGCTCTTGATCATGATGGCCAGAAGCGCTGCGTCGGCGGCATCCTGCATATTTTTGCGAGCGGTCATGACGCGGGTCATGTCGATGGCGCAGCCGATGGCCAGAATAATGGCGAACAGGGACAAGCCAAACATCAGGATGGTGTTGCCGCCGCAGTCGCGGCGAAAGCGGTCGCAAAAACCAACCCGGAGGCTGGGCTGAACGTCAGACTTGGTACGCATAGACTTGGCACGCAAAGACAATGTCGGCACCCTCATGATAAACATCGTGCAAGAGTTACCGCAAAAAGACTAAAATATTGCTATTCGTCYTTTTTAGAAATGCGCCTGCAAAGGATTGCCATCAGCGCGAGAGCTTGGGGGCGTGGCTGGTGGGGCCGACGCCGTTGGGCACCGGCACGCCCGAGCCGGCATAGCCGGTATTGATCACCAGGGTTGGGTTTTTGGTCAGTTGCAGGGAACTGGCGACGATGATGCTCCAGGCGGAATCCTGGGCGACATTGCCGGACGTCTGGACGACCAGCTGGGCGTTGGGAATATAGATGGTGCCCAGAAGCTTGCTGACGTGGTCCGATGCGATGATGAATTGCTCATGATTGTCGCGGGTGGTGACGATCAGAAACCCGGCGAACGGTCCCGTTTTGCGCGCGCCGAGTTCCACCGAGGCCTTGTCGGCGAAATTGATCTTCTTGGTCGAGCCAAAGATCAGCACCACGTCGTCACCGCGGATAATGGCGTTGTCATGGGCTTCGAGATCGTCCATGAAATAGTGGTCGCCCGGAAGCAATTGCAGAGTGGCAAATTGCTCGATTTTGAAATGCTCGCAATGGACGCCGGGCGCCAGGACCAGAATCCCCGCGCTTTCCGTCTTGATCTCTTCCGGCTTGCCGACGCAGGCGGTCGGTGCCTTCAAATTCATCGAGGCGAACGGGTCATCTATGGCCATGGCGCCGGAATTGCCTGCCGGGCTGACCGGCCCCTTGACGGTGCCGACAGCCTGGGTGCGGTCGGCCTGGATCATGGCGCCGCCGTCCACAATAATACTTTCGTTGGCATGGATGGCGCAACCGGTGGCGCGAATACGGGCCGTGTTCTTGATGTCGATGCCGCCGCCGCCGCCAGTTTGCAGAATACACAGGGGCGAGGCGTTCAGGCTCTCGGCCGTCGCCTTGACATTCAGGTTGGCGTTGCCGAAGCCGTCAAAACCGATCAGGGCCTTGTGGTCGGCGCGGGCCGTGACGGTGACGGCCTGATTGTTATTTTCCAGCACGACGTTGAAAACGACGGCGCTGGTGACATGGGCGTCCTTCAGGACCTGGCGCGCCACGGCGATGGCGGCAGAGGTGACACTGTCGGTGCGTGATGAACTGGCGACGGACAGGTGGCCCGCACCGGCCAGGGCACCGGCGTCGACAGCGTTTTGCAGCACGGCACGTTCGTTCGAGGCGGAGAACAGATCGATCGACGCGCAGGCAACAAAGGTCAATGGCAAGGCACACAGGCCGAAGACCAGTGAGACATTACCCTTTGTGGCGGTTACACATCGCAGCAACGCACGCCAAAACACCGAACCCACTCCCGTTATTGATGATCACTATAAATCAATACCGGTTAAGAAAGTTCATCCAGATATCGATTGTTATTTGAACTTTCAAACGGTCAGAATATTTTTCGTTTAAATTCAAATAGTTATAATAGAGGCCGCCGCTAAATTTGCGGTTTCCTTATAAAATGCGCCGGTGATCACGATGCCGCCTTTACTTGGCGAGTGCCTCGCGCACCCAGGTTTGGAAAGCAGCGACGGCGATTTCATGCTTCGGCGACAGGCGGCCGGTCTGGTAGACGCCGGCATTGAGGTTGTCCTGGACACGTTCGGTGATCCAGATGTCCTCGGCGGTGACTTGATCCGACATGGCGAGGGTGTCGGCGGAAACAGCTTCGCCGTCCGGCGTCAGGTAGAGGTAGTCGAGCCGGGTTTGGAGGTGGCCGATCGGCGACATGCGCTCGATCATCAGGCCGCGTTGATAGACATTGATGCCGATATTGGGCCAGACCCAGCCCCAGAGGCCGTCATAGACGGCGTCGCTGGATTTCGGCGGGGCGTCGTGCAGGACCACCCTGCCCTCCACCGTCACCTTGTACAGCGCCGACTGGATCTCGGCATCGAGGCCAGGGTGCATGGCGGGGACGTGGTAGCCTTCGTGGTAGTTTTCGACATAGGTTTTCCAGTTGCAGTTCAGCACGTGGTGACGACGCAGGCCGACCTTGAGGCCCGACCAGTCGGCCCCCGCCAGACGAGAGTCCAGGCGGGCGTCGAGCGGCTCCATCTGGGCGGCGAAGTCCGGCAGGCTGTCGCCGATGCCGACAAAGACCAGGCCACGCCACAGGGCGACCTGAACCGGGAAAAGGCCGAAGTCGCGCGGGTCGAAATCGCTGGCGACGCCGAAGTCGCGCGCCAGGCGCAGGCGGCCGTCCAGCATGTATTTCCAGCCGTGATATTGGCAGGTCAGGTGGCCGTCGCAAACGCCCGAGTCGTCCTTGACCAGCGGGCCGGCGCGATGGCGGCAGACATTGTGGAAGGCGCGGATAACGCCGTCTTCGCCCCGGACGGCGATGACAGGGAAGCCTGCCAGGGTGTCGGCGCGGTAGGCGCGCGGTTGCGACAGCTCGGTCTCAAAGGTGAGGAACTGCCAATTGTTGGCAAAGATGGCCTGGCGTTCGAGCGGCCACATTTGGGGGTCGACATACCAACTGGAGGGTGCGGTGACGGGGGCTTTCGGGGCGGGGATGACGGTGTCGCTCATAACGTTTCTTTGGGTTTGCGGATCAGGCCGATGACATAGAGGATGACGCCGGCACCGATCATGACGCCGGCGGCGATGGCGAGTTTCACGGTTGCCATGATGCCGTCAGCCGCGTCGGGGCTGGGGACCATACTGCAAATAATGGCGCTGAGGGCGACCGCGAAACCGAGCATGGCCTTCCAGCTGCCGCCGATGATCAGCCAGGCCACGAACAGGAACAGGTACGGCAAGGTATAGGACAGGACGCTCATGGCGTTGATATAGTCATAGGCCGCGGCGACCGTGGCGCCGGCCTGGCTGAGGGCCAGCAAGGCGATGACCAGGACGGCCTGGCCCCAGATGGCCGTCGTCGGCGCGCCGGTCTTGGGGTCGAGTTTAGCGAGGGCCTTGGGCATGGCCTGATCGAGGCCGGCGGCGAACGGCAGGCGCGCCGCCGCGCCGAACCAGGCGCTCAGGCCACCCAGCATGGTGCTGGCCAGGCCGATGAGCAGCCAGGGCTGCAAGGCCGGCGCTTTCAGCTTCTGCAAGGCGACCTGCATCGCGTCGGGCAGGCCGGCCAGGCGCGAGGCCTGGTCCTGAGGCAGGATCATCAGCATGCCTGCCGTGCCGACGGCGTAGGCCACCGCCAGGAAAACACCGATGAGCACCAGGGCGCGGGCGATTTGCGGGGCGCCGCCCTTGGCTTGATTGCGCAGCAGCGCCACGCCTTCGGCGCCGCCATAGGCAAAGACCATGGTCGACCACAGGATGGCGCCGTTGCCGTCGAGCTTGGGGAGGTATTGCGCCGTGGCGAAATCGGTCGCCGAGCCAAAGCGGCCGGTCAGGATGAGGCCCGCTGCGACGAGGAAGGCGAGGATCAGGAAGGACGCGACGGCGCCGACGATCGGCACCCATTTGCCGACGCCGATGCCGGCGGCGTGCATGGCGCTGACGGCGAGGACGATCAGGGAGGACAGGAGAAATGTGCCCAGGGGCTGGGCGATCCAGTGTCCGACATCGCCGCCGATGACCGGGGACATCAGGCTGACGATAAAGATCAGCAGCCCGGCGAAATAGGGCAGATTGCAGGCCCAGTAGAGCCAGCCGCACATGAAGCCGGCGAAGGGTCCCTGCGTCTTGCGCGTCCAGGCGTAGATGGCGCCTTCTTCGGGGAAGTGCTTCGACAAGGCCGTGGTCGCCATGACCAGCGGCACCAGGAAGAGCGCGGCGGCGAGGATCCAGATCGGAATGGCAACGGGGCCGGTCTTGGCGCCGGTCGCCAGCCAGCGGATGCCGAAATTCATGGCGGTGCCGTAGAGGACAATGTCCCAAAGCCCGACTTTTTTTGCGTTATCCATCCGGCCCCGTCCTGCGCCACTTATTGGCCCGTTTCTTGTGAAACGACAAGGTGCGACGAAGGACGCCCGAGGTCAAGCGTGTCGTCGCGGATCAGGCTTCGTTTTGGTTCTCAAAGGTCGAGGCCTGCCGCAGCTGGACGACGGAATCGCAAAACCAGGCCAAATTTTCAAAGGATTGGCGAGCGCTGGCGACGACATCGTCATGGTGGAAGTCGTGGCTGTCGAGAACTTCGGCGAACCGCTTCCATTGTTGCGCATTGTCGTGATGATAGCTGGCGAAGAACCATTGATCGATGTGCGGTATCAAGGCCAGTTGGCGTTCGACATGCTTGCTGATCGCCTGACCGCCCAGGGTCGAGCCCTGTTTGACATAGAGATAGCCGGCCATCTTCGAGGGCGTATCGAGCGGGGGATGATGAAACGCGATGCGATCGGCCCAGCTTTCCAGCCGGTGCTGCGCCAGGTCGGACGCCAGCCAGGCCAGGACCGGCGCATTGGGCGCGTGCTCGGGCCATTCGGCGAAACAGGCGGCTTCGGCGTGAGTATAGTAGGCGTCGAAGGCCAGCAGGATGTGATGAAAGTCGTCGAGGGTCAGCCGGTCGTCCGAGAGGCCGGTCAGAAGCGGGTGCTGGTGGAGCGCTTCATATTGGGCGCGCGTGTGATGTCGCAGGGCTTCGATAAGGGACATAGAACGGTGGATTGGGGGGCCATCGGATACAGAATCTCGTCAAATATTGGGCAAAATTTATAAAAAGAAAATGTGGGTTTGGAGTTTGTCCACCATCATCACGCGACAAAATCCTTCATTCTTGCCGCGGATCGCGCTAGAGCGATGCGAACCTGAACCGAGTGCCCGTCATGCTAAAAGACCCATCGTCCAAATACCGCCCGTTCGTACCGGGTTTCGACATGTCCGACCGGACCTGGCCGTCGCAAACGGCGACCAAGGCGCCGCGCTGGCTGTCGACCGATCTGCGAGACGGCAATCAGGCGCTGGCCGATCCGATGGATGTCGAGAAGAAGATGACCTTCTTCAAGTTGCTGGTCAAAATGGGTTTGAAGGAAATCGAGGTCGGCTTTCCGTCGGCGTCGCAGACCGAGTTCGACTTCGTGCGCAAGCTGATCGAGGAAGACCTGATCCCCGACGACGTCACCATCCAGGTGCTGACGCAGTCGCGCGAGGACCTGATCAAGCGCTCGTTCGAATCCCTGCGCGGTGCCAAGCGGGCGATCGTGCATCTGTACAACGCCACCTCGCCGCTGTTCCGCCGCGTCGTCTTCGACATGGAAAAGGCCGATGTGTTGGCCTTGGCCGTCAAGGGCGCGACCTGGCTGCGCGACGAAGCCGCTTTGCAGCCGAAGACCGAATGGATGTTCGAATATTCGCCGGAAACCTTTACGGCCACTGAGCCGGAATTCGCCTTGGAAGTCTGTGAAGCGGTGATTGCCGTTATCCAGCCGACGCCGGAAAAGCCATTGATCTTGAACCTGCCGGCGACGGTGGAAGTCGCCGGTCCGCATATTTATGCCGACCAGATCGAGTGGTTCTGCCGCCGCGTCTCGCGTCGTGACAGCGTCGTTATCAGCCTGCATCCGCACAATGACCGCGGCACGGGTACGGCCGCGGCGGAGCTGGCTCTGCTGGCCGGCGGCGATCGCGTCGAAGGCTGTCTGTTCGGCAATGGCGAGCGCACGGGCAATGTCGATCTGGTGACGCTCGGGCTCAACCTCTATACTCAGGGCGTGTCGCCGGGACTCGATTTTTCCAATATGGCGGAGATTGTCAGCACCGTCGTTCATTGCAACAATATCCCCGTGCATCCGCGTCACCCCTATGCCGGCGAACTGGTCTTCACCGCCTTTTCCGGATCGCATCAGGACGCCATCAAGAAGGGCTTTGCCGCCCATGCCCAGCGCAATGACGATGTGTGGGAGATGCCCTATTTGCCGATCGATCCGGCCGACTTGGGCGAAAGCTACGAGGCCGTTATCCGCGTCAACTCGCAATCGGGGAAAGGGGGGATAGCGTGGATACTTGAACAAAATCATGGCCTGAAGCTTCCCCGCAGGTTTCAGGTAGATTTCTCACGCAAGGTCCAGGACATCACCGACGCCTCGGCAAAAGAGGTGACCGGCGCCGATATATGGACGGCGTTTCAGGCGGCCTATGGTTTGACCGGCGGGCAAAAATACGAGCTGATCGAATATGATCACAAGGGGCCGGTGCGTTCAGGCGCCACCCGGACCTTTGTCGGCCGCATCATCAAGGACGGCCTGGAGACCTCGGTCGTCGGGCATGGCAACGGGCTGATCTCGAGCGTCGTGCGCGGGCTGAATTCGCACTACGACCTGGGGCTGGAAGTGCTGGATTATGCCGAGCACGCGCTCAATACCGGCAGCGAAAGCCAGGCGGTGGCCTATGTCGAATGCAAGACGCACGACGACCGGCATGTCTTCGGCGTCGGGATCGACTCGGATGTCGCGACGGCGTCCGTGAAGGCGATATTGAGCGCGGCGAACGCGGTTTAGTAAGGGAAGACGTGGGGGCACAGCCCCCACACCCCGTAAGTTTTTCGGGTAAAGCAACCTTTATAGCCCTTAAAAAGAGCCCCACTTCGGGGGCTCTTTTTAAGGGCTGCGAAGACTGTTCTTAATCCTGAATAACGTATGGGGTGCAGGGGTCCGCGACCCCTGCGACTTTCCTTTACTGAGCCGGTTAACCACGCTAATATGCCCGCATGGGGGACCCGCACGACACCGTAGTGACCGACGACTTCATGCGGATTCTGCATGAAACGGAAACGCGCGTGCGTCATTCGGCCCATGCCCATTGGGCGGCGACGAACCGTTTCGACATGCTGAACCAGTTGTCGACGATCGCCACCTTGATCGGCGGTTTCCTGGTGTCGTTATTGGCGGCCCTGCCCGTTTTGTATCAGGCGGTTTATCAACCCCACAGCACCTTGATCAACGCGGCGATCTTTGTTTTGGGCGGTGCCGTGTCGCTGATTTCGGTTCTGCAGGCCGTGCAGCGTTGGGGCGAACGGTCGCAGAACCATTTCAACGCCGCCAACGCCTATTCGAGCCTGCGCCGTAAGCTGGAGATCCTGCATTTGAACCTGCCGGGCAGCGCCGGTGATTTGACAGCGATCCTGCAGGAGTTGCTGCATCTTGGTGAAACGACGCCTGCGGTCCCGGGCGCGATGTGGCGTGCGGCCGTGAGGAAGCTGAAAGGCTAATCCCTGCTCTTTCGGTAATCGAGCGGGCTTTGGAAGCCGTAGGCCCAGGCTCCGGCGTGATGAGCCTTGGCATAGGCTTCGTCCGGCAGATATTTCATGGAGAAGGTGCGATAGGCGACGGCCAGGCCTCGGCGAACCATTTCGCCACCGATGTCAACGCCGGCCGATGTCTTGCAAATCGCAACCGTTCGGCCGTACGGATCAATATCTTGCCGTTCGCAAGTTATCGATTGACTTGCGATCAGCAAGCTTAGCGCTCTATCCGCTTGCGCTCCGCAAGCAAATTTGCCGCAGGTCTGATCCCACTCGAAAGCGTCGACGCCGAACAGACGGATGCGCTTGCCGTTCAGCATCAGAGTGTCGCCGTCGACGGCCTCGGCATGGCCTTTCAACACGACGGGTTTGGCGTCCGCGTTGCCGGCCATCACACAGGCCGCCATACAAAGTGCAACACAGATTGAACGCGACATTCGGATTCCTCATGGCTGGCGGTTGCCAAGGCCCGTCCGAACCTATAAGGCACGCACCATGTTTACACAATTCGCCACCCGCCAGGTCCTCGTTCAGATGGACATTCTCTCGCGCCTCATTTGGGCGTGCCAGAATGTGCGCCTCAATCTGCGCAAAAAATCCTGAGGCCTGTGTAAACTCGCAGTGCCCCTCCCGTAACCGGGGCACCCAAACCGCGACAAGGTGCCCGTAAAAGGCCCTTTCGATGCCCAGAGACAGCGCCCCCCTCCCCGTCCAGCAAAAGCCACCCTCCCAACAGAGGCAATGGTGGCTCATCTGGGGCGGCTATGTCATGGCCGCGCTCGGGGCGTTTCTGTTCGCCGGCAAGGGCATCTGGATCAAGCTGGCCTACAATTACGATATCGATGCCTCGACCCTGATGGCGCTACGTCTGGCCATGGCGACGCCGTTTTTCGTCGCCTTCGGTATTGCGACCTGGTGGGTCAAGCGGTCGCGCGGCGAAGTTACACTGCCCAGGATCACGGCACGGCCGGACCTTTATATTAAGACCCTGGCGGTTGGGGCGCTCGGTTACTGGATCGCCAGCTATACCGATTTCGAGGGCCTGCGCACCCTGTCGCCGCAGTTCGAACGCCTGATCCTGTTTACTTACCCGTTGTTCGTCATCCTGTTCGGCGCCGCTTTGTTCAAGCAGCCGATGCGCTTGTCGGCGGTGTGGGCGTTCGCCATCAGCTATATCGGCCTGGGTTTTGTCTTCCTCACCGATCTGTCGACCTATGGTTCGGGCGTGGTTATCGGCGCCAGCTGGTGCATGATCTCATCGCTGGCGTTTGCGCTTTATCTGTTGCTGGCCAAGCCTTTGATCACGCGTATGGGGCCGTCGTTATTTACCTCATGGGCCATGAGCGGCGCCGGCATTGCGATGGGGGTGCATTTTTTTGTCGTGCACAGGATCAGCGATATTCATATGACGCCCGGCTTGTTCAGCCTGGTGCTGGGCCTGGCCATCGGGGCGACGGTATTGCCGAGCTATTTGACCAATTTCGCGCTGAGCCACATTTCGTCGCAGGCCAATGCGATCATCAGTTTCGTCAATCCGATTTTTACTCTGGCTCTGAGTGCGTTGATATTACGGCAACATGTCAGCGTGGCGGATATCTGCGGGACCTTGCTGGTTCTGGTGGGGGTCGGGTTGTACACGTGGCTGGATCAAAGGGCTAAGCGCGCGGTCGTCGAGGCGGAGCGGAGTTAAAAGTCGACTTCCCGACTTTTGGAATATGACCGTCCCCCCTTCCGTCATTTCGCAAGCGAAATGCCACCTTCCCCGCAGGCGGGGCRGGTGAAATATGATTATTTTCCTTTGTCTATCGGGTGAGCATCGGTGCCGACAGTGATGTTTTTGCGGAGATTTTCTGCGGTTTCGTTCAGGGTGGGATGAATCCAATCCGGCAGGATCTCCGCCAATGGTCCCATGACAAAACCGCGATCGTGAGCGCGTGGATGAGGTAGGGTTAAGGCTTCGGTATTCACAATTCTGCGACCGTACGCGATCAGGTCAAGATCGAGCGTACGCGGAGCATTTCTGCGTCCGTCGCGAATACGTCCGCCTTCGCGTTCGATTTCATGCAAAAGTGCAAGTAAATCAAGCGGTTCCAGTTCGCTTGCGGCGGCTATGACAGCGTTGACATAGGGAGGGTCACTTTCATCCGGCCACGCCTTCGATGCCCACAAACGTGAAATATTGTTAACAATTATCCCCCTTCCCTGCAATGTCTTGACAACCAAGGCGAAAGCTTGCGATGCAGATTCCGGGCCGAAAGACAAGTTGGAACCGTAGGCAATCAAGATTGTCTCGTGGTCGAAGCCCATGCATACCGCCTTTATTTTAACCGCACATTTTCAAGAGAAAGTATTTCTGAAATGAGCTTTTACCCAACCGATCGGATCGCGCTGTTTATCGACGGCGCCAACCTCTATTCCGCCGCGAAAGCCCTCAACTTCGATATCGACTATCGTAAGCTGCTCGACGAATTCCGCAAGCGTGGAATATTGATCCGCGCGTACTACTATACCGCTCTTGTAGAAGGCGACGATTACTCACCGATCCGCCCCCTGGTCGACTGGCTCGACTATAACGGTTTCGCCCTCGTCACCAAGACGGCCAAGGAATACGTCGATTCCCAGGGCCGCAAGCGTTGGCGCGGCGATATGGATATCGAAATCGCCTGCGACATGATGGAAATGGCCGGGACGGCCGACCATCTGGTGCTGTTTTCCGGCGACGGCGACTTCCGCCGCCTGATCGAGGCCGTGCAGCGTAAGGGCGCGCGCGTCACCGTCGTCTCGACCGTCAAGTCTTCGCCGCCCATGACATCGGACGAGTTGCGCCGTCAGGCCGATACCTTTGTCGACCTGGCCGATTTGGCCAGCGTCGTCGGGCGTCCGCGTCAGGCCCATACCTCGCCGCCAAAATTCCTCAGCCCCGAAGAGGATTTCGAAGAGACGGTGTAAGGGCCGGATCACGCAGATGTTTTGGCGGGACCGCGGTAATTTGTGGCGCCTAACCCGTGGTCGGGCGTAGAATTTGCGTAACCTGTGAATCCCTTATTCCGAGGTGCGACCATGCTCAGCGACGCAACCCCCATGGGCTTTATCGCCGTCAGCGACTACGACAAGGCGCGGGCATTTTACGAAGGCGTCCTGGGCCTGCAGGTCTATGCTCAGGACGATTTCGCTCTGGTTCTACGATCGGGATCGACCCTCATCCGGCTGGCTAAGCCGCCGCAGATCGTCGTCGCACCTTATACGGTGTTCGGTTGGCAGGTCGTCAATGTCGATGACAAGGTCTTCGGCCTGACCGCCAAGGGCGTGGTGTTCGAACACTACGACTTCTTTGGCGACGCCCAGACGGCGCACGGCGTTTGGACGGCGCCCAGCGGCGACAAGGTGGCGTGGTTCAAGGATCCGGACGGCAATCTGCTGTCGCTGTCCCAGCATGTCTGACATGAATGGTCATAAAGGATGACCATTCATGAATCTAATGAGCTCAATCGCCGCATGGCTCCTCGCAACAGCTCGGGCGGGCGCTTGCCCGCTGCCAACGGCGATGAAATAAATTCATTCGCCGTTGGCTGTTGCCTGTGTCCGCGGCTTGTCGATTACCGCGCGGACAACAGGGCGGCGAATCCCGATTGGCATAACGCGCCGGCCCCCCCTTTCGGTGACGCCGATGCGCGGGTCTTGATCGTCGGTTTGGCGCCAGGACGATTGGGCGGCAATCGCACGGGCCGGGTATTTACCGGCGATGCCGCGGGACGGATGCTGTTCGAGACCTTGATGCGAACCGGGTTTGCCAGCGGTACCTACAGCGATGATGGGCGCGACGATATCCGCTTGATCGACTGCCGCATCACCAATGCCGTCCTGTGCGCACCGCCAGGCAATGCCCCGACACCGCTGGAACAGGCGACGTGCCGGCGGAACCTGGCGGCCTCGATCGGTGAGATGAAACGGCTTCGAGTCATCGTGACTCTAGGCGATGTTGCGCGAAGGAATGTCTTACAAGCCCTGGGTTTTGGCGCCGCTGCGATGTCCGGCGGCCATGGCGTCACGGCGGACATGGCTGGTTACCGGGTGATCAATTCATATCATTGCTCGCGGCTTAATATGAACACCGGCCGACTGACGGTTGATGGTTTCAAAGACATTTTTGATCGGGCTCGCGAGGGTTTGTCATGACCGAAAAGAAGATCAGGGCAATGTTCAAGCAGGCCAACGAAGCGCGCCACGAGGGGCGGTTCAACGATGCGGAAAGCCTTTTGAACCAGGCTTTCGAGCTCAATGTCGACATTAGCGATGAAGATATCCATGCTGAGTACGTCAGCAAATTGGCGCAAATCAAGCGTGACCTCAATAATCCATCCGAAGCGATTGATTTGTATGAAGAAGCCATCGAGTGCTATCGGCATCTTGGGCGCAACCTGGCCATCGCCCATTGCCTGCGTCATCTTGGCGATATTCAGCGCGAAAACGGCGATATCTCAAAGGCGGAGACCCACCTGCTGTCCGCCCTGGATATCTATCGCGACCTTCCGACCAAGGAGTCCCTGGCCATCGCCAACACCTTACGCCCTTTGGCCCTGCTGAATGAAGCGCTTGGCCGGATGGACAGGGCCATGGCGTTTTGGTCGGAAGCTTTGGCGTATTACAGCGAGGCCCAGGTTGAGGCCGGCATCGCCGAATGCCGGGCCCATCTCGATGGCTATTCGCCTTCCCAATAAGGCACCTGCTTATCCTTGCGACCAATAAAGCTGAAACCATTGTCGAGGACACCGAACTTGCCGGAGTCGGGATAGTCGGCGACGTCGGGCAAGAGGTTGGTCGAGACAGCGAGATATTTCAGTTCGGCCGTGCCAGTATTGACGAATTGGTGGGCCACGCTTTCGTCGCCGGGCACGCAGGCTATGACATCGCCGGCCTTGACGGGATAGGTGGTGGCGCCGAAACGGAGCGTGCCCTCGCCTTCCAGGATGTAGAACATCTCTTCGTTGCTGCGGTGATTGTGAAACGGAAAGGCGCGTTTGCCAGGTGGCACGGCGATAACGCTGTAGCCCAGTTTTTGCGCACCCAGGGCCTTGCCGATCAAGGCGACGCGGGCGCCGTCAAAGCGCTCGGCGGCTGGGCCCGTCGGGGCCATCTGCGGGGGCCGCGGCATCAGTTCGGCGTCGTTGATGTTGAGGACGGGGGATTTGGCGGGTTGGGCTGTATCGGGCATGGCGGCCTCCTTTGGCTGGGAGACAGGATGAGCGCGACGGCATCAATATTCAGTATTGTATGACTTCGCTGTCGATAAGCATTACCTCGGCCATTTCGCCGCCGGTCATCGCTTTTTACGCAGCAGTTTTGCCTTCATGGTTTCAAATTCTTCGGTCGTCAGGGCGCCGGCTTGGCAAAGGTCCCACAGCTTTTGCAGTTCGTCGGCGGTGTCGTCGACAGCGTCGTCATCCTTAGCGGCCGCGGCAAGTGCCTGCCGGCGATCGTGCAAGATAGCGTTAAGATAGCCCACGACCTTGTTCACCAGGTCTATCTGGGCGTCCAGATCCTGCCACACGGCGCCGTTGGCCTGATAGAAGTTGACGACCTGAACCGGTGTTTCGGTATCCGAAACGGTAATTTTCAGGTCGAGCTTTGAGACGATGTAATAGGTCCGGCTCGTGGCGGTATAGCTTCCGCCCTGATAGTTGTAGCCCGAGGTTCTGGTTTCGTCGGACGCGTCCTGCAAGACCTTCGCATCGATAAACTGGTCGAAGGTGTAGACGCGCTCGCGCGAGGCGCTTCCGAGGACAAACGATGCGAGATCAAGATTTATGCCGATAAATGTCAGATCGATGGGCGAAACGTAGAGCTTATAGTCCTTGTACTTGGCCTGGAGGCGGGTAACCTCGGCCAGGTTGGCCTGGGATTGCCGCGCTCGTTTGGCCTGGCCGATGAGCAGCCAGACAATGACCGCCACAACGGGGACGGCGAGCACAAGCAGGGTGATCCAATCTGACGCATCCATCTGATATGGTGGTATGGTTTCGCTACCGTCCATGTTTTCGCTCCCCTCGACGAAAATCGGCTATGCGCTTCGTTAACCGTCAGCCCTTGTCGCGCATCAGGCGGGCCTTGTCCCGCGCCCAGTCGCGTTCGGCGGTGGCTTCGCGCTTGTCGTGGTTTTTCTTGCCCTTGGCCAGGGCGATTTCCAGCTTCACCAGGCCGCGGTCGTTGAAATAGAGTTTGGTCGGGATGATGGTCATGCCTTCGCGCTGGATCGAGATCATCAGCCGGCTGATCTCCTTGCGGTGCATCAGCAGCTTACGTTTACGGCGCGGTTCGTGGTTGAAGCGGTTGGCCTGGCCGTAGGGCGGGATGTCGGCATTGATCAGGTACAGGTCGTCGCCGTCTTCGATGCTGACATAGGATTCGGCGATATTGGCGCGGCCCATGCGCAGGCTCTTGACCTCGGTGCCGGTCAAGGCGATGCCGGCTTCGCGGTTGTCTTCGAGGAAATAGTCGAAGCGCGCCCGGCGATTGTCGGCGATGACCTTGGCGACGGAGATGACGTCCATTACGCGGGCTCCAGCTCCAGGCCGGCAATGGCCATGGCTTGATCGACCAACGGACGGACGGCCTGGGAACAGGCGACGATCGGCAAACGGACTTCGTCCGTGCACAGACCGAGACGGCTCATGGCGTATTTGGTCGGCGACGGCGACGAGTCGGCGAACAGGACCTTATGCAGGCGGATCAGCTTGTCTTGCCATTGCAAGGCGGCGTCCATCGCGCCCTGGCTAACGGCATTATACATGGCGACGACGGCGGCCGGGGCCACGTTCGATGTCACCGAAATCACGCCATGACCGCCATGGGCCATGTAGCCCAGAAGGGTCGGGTCGTCGCCGGAGATAAAGGAAAAATTGCCGTCGATTTCGACACGCAGCTGGCTCATGCGATCGAGCGCGCCGGTGGCGTCCTTGATGCCGACGATGTTAGGCAGCTTGGACAAACGGACGATCGTCTCGTTGCTCATGTCGACGACGGTGCGGCTGGGGACATTGTACAGCATAACCGGAATCTGAACATGATCGTTCAAGGCCTTGAAATGCTGATATAAACCTTCCTGCGAGGGGCGGTTATAATAGGGCGCGACGACCAGGACGGCGTCGGCGCCGACCTCCTTGGCGTGGCGCGCCAGGTCGAGCGATTCCGCGGTGTTGTTGGAGCCGGCGCCGGCTATGACCTTGATCCGGCCGCGGGCCTTTTCGACGCAAAGTTTTACGATCGCCTTGTGCTCTTCCATGCTGAGGGTCGAGGTTTCACCGGTCGTGCCGACGGGGACGACGCCGTGGACGCCGCCCTTGATCTGATACTCGATCAGGTTCTCGAAGGCGTCGTAATCGACCTCACCGTTGCGGAAGGGCGTCACCAGGGCGGTAATCACGCCGCGGAAGAGGGGCTGTAAGGGATTGGCAGTCATCTTGGTGGTTTTCTGGGGTCCGTAAATTGTACGCGTCGATCTGTGGCTAATTGATCATCAGCCGATCACATTATGGAGAAATTAGCCTTATGACGACAAAGCTGTTGCTGCAATGTCTTTATAAAAAGAAACTATCGCCTATAGTCCTATTGACCAAATATACGGGGACCCGATGACCAGCCAACGACCGCCGCACAGCACAAACAGATGGCGTAAAGCCACAATGGCCTTGAGCGTCAGTGCACTGAGTTTATTGGGCCTGCAATCCGTGGCAGCCCAGGATACGCCATCGGCGCCGATTCCGTATCAGGCGACCGGCCCATCCACCCTGCCCCCGCCGTCAAGCCAGCCCATGCAGCCGGCGCAACCCGGCGCCTATTCGTCCTCCATGCTGTCCGATTCGGACTCGCAGATGCTGGAAATGGCGCTGCAGGCGGTCAAGTCGCGCAATTTCACCCAGGCCGACTCGCTGGGGCATACATTGAGCAATCCGGTGGCCCGCAAGATCGTCACCTGGGCGATCATCAATAATGACGGCAATATCTACAGCTTCGCCAGTCTGGACGCGGCGCGCCGCGATCTGTGGGGCTGGCCGCGCGAGGTCAAGCGTCAGATCGCCGCTGAAAAACAGATGGCCATGTCGGGCATGACGGCTCAGCAGGTTGTCGACTGGTTCCAGGGCTCGCCGCCGCAAAGCGTCGACGGCGCCACCGCCCTGATCAACGCCTATGGCAATCTGGCGCGGCGCGACGATGCCGCGGCCCTGGCCAAGACATGGTGGCGGTCGCATATCTTCGATTCCAACGCCCAGGCCAATTTTTATCAGGCGTTCGGCGGTTACCTGACCCAGGACGACCATGCCGCCCGCATGGCCTGCCTGGAGTTGAACACCCAAAGCGGTCCGTCCCAGGCCATTCGCGACATGGGCGCCTATGCCGATGCGCATCAGCGCGACGTCGGCAATGCCGTCATCGCCATGCGGACCTCCGCCGCGGGCGCCGACGGTCTCTATCAAACCGCCCTGGCAGGCGATCCGCACAATAAGGTCCTGGCCTTCGCCCGGGCGAAATATCTGTCCGGCAAGGGGCTGGAGCCGTTGGGCTTCGCGTTGTTGCCGGATTTGCCGCCGGCCTCGGCTTCGCCCGATGCGGCGTCACAGATCTATCTGTTGCGGCTGGCCTATTTCAAGGCGGCCTTGAAAGCGCACGACTATCGCGCCGCCTATGCGGCGATGAACGGCGGGGGCTTCTCGCCGGGCGAAAGCATGGCCGAAGCCGAGTTTTTCGCCGGCTGGATCGCCCTGACCAAACTGAACGACAAGGAAGCGGCGATCTCGCATTTCCAGGCCCTGAGCACGGCCGGCACGTCACCGATCACCCAGGGGCGGGCCAATTACTGGCTGGGCCGCGCCTATGAAGCGCGCAACGACGCCGCCCAGAATGATGCGGCGACAGCCCAGGCCTATTACGCTAAGGGCGGGCAATATATCTATGCCTTCTACGGCCAATTGGCGGCGGAAAAGGCCGGCGTCAAACAGATCGTGCTCGGCAAGGACCCGATCCCGTCGGCCGCCGACCGCGATCGCTTCAACAGCCGCGACATGGTCCAGGCGGCACGGATCCTGGGCAGTCTCGGCGAAACCGACCTGTTCCGCCAGATCATCCTGACGCTCGACACCATCCTGCCCAATGCCGAAGAAGAGGCATTATTGGTCGATATGACGGCCAATTTCGACAGTCAGGAAATCGCGATGAAGGTGGCGCGGATGTCGATGCAGCGCGGCTTCTACCTGCCGGAACGCGCCTATCCGCTGCGCAATGTCCCGGACGTTCAGGGGCCGGAAAAAGCCTTCGTCCTGGCCATCACGCGTCAGGAAAGCGGCTTCGACCCCAGCGTCCGTTCCGGCGCCAATGCCAAGGGCATGATGCAGTTGATTCCGTCGACCGCCAAGGCGGTGGCGAGGCGCCTCGGCATGCCCTGGAGCGAGGCGCGGCTGTATGAAGCCGACTACAATATGTCGTTGGGCGCCCATCATCTCGGTGAGTTGGTCGACCATTTCGACGGCTCCTACATCATGGCCGCCGCCAGTTACAATGCTGGCCCCAGCCGCATGAACACCTGGATCGGCGATTGCGGCGATCCGCGCGGCCCAACCGCCGATGCGCTGTTTTTCATCGAGTGCCATCCCTTTGGCGAAACGCGCAACTATATGATGCGGGTGACCGAGAACATGCGCATCTATCGTGCGCGGTTGAACGGCGGCACGGCCCCGTTGACGGCCATGGCCGACGTAACGCGTGGCATGCCGGTGCCGATCGGCGGCTTCGATGACAGTGATATCGGCGACGGTTCGGCTCCGGACGCTCCGGTCAATTATCTCGACTATCAGAAGGCCCAGACGACGGATGGTGCGGCCGCGGCGGCCTTGGCGTCCGGTACGACAACCATGCGGCCGATCGCCGATCCTCCCGCGGTGAGGACGACGCCGGCCAAGGCGTCCGCTAAACCCGCGGCGAAAAAGAAGGCGACACCGGCCAAGAAGGCGGCGCCGGCGAAAAAGAAGAAGCGGAAGTAGGCTAAAGAAGGGGCAGGCTTTCGAGCCGTAAGGCCCTTTGCTCTCCGGCGACAACCAGCTCGCCTTTCAGATTAAAAACATCCGCCAAATAGCTGGGTGTAAAGACGATTTCGGCCGTGGCCTGCTTGATCAGGCGGCCCTTGTGCATCAGCAGGACTTCGTCGGCGAATTGCGCGGCCAGGTGCAGGTCATGCAGGCTGAGGATCACCGTTTCGCCGGCCGCGGCGCGTTGTTTCAGGCGGATCAGAACCTGTCTCTGCCAGGCTGGATCGAGCGCTATCAGGGGCTCGTCGAGCAGCAGGACCTGGGCGGACGACACCAGGACGCGGGCCAGCAGGACACGGGCGCGCTGACCGCCAGACAGGCCGAAGACGCCGCGATCGCCGACTTCCTGAAGGCCCAGGGCCTGGAGCTCGGCAAAGGCTTTTTGCCGCGCCAGATCGGGCGTCAGGTGCTGGGCGCCGAGGGCGGCGACATCGACGCAGCTCAGGTCCCAGGCGATATTGCGATCCTGGGGCAAATAGGCGATGTGGTCGGCGCGCCGGCCGTAGGGCATCCGGGTCACGTCGATGTCGTTTAGCTTTATGGTTCCAGCACTTAACGGCAAGAGCGCAGCCATGGCCTTCAGCAGGGTGGTCTTGCCGGCGCCATTGGGGCCGACCATGATATAGAGCCTGCCCGGCGCCAGGGACGCGGTGACCGCTTCGACGACGGTTTGGCCGCCCAATTTGACACTGACATCTGTGAGATCGAGCGCCATCAGTCCTGCATCCATGATTTGGCGCTGCGATAGGCCAGCACGGCGAACAAGGGCGCCCCGATCAGCGAGGTCAGGACACCGAGCCGCAGATCGCCCGAGGCCGGAATGATGCGCACCAGACCGTCGGCCGCCAGGACCATCAAACCGCCGGCCAGGGCCGACGGCCAGATCAGGCGATAGGGATCCTTGATACCCAGTGCGCGGATAAAGTGCGGGGCCGCCAGGCCGACGAAACCGATAATGCCGGCGACTGCTACCGACAGACCGGCCAACAGGCTGGAACCGATGACGATGATTTGGGTCAGGCGGGTCATGTCGATGCCCATGGATCGCGCCGTCTCCTCGCCCAGGGTCAGGAAGCGCAGCCCCTTGCCGAGACGAAGGGACAACAGGCTCACGGCAGCGAGGCCGATCATGCACCACAACACGTCGTACCAGCTGCGGTTTTCGACGCTGCCCATCATCCAGCCTATGATTTCCGCGGTCGTGACGGGCGACGGCGACAGGTTGAAAACGAGCGACATCAGGGCGCCGCAGAAGGCGGACAGGCCAACGCCGAGCAGGATCAGGGACTGGCGTTGCGGAAAGCGCTGGACGAAGACGATCAGCAGAACGGCAACGGCGGCCGCGCCCAGGAGGGCGGCGCCCTCGACAACGAACGGGACGAGACCGAGACCGAACACGATGGCCAGGGACGCACCCAGACCGGCGCCGGCAGAAACGCCGAGCAAGCCGGGTTCGGCCAGCGGGTTACGCAGCAAGCCTTGCATCATGGCGCCGCTCATGCCCAGCATGGCGCCCACACCGACGGCGGTCAGGTTGCGCGGCAGGCGGATGCCCCAGACGATTTCGGCGCCGAGGGAATGGGGATGCAACAGGGCGCCGACCCAGGCCGTGCCGTCCAGGGTCACATCACCGAAGGCCATCAGGACCAGGAGCAGGACCGCGATCGTGGCGGCTAGGGCGACATTGATCGTGAAATTGCTGAGGTGAATCACGGCACGCCTCGCAGCGACAGGTTTTCGAGGTCGTAGACCGTGTACCAACCGTTGCAGGCCAGGGCGCGGGCGGGAATGGTGAAGTGGCGGGTACGGGCTATCGCAGCGCGAACCAGCGGATTGCGCCCAGGCACACGGCGCATGGCGTAACGGTCGTCGTAAAAGCCGAGGGCGAAGACGTCGGGTTTCAAGCTCAGGAGGACCTCCGGCGACAGGTAGGCGTATCCCTTATCCTGAGTCTCAAGACGGAAACCCAGCTTTCTCAGCATGTCGCCCTGCATGGTATCCGGGCCGGCGGTATAGCCTGACGGGGTGTAGTAGAGCACGGAGCGGCCGTGGCCGATGTCGCGGATGCCGTCCATGGCGTCGTCGAAATTATGGGCCTCGATGCTGGCGCTGGCGTCCTCATTCATCTCATGGCCGACGCGAAAAAGTTCATCTTTCGCAGCAGAATAGGTCGACACCTCATTGATATTGATAACCTTTATGCCATAGCGTTGCAGCGCCTGAAGCAGCTTGGCATCACCACCCCAGGTGCGAACGACGGCATCGGGGCGCAGGGCCAGAATGGTTTCCAGCTTGGGTTTGACCTTGCGGATGGCGCCGACGCGATCGCGAAACCAGGATTCGGGCAAGGTGGCGCGGTCGGAGACAGCCACGACGTGGGCCAAAGGCGCCAGGCCCAGGACATATTGATCGGCACAGCCATCCAGGGAGACGATGCGCTGCGGATCCGCGGCCGCCGGCAAGGCGAACAGCAGGGCGGCCAGCAGATGGGCAAGGCAAATGGAGATGAGGTGTTTCAATATGCCGCCCGCCACCGGTTTAGTTCGTACGGCTGTACAGGGATTCTGCGCGCGACGTACAGGCAAAGGCGTCGTTTTGCGCCATAAAAACCTTGCCGAAAAGGCGCCATCCGCCTATGCGGAAACACATGATCATCAGCGACCTTCCTATCACCTTGCGCACCCGGCCGTGGGCCGACTATGCGTTAATCGATTCCGGCGACGGCAAGAAGCTGGAACGCTATGGCGAGTATCTGGTTATCCGGCCGGAGCCGCAATGTTGGTGGGCGCCGAAATATCCGGCCTTATGGGACAAGGCCGACGCCACCTTCGATCCGCAGGGCGAGGACGACGAAGGCAATTGGCGCTTCAATCGCAAGCCGGCAGAGCAATGGGTTTTGGGCTGGGACAAGGTCAAGTTCTACGGCCGTTTCACCAATTTCCGCCACCTCGCCTTCTTTCCCGAACAGGCTGCCAATTGGGCGTGGCAACAGAAAGCCGTCGCCGCGCGGCCGGGCATGCGCGTGCTCAATCTGTTCGGCTATACCGGCGTCGCCAGTTTGGTGGCGGCGGCCGCCGGCGCCAAGGTCACCCATGTCGACGCCTCGAAAAAGGCCATCGGTTGGGCGCGTGACAATGCCGCTTTGTCGGGTTTGTCCGAGGCACCGGTGCGGTGGATCTGCGAGGACGCACGCAAGTACGTCCAACGCGAGGTCAAGCGCGGTTCGAAATATGAAGGCATCATCCTCGATCCGCCGAAATATGGCCGCGGTCCGACCGGTGAGGTATGGCGGTTGTTCGAAGACCTGCCGGAAATGATCCATCTGTGCGCGCAGCTGCTGTCGGACGATGCGGCTTTTCTGTTGCTGAATGCCTATGCGGCGCGGGTGTCGGGCCCGGCTCTGGCGCACCTCGTCGCCGAAGCCGTCGGCCCCGCAAAAGATGGACGCATCGACTACGGCGAACTGACCCTGATCGAGGATGCCAAGGCGCCCAAGGGCTTGCGGGCGGCCGATGTGGCTCCGCGGGAGATCGGCCTGTCGTTTTTTGCGAGGTGGCTGCGTGATTAAGACGATCACCTCGCTGACCAACCAGACGATCAAGGACATTCGCGCGCTGCACATGCGCAAGGAGCGTGAAGCGACCGGGCAGTTCCTCGCTGAAGGTTTGAAGATCATTGTCGATGCCTTGGATCAAGGCTTTGCGCCACAGATACTGGTCTATGGCAAGGACGCCGACCGCCATCCATTGTTGGACCGCGCCATCGCCGAGACGCTTAAGACACATGGTGAGGTTCTTGAAGTAACCCGCGAAATCCTTGAGAAAATTTCGCGCAAGGACAACCCGCAGATGGTGATCGCCGTCTTCGCCCAGGTGATCCGACAGTTGAGCGATATTGAGCCGTCCTCGGCCGAGGTCTGGGTGGCGCTGGAACAGGTGCGCGACCCCGGTAATCTCGGCACCATCATCCGCACCGCCGATGCGGCGGGCATTGGCGGAGTCATCCTGATCGGCGACTGCGTCGATCCGTTTTCGGTCGAGACCGTGCGCGCCACCATGGGCTCGATCTTCGCCCTGCCGATCGTCAAATGTACACGTGATGAGTTCCTGGCCGACCGGTCGCGCTGGACCGGCTCGGTCGTCGGTACCCTGTTGACCGCTACGCATAATCATCGCACGGCGGAATACCGTCGCCCGACCCTTGTTTTGATGGGGACGGAGCAATCCGGCCTGACGCCGGAAGTGGCGGCGATCTGCGATACCAACGTCAAGATCCCGATGCGCGGCCGGGCCGACAGCCTCAACCTGTCGGTGGCGACGGGCATTATGATTTACGCCGCCCAAGGGCTGTAGGGTGTTGAAGCGGCTGAAACTGCCGGACTGGTTTTTGACCGGCATGGGGGTGGCGATCATCCTGGCGGCGCTCTTGCCGGCGCCCGGCGCCGAGGGCGGCATCCTGCATCCGGAATTGCTGACCAAGGCGGGCATTGCGCTGGTCTTCTTTCTCAATGGCGCCGGCCTGTCGTTTGCGGCCTTGAAGGACGGGGTTTTGCGCTGGCGGTTGCACCTGATCATCCAGGGTGCGACCTTCCTGCTGTTTCCGGCCATAGGCGCCGTGTTTTTGCTGCTGGCGGGTAATTGGATCGTGCCGGACCTGAGGATCGGTCTGTTCTATCTGTGCGCCCTGCCCTCGACCATTTCGTCTTCGGTCGCCATGACCTCTGCCGCCAAGGGCAATGTGCCGGTGGCCGTGTTCAATGCCTCGATTTCCAGCACCATCGGAATCTTCGTCACGCCATTGTGGATGAGCTTATTGTTGAGGACATCGGGGCAACATCTTGATGTTGTTCATACTGTTATCGATTTAATGATCTGGCTGTTGCTGCCGCTTATCGTCGGCCAGTTGCTGCGGCCGTGGATCGGTGCCTTTTTGGCGGAACACAAGAAGCTGACGCACATCGCCGATCGCGGCACCATATTGATGCTGGTTTACACCTCGTTCTGCGATTCCTTCGCCAAGCACATCTGGAGCGGCACCGGGTTCGGCACCCTGGCCCTGGTGATCGCGGCGACCTTGGGACTGTTCTTTCTGGTGCTCAATCTGTTGTGGACGCTATGCGATCGTTTCAAGATCGCGCCGGCCTTCCGTTCGGCCGTTGTGTTTTGCGGCACCAAGAAGGGGTTGGCCGCCGGTGTGCCCATGGCGCACATCCTGTTTGCCGGCAATCCGGGGCTTGGGCTGATCCTGCTGCCGATCATGATCTATCATCCGCTGCAATTGCTGATCTGCACGCCGCTGGCTAACCGATGGGCGAAGAGTGACGGTCATGAATGACCATCGCTCTTCGCTTTATCTGAGCTCATGCGCCGCATGGCTCGCCGCATAAGCGGCGGCGGCCCCTTGGCCGCTGGCAATGACCGATGCGCTGGGCGCATGGGTCATATGCACATTACGCCGACCAACAGGCTGATTATTAAAAAGAATTAAGGTGGCCTTGGTTCATATAGCGTTCATAGTCGGATCATTAGTCTCGACCATGCCGGCGGTGTTGGACCGCCAAACCAGGGGATATCACCGTGAAATCGCTCGCTCTCAAGCTCATCTGCCTCGCCGTCGCCGCTTCGGCGCTGTCGGGCTGCATCATGTATGTCAGTCCCGACGACGAACATCATCATTGGCACCATGATTCGTCGCCCCGCGCAGACGAAAAGCCTGCCGATACCGTTCCCTCCACCTGATCTGTAACCTGTATTCTGAGGACCCCAATATGAAATCCATCGTCATCAAGCTCATCGGTGTCGCCCTGATCGCCTCGGCCCTGTCCGGCTGCATCATCATCGACCGCAGCGGCGAAGACTTCGCTCAGACGAGTAGCCGCTAATTTCCTGTGAGTCTTTGCAGCTCTGACGTAAGGCGCCGCTAAAACGGCGCCTTTTCGGTATATCTCCCTTATTTCGTCGCCGCTAAGTTTGGTGGGATGTTAAGGAGAGTCCGCTATGAAATCACTGTTTGTCAAACTGATCGTTCTGCCCCTGGTCGCCATCGCCTGCGCCGGCTGCGTTACGATTTAGGCGTAGGCATAGGGCCCGCCGCGTTCCAGAGCCGTCTTATAGGCCGAGCGCGCGTGAATGGCTTCAAGCCAGGCCTTGATATGCGGTTGTGAGCCCGCGCCTGCCCGTGTGGCCGCGGTTTCCAAGGGAAAGCTCATCATGATATCGGCCGCCGTGAAGGCACCGCCGGCGAACCATGGCGACTTGGACAGGCTTGCTTCCCAAAAATCAATATTGGCCTTGAGATTGGGCGCGACCAGACTTTTTTCCAGTGTATTGGCGATGCCGGCGGCGATCGGCTTGATGAGGAAGGGCGCGCGTTTCTTGATCTGGGTGGTGATCAGGCGCAGCAACAGCGGCGTCATGGCCGAGCCTTCGGCATAGTACATCCAGTAGGTATAACTGAAGCGATCCTCGGTACCGGTGGGCGGGATGAGGCGGCCGGCGCCGTAGGTTGAAACGATATAGTCGATAATGGCGCCGGTTTCGGCGATCGTCCGCAGACCGTCGGTGATGACGGGTGATTTACCGAGCGGATGGACGGCCTTGAGCTCGGGCGGCGCCAGCATCTTCTGGTCGCGCTTATAGTGCTTGATCTCATAAGGCAGACTGAGTTCCTCAAGCAGCCACAGGATCCGTTGCGAGCGCGAATTGTCGAGATGGTGGACGGTAATCATGTGCAGCTCCTGGCTTTAGCCTCTTATACGCTGATACTTCGGTTATGGGGTCAAGGGGGCTGTGCCCCCTTGCCTTTTTACGTTCCCCTTGGCTTCGCTCGCGTGGTCGCCGCGGCTTCGCGCGGGTTTTCGGGCCAGACATGGCGGGGATAGCGCCCCTTCATGTCGCTGCGGACTTCAGACCACGAACCATCCCAAAAGGCGGGCAGATCCTTGGTAATCTGGATCGGCCGGTGGGCCGGCGAGGTCAGGGACAGGGTCAGCGGCGTCTTGTTGGGGCCGACGGTTGGGTGAACCGTGGTGCCATAGAGTTCCTGGACGCGGACTTCGAGGCGAGGACCGCCTTCAGCGTCGTAGTCGATGCGAATATTCGAGCCAGTCGCCATTTTCAGAGTTTCGGGCGCGAGGCGATCGAGACTGCGCTGCTGATCGTAATCGAGGATGGCGCGGACGGCATCGTGGATAACGCCGCCGCCGAGGCTGAGCATGGATTTGCCGCCAGCATAGGGTCCGAGCCAGGCTTCGAGTGTTGCCAGCAGAGCTTCGTCGCTCAGGTCGGGCCAGGTGTCATCCTGACTGCGCAGGAAGGCCACACGGGCGCGCAGGGTTTGGGTTGCTTCCGAAAGATTGAGCGCTTTCAAACCCTTGGCCTGGATTTCTTCGGCCTCGGCGTGAAGCAGGAGGTGCGACGGTATCTTGTCGAGCGGTTTGCTGGACAGGATAAGGGCGCCGAGACGCGTTTGATCGAAGGCACGGAAACGGCCACTGGTCTTTTCGAGGACGGTTTCGCGCGTCAGGCGGTCGTTGAACAGGCTGAGAATATCGTTCTCGTTCAGGGCCGCGGCCAGGAGAACGCGATCGCGGTTGCTGCCGCCGCCGAGGTCGCCGACGGCGAGGAAGGTTTCACGCGCCAGGGCGTCGTGCTCATCGACATAGATGCCGCGGCCATTGGCCATGACAAATTCGCCGGGTTTACCGCGGGCCTTGGCGATGCGTTCCGGGAAGCACTCGGCTAAGAGATGGTGCGAGAACTTCGCGCCAGCCTGTTGTTTTTGCTTGATTAGTGATTGCGCCTGACGGGCCCAGTTTTGCGCCAGGGTGCGCGCCTGGGACGTCTTGGGCGTGCGGTCGCGAGCCAGGCCTTCCAGCCGGTTGTCGAGGTCGGTCGACTTGCCGCCCAGGCCGCTTTCGGAGAGCAAGACGGCGAGATTGGCGCCCTGCTCGGCCGCGCCGCTTTCGGCGGCCTTCAGCAGCATGTGTGCCAGTCGCGGCGCCATCGGCAATTGCGCCATCATGCGGCCGTGGGGCGTCAGGTCGCCGTTGGCGTCGAGCCCGCCCAAGGCTTGCAGAAGTTTGACCGCCTCGTCCATGGCCGCCTTGGGCGGATGGTCGAGCAAGGCCAGGCCGTCGGTCGATTTGGCGCCCCACAGGCGCAGTGACAGGGCCAGTTGCGACAGGTCGGTCTCGAGGATTTCGGGCTTGGCGAAGGGGATCAGCGAGCGGTCCTGCTCGGCGTCCCACAGGCGGTAGGCGTCGCCGGCCTGGGTACGGCCGGCGCGGCCGCGGCGCTGATCGGCCGAGGCCTTCGACACGCGTTCGGTGACGAAGCGGGTGACGCCGCGCGCCGGATCGTAGCGGCCGAGGCGCGACAGGCCGCAATCGACGACGATGGCGACCTTGTCGAGGGTCAAGGAGGTTTCGGCGATGGCGGTGGCCAGGACGATCTTGGGGTGGCCGGCATCGTTGCGGCCGAGGACGCGTTGCTGGTCGCGATAATCCATGGCGCCGAATAGTTTGTGGACGTCGATAAAGGAAGCGATACCGATCTCGTCGAGATGGCGAGCGACGCGGTGGATCTCGCCTTGGCCCGGCAGGAAGACCAGCATGGTCTCGGCCTTGTCGGCCGTTAGTTTGGTGGAGAGCCGGGCGACATGGCGGGCGATATCGGCTTCCATATGTTTCGTCTGGTCGCGGCCGAGATAATGGGTGTCAATCGGAAAGGTCCGGCCCTGTGATTCGAAACGCTGCGCCTCCGGCAGTAGCGATAGGACGCGGTCGCCGTCGAGGGTTGCCGACATGACCAGTAGGCGCAGATCGTCACGCAGGACGGTTTGGGCATCGCGGGCGAAGGCCAGGCCAAGATCGGCGTCCAGGCTGCGTTCGTGGAATTCATCGAAGATGACCAGGCCGACGCCGTCGAGCGACGGGTCGTCGAGGATTTGACGCGAGAAAATGCCTTCGGTTACAACATGGATGCGGGTTTTAGCTGAGACTTTGGATTCGCCGCGAACGCGGAAGCCAACGGTTTGGCCGATGGGTTCACCGAGGGTCTCGGCCATGCGCGCCGCTGCTGCCCGGGCGGCCAAACGGCGCGGTTCGAGAAGGGTTATGGTCTGGTTTTTGAGCCAGGGCTCGTCGAGCAAGGCCAACGGGACGCCGGTCGTCTTGCCGGCGCCCGGCGGCGCGATGATCACGGCCGTGGTTTGATCGACAAGCCAGGTTTTAAGCGCGGGGTATATTTCGGCGACGGGCAACATAGCGCGTCACTAACAGATGGCGGTGCTGTGGCCAAGGAAGAAGGGAGACCGCAGTTTCCTCTTAAAACTATGGCGCCACGCGATAGCCGTCGGCCGGCGAGACCCACATGACGTGCTGGGTCAGGTCGGGGCGCGCCTCACCATCGAGCGTAGCGGTAGCCGTCAGATCGTTGTTCGGACCGCTATAGGTGGTGCAGATGTCGTGACCGATGACCTTGTCTAGGGCCGAGACGCCCATGGACAACAAGGGTCCGGCCTGTTCGGCCGGCAGTTCCTGGCCGTTGACGATCAGGGTCGAAGCCGAGATGTCGCCTTCACTGATATTGCCGCAAACAGCGCCACCGACTTCATGGACGGGCGTCGCCGAGCGCAGCACGACCAAGGGCATTTTCGACACCAGGACGGTGGCCGTATTGGTATAGATGCCGTCGCCCAAGGGCCTATATTCAGCGATGGAATGACAGGTCTTGCGCACCGTGTCGGGCTTATAGCATTGAACCTGGCCCGACGCGGCGGGCGCCAGGGGATCGGCGGCGACAGGCGTGGCTTGCAGCAGGGCGGCGAAGGCCAGGGAAGCGATCATGGGTTCTAACTCCGGAAGAAGGGGCGACGGCGGATTCTCCCGTCCTCAATAACCCGTTGCCAAAGCGACAATATGGCGATAGCGTGACCATCAGGGGGCCTGTACCTTAAGGCTCAAAGCGCCGGCACCAAGCGCGGCGCCATATAAGTACACATTTTGCGAGGGGTCTTATGGCCAATTTCTTCGAACGGCTCGTACTGAAAAAGTCGATCCTCAACATCCAGAACGAGGCGGCGCGAAGCCCGCTGAAGCGTTCGCTGGGTGCACTCAATCTGACCTTCCTTGGTATCGGCGCCATCATTGGCGCCGGTATTTTTTCTTTGACGGGTACGGTGGCTTCGGCCAATGCCGGTCCCGCCATCATGCTGTCCTTTGTCGTCGCCGGTGTAGTCTGCGCGCTGGCCGGGCTGTGCTACGCCGAGTTGGCGTCGATCCTGCCGGTGTCGGGTTCGGCCTATACCTATGCCTACGGCACGCTCGGTGAAGTCGGCGCCTGGGTCATGGGGTGGTTGCTGGTTCTCGAATACGGCATTGCCGCCTCGACCGTGGCCGTCAGCTTTTCCGGCTATATCGTCAGCACCTTGCACATGTTGGGGATCAATCTACCCGACATCATAGTGAACGGCACGCACCAGCCTATGTGGGCAACACCTTTGGTGCAGTCCGTCACTGAAGGCGGCCACACAAGCTTCCCAATGACCGGCACCTTCAACCTCGTCGCCGCTCTGGGTATTCTGGCGGTCACCGGCCTGCTGGTCCTAGGGGTTTCCGAATCGGCCAAGGTCAACAATGTCATCGTCGTGATCAAGGTGCTGGTCCTGGTAACCTTCGTCGCCGTCGGTTTCGCCTACATCAACCCCGCCAACTGGCACCCGTTTATCCCGGTCAACGATACCCACACCTTCGGTCAGTTCGGCTGGTCCGGTATCCTGCGTGGCGCCGCCATCATCTTCTTCGCCTATGTCGGCTTCGAAGCCGTTTCGACCGCTGCCGCCGAAGCCAAGAAGCCGTCGCGCGACGTGCCAATCGGCATCCTGGGTTCGCTGATCATCTGTACCATCATCTACATGTTGGTGGCTGCTGTCATGACTGGCGTTGTGCCCTATAAGGAACTGGCTTCGCCGGCGCCTGTCGCCGTCGCCATCGACCATATGGGCCTCCATTGGGCCGACGTTCCCTTTGCCGCAGGCGAAGGCGGCAAGCTCAATATTGTCAGCCTGCTGGTCAAGATCGGCGCCATTACCGGCCTGTTCTCGGTCATGCTGGTCCTGACCTACGCGCAGACCCGCGTTTTCTACAACATGTCGAAAGATGGCCTGTTGCCGAAGTCGCTGGCCACCATTCATCCCAAGTTCCGCACGCCTTGGATTGGCACGATCTTCCTGGGCATTGTGATCTCGATCTCCGCGGCCTTCTTGCCGATCTCGCTGCTGGGCGACCTGGTCAGCCTCGGCACCGCCGTCGCCTTCTCGATTGTCTGCCTGTCCGTCATCTATATGCGCGTCAAGCACCCTGAAATCGAGCGTCCGTTTAAGGTGCCTGGCGGCATCCCGACCGCCGTGCTCGGTATTGTGCTGTGTCTCGCTTTGGCCGGCTTCAACTTTGCCCCTATGGTCATCAGCGCTATGAAGGGCGACATGCTGCCGATCAATATTCTGGGCGGTTACTGCATCGTCGGTGTGCTCGTCTATGTCTTCTACGGCTTCTGGAACTCGAAGCTGGCCAAGGGCATCGATGTTGCCGAAGAGCAAGACCTCGAGTCGGTCGGCGAAGCCTTCATTCATGGCGTCGACGACAAGAAGCATTAGATTTCGCGCTCAAGCCGCGCGAATTGAGACTTAGTGACAAATCAGGCTCCGGTGCTTATATGCGCCGGAGCCTTTTCCTTATGAGTATCCCATGTCCGAACCACCGATCCGTTTGTTTATTGCCCCCGTCACGCCGCTGCAGCAGAACTGCACGATCGTCTGGTGCACCAAGACCAACAAGGCGGCGATCATCGATCCGGGCGGCGACCTCGATCCGATTCTGGACGAAATCGCCCGGCGCGGGCTGACTGTCGAAAAGATCTGGATCACTCACGGTCATGCGGATCACGCCGGCGGGGCAGCGGAGTTGAAAGAACGTACCGGCGTGCCGATCGAGGGGCCGCATGAAGATGACCAGTTCTGGATCGACCAGATTCCCAGCATGGGTGCGCGTTACGGCATTCCCGACATGCGCAGCTTTACGACCGACCGCTGGCTGCATGATGGCGACAAGGTCACCTTGGGCGAAACGGAATGGGATGTCATTCACTGCCCGGGCCATACGCCGGGGCATGTCGTGTTTTATCACGCGCTTTCGCAGTTCGCTCAGGTCGGAGACGTTCTGTTCGCCGGATCGATCGGGCGCACGGACTTTCCGCGCGGCAACCATGCCGATCTGATCAACGCGATTACGAAAAAACTTTGGCCGTTGGGCGACGTGCGATTCGTGCCCGGACACGGGCCTATGTCGAGCTTTAACCAGGAACGACTGAGCAATCCGTTCGTGGGAGATAGGGTCGTGTCGAAAATGGTACCAAACCAGCAAGGGCCAGGATAAGGCAAGGGGTCTCAGACCCCTTGACCCCATAACCGTACGGTGAAAATTGACTCTGACAGTGTTGGGGTCAAGGGGTCCGTGACCCCTTGCCTTTTTCTTGTCTTACCCCTTGAGCAAAGGCGCCAGCTTCTGCGCCACGCTCATATCGCCCTGGATCTTCATCTTGCCCATCATGAAGGCCATCATCGGATCGAGCGAGCCGGTCGCCATGGCCTTCAGGTCTTCGATGGAAATCTGGATGGTGGTGTCGGCGGCGCCGTCGTCATTAGTGACCGTGTTCGGCACGCTGGCGCCATTGATCAGGATCTTACCGTCATCGCCGAAGTCGACCTTGACGATCTTGCCCAGGCCGGAGTTTTCACCGACAGCCGAAGCGATTTTTTGCGTGATGGTTTCCAGATCGGTCATGATCGACTCCTAAAGTGTGTTACCTGACCTTAACGGAAGTTTTGCGCCGGGCAATACGTCCCTTGCGTCAAGTTGGAAGAAAAAATGAAGTCTTGGGATGTGGTCGTTGTCGGCGCCGGTGCGGCGGGTTTGATGTGCGCGATCGAAGCCGCTCGACGCGGCCGGCGGGTCGTCGTTATCGACCATGCCAGGAAGCCCGCCGAAAAAATTCGCATTTCCGGCGGGGGCAAGTGTAACTTCACCCATTTGCAGGCGACGCCGAAGAACTTCCTGTCGAACAATCCGCATTTCTGCATTTCGGCGCTCAAGCGTTTTACGCCGTGGGACTTCCTCGATCGCGTCATCGCCCGCGGCATTCCCTATTATGAGAAGACCGAGGGCCAGCTGTTCTGCGAAACCTCGGCCGGCGATATTATCGACATGTTGTTGGACGACTTGCGCGACGCCGGTGGGGAATTGTGGCTGAGCACCAGCGTGGAGGATGTCCAAAAGACGGCGGCTGGCTTCGAGCTAAAAACGTCGGGCGGACGCATCGCCTGTGAGAAGTTGGTCGTAGCGACCGGCGCCCTGTCGATCCCGAAAATGGGCGCCACCGGCTGGGCCTACGACCTCGCCCGTCAGTTCGGCCACGCGATCACCGACACACGCGCCGGCCTGGTGCCGTTCACACTGGGCGGCGACAAGCTGGCCGCCATTGAGGGCCTGTCAGGCGTGTCGCTGACCGCGCGCGTCACAGTGGGCAAGATCAGTTTCACGGACGGCTTTTTGTTCACCCATCGCGGTTTGTCGGGCCCGTCCGTGTTGCAAATATCGAGCTATTGGCGGCCTGGCCAATCCGTTGAGATCGATCTGTTGCCAGGCACCGACATGATGAAAGCCTTGCTCGCCAAGAAAAAAGACCGTCCGAAGCAAACCATCGGTACGGTGTTGGCCGAGCTTTTGCCGCGCCGGCTGAGCGATCGCGTTCTCGAATGGCAAAACTTGCAACTCGAAAGCAAAATGGCTGACTTGCCAAATGCAAGCTTAAATGACTTGTCGAATGCCATTAATCGCTGGACCTTTATCCCGGATGGAACCGAGGGCTATCGTACGGCCGAAGTCACGGTCGGTGGCGTCGATACGAAAGACCTGTCGTCCCAGACCCTGGAAAGCCAGCTATGCCCCGGTCTGTATTTCGTCGGCGAATGTCTCGACGTCACCGGCTGGCTGGGCGGTTATAATTTCCAATGGGCGTGGTCGTCGGGCTGGGCCGCCGGGCAAGCGGTCTAACGTAAAGTCAAAGCCGCGGCGATCATCATGACCGTGCCGCCCAAGCCGCCGAAGATCGTATTGAACAATACGGCACGGCGCCAAGCTTTGGTGGAACGGGGTTTAAGCTGATAATGGCGTAGTTTCATATCGTATCCTCCAGATAGAACAGATCCTCGACCTTGACGTCCAGCACGCGCGCGAGGCGCAGGGCCAGGGTCGTCGACGGCACGAAGACCTCATTTTCGATGGTGTTAATCGTCTTGCGTGACACCTGCGCCATGACGGCCAAATCGGCCTGGGTCAGGTTGCGGGCGGCGCGATAGTCCTTCAGTCGGTTACGCAGCTCACCCATTCAGCCGCGATCCAGGACGGCATAGGTCAGGGACGGCGCGGCGACGCCCAAGGCCAGCATGAACGGGATGACCGCCTTGACATCGAGTTGGGTAAAGTAGGACGCGGAATAGACAAGCGCCAATCCTGTCAGCAACAACCAGTAGCCGGTCTGAAACGCCGTCTTGGTGTAGCCTACGGTACGTTCGTCGTCGGCGAGAGCACTGATATCGCGGTGTTTGCGCGCATAGGCTACCTGGGCAAATATCCCCAGCAGACTGAGCAGCCACACGGGCCAACAGACGGCGGAGATGAGGTTGAGCATGCCCGGATCGATTGCGACGGCCGGCAGATACGCCAACCCCGTGGCGCCGATCCAGCCGATATAGGCCAGGGCATTTATCACCAATAAGGCGCGGCGCCATTGCACATAGCCCTCCGCCTTCTTCATCAGGTTCTGGGTATCCGACATGGCAGCAGCCTCCTCTATCACCTATAGGTTACATGTAACCCAAAGGTGACACGGCGTCAAGGGGCGAGATTGCGCCGATCTTCATCACCGGTTAGGCTGGATGCAGGGCAAAGAAGGAAACGGCTCATGATGCGGACATTATTATTGATGACGGGCCTGTGGTCGTTGGCGGCTGGCCCTGCCCTGGCGCAAACCGAGCTCTATCGCCTGCCCCCCGGCGAAAGCCACTGGATCAGTCCGGAAAACCCGACCGGCGCCCACGGGGCGGCCGGTGTGGAAAACAAGGGCGCCAAGGGTCATCCCTACGACACCATCGCCGCCCATGATTCGCTGGTCCTGGCCGACATCCAGGGCCAGGGCATGATCGACCGCATGTGGATGACGATCAACGACCGCTCGCCTGAACGGTTGCGGGCCTTGCGGCTGGATATCTTTTGGGACGGCGCGAAGACGCCGGCCGTATCGGTGCCCTTGGGTGATTTCTTCGCGCAAAATGTCGGCGAGATGGTCAGGATGGATAACGCCCTGTTCGCCAGCCCGGAAGCGCGGTCGTTTGTTTCTTATATMCCGATGCCATTTCGCAAGGGGGCGCGAGTCGTTCTTACCAATGAGTCCGGCACGCCACTGAACAATATTTATTACGACATCGACTATCGCACCGTGAAGGACCTGCCCGACGACGCACTGTATTTTCACGCCTGGTGGAGCCGCAATCGCGCCACCACACCGGGTAAGGATTTCGACATCCTGCCGACGATCACTGGCCGTGGACGGTTTCTCGGTGCCAGCGTCGGGGTCGAGACCAATCCGATCTACGGCAAGTCGTGGTGGGGCGAAGGCGAGGTTCGCATCTTTCTCGACGGCGATACGGGTCATCCGTCGCTAAGCGGCACCGGCACCGAAGACTATATCGGCACCGGCTGGGGTGAAGGCGCCTACACCGGGCGGTACCAGGGCGCGCCGGTCGCGGATGAAGGCACCGGCCGTTGGGCTTTTTACCGCTTTCATGTGCCGGATCCGGTGGTGTTCGGTAGCGGCGTCCATGTGACCTTGCAGCAGATCGGCGGCTGGTCCAAGGCCGATGTCGCCAAATTGCAGGCCGCCGGTGCGCCGGTGATCCCCGTGACGGTCGACGGCGGCTCACGTGCCAGTTTCAAACACCTTTTGGGTAGCGCCAAGCCGATGGCGGTGACCGACCCTTCCCTGCCCGACGGCTGGACGAATTTTTACCGCAGCGACGATGTTTCGGCGGTCGCCTACTTCTATCTAGACCGCCCGGAAAACGGCCTGCCTGCGATCGCGCCGGTGGCGGAACGCACAGCTGCGCTGCGAGCGCCTAAGCCTTAGGATCGCCTCATCGTCACCGAAGGCCTATTCCGGCAGCATTTCACCCGAACCGCCCAGGTCCGCCGGGAAGTCCTTCATCTTGGGAAGGCCATCCTTCATGGGCAGGACGGTCTCGGCATAGTTGACGTGAAGCATGGCCGCGAAAGGCAGGGTGGGAAGAGTCGCGGCATAAACATCCGTCAGGCCGAAGGTCGGATGCTGGGACATCAAATGGCCGCCGCAGTTCACGCAGAATTGGCGGTGAGTGGTGGCGCTGCCTTCGAAGGTCGCCAGCTTGTCGGCGCCCTTGGTAACCTTGACGGTTTCCGGCTTCCACAGGGTGAAGGCGTTGACCGGTCCGGCCGACCACGACCGGCATGACCGGCAATGGCAATAACCCATGGCTTCCGGGCTGCCTGAAACTTCGAGTTCGACGGCGCCGCAAAAACAAGCGCCGGTGTAAATATCCGTCATGATGTGCTCCTTTAAGATGGCAAGGTACGCAACGCGGTACTGAAAGCGGCGAGAACCGGCGCCTTGTCGCTCATCGCCCAGCCGACAAAACTGCCGCCTTCAAGGGTACTGAGCAGAAGAAGCGCCGAGGCTTGCGGCGGACGGACGCCACCGTCTTCGAGGACGGTGTGCAGCCAGTCGAGATGAACCTGGAAGAAGTGGTGGATTTTCGGGTGCAAGGCCGGCGGCAAGGCGGCGCGCTCGGCCGACAAAGCACCGCACAGTGGCAGCATGCCCTGTTCGAAACCGTCGAGAAACAGGTTGGCATAGGCATTGAGCCGGTCGCGCAGTCCGGTGTAGTCTGCGCGGATGGCAGCCAGGGCGGCATGGAAGCGAACCATATAGGCTTCCAGCAGGACGCCGATCAGATCTTCCTTGGTCGGAAAGTGGTAATGCACGCTGGCCTTGGTGATAGCTGCGGTTTCGGCCAAGTCGGCATAGCTGAAGGCCGCATAGCCGCGCGTGCGAATTAAGCGTTCGGCTTCGTGGAGGATGAGATCGCGCGTCGTCATAGAACTATCTACCTACTAGTAGGTAGATAAGTCAAGCCCAGTACAATGTCGAAGGCAAGGGCGTATTTTGCGCCCTAAATGTCGTGATTGTTAGTGGTGCACGCCATAATGACCACCCGAATGCGTGCCACCGCCGTGGTGCATGCCCCCACCGCCGTGGTTCATACCGCCGCCCATATGGCCGCCATGCATACCGCCGCCTTGATGCATACCGCCGCCATTATGACCGTAGCCCCCACCGGGGTGCATACCGCCACCGCCTTGGCCACCATGGTTCATACCGCCTTGGCCGTGGCCACCACTGTGGTGATAACCACCGCCGCTGTGGCCATAATGGCTGTTGCCGTTCATATAGACAACGGTGCCGCCGTAACCATAGGCCGGCGCGGCATAGCCGTCACTGTAGTAGCCGCCGCCGCCATAGCTGGTATCCGCATAGCCGACCCCACCGGTATAGGTCGATGTGTCCTGATAGCGATAGGGACCGTCATTGGGATACAGGCCGTCGTCCTGATAGCTGTCGTCGTCATAAGCAACGTTGTCGTCCTGCGGATAGGCGCAGCTGTCGCCGCAGGAGTCACTATAGGTGGCTACCGGCGGGGTATAGGTGCAGACGGTTTGGCAGCCATTATCCGCAAAACCCGAGTGGGAACTGGATGAATAGCTCTGGCTGCTATAGGTCGTGCTCGAATAGGACGACTGACCGAGATAAACGGATTGGCCATAGGACGCCACCGGCGCGCTGTCGACTTCATCGACATAGGTCACGTTCGACGGCCGGGTGTAGACGGGTTCGCGGTAGACCGCTGGGGCGACTGCGTGATGGGCGTGGTGCGCGGGTGCCGAGGCGTGGTGATGGCTGGGGCCACAGTCGCAGACGACCTTTTTCACCATGACGACCTTGGTTTTGCAGTGGGCCTTGGCGCCGGCCATGGCAGGCGCGCCGGCAACCAGGGACATGCCGGCCAATAAGGCCAGGACGGAAAGACCGGTTTTGATTGGGGACATGGTCGGCGCTCCTCCAGCGAATTTGGAACGCATATTAACCATTATTAATAACCATCGGCAACTAAAGGTACCAATGAGGGGAAAGGTTAAGGCAAGGGGCCTGCAGGCCCCTTGACCCCGAAACAAAGAAAGCCCCTGACGGTTAAGTCAGGGGCTTCAATTGTGTCCGTTCGCGAAAATCTCCGGGCCAAAAGGCCCGGGGGTTTCGCGAAAAGGATTACTCGCCGGCCACCGGCGCTTCGAGCAGGACTTCCGCCGGCAGCGGCTCCATCGCTTCTTCGCGCTGGTTGGACAGCATTTCGTCGCGCTTCATCGCCACGCGTTGCAGCGAACGCAGGTACGCACCGGTACCGGCCGGGATCAGACGGCCGACGATGACGTTTTCCTTCAGGCCGTCCAGGGTATCGATCTTGCCCTGAACCGAAGCCTCGGTCAGAACGCGGGTCGTTTCCTGGAACGAAGCCGCCGAGATGAACGACTTGGTTTGCAGCGAAGCCTTGGTGATACCCAAGAGGATCGGTTGCATCAGGGCCGCTCGGCCGCCACGCTTTTCAGCCTTGGCATTCTCGATGTCGGCTTCCGCCTTGTCGAGATGGTCGCCCTTGATCAGACCGGTGTCGCCGGCATCGAGGATTTCGACCTTTTGCAGCATCTGACGCACGATGACTTCGATGTGCTTGTCGTTGATCGGCACGCCTTGCAGGCGATAGACTTCCTGCACTTCGTTGACCAGGTATTCGGCCAAAGCTTCGACGCCCTGAATACGCAGCAGATCGTGCGGATCGGGGTTGCCGTCGATGATGTAGTCACCCTTTTGGATGTAGTCGCCGTCGTGGACCGAGATGTGCTTGCCCTTCGGGATCAGGAACTCGACCGCTTCGCCCTCACCGTCCGGGGTGATCTTGATGCGGCGCTTGTTCTTGTAGTCGCGACCGAATTCGACGCGGCCATCCATTTCGGCGATGACGGCGCAATCCTTCGGACGGCGGGCTTCGAACAGTTCGGCGACGCGCGGCAGACCGCCGGTGATGTCGCGGGTCTTGGCGCCTTCGGTCGGGATACGAGCGAGAATGTCGCCCGGCTTGACCTCGTCGCCGTTGCCGACCGACAGAATGGCCCCGACCGGCAGCATGTAGCGGCCGTCGGCACCACTGGCCAACTTCTTGTAAGCGCCGGTGTCATCGGTGATCGCCATGGTCGGACGGATTTCGGCGCCCTTCGATGTCGAGCGGAAGTCGACGACGACGCGGTTCGAAATACCCGTGGCTTCGTCGGTTTCTTCACGCACCGTGGTGCCGTCGTTCAGGTCTTCGTAGCGGATCTTGCCGCCGATTTCGGTGATGATCGGCGTGGTGTACGGATCCCACTCGACCAGGCGCTGGCCCTTCTTGACCGTGGCACCGTCTTCGACGCGCAGCATGGAGCCGTACGGGACCTTGTAGGTCTCGCGGTCCTTGCCGTCGTGATTGACGGTGATGATCAGGTTACGCGACATCGAGATCAGGCGGCCGTGCGTCCCGCGAACGGTAGGCGCAGCCGACAGCTTGATGGTGCCGTCCGAGGTCGTTTCGTAGAACGAGGCTTCGGCGACCTGAGCGGTACCGCCGATGTGGAAGGTACGCATGGTCAGCTGGGTGCCGGGTTCGCCGATCGATTGCGCCGCGATGACGCCGACGGCTTCGCCCATATTGACGCGCGTACCGCGGGCCAGGTCACGGCCGTAGCAGGCCGCGCATGTGCCGAGGTCGGCTTCACAGGTCAGGACCGAGCGGACCTTGACCGACTGAACGCCCGAAGCGTCGATGACGTCGACGATGTTTTCGTCGATATAGGTATCGGCTTCGACGACGACTTCGTGGGTCGCGACGTCCTTGATGTCTTCGGCGGTCGTACGGCCGAGGACACGTTGGCCGAGGGATACCAGCACGTCACCGCCTTCGACGACGGCGCGCAGCGTGATGCCGCGGGTCGTGCCACAGTCGGTTTCCATGATGATACAGTCCTGGGCGACGTCGACGAGACGACGGGTCAGGTAGCCGGAGTTGGCCGTCTTCAAGGCGGTGTCGGCCAGACCCTTACGGGCGCCGTGGGTCGAGTTGAAGTATTCGAGGACGGACAGGCCTTCCTTGAAGTTCGAGATGATCGGCGTTTCGATGATTTCACCGGACGGCTTGGCCATCAGGCCGCGCATACCGCCCAACTGCTTCATCTGAGCCTGCGAACCGCGGGCGCCGGAGTTGGCCATCATGTAGATCGAGTTGATTTCAGCTTCACGGCCGTCAGCAGTCATGTGCTTGCGGCTGATTTCCTTCATCATTTCGTCCGACACGCGGTCAGTCGCCTTGGACCAGGCATCGACCACCTTGTTGTACTTTTCACCCTTGGTGATCAGACCGTCGGCATATTGCTGCTCGTATTCCTCGACCAGAGTACGGGTCTCATTAACGATCCCGATCTTGGATTCCGGAATGACGATGTCGTCCTTGCCGAAGGAGATACCGGCGCGGGCGGCTTCCTTGAAGCCGAGTGCCATCATCTGGTCGGCGAAGATCACCGTCGCCTTCTGGCCGCAGTGGCGGTAGACCACGTCGATCAGATTGCCGATTTCCTTCTTGGTCAGGGTCTTGTCGAGGACCTTGAGGCCGATGTTTTCGTTCTGCGGCAGGAGGGCAGCGATCTTCATGCGACCGGGCGTCGTGTCGACGACCTTGGTGCGCACGACACCGTCGGCGTCCTTTTGCGTAAAGCGGCACTTGATCTTGGCGTGCATCGATACCGAACCGTTGTCCAGGGCTTGCTGGATTTCGTTCAGATCGCCGAAGATCATGCCTTCGCCCTGCTCGCCCGTCTTGACGAGCGACAGGTAGTAGAGACCGAGCACGATATCTTGCGACGGCACGATGATCGGGCGGCCGTTGGCGGGCGACAGGATGTTGTTGGTCGACATCATCAGGACGCGCGCTTCCAGCTGGGCTTCGAGCGACAGCGGGACGTGGACGGCCATCTGGTCACCGTCGAAGTCGGCGTTGAAGGCCGAACAGACGAGCGGGTGCAGTTGGATCGCCTTGCCTTCGATCAGCTTGGGTTCGAAAGCCTGGATGCCGAGGCGGTGGAGCGTGGGGGCGCGGTTGAGCATGACCGGGTGTTCGCGAATGACCTCTTCGAGGATATCCCAAACTTGCGGTTGCTCGCGTTCGACCATGCGCTTCGATTGCTTGACGGTGCCGGACAGGCCCTTGGCGTCGAGGCGGGCATAGATGAACGGCTTGAACAGTTCCAGAGCCATCTTCTTCGGGATGCCGCACTCGTGCAGCTTCAGTTCCGGACCAACGGTGATGACCGAACGGCCGGAATAGTCGACGCGCTTGCCGAGCAGGTTCTGGCGGAAGCGGCCTTGCTTGCCCTTCAGCATGTCGGCCAGCGACTTCAGCGGACGCTTGTTGGCGCCGGTGATGACGCGGCCGCGGCGGCCGTTGTCGAACAGGGCGTCGACCGACTCTTGCAGCATGCGCTTTTCGTTGCGGATGATGATGTCGGGCGCGCGCAGTTCCATAAGCCGCTTCAAGCGATTGTTACGGTTGATGACGCGGCGATAGAGGTCGTTGAGGTCGGAGGTGGCGAAACGGCCACCGTCCAGCGGCACCAGCGGACGCAGTTCCGGCGGAATGACCGGCACGACGGTCAGGATCATCCATTCCGGGCGGTTGCCGGATTCCATGAAGGATTCGATGAGCTTGAGGCGCTTCGAATACTTTTTGGCCTTCATTTCCGAGGTCTGGTCGACGAGGTCGGCGCGCAGCTTGTCGGCGATTTCGGCCAGGTTCATGCCCATGAGCATGTTGCGGATGGCTTCGGCGCCGATTTCAGCGGTGAAGCTGTCGTCGCCGAATTCTTCCTGATAGCGGTAGTAGTCGTCTTCCGACAGAAGCTGGTTCAGCTTCAGGGCGGTCAGGCCGGGTTCGGTGACGATGTAGTTTTCGAAGTAGAGAACGCGTTCCACGTCCTTCAGCGCCATGTCGAGGATCATCGAGATACGCGACGGCAGCGACTTCAGGAACCAGATATGGGCGACCGGCGAGGCCAGTTCGATGTGGCCCATGCGTTCCCGGCGAACGCGGCTGAGGGTCACTTCAACGCCGCACTTTTCGCAGATAATGCCCTTGTACTTCATGCGCTTGTACTTGCCACACAGGCATTCGTAATCCTTGGTCGGGCCAAAGATACGGGCGCAGAACAGGCCGTCACGTTCCGGCTTAAACGTACGGTAGTTGATCGTTTCAGGCTTCTTGATTTCGCCGAACGACCACGAGAGGATCTTCTCGGGGCTGGCCAGCGTGATACGGATCTGATCGAAGGTCGGCGCGACCTGGACCGGATTAAAGATATTCAGGACTTCCTGGTTCATTCCAGTGACTCCAACTGTGCCTGGGGCACGTAAAAAATTCAATTAGGCGTGAAAGTTATGGGGTCGAGGGGCCTTCCGGCCCCTCGCCTTTTTCTTTTACGTCTGCCCGTTTTCAAGTTCGACATTCAGACCCAAGGAACGCATTTCCTTGATCAGAACGTTGAAGCTTTCCGGGATACCGGCTTCGAAGCTGTCGTCGCCACGGACGATGGCTTCGTAAACCTTGGTGCGGCCCGCCACGTCGTCGGACTTGACGGTGAGCATTTCCTGCAAGGTGTAGGCGGCGCCATAGGCTTCGAGCGCCCAGACTTCCATTTCCCCAAAGCGCTGACCACCGAACTGCGCCTTGCCGCCCAGCGGTTGCTGGGTAACGAGCGAGTATGGCCCGATGGAGCGGGCGTGGATCTTGTCGTCGACCAGGTGGTGCAGTTTCAGCATATAGATGATGCCGACCGTGACCGGGCGCTTGAACTGCTCACCCGTTTGACCGTCGTACAGGATCGATTGGCCCGAACGATCGAGACCGGCATATTCCAGCATGTCTTCGATGTCGTTGATGTGGGCGCCGTCGAAGACCGGGGTCGCGATCGGCACGCCGCGCGACAGGTTCTTGGCCAGTTCGATCAGGTCTTCTTCCGTGTCGGGAAGCTCCTGGTCGGGACCGTAGACGCCGCGCAGGTGATCGATCAGGGCCTGCTTCTGGCCGCCGTTCTGCCAATCTTCGAGAAGGCCGGCGATCTGCTTGCCGATATTGGCGCAGGCCCAACCCAGGTGGGTTTCGAAGATCTGACCGACGTTCATGCGCGACGGCACGCCCAGCGGGTTCAGGACGATGTCGACATGTTCGCCATCGGCGAGGAAGGGCATGTCTTCGACCGGGAGGATCTTGGAGATGACCCCCTTATTGCCGTGACGGCCGGCCATCTTGTCGCCCGGTTGCAGCTTGCGCTTCACCGCCACGAACACCTTGACCATCTTCATGACGCCCGGGGGCAGTTCGTCGCCGCGTTGCAGCTTTTCGACCTTGTCTTCGAAGCGGCGGTCGAGGCGCTTGCGGGCGTCTTCGAACTGGCGCTTCATGGCTTCCTGCTCGGACATGATCTTCTCGTCTTCGAGGGCGATCTGCCACCACAGGCCGCGCGAGACTTCGCCCAGCTTTTCTTCGGTCACTTCACCGCGGCCCATACCCTTGGGACCCGAGACGGCGACCTTGCCCAACAACATGTCCTTGAGACGGCCATAGATGTTGCGTTCCAGGATCGACAGTTCGTCGTCGCGGTCCTTACCGAGACGTTCGATTTCGGCGCGTTCGATAGCTTGAGCGCGTTCGTCCTTTTCGACGCCGTGACGGTTGAAGACACGGACTTCGACGACCGTGCCGGCAACGCCGGGCGGCAGGCGGAGCGAGGTGTCGCGGACGTCGGAGGCCTTTTCACCGAAGATGGCGCGCAGGAGCTTTTCTTCCGGCGTCATCGGGCTTTCGCCCTTCGGGGTCACCTTGCCGACCAGGATATCGCCCGGCTGGACTTCGGCGCCGATGGCGACAATGCCGGCTTCGTCGAGGTTGCGCAGGGCTTCTTCGCCGACGTTCGGGATGTCGCGAGTGATTTCTTCAGGGCCCAACTTCGTATCACGGGCCATGACTTCGAACTCTTCCAGGTGGATAGAGGTGAAGATGTCGTCACGGACGATGCGTTCCGAGATCAGGATGGAGTCTTCGAAGTTGTAACCGTTCCACGGCATGAAGGCGACGAGGACGTTACGGCCGAGGGCCAGATCGCCCATGTCGGTCGACGGGCCGTCGGCGATGATGTCGCCGGTGGCCACCTTGTCACCGACACGCACCAGCGGACGCTGGTTGATACAGGTGTTCTGGTTGGAGCGTTGGAACTTCGACAGGCGATAGATGTCGACCCCCGGCTTGTTCGGATCGGCTTCTTCAGTGGCGCGGATAACGATACGCGTACCGTCGATTTGTTCAACGACACCCGTACGCTTGGCGGCGACGGTGGCGCCGGAATCGCGGGCCACGACCTCTTCCATGCCGGTGCCGACGAAGGGGGCATCCGACTTGACGAGCGGCACGGCCTGACGTTGCATGTTCGAACCCATGAGGGCGCGGTTGGCGTCGTCGTTTTCAAGGAAGGGGATCAGGGCGGCAGCGACCGAAACAACCTGCTTCGGCGAGACGTCCATGTAATCGACCTGGTCCTTGGCGGCCAGGGTTACGTCGCCATTGATACGGACGGTGATCAGATCGTCGGAGAAATGGCCGTCCTTGATCGCCACGTTCGCCTGGGCGATCGTGTGCTTGGACTCTTCCATGGCCGACATGTAGACGACGTCTTCCTGAACGGCGCCATTGATCACCTTGCGGTACGGGCTTTCGATAAAGCCGTACTTGTTGACGCGAGCGTGAGTGGCCAGCGAGTTGATCAGGCCGATGTTCGGACCTTCCGGCGTTTCAATCGGACAAATACGGCCGTAGTGGGTCGGGTGAACGTCGCGGACTTCGAAGCCGGCGCGCTCACGGGTCAAACCGCCAGGTCCCAAGGCCGAAAGGCGGCGCTTGTGGGTGATTTCCGACAGCGGGTTGGTTTGGTCCATGAACTGCGACAGCTGCGACGAACCGAAGAATTCGCGCACGGCGGCGGCAGCCGGTTTCGCATTGATCAGGTCGTGCGGCATGACGGTGTCGATATCGACCGACGACATGCGTTCCTTGATGGCGCGTTCCATGCGCAGCAAGCCGACGCGGTACTGGTTTTCCAGCAATTCGCCGACGGAGCGGACGCGGCGGTTGCCGAGATTGTCGATGTCGTCGATTTCACCGCGGCCGTCGCGCAGGCCGACCAGGATCTTCAGGATGTTGAGAATGTCGTCCTTGCGCAGGACGCGCACGTCGTCGGCGACATTTTCTTCAAGGCGCATGTTCATCTTGACGCGGCCGACGCTGGACAGGTCGTAGCGTTCCAGGTCGAAGAACAGCGAGTTGAACATGGCTTCGGCCGCTTCGATGGTGGGCGGCTCGCCCGGACGCATGACCCGGTAGATGTCGAACAGCGCGTCTTCACGGCTGCTGTTCTTGTCAACGCGCAGGGTCGAACGCATGTATGGCCCGACGGTGACGTGGTCGATGTCGAGGACGTCGACGGTCGTGAAGCCTTGTTCTTCCAACGCCTTGATCGAGACGGCGTCGAGTTCGTCGCCGGCTTCGGCGTAGATTTCACCGGTCGTGAAGTTGACGGCGTCGCGGGCCAGGTACTTGCCGGCCAGGGCGTCGGCCGCCAGAAGCAGCGCCTTGACGCCGCCGTCGGCCAGCTTCTTGGCGGTACGGGCCGAGATCTTGATACCGGCCTGGGCGATGACTTCGCCGCTGTCGGCGTCGATCAGGTCGGATTCCGGCTTCACGCCGCGCCAGCGTTCCGGCTTGTAGGGGGTGACCCAGCCGGTTTCGCGCTTTTCGTACGGCACGACATCATAGAAGGTCGTCAGGATTTCTTCGCCGTCCATGCCGAGCGCGAACAGGAAGGACGAGGCCGGCAGCTTGCGGCGGCGGTCGATACGGACATAGACGATGTCCTTGGCGTCGAATTCGAAGTCGAGCCAGGAGCCGCGGTACGGAATGATTCGGGCGCCGAACAGGAGCTTGCCCGAGGAGTGGGTCTTGCCCTTGTCGTGGTCGAAGAAGACGCCGGGTGAACGGTGCATCTGGGAGACGATGACGCGCTCGGTGCCGTTGACGACGAAGGTACCCTTGTCGGTCATGAGCGGGATATCGCCCATATAGACGTCTTGTTCCTTGATGTCCTTGACCGAGCGGGCGCCGGTTTCTTCGTCGCTTTCGAACACGATCAGGCGCAGCTTGACCTTCAGCGGCGCGGCATAGGTGATGTCGCGCTGGATGCACTCTTCGACATCGTATTTGGGCTCTTCGAATTCGTACGACACGTATTCGAGCGTCGCGCGTTCATTGAAGTCCTTCACCGGGAAGACCGACTTGAACACCGCTTCCAGACCGTCATCGATACGGTTGGCCGGGCGGACATCGCGCTGCAGGAACTGCTCGTAGGACGAGCGCTGCACCTCGATGAGGTTGGGCATGCGGATAGCTTCGGGGATGCGTCCGAAAGACTTGCGGATCCGCTTCTTTTGGGTGAACGATAAGGCCATCGTTGTTCCTTAGGCGTCGACAGACGCTTTATATGGTGGTCGGTGTGCAGGTGAACTGCGGGGCTTCAAGGTGTGGTTTGGCTCTACGGAGCTAAAAATTGCCTTGCGCCTGCTCTTTTTTGGTGGCGACACCAAAGACGCTGTGAGTTTTGATCCGATTGGATCATCCCTTCGCCGGTTGAAAGAGCATAAGACCGGCATTCGGGCCCATTCGCAGGCGCAATACGCCCGCAAGGGGAGCGTCACATAGCGCACTTGTCCCCCGGCGTAAAGGGGCAAATGTTAATTATTTTGAAAATGTCAAGAGGAGAAATTTTGGGTTGTCGACGGATCAGGTGACGGTGGCGTCTGGCGTCTTCGTGTCGAGCTTCGGGTTAATCAGACAGGAGTAGATCAACCCCCACCCAAAACACGCCACATAGGGCCAGCCCTGCCACAACGGACTCTCCATCTGACGCCAGGCCCCGCTTTCCAGCGTCGGCCACGCCAGACCTGCGGCGACAAGCAGCAGGAAGGTCGCGGAGATTAGAATGACACCCAATCGAAAAACCCTGTTAGCGATATCCACGCCTGGGTCAAAAGCATGTCGGACGATGCCGGAGATCACTTTCTGCTTCCATACCATCCCCACTACTGCACCGGCCAGTACGGCCCAAAAAGCGTACTGGATGTAGAAGGCGCCAATGAATTCGGAGCAAAGCAAATTGACAACCGTTGCGGCCACCAGCAGGCCGGCCAGCAGCGCTGCTACGTACACCAGGGATGACCAGCGCTGCGGACTATATTGAAAGTATATCAGCAGGAAAAAAGGCCAGGTGTTAAACGACCCCCTAGGATAGGCCTGAATATAGATATTGTGAAAATAGCGCTGCGTCAAAACCTTGTCGGGTAGCCAGAGCCACACCACTATTAGCCCGACGACGATTATCAGAACCGGCCACATCCTTGCGGTCGCCGTTGCGAACTCGGCCAGGCTTGCTTGTTTTTTCGTCACTGACGCCATCGAAGTCCCCCGCCTGCGATCCCGTGCTGGATATCGTTCCACACCCCAGACACTCGCCATGGTATATTAGGCCATATAGACGCCGAGTCCACCCTCTCCTTCAGGCCTTGAAATCCTGAGGCGGCATGGGTCTATAGGCCGGGATGACCGCCACACCGGCTTTCCAATCGTTCTTCCAGCCCTTGCCGCCCATCAACTGGATGAGGAAAAAGCCGGCGATGAAGCCGCCGAGATGGGCCTCCCAGGCGACGGGGATCGCGACGTTCGCCCCCTGCCCGCTAAGGATTTGCAAGACTACGTCCGGGCCGCCAAACAGAGCAATGACCAGGAGGTTGCTCCAGATAAAGAACCAAATGGCATCGAGGGAGCGACGGCTCCATATCGGCGACAACTTTTCACCGAGGAGATCGAGACGTGTGCTGGCGGCATAGACACCGTAGATGGCGCCGGACGCGCCAACGACTTGATTTACGCCGTTCGGATGTAAGGCCCAAAACACAAAATTGCCTGCCAGACCGCACAACAGATAAAAGACATGGTACGGCACCACGCCGCGCCAGCCCTGGCCGAAGCGCGCGATGACAAAAGGCGAAATGACCAAATAACCCCACATGTTCGAAAGGATGTGAAGCCATCCACCATGCATGAAGATAGAGGCGAAAATGGTCCACCAACGCCCTTCACGCACCGCCTGACTGGAAAAGAAGCCTATAGACAGTAGATTCGGCGACAGTACTTGGGCGACGAAAACGATCGCGCAGGCCACGACCACCAGCCACATCGGCCAGTTCCGGAGGTCGGTCATCAGGCTGAAGGTCGTTACGCGCCTGGGTTTCGCGCGCGCGGGAATGTCTGTGGTCATGGCCACTATATAGGGCGTGCAACAGTATTATGAAAGCACGCCGGCTACGTTAGATATCCCTTGCGATACGAAAGCCAATACTGTCATTGCCATAGTCGTCCGGGCCGTTTTGCCGGAAGGTCGCCCGTGGCAAGGGTGATTGTTGAAAGCGTACAAGGCCGCCGCGCAGGGAACGCTCAGGGCAGATGTCGTCCTCGATGGCGCTGCCGTCGTTCGGGGCATCGCTGTAATCGTCGTGATAACAGTCCTCGACCCATTCGTTCGGTGGGGCATAAAGACCCGCAATCCCCAAACGGTTCGGCGTCGTGGCATCCATGGCTTCCGCGCCGGTGCCCATGCCATCGGCACCTAAGCCTATGCGCGCGACATACTCCCACTCAGCCTCGCTCAACAATCGGTAGGTATGTCCGGTTTTGGCCGAAAGCCAGCCGATATAGGTTTGGGCAGCTGCCCAGGAGACGTGTGTCACGGCGCCCTCGCCGTCCCTTGCCGCTTTGCAGCCGCCCGCGTCGAAGCAAGCGTTCCACTGCGCTACCGTGACTTCGTTACGGCTTACGGCGAAGGGTTTGGCGAAGTTCACCTTATGCACCGGCTTTTGGCTGGCGTCGTAATCCTTCATCCCCATCTTGAAGCTGCCGGGCGGGATGACGACCATGTCCGGGCAGGCATCCACGCAATCGGCAAAGATCGTGCCGGCCATGGACGGTGCGTTTTCCGCCGCCAAGGATTCGGCAGTGAAGGCCGGGCCTGCCAGAACGGCTACAATAGCCGCGATATAGATTATCCTCATGACCTGTTCTCCGTCTTCAGGCCCCATCTTAGGCGGGGGCGAAACCGGAACCTAGTTACAAGGCCTGTTAGACCGCGACTTGCCAATCGTTACTTGCCAATCGCTACTTAGCCGTCATCGCCGGAGGTTGGCCCTTTTCCATCTGGAAGCGGATAGAGATCGTGCCACCATTGTTGCCACTGCCGCTTTCGGTCGACAGGGCGGACGTCGCGACGCGGAGCAGCGCCTTGTCGCTGCCGATGGTGCGCATATCGCCCAGTTCCGGCCGCGCCTTGGCCACGGCGTCGTGGAAGGCGACAGCTCGCGTAACCGCCAGGTCTTCCGTGGCGCGGCCATCGGGGGTAAAGGCGTTGAAGCGTACCTGGGCCAGGACGAAGATGGCCGCCAGCTTGCCCGTACCAGGACAGGCGCCGGCCGCTGGCGTGCCGTAGCCGTAACAGGGCAGGTTTTTCATCAATTCGGCCGCCACTTCCGCGACCGTCTTTTGCCCTTCGGGCGTCAACTCACTCGTCCCGTCGACGAAAAGCTGGCTGGCCGGGAAGGTCAAGGTGCCCTTGCCGTTATTGGCCGAATTGGCGATCGGCGCGCTGCCGAGGTCGGTCGACATGGCGCTGACCAGGGCGGCCTGGGCAGCCGCGGCCTGTTCATCGGCGGCCACCGTGTTCGAATAGGAGAAACAGTGGCGGTTGGCGTCGCCCGGCGCCTCGCCGGCAACCAGGACATCGCCGGGGATACAGACGATCATCTTGGTGGGATTGACTTCGATCTGGGCCGCCTTCGCTTGCATAGGGCCAGCGACCTGAATGAGAGCTACGGTCGCTCTGTCCTTGGCGGTCGTTATCGCCGCCGTGCTGGCGCGATATTGCAGGGCGAAGTAGCTCAGCATGATGATGAAGATAAACAGGACGCCGACCATCATGTCGGTCATCGAGACGTAGTAGCTTTCGCCCTCTTCGCTGTCGTGCGAACGTCGGTGATTGAACCTCATCGGACTGTCACGCTGCCGTCGGCTCGGCTTCAGTGAGTTGGGGCTTTAGTGCGATTTCGACGCGGCGCAGGCTTTTCAGCTGCTCCAGCATGACTTTTTCCGGCGGGTTGAATTCGACCGCGGCATCCAGGCTTTCGAACAGGCTCGCTTCCAGGCGCTCGATGCGTTTGCGGCGGAAACGGGCGACGACGCGCAGGATGACCGACGCAAGAACCCCGGCGATCGAGGTCCAGAACTTGGTGGCGGCGATGGAGAGCAGGCCCATCAGGGCCGTCTCCATGCCACCGCTATCGGCGCCGCCGGCCTGGCCCATAGCGCTGGTGGCTTCGGTCAGGGCGGCGACGATACCGAGGAAGGTGACGACCAAGCCGATGGCGACCAGGATATTGGCCCACCATTCCAGCGAACGCGCCGGCTCATCCAGCTTGTCGAAGGATTCCGACGCGCGCACCGAGGTGGCGAATTCCTTATCGTCGGTCTCGACCAGCAGGCTGCGGTAATTGGCCCAGCCGAGGACCAGCGCGGCGGGCGCCGAGGCGACCGAGCGGGCATTGGCGAAACGCAAGTCAAATTCGGCGAAACGCTTGAAGAAGTCCTTACGGCCGTTGGCGGCGCGCACCGTCGACAGCATATTCCAGCGTTCCATCAGTTCCTTCAGCAGCGGCCGGTATTCGCCGAATTCCGACAAGGCGATCAGGAATACGGCGAAGACCAGCAGCGCGCCAGCCATCATCAAGGCGACGCCCGGTGTCGAAAATACCAGGACAACAAATGACGTAATCGGATCGTGCACGGGCGGCGTCCCCCTAAGGAGCGGTTCGGAAAGGTCGCGCTCCTTAGAACTGTTATAACGTAAACGCAAGAGGAAGATTTCGGCCTGCGCCACCGGGCATAACAAAACAGGCCCGGAAGCGAGCTTCCGAGCCTGTCTCTTATTATTTCCGCGATCTGCGTTCCTGTTTTGACAAAAACGCGGGTCCCGTTAGGTAAATTTCCTTGCGGAATTTACTTCACTTCGACCTTGGCGCCGGCGTCTTCAAGCTTCTTCTTGATGTCGGCAGCTTCTTGCTTGGAGATGTTTTCCTTGACGTTCTGCGGAGCGCCTTCGACCAGGTCCTTGGCTTCCTTCAGACCGAGGTCCGAACGGATCGAACGGATTTCCTTAATCACGTTGATCTTCTTGTCGCCGCCGTCGGTGAGGACAACGGTGAACTCGGTTTGCTCTTCGACGGCTTCAGCCGGGGCAGCGGCAGCGCCACCAGCGGCGGCAACGGCGACCGGAGCGGCGGCGGAGACGCCCCACTTTTCTTCAAGCATCTTGGACAGTTCGGCGGCTTCGAGAACCGACAGGGCCGACAGGTCGGCGACCAATTGATCTAACTTGGACATGTTATTTCCTTAAAAGGTTTGGGAGAGTTGATGTGATAATGTGTGTTGTTTAAGCGGCTTTGTCGGAATAGGCCTTGACCACGCGGGCCAATTGACCGGCCGGCGCGACGAGGATGCCGGCGATCTTGGTCGCGGGCGCCTGAAGCAGGCCGACAAGCTTGCCACGCAGTTCGTCGAGCGACGGCAGGGTGGCGAGCGCCTTGACACCGGCTTCGTTGAGAACGTCCGTCCCCATCAGACCGCCAATGATCTTGAGCTTGTCATTTTCCTTGGCGTATTGGGCAGAGATTTTCGCAGCGGTGACCGGATCGGCCGAATAGACCAGAGCGACCGGGCCCTTGAAGAGGGCGTCGCCCGCTTCACCGACCGAGCCGTTCAGGGCCTTTTGAGCCAGACGGTTCTTAAACACCTTCAGCACGGCGCCTTCTTTGCGAAGACGAGTGCGAAGGTCAGACATTTCCACAAAGGTCATACCCGTATACTGGGTAACAACCACGGTGGCGTTATCGGCGAAGACGCTCTTGAGCTCTTCGATCGACTCGGCCTTTTTTGCGCGGTCCATTGCTGGCCTCCATGGGGTGATGTTTCCAAGCGGACAGCCCGCCTGAAAGTTAGCCAATGACTTTAACGCTCCGGGAAAACCCGAAACGGCAAAATCGCTGTCGAGATGAGATGCTGATCACCCAAGGCCTGCGCGCATTTCCCAAATTCAGGAAATGTGTCAGTAATCCTTGATGGCGTTTCGCGTCCCGTCTAATTTCGACGCCTGGGGGCTCCCCGGCATTATGGATGAAGCGGCCCTTCATCCCCGAAAGTCTCGGACAGAACGACACGGGAGAGTGACCTCTCCCAAGCCGAGGTGCGCTCCTTACAGGCAAGCCGCTGATAAATCAAGGGCTCGCGCGTGGAAAAGTAGGCTAAGCCGGGCGCGGCTTGAAGATCCGCACCGTTGACGCCGGATATTTGATCAGTTTGTCCGCCGGTCGAACGGGACGCCTTACCAGGTTGCCACCGCAGTTGGGACAGACACCGCGCAAGATGTTCGCGACGCAATTTGCGCAGAAGGTACATTCGAAGGTGCAGATCATGGCGTCGGTAGCATCGGGCTGGAGATCCTTGTCGCAACATTCGCAGTTGGGCCGCAGGTCCAGCATCAGGCCTCTCCGGCAAAGGCGAAGCCTTCATCGTCCCAGCCGGTCAATCCGCCGATCATGACCTTAACCTTGCGGCCGAGCCGTGCCAGCTTCAGAGCCGCCTGGTCGGCGCCATTGCAGTGCGGCCCGGCGCAATAGACGACGAAAAGGACATCACGCGGCCAGGCCTGAAGGGCGTCCTCGGATAGGCGACGATGCGGCAGATGATGGGCGCCGGGGATATGGCGGCGGGCAAAGGCTTCCGGGCTGCCGACCGCATGGAGCAACACGAAATCGGGCTCGCCGGATTGCAGGGCGTCGTGGACATCGGCGCAGTCGGTTTCCATCGAGAGCCTGGCGGTGAAATGGCTGATGACGGTTTCCGGCGCGGTGGCGGGATAGGCAGTGACGTACGAGGCAGTGGTCGTCATGGTGGGTTCCTTTGCGAAGAAGACATCCGAACCATAACCGCGTCCGTTTTCGCCTTGTAGATGGCGGAAATGACATATATAGAAGATATTATGCCAAAGCTCGTCAAGCCCCTCCCCAACCGTAAGGTCTGCGTCCTCGCTTTCGACGGCATGCCCTTGTTCGAATTCAGCATCGCCGTCGAGTTGTTCGGACTGGAACGGCCGGAAATGGGTCCGGACTGGTATCAATTCCAGGTGGCGCGTTTTGAGGACGGCCCGGCGCGGTCGACCGCGGGCATTCATATCATCGCCCCTGCCCCGATCGAGGCTCTGGAAGATGCCGGCACGGTCATCATTCCCGGCTGGCCTATATTGAAGCCGGTGCCGCCTCGCTTGACCGAATTACTGCTGCGCGCCCACGCCCGCGGCGCCCGTATCCTGACCATCTGCTCCGGGGTTGTGGTCCTGGCAGCCTCGGGCCTGCTGAAGGGCCGGCGCGCCACGACGCACTGGCAATATACCGCCCATATGCTGGCCCATTATCCCGACATCGAGATCGTTCCCGATGTCCTCTATGTCGATGAGGGCCAGATCCTGACCTCGGCCGGTAGCGCCGCCGGCATCGATCTGTGCCTGCATTTGATCCGTCGCGACTTCGGGCCCGAGGCCGCCAACAAGGTCGCACGTCGGCTGGTCATTCCGCCACACCGCGACGGCGGCCAGGCGCAATATATCGAACGCGCCGTGCCCAGCGACTATGAGAGCGATCGGTTAGGCCCCCTGCTCGACCATATGAGAAAATCCCTGCATGCCGAACATCGCGTGCCCGACCTGGCCCGCCGCGCCGGCATGAGCGAACGCACCTTTCTGCGCCGCTTCGCCGAAGCGACCGGAACGACACCGGCGAAATGGTTGCTGCGTATGCGTTTGAACGAGGCGCGCGATCATCTGGAAGCCAGCGATATCAGTATCGAACAGGTTGCCGAGCGGACCGGTTTCGGCACGACGACCAATCTGCGCCATCATTTCCGCGAACAGTTGAACACGACGCCGACCGCCTATCGTCAGACCTTCAGCCGCGCGTCTGCCTGATCGTCTTCATGTTTTGGAGATGTGGGGTTGGGGGAGACGCGCCTACATCTCCCCCTTATTACCTGAGCTGCGGCAACCCGGAGAGGAAGTTCACTCAGATAAAATTGGTATATCGAGAAACGGTTTCGATATTAACTTGATAGCCTGAGTAGATTTCTCAAAATGCCACGCGTTATAACGCGAAAACACTGACCCTACTCAGTACCGTTAGGGACACAATAAACGAAAGCCTTCGTATGTCGAGTGAATTATAAGTAATGTTAGGTTTAGTTTTATTACACAACTGCAATATTGAAACCTCGTCCTAAAGTTTATTACAATTGACACTATCGTTACACTGTAATCGCTTTCATACGATGATCGATCCGGCCGCGAGCCCTCATTTTGGGGCACATAAAAGGTTTTGATGGTCGGATAACGCGCCACGCCGCTCCGGCCACGAGTCTCTCCTCGAATAATCGGACAAAACGCCTGTCAGCGCGCCCTGTCCAGTGAACTCGGCGTAATGTTGCGGCCTTGATTTTGTCGACGGTTTTGGTCAAGGAGGGAGCATGCTCAGCGCCATCCACGCCTTTCTCGGAACAACGACTCCCGATGCCTGGGTCGCGGCCGCCCTGCGCCATCAGGACATCCTCCTGATCGACCACAAGAACTGCGAATACAAAGCCGCCAGCAACGCCATCAATCTGATGGCCAAGTACCAGGACCGCGAGGCGATCGCCAACGCCATGTCGCGCCTGGCGCGCGAAGAACTGGCGCACTACGAGCGCGTCATGAAGATCATCAGGAAGCGGCATATCCCGCTGCTGCCGCTGTCGGCCAGCCGCTATGCCGCCGGACTGCGCAAACTGGTCCGCCGCAGCGAACCCGGCATGATGACCGATATCCTGCTGATCAGCGCCTTTATCGAGGCGCGGTCATGCGAACGCTTCGGCGCGGTGGCGCCACATCTCGACGCGGAATTAGGGGCGTTTTATAGCGGCCTGCTGAAAAGCGAGGCGCGGCATTTCCAGGGCTATATCAAGCTGGCGCATCTCTATGGCGATGCCGGCGATATCGCTCGGCGGATTGAGGTCATCCGGCCGGTCGAACAGGCGCTGATCGGCGACCCGGATACGGAGTTCCGGTTTCACTCGGGCGTGCCGGTGTAAGGGCCTCCGGCGGCAAGGGGCCGAGGCCCCTTGACCCATAACAAAAAAGCCTTCCCACCAAGACGGCGGGAAGGCTTTTTCGTCAATGGATCAGAGTAGCTTAGGCAGCCGTTGCGCTGGAGGTATCGACCTTCACGCCCGGGCCCATGGTCGAAGACAACGAGATCTTCTTGACATAGAGACCCTTGGCGCCGGACGGACGGGCCTTGACCAGAGCGTCGACCAGAGCCTTGACGTTGATTTCCAACGCTTCGGTGGTGAACGAGATCTTGCCGACGCCGACATGGACGATACCGGACTTTTCAACGCGGAACTCGACCGCGCCGCCCTTGGCGTCCTTAACCGCTTGCGCGACGTTCGGAGTCACGGTGCCGACCTTCGGGTTCGGCATCAGGCCGCGCGGGCCCAGGACCTTACCGAGGCGACCGACCAGGGCCATCATGTCCGGAGACGCAATGACGCGATCGAAGTCCATGAAGCCGCCCATGATCTTTTCGACTAGGTCTTCGGCACCAACGACTTCAGCGCCGGCGGCGAGAGCTTCTTCAGCCTTCTTGTCCTTGGCGAAAACGGCGACGCGAACGTCCTTACCGGTGCCGGACGGAAGGTTGACGACGCCGCGGACCTGTTGGTCGGCGTGACGCGGGTCAACACCCAGATTGATGGCGATTTCGACGGTTTCGTCGAACTTGGCCTTGGCATTGGCCTTCACGACGCCGAGGGCTTCGGTCAGACCGTACAGCTTGGTCGTTTCGACGTCCCAAGCCTTGATGCGTTTTGCGATTGTCATATTAGTCCACCACCTTCAGGCCCATGGAACGCGCGGAACCCTCGATAATCAAGGTGGCGGCGTCCAGGTCGATTGCGCTCAAATCCTTCATCTTCTTTTCGGCGATGCCGCGCAGTTGGGCGCGGGTGATCGAACCGGCGGACTCGCGGCCCGGCAGCTTCGAACCGGACTTCAGGTTCAGCGCCTGCTTGATGAAGAAGGTGGCCGGCGGCGTCTTGGTGACGAAGGTGAACGACTTGTCCTGATACACCGTGATGATGGTCGGGAGCGGCGTGCCTTTTTCGACGTTTTCGGTACGGGCGTTGAATTCCTTACAGAAACCCATGATGTTGACGCCGCGTTGGCCCAGTGCAGGACCGATGGGGGGCGAAGGCGTGGCAGAGCCGGCCTTCACCTGGAGCTTGATATAGCCCAGGATTTTTTTAGCCATTGATATCTCCTGTAGTTCCCCGAATGGGAACAATGTGAGCCGTGGTCTGGGTCACCCCTCCCACGGATTTTCGACGCAATAAAGCGAAGAGCGGGCGCTATAGCGGTTTTGGCGTTCGGTGGCAAGCCCCGAGGCACCATAAAGCATTGCCTTGACGTATACCCCCATAGGGTATATTGGCATTATACCCCACCCCGGTATAAGAGGTCACGATGTCCCACCACCCCTCCCATGTCGAACAATTGCCGCGCCTCAATCGCGCCACCGGCCAGATCGAGGCAGTCAAACGCATGATATCCGAGGGCCAGTACTGCGTCGATATCCTGACCCAGTTGCGGGCTGCCCGCAGCGCCTTGAAGGCTGTCGAGCTCGGGGTGCTGGAAACCCACATGGGGTCGTGCCTGAAACGCTCAGCTCGCGAGGACGAGGGGCGCCAGAAGGCCCAGATCGCCGAGATCATGGCCCTGTTGAAGAAGTACGAGTAGCCGAGATGGACAAGCCCACATCAGACGAAACCAAGGCCTGTTGCCATTCGGCAGGGCCCCATGATCATTCGGGTCATCACGAGCACCCGCCCGCTCCCACCGCCAAGGCGGGTGAATCCGTTATCTACACCTGCCCCATGCATCCGGAGATCCGCCGGCACGGTCCGGGCGCCTGCCGTATCTGCGGCATGGCGCTGGAGCCGGAAGTCGTCACTCTGGACGAGCCCGAAAATCACGAATTGAAGGAGATGACGCGCCGGCTGTGGATCGCCGTGGTCCTGTCTGTCCCGGTCGCGATCCTGGTCATGGGGGCACATGTCGGATTGTCAGCCCTGGTGCCGGATCGCATCTCGATCTGGCTGCAGATGATCCTGGCGACACCGGTCGCCCTGTGGTGCGGCTGGCCGTTCCTGGTGCGCGGCTGGGAGTCGCTGCTTTCCCGCCGGTTCAACATGTTCACCCTGATTGCCCTGGGTGTTCTGATCGCCTGGGGTTATTCTGTGGTCGCCGTCGTGGTGCCTGACGCCTTCCCGCACATGGCCGGCATGGGGCCCGACGTCTATTTCGAAGCCGCCGCCGTCATCACCGCCCTGGTCCTGGTCGGCCAGGTCCTTGAACTGACGGCGCGCGCCCAGACCGGCAACGCCATCCGCGCCCTGCTGAAGCTGGCGCCGGCGACCGCACATCGCCTGCATGAGGGTGAGGAAGAAACGATCCCGCTCGATCAAGTCCGGGTCGGCGACAGCCTACGCATCCGTCCCGGCGAAAAAATACCTACGGACGGCGAGGTCACCGAAGGCGCCAGCCATGTCGATGAATCTATGCTGACCGGCGAAGCCATGCCGGTCGCCAAGGCCGCCGGCGACAAGGTCACTGGCGCTACGGTCAATCAGTCGGGTGCGCTGGTCATGACGGCGACCCGCGTCGGCAATGACACCGTCCTGGCTCAGATCGTGGCTCGGGTCGGCCGCGCCCAGCGTTCGCGCGCGCCGATCCAACGCGTGGCGGACACGGTCTCGGCCTGGTTCGTCCCGGCTGTGATGGTGTGCGCCGCCCTCACCTTCGCCGCCTGGATGATCTGGGGGCCGGCGCCGCATCTGGGTCACGCACTGCTCAATGCCATTGCCGTCCTGATTATCGCCTGTCCGTGCGCCCTCGGCCTCGCCACGCCGATGTCGATCATGGCCGGTACCGGGCGCGCCGCCCGCGAAGGCATATTGGTGCGCGACGCCGCCGTACTCGAAGCTTTCGAGAGCGTCGACACTCTGGTTTTCGACAAGACCGGCACGCTGACCGAAGGCAAGCCACGGTTGGTCGACGTTCAGACGGTTGGCGGCGTTGACCGCGACCGGCTGCTGAGCCTGGCGGCAGCGCTTGAGGCCGCCAGCGAACACCCGATCGCCAGCGCCATCGTCGCGGGCGCCAAGGCCAAGGGCTTGCCCGCCTACACGGTGGCCGACTTTGCCGCACCGTCCGGCAAGGGGGTCATCGGCCGCGTCGACGGCGTTGCTGTTGTGTTGGGCAATGAAGCCTTGACGGGTGACGTGTCGGAGCTGGCGGCCCTGGCCCAGCCGTTCCGCGACCAGGGCCAGACCGCAGTCTATGCCACGCTTGACGGGAAGCCTGCCGGTATCCTGGTCGTTGCCGATCCGGTCAAGGAGTCGACCGTGGCGGTGTTGAAAAGCCTCAAGGCCGATGGTTTGCGGCTGGTCATGTTGACCGGCGACAATGAAGCGACGGCCCGGGCCGTCGCCAAATCGATCGGGCTGGATGAGGTACGCGCCGGTATCCTTCCGGACGGCAAGGCGGACGTCATCGAAGAGCTGATCCGCCAGGGCCGCAAGGTCGCCATGGCCGGCGATGGCGTCAACGACGCCCCAGCGCTAGCCGCCGCAACCGTCGGCATCGCCATGGGCAACGGCACCGACATCGCCATGGAAAGCGCCGGCGTCACCCTGATCAAGGGCGACCTGACCGGATTGCTGCGTGCCCGGGGCTTGAGCAAGCTGGTCATGCGCAATATCCGCCAGAACCTGGTTTTTGCTTTTGCCTATAATGCCGTGGGCATTCCGGTAGCCGCCGGCGTCCTTTATCCGGCGTTCGGCCTGCTGCTGTCACCGATCATCGCGTCGGCCGCCATGGCCCTGAGTTCCGTTTCGGTGATCGCCAACGCCCTGCGGATTCGATCGGCCAGACTGTAAGACAAAAAAGCGCTCCGGTTGCCCGAAGCGCTTTTTAATTCCAGAATATCGGAAAATTTAGCTGCCCGTCTTTTCGACCTGGGCATATTCCAACTCGACCGGCGTGGCGCGGCCGAAGATCGAGACCGAAACGCGCAGGCGAGCGTGATCCTGATCGACGCTTTCGACGACGCCGTCGAAGGAGGCAAAGTGTCCGGACGTGATCTTGACCTTCTCACCGATATCGAAGCTGAGGACGGGCTTCGGACGTTCGACCGCGGCGTCGACATTACCGACGATGCGCTGAACTTCCTTTTCCGACACTGGCATGGGCTTGGAGGCCGAGCCGAGGAAACCAGTGACCTTGGGCGTGTTCTTGACCAGGTGGTAAGCGTCGTCAGTCAGTTCCATCTTCACCAGGACATAGCCGGGGAAGAATTTGCGTTCCGAATTGAACTTGCGGCCGCGGCGCACTTCGACGACCTCTTCGGTCGGCACCAGGATTTCCGAGAACTTGTCTTCCAGACCCTGGCTCTTGGCCTGATCGCGCAGAGCCTCGGCGACCTTCTTTTCGAAGTTCGAATAGGCGTGGACGATGTACCACTTGTGGTTCGGGTTGGAAACGACAGGGGATTCGGCGGTTGCAGGATTAGCCATGATTGAAGTCCTATTGGCCGATTTTGGTAATATAGGTGACAACGAAACCGAGACCGGCGTCGACGACGTAGAAGAAGATACCGGCCAGGACAACCATGATCAGGACCATGACGGTGGTGATCCAGGTTTCCTTGCGCGTCGTCCATGTGATACGCTTGGCTTCCTGACGGACTTCGGCGAAGAACTTCATCGGGTTGAACGGCTTCTTCGGCGCTTTCGCCACGGCGGCGGCCGCTGCGGGCGCCTTCACGGGCTCGATCTTGCCGAGCGCCAGCTTGCGCCCCGGTTCAACGGTCTTGGTCTTCGTATCGGGTTTCTTCACCGTCAAAACGCCTGTCTAAGTGTGTGCCGCGGGTCGCGGCTTCCGAACAACAGAAATGAGGCTGGAAAACGAATTTTCAAGCCTTTGCAGAAAGAATGGCAGGGGCAGAGGGACTCGAACCCACGACTTCCGGTTTTGGAGACCGGCGCTCTACCAGCTGAGCTATACCCCTGTAGGTCCCACGGCCTGTCGATTGAGTCTGACATGTCGTGGGAGCCGTGCGGTTTATCAGCGCTTTCGGCAAAGGGCAACAGCTAATCGGCCAAAAAAAATTGTAAGACCTGGTCCGCAGCGCGAATCCTATGGAACGACGAAGGTCGGATCGACGATCGCCCAGAAGGCCGACTTCGGATTACCGGTCTCGTCGAACAGAAGCGGGTGATTCTTGCGCACCACCGGGAAACTGTCGAGCCAGGTATGATTGTCGGCTATGCCCCAGGTGGTCACCGACTTGACCGAAGCGTGCGCGACATAGACGGCATAGAGTTCGCGGTATTTCAGCGCCTGGGCATGCAGGGCCGTGGTCAGGGCAGCGCCGGTGGCTTCGGGCAGACAGCCTGTGCCGCTGAAGCAACTGCCGGGATCGGCATAGAGCGACACGTCCATCTCGGTGATGTGGTTGATCAGCCCCCTCGCCTCAACGGCGGTCAGGGCCGCGTCGACCTCCGAGGCCGCCGGGTAGCCGGTATTGATGTGCATCTGATGACCGACGCCGCCGACCGGGACGCCGCGCGCGATCATACCGTCGAGAATAGTCAGGAGGCGGGCGCGCTTGCCCGGATCCTCGGTGCCATATTCGTTGATAAACAGGGGAATGGTGGGATCGGCGGCGTGAGCGGCATTGAAGGCGTAGTCGATGAAGTCGGGGCCGAATATCTGATACCACTGCGAATTGCGGTAGGTCACGGAGGCGTCGTCACTGGTCACCTCGTTGACAACGTCCCAGGCATAGACCTTGCCCTTGAAATGGTTGACGACGTCGGTGACATAGGTTTCCAGGCGGCCGCGCACCAGGGCCTTATAGGCCGTCATGTCCGTCTGATCGCCGGCGAAGAACCAGGCCGGAGATGTCTGATACCAGTTGAGGGCGTGGCCGCGTACCTCAATGCCGTTGGCCTGGGCGAAGGTGACCAGGGCGTCGGCCTGGGTAAAGTCATAGACGCCTTCGCTGACACCTATCGGATTGGCCTTCATCACGCTCTCGGCGGTGATGGAATTGACGTGTTTCAACAGGATGGCATTGGCGATCGCTTCGGTCGCGACGCCGGGATCGACGGCCATGCCGATCTTGAAATTGGCGGCGAAATGGGTCTTCAGCGCCGGCGCCGTCGACGGGTCCGGCAAGGTGCTGCTGGACGACGAGGACGACGATGACGAGCTGGATGAGGATGAGGAACCGCCTCCCCCCGAAGATCCGCTTCCCCCGCCTCCGCCGCCACAAGCGGCCACCAGCGAGGATGCACCTGCTGCGAGCAGCAGGTTACGACGGTTGAGATTGGACATGACGTTACTCCCAGACACTTTTTATGACGCGATTGCATTCGCGTCTTTGTTTTATTTAACGGCGTTTTTTGACCTCGGTCAAGCGAGGGGCTTTGTTGGCGATGTCGGAGGAAGGGCGCTCAGTGGTGGCCCATGAGCCACCAGGCGACAAAACCTATGACCGGCAAACCGCCCCAGATGACGGCGCGTGTTATAAAGGACGGCAGCCATTTGGCCTTCGGCTGGCCGGTGACACGGACATTCAAGCGATCGTATGAACTGATCTCATTATAGGCGCGGTCGAGGTCCATTTTCTCATTCGCCGTCAGCCACGGACGATTGACGCTGTAATCGCGTACGGCCTCATAGCCCTGGGCCGTTTGACGCGGGGTGAAACCCAGAACCAGACCACCGAAGTTCCATGTCTTGGCCTTAGTTGGCCATTCCAGCTGATAGTCTGTCTTGATCAGGGTGGTGATCCGGCCTTCGCGGACATCGCCGAGGCTATAAGGGAAGCGGCGGCGGCCTTCCGGATCGTCCAGCACATAGTCGAAACCGGATTCCGGACTGAAGAATATCCGCGTGCCGCCGGCCGAATGCCATGGATTGTCGGTGGTGACATGGGTGGTGATGGTGATTTCGTTGAGCGTCCGGTTGTCGATCATCTGCGGGATGGCGCACATGTTCATGCCGTAGATATAGCTGAACAAGGCGCAGCGATCCTCGACATAGGCGGTCAGGCTCTGGTAGCGCAGTTCACGGCGGACACCGTCGGCACGGGCGCCACGATAGATGTAATCGATCTCGATCAGCGTCTCCTGCCCAGCCTTCTTGGGCAGGTGGATGACTTCGCGAACCTCGTAATCGAGCTCCGGTACCTTCTCCATCATGCGGACCAGGTCGGTGCCGGGCTTCAGGATCAGGGCATAACCCAGGTCGTTCTGCGCCAGGTGGTCGAGATCCCCGCCTTGCGCCACGTCGGACGTACCTTCGAACCAGTAGGTCTTGCCATTGTGGAGGCACATGGCGATACAGTGGTTGAAGGCGCCCAGCCGCGGCGGCTGGTTCATCAGGTCGTGGCCGCGCTTGGTGTCGACCAGGGCAGGCCAGGATTCAATACCCATGCGCGTCAGCATGGCCGCGATCATCTTCGACACGTCCTTGCAGTCGCCGATGCGGTCGGTGAAAATCTCTTTCAGGGAACGCGGGACGAAGCCGCCCTCGCCGAAAGAAAAGGCAAAATAACGGATATGCTCCTGGACCCAGCGCACCGTGGCGACGATGCGGTCTGGGGCGTTGTCGTGGGCGGCCTCGATATCGGCAATGACGTCGAGCAAGCCTTGGGGGTAGTCGATATCGCCTTCGAAGCCGGCGCGCATCAGGTCGCCGACGCGCTCCCAACTATCGATACTGGTGGCGAAAAAACCTTTGGAGGGAATGACCCAGCCCGGCATATCGCTTTCGTAGTCGCATTCGCCGACCTTGGCGGCATTGAATTCGATCTCGTTATAGCCGTCATCGAGCTTGGTGACGCGAGGTTCATACCAACCCATGGGAAACGGCTGCATGGTCAGCTTGCGCTCCGGCGGCACCAGCAGGCGGACGTGGCGCTTGTCCCAATAGATGTAGCTTTGCAGCGGCATCGGCATGGTGACTTCGCCCTGGAAACAGGCCGGGTCGCCGGTCATGGTCATGGCCGTGTCGATAATGTCGCCGACGCGGACGTCCGGCAAGGTCACGGCCAGGGTCCAGCGGCCGTCGAGGACCAAGCGCTCGAAGCTGCGTTCGCGGCGCATGACGAAATAACGCTTCTCGACGTCGACCTCGATGACCTCAACGCCGCGCAGGATGCGGATATGGTGGATGCAGAGGTCGTCAAAGAACGGATTGAACGGCAGGGTGACATTGGCCAGATAGTCGAGCGCCGACAGATTGACGACTTCCTCGACCGTGCGGTTATAACGCTGGGGCCTGTTATCGAGCTTGGCCTGGTCGTCGACCAGCCAGGTGTATAGCCCCCACGGCGCTTTGGATTGATCGAGCAGATCGGGACGCTGAAACGGTTGTTCCTTGACCCACGCCGGGGCCGGCGCGAAGGAAATATGCCGTCTGACCTCTTCTTCGAACACGTCCCACCCCTCGACCGTTACCTGACCCTAATCGTTAACATAAGGTTTCGCGGCGCAAAAGGGCGAAAGCGCCACAGGTGAAGACGGAATGATGCGGACACGACAAGGACCGCCGGTATGGGCCGGCGGGCCTTAAGCTTACAGTATGTTTCGGGTTTATTCGCCGACGATGATGTGGCCGGAGCCCATGACCGACTTACTGATATTGCCGGACACCGATTTGACGCGGACATCGCCCGAGCCGACGATGTTGACTTCCAGGTTCTTGACGCCGCCGCCGTGACGGACGTCGCCGGAGCCAGCGATATTGACCTCGAGATTATCGGAATTGCCGCCGGCGACGGCAACATTGCCGGAGCCGCCGATATTGACTTCGATCGGGCCGGTGACCTGATCGACCGAGACGTCGCCGTTACCGCCGATATTGGCTTCGAGGTGATTGACCGTGCCGCCCTTGAAATTGCCGGAACCGCCGATATTGACCTCGGCGTCGCCCGTATTGGCGGCGACGACATCGCCGGAGCCGCCGATGTTGATTTCCGCCTTGCCGGCGACGTTGCCGACCGTCCAGCTGCCGCAACCGCCGTGGTTCAATTCCAGGCTGCTGCTGGCGCCCAACTGGCCGAAGGTGGCGCCGCCGGCTGATACCTTGGCGTCCATCGGCACGCGGATATAGATGGTCGGCAGGTCGGCATTGCCGAGATTGCCGATGCCCATGACGCTGACGCCATTGCCATCCTGGCAATTCAGGTGCTTGCCGCGCAGCTTGCCATCGGCGACGAAGCGGCTGCCTTCGGTGTGAACCATAATGACCGGCAGCTTGTTGCCATTGGCATAGGCGACCTTCAGCTCGACATCGCTGCGGTTTTCAGGGCTGACAATGACCTTGGCAGCGACGTCCTTCAGTTCGACTTCCGTGGCGGCCGAGGCAGCCGAGGCGCCGATCAAGGCCAGGGCGATAGCCGATACCGAGGCGATCAAAAGCATATTCTTCATGGCGCATATTCCCATTTTGCCGTCCCTTAGTCCGGGACCATGGGTGCAGTTTGGCCGTGTGGCCTTGGTATGGCAACTTAAGTTTCTGTCATGAAGTGTTTGTAACGCTGGTTACCGGTGCTTGTTGCCCGTGCGGCCGCGCGGCGGGGGCGGTGTTTTGTTATTGCTGGCCGGAGGCGGCACCGCCGGCTGTTGCACATAGTTTTCAACATAGACACGCGGCTTGAACCAGGAGGGCGCCGCCGGGGGGGCACAGTTCTTGTTCATGCCGACGCCTTTCAGATAGGCGCGGCGCACCTTGCCGGCCTGAATAGCGTTATCCATTTCCTTCTGATGGCGATCGGCACCGGTGACCTGACGGACCAGGCCGCGGAACGGAATGATGCTGCGGGTGGCGTTGCGGACGGCGCCGACGGCGGAATTGTTGGCGAACTGCCGCCCCTTTTCGGTATTGGTGCGTTGGTCAGGCGGTGGCGGTGGCTCGTCGAAATCCTTGCCCAAAAGACTATCCAGCTGACTGACTTCGGCAGCGATAGATTCGCAGTGGTCGAGGCCGGTCAGGTCATAGGGCTTGGTAATGGCGGACTCGAGGATATCCGGAATTTCCTGACGCTTCAGGTTGAAGTCTTCCAGCGGGGCCGTAAAAGCGTCACCCCAGCTGTTGTTCTTGTCGGTGCTGGAACGCATTTCCTGATCGTCGCGTTCCGGTTCGCGGCTGGCGCGATTGTCCTTGGGCGCAGCGCCGGCATCGATGGAATATTGCGGCGAATCGTGCGCGCAGCCGGTCAGGGTCAGGGCCGTCAGGCTCAGACCGGCATAGAGGATACCCACTGCGACCGAGCGTTTTCGCCTTATCGTCACGCATGTCCCCCTTGTCGCCTCAGGCCATAAGCTCATACACCAGCCTCCACCCACTCATCATTTTTAACTGCATTTCCGCGGCATAAAAAAACAATATACAAAATAACCCCTTGAATTCGCCAAGGCGCGCTTGCGAAATCAAAAAATCCCCTCTATGTCGTCTGCACGTTTGATCCACCCTTTTTGCTTCCGGGTCAAGCTATCTGTCTTCGTGAGCGCGTAGCTCAGCCGGCTAGAGCACCTGACTTTTAATCAGGGGGTCCTGGGTTCGAGTCCCAGCGCGCTTACCAAGTCCTCATCTTGCAGGGCTTGCGTGACCATATCATGGCGACAGATAGAGTTTTATTGCGGCAAATGTGACGCGCGTGACGTCAATAGATTGCCGTCCACTCACAAAAATAGAATGAAGTTTGCCGGCGGCTTGACTGGTCCGGTTCAGTTTGCCATGCGCGGCTTGGGCAAGTAGCGACCGTTCTCGAACTTGTCGAACAACAGACCGGTCTGCGGATGACGCAGGGGCTCACCGGTATCGTCCGCGCACAGATTGCCTTCGGAGGCATAGGCGACATAGTGGCTTTCGCCATTGACCGCCAACAGATGGTAAAATGGCTGATGTTTATCCGGGCGTACGGCTTCGGGGATGGCCTGCCACCACTCCTCGGTATTGGAAAACTCGGGATCGACGTCGAAGACGACGCCGCGGAAGTCAAACAGGTTATGTTTGACGACCTGACCGATATCGAACTTGGCGGATCTGTGTTGCGGCATGACTCGGTATTCCTCTGAATCGCATCATGCACCGGGTGCCGTAGCGAAGGCACCGCCCTTCCCCATGCGGTTGTCGAATTTCCTGCTTTTTCACGAGCGGCGATTCTGGTGCATTTTTGTGGCGGCACCTACAGGTTTGAAACTTATCGGGAAACAAAGAAAGCAGTTGGCAGGGCCGTGATCACATCCTAAGGTATCGGCGAAAGGATACCCTGTTCGGGCGTCCACTGACATTAGCGGGGTATGAGCCGATGCAACGGGCTCCCTCAGACGACCGGCGCCCGCAAGGCGCAACAAGACGTGACTCTGGGCGCGATTCCGGTCGCGATTCCACATATGTCTATGCGGCGCTGGATCTCGGCACCAATAATTGCCGATTGATGATCGCCACCTACGCCAATTCGCAATTCAAGATCATCGAAGCCTTTTCGCGCATCGTTCGCCTGGGGGAAGGCCTCAGTCATTCCGGGCAATTGCATGAACGCGCCATGGAACGCGCCCTGAAGGCGCTGAAAATTTGCGCCGAAAAGATCGAAAAGCGCGGCGCGGTAAGGGTTCGCGCCGTGGCGACCCAGGCCTGCCGCATCGCCGGTAATGGCCGCGCCTTCATCGCCCGGGTCGAACGCGAGACGGGCCTGAAACTGACCATCATCACGCCGGAAGAAGAAGCCCACCTGTCGGTTATGGGGTGCGCTTCGCTGCTGGACGGACGCGAGGTGACGCCATCGGCACGCACCGCCCTGGTCATGGATGTCGGCGGCGGGTCGACCGAATTGAGCTGGGTCGATCTCGGAGGCGCCCCGTCCGGTACCGAGACGGCCGGGACCTTGGCCGATGTTCAGGCCAGCGCCCAGCGCACCGCCCTGCATATGGGCCGGCGCATGCCGCGCCCGCGTTACTGGATTTCGCTGCCGGTCGGCGTCGTCAACCTGGCTGAACGCTTCCCGGAGCCGGAGAACGGCGACACCCAGGCCTGGTTCGATTCCATGGTCGAGGACGTCGCTCACAAGATCCGCGGCTTTGCCGATCCCGAACCGCTGCGGCCGCATTTCGACTCCGGCGAGGCCTATATTGTCGGCACATCCGGCGCCATCACCTCGCTGGCCGGCATGCATCTGGGGCTCGAACGCTATGATCGCTCGCAGGTCGACGGTCTGTGGATGAACCAGGATCATTGCCGGACCGTGATCCGCCGTCTGCTCGACCTCGGCCGTTCGGGCCGTGAGTTGGAGCCGTGCATCGGCCGCGACCGCGCCGACCTGGTGCTGGCGGGCGCGGCCATCCTGGAAGCCGTGCAAAAACTGTGGCCGTGCCATAGATTGCGTGTCGCCGACCGCGGCCTGCGCGAAGGCCTGTTATTGTCGATGGCCAAGAAGAAGACCCGGCGCCGGCGGCGCCGCGGCGGACCCAGGCCGGCCATGGCGGCCAGTCCGGCGGAATAGTGCTACGTCTCGTAGCGGCCCAACTTCCGCCTAACCGCAAATGTAAGGCGACGGTGACTGCAATTTCGCGTAAAACTCCGTCACCCCGCATTAGAGGCGCCGCCGATGAAATATCTAATTCCCGCAGTGTTGCTGATGGCGGCCGGTACAGGCGCCCACGCGGAGGACGCGCCGCGCCGCATGACCGCCATGACCTTCATGAAGGGTGTGTGCCGGCATATGACGATGAACGGCGAAGAATTGAAACCGTGCAAGAATGTTGTGGCCAGTTTTACCTATGACGACGGCCGTCAGAGTTTCATCTTCTCCAATGGCAGTCTGACGAGCCAGGACACCCAGATGACGGTTACCTTTTCGGGTAACAGCCATGACGACGTGACTCAGCCGGACGGTTCGGTCACCAGGACCATAGACTTGCTGATCTCGGGCAGTACGCCGCAAAACATGACCGATCATCCGGCGACCGGCACCTGCACCTTCTTCGATCCGGCGGCCGGGGTGGCGAAGATATCCTGCATCGCCAAGACCGACACAGCCGCCTGGACGGGCGAATTTATCACCGATGGCGCCAAGCCGGACGTGATGAAGATACCGTAGAGCATCCAAGGCTTTCACATGAATTTGGCGCATCGCCTTCATGCACAAAAACAGCGGCTGGCGAGATTCGGAGTGGCTGTGGCGCTATTAACGGTAAACCGACGCTCCGAATCTCGGATGGTCAACTTTAAATGGTAGCAAAATAGCGATTTCGCAGGCAGCCAGCATCTCCCCACTCTAAATTTAAACGGTAATTAGTTACTGCTAACAATCAGCCGTTCTCCATTCGGAGTGTCGGTTTTCCTGGAATAGGGCCACGGCTACTCCGAATCACGCGCGCAGCCATACCGGGGCTGACGGCGACGACCTCTACGCGTGCGCTGTTGACAGGTTTCGGAGGCATTATACCGGTATCCACCGGCCTCGACGTTCTATGCCTATTTCGCTGGCGCGGCCGGGGCCGTCGGGTCGACGGACGCCACCGGAGCGGCGAGGTTCTTGCTCGGTACCGTGATGTCGCAGGCCGAGAAGTCAGCGCCCTTGTCCTTGCGGGTCTGATCGATAATGGCCTGGAACTGCGTCGAAGCCGTATCCATGACCTCGATCTGCGGCCGATCGGCTTCGGGCATATCGGCCAGGACCTGGACCTTCAGCATCTTATCGGGATTGACCGCGGGCTCGCCGATCTTGATCTTGCGCACGACATCGAGGCCGCTGATGACCACGCCGACGGCGGTATAGCGCTTTTCGAGGTTCGCATTGGCGCCGCGCATGAAGAAGAACTGACTGTTGGCCGAGTCCGGATCGCTGTCGCGGGCAATGCCGATCACGCCCTGGCAGTAGAGCGGCCAGGCGCTGATCTTGCCGTCGACCGACATGGGCAGCAGTTCGTTGACCTGGCTTTGCACTGGCATGGCGCCGACGAAACCGATCAAAGAGCCCTTGGGACGCGATGCCACCGTCATCGGGAAGCTGGCGTCATGGCGCATGGTGAACTCGCCCTTGACATTGGGCAGGTCTGAACCGCCTTCACCGGTACCCTTGGGGTCGCCAGTCTGATCCATGAAATCTTCGATGACGCGATGGAAAATCAGGCCGTCATAGAAATGTTGATGCGTCAGGGTGAGGAGGCGTTCGGCGTTGGCCGGCGCCATCACCGGGTAGAGCTCGAACACGATCCGGCCCTTGGTGGTGTCGACCACGATGGTGTTGTTGGGGTCTGGGGCGCGATAGCCAGGATCAAGCGCAAATGCAGAGGTCGCGGCCAAAAGGGCCGCCATGGCGCCTGCGAACAGCGCTTGTTTCTTCAATCCTGACATAGTCCGTCCTAATCCCTAACCTAAGCGCAATCCGAAAAGTGGCCCCCACTTTTCGGTTAAATTGCGCGACACCGCAATCATCAAAAGTGAAAAGCGTTTTTTAAACGATTTTTACTTTTGCCAGTAAGCGTTCCGCCACACTGGGAGCCACAAACGGCGCGATATTGCCGCCCAATTGGGCTATTTCTTTGACCAAACGCGACGCTATCGCCTGATGACGCGGGTCGGCCATCAAAAACACCGTCTCCAGATCACGATTAAGCTGTTGATTCATCGCTGTCATCTGAAATTCGTATTCGAAGTCGGCGACGGCGCGCAAACCGCGGATAATGACCCCGGCGCCGACCTCCTGGGCGAAGTGCATCAGGAGGCTGGAAAACGGCAGGACCTCGACGCGATCGCCAAGATAGGCGACCTGTTCGCGGACCATGTCGACGCGCTCATCGATGGTGAACATCGGTGACTTGCCGATATTGCGCGCCACGCCGATCACAAGTTTATCGACCAGTTTGACGGCGCGGCCGATGATGTCGCTGTGGCCATTGGTGATGGGATCGAACGTCCCCGGATACAGGCCTATTCTCATACCAGTTGTCATGCCAGTCATCATGGCCAGCGCCCCCTGTGAGGTGGATCAGGTTTCGTCGCCGCCCGAAGGCGCCGTGTCGACGACCGAGGTATCGGGCGTTGGTGTGTCGGTGTCGTCATCGCCGGAGTCGATGATGCGTTCGACCGAGACGACCTTTTCACCGCCCGAGGTACGGAAGATGGTGACGCCTTGCGTGTTGCGGCTGGCGACACGGACCGTCGTGACATTGGTGCGGATCAGTTGCCCGCCCGAGGTGACCAGCAGCAGGCCGTCATTGATGTCGATCGGGAAGGAGGCGACTAACTGCCCGCCGCGCTTCGACAGGTCGATGGCGACAATCCCCTGCCCGCCCCGTCCGGTTCGGCGGTAGTCGTAGGACGAGGTGCGCTTGCCGAAGCCGGTATCGGCGACCGTCAGAATGAACTCTTCAGCCGCAGCCAGTTCGGTGATGCGCTCTTCGCTCAAGGCTTCGATGTCGCCCACGGCCTCTTCGGCATCCTCTTCGACGGCAACGGTCGCGTCCTCGGACTCGTCGGCGGACGCTGCGGCGCGGCGTTTGGACGCTTCCTTTAGATAGGCGGCACGTTCGGCCGGCGACGCGGCGACGCGGCGCAGGATGGCCATGGAGATAACCTTGTCGTCACCGTTCAACCGAACACCGCGAACGCCGGTCGAGTCGCGGCCCTTGAAGACGCGGACCTCGTCGACGGCAAAGCGGATCGAACGACCGCCGGCGGTCGACAGCAGGACGTCCTGGTCGTCGGTGCAGATGGCCACGCCGACAATGGCGTCGCCGTCTTCCAGCTTCATGGCGATCTTGCCGGCGCGGTTAACATTGACGAAGTCGCTCAGCTTGTTGCGGCGAATATCGCCCGAGCGCGTGGCGAAGATGATGTCCTGACGTTCCCAGGCGGCTTCGTCCTCCGGCAGGGCCAGGATATTGGTGATGGTTTCGCCGCCATCGAGCGGCAGCAGGTTAACGAAGGCCTTGCCCTTGGATTGCGGATTGCCGAGCGGCAGGCGCCAAACCTTGAGTTTATAAGCCTTGCCGGTCGACGAGAAGAACAGCATCGGCTGGTGCGTCGTAGCCGAATAGACGCCGATAATGGCATCCTCGTCCTTCATCGCCATACCGGAACGGCCCTTGCCGCCACGATGCTGCTCGCGATAGGCAGCCAGCGCCGTGCGCTTGACGTAGCCCGAATGGGTGACCGTGATGATCATGTCTTCGCGCGGGATCAGGTCCTCGTCTTCGAGGTCGCCTTCGCCATCGACAATGGTGGTGCGCCGTGGAACGGCATAGAGGTCGCGGACTTCGACCAGTTCCTCGCGCACGATCGCCATGATGCGTTCGCGCGAACCGAGGATGGCGAGATAGCCGGCGATGGCGTCAGCCAGGGCGCGGGCTTCGCTGCCGATTTCGTCGCGACCGAGGCCGGTCAAACGGGACAGGGTGAGCGCAAGGATGGCGCGGGCCTGTTCGTCGGTCAGGCGGACATTGGCGTCTTCGAGGACGATCGAACGCGGGTCGGCGATCAGGTCGATCAGGGGCGCCATGTCGCCCGACGGCCAAACGCGGCCGCACAAACGTTCGCGCGCTTCCGCCGGGTCGGCCGAGGAGCGGATAATATGGATGACTTCGTCGATATTGGCGACGGCAATGGTCAGGCCGACCAGGACGTGGCCGCGGTCGCGCGCCTTGTTCAGTTCGAATCGCGTGCGGCGGACGACGACTTCTTCGCGGAAATCGAGGAAGATGTCGAGCAGCTTGCGCAGGCCCATCTGCTGCGGCCGGCCGTGGTTGAGGGCCAGCATGTTAACGCCGAAGCTGGATTGCAGGGCCGTGTAACGATAGAGCTGGTTCAGGAGGACGTCGCCCGAGGCTTCGCGCTTGAGCTCAACGACGATGCGCATGCCCTGGCGGTCGGATTCGTCTCGGATGTCGGAAATGCCTTCGATGCGCTTCTCGCGCACCATGTCGGCAATATATTCGATCAGCGAGACCTTGTTCACCTGATACGGGATCTCGGTGATGACGATGGCTTCGCGGTCCTTGCGGATGGTTTCGACGCTGGCCTTGCCGCGCGTCACGACCGAGCCGCGGCCGGTCAGCAAGGCTTGACGGGCGCCGGAACGGCCGAGGATCTCGCCGCCGGTTGGATAATCCGGCCCGGGGACGATATCGAGCAGTTCTTCCAAGGTCACATGCGGATTGTCGAGCAGGGCGACGCAGGCATCGATGACTTCGCCGAGATTATGCGGCGGAATATTGGTCGCCATGCCGACGGCGATACCGCCGGCGCCATTGACCAAGAGGTTCGGAATACGCGACGGCAGGACGGTCGGTTCGTCTTCCTTGCCGTCGTAGTTGGGCTGGAAGTCGACCGTGTTCTTGTCGATATCGGCCAGCAGCGACATGGCCGGCTTCGAGAGACGCGATTCGGTATAACGCATGGCGGCCGGAGCGTCGCCGTCGACCGAACCGAAATTGCCCTGGCCGTCGACCAGCAGCATACCCATCGAGAAGGGCTGCGCCATACGGACAAGGGAGTTATAGATCGCCAGATCGCCGTGCGGGTGATACTTACCCATGACGTCGCCGACGATACGCGAACATTTGACGTAGGACCGGTCGGGCGTATGCCCTTCCTTATGCATCGAATACATGATGCGGCGGTGAACGGGCTTCAGGCCGTCGCGGGCGTCCGGCAAGGCGCGCGAGACGATGACGCTCATGGCGTAGTCGAGATAGGAACGCTTCAGTTCGTCTTCGATGGTGACGGTACTGATGCCGGGCAGCATACCCCCGCCGCCACCGCGCGGGGCTTCGCCGTCATTACCCAAATCGTCGTCCGAAGTGATATCGCTCATCTATGTCTACTTGTTACCGTTTTACCTGTTTTCCCCTCTGACCCGGCTTGGGCAGAGAGTGGCAGACCAAAGCCCGCGAAGGGTGGCCTGCCGGGTGGCGGGACTTAAGTCCGCCGCCCCCGCCAAAGCTCGGATAGTCTTAGAACGGGATTTCATCGTCCAGGTCGAAGTTTTGCGGCGCGCCCTGCGGCTTGGCCTTGGGGCCGCTGGAGGCCGGAGCGCCGCCGTAGGAATCTTCATATTGGTCGTAACCGCCGCCGCCCGACGAGGCACCGCCGCCATCGCCGCGACCGCCCAGCAGGGTCAGGTTACCGTTGAACTTTTGCAGCACGACTTCGGTCGAATACTTTTCGACGCCGGCATTGTCGGTCCACTTGCGCGTTTGCAGGCTGCCTTCGAGATAGACCGAAGAGCCCTTCTTCAGATACTGCTCGGCGATCTTGGCCAGATTGTCGTTGAAGATGACGACGCGGTGCCACTCGGTCTTTTCCTTGCGTTCGCCGCTCATCTTGTCGCGCCATGATTCTGACGTCGCGATCGTCAGGTTGGCGACGCGGTCGCCCGAGGCGAGCGTACGGATTTCCGGGTCCTTGCCGAGATTACCGACCAGAATGACCTTATTGACACTGCCTGCCATCGAAACACCTTTTGTTTTTCTGTCGCACGATCGCTCTCACGCGTGCGCGCGCGAATCTAAAGAAACGACTTTAGAAGCTTTACGCGCGCAAGCCAAGCTTAGCGCCCCGCTCGTCCACAGTTTGTTAACGCTTTAGGGCTTGGTGGGCAGGTTCTTGGGGATCTCGACGGTCTGCGGGCCGGTCGGTGCGTCGTCTTCCTGGACGATCGAGCCCGGCGCCACCAGACGGCCGTCCGGCGCTTTTACCAACAACGGGAATGGCGGATCCTCGTAGCGCTGGGCGAAATAGACTTCGGTATTTTCGACGAACAGGAAGCTGCCGCCATAGCTGCCTTCCGTCTGCTCGCCGGCCGTACCGGTCTTGAGCATGTCCATGCGCAGATTATAGAGGTGAACGGCGCAATGTTCGATGTCCGGATCGTCCTTGGCGACGACGTTGAACTTGAGTTCACCGCCGGCGGGATGGCCGATAAAATAGCAGACATTGGGCTCCATCGGCGGCTTGACGTGCTTGACGCAACCGCCCAGCGCCACGGCCGTTCCGGCCAGTCCCATCAGCAAGAGTGCGTTCAAACGCATGGTCATATCCTTATTGCAGCCGCCCTGTTTGGAACGGGATTTAATCATGAACCGTGTGCGGGGGGAAGGCAGAAAGGCTGGCTTCGGTTTTTAACGCACCAAAGGCACGGAACAGCCCTGGCCCTGATCGACCAGCGGACGGAAATTGGTGTTATCGTCCGATTGTTCGACCCGGCGCGGCACCAGGCGCAGGGTCTTGCCACCCCAGCGGCCGTAGGAGGCCGAGCCGGGCGAGACACAACGGCCATCGTACAGCAGCACGACGCACTGGCCGAGCGTCAGGCTGTCCGACAGCTTGTTCCAGGTATTGCTGTTGTAGCGCAGGCAGGCCGCGGTCGGGCCGGAGACCGGGCGGGCGTCAGGGACGATTTCGGCGGTTTGATCCGGCACGGGCGCTTTGGTGTCGGGCGCCACCGTGCTGGCCGGAGCGCCGGGCACGGGCACGAGTGACGCCGTCGGCGCCGCGGTCAGATTACCGCTGTCGTCGACGCCGACATCGAGTTTTTGCGCCGCGACGCCGTTTTTCTTGGCGCAATCGCCCAGGGTCAGGTCGCCGACATAGGCTCCATCGACATAGCAACGCAAAGGCTTCTTGGCGTCGAGCGACGACACCGACTCGCTGACATTGAAGGTCAGGCCGGTCGGCAGGTCGTTCATCTTCTTTTCGTCTTTGTGGCCGCGCGACATGAAGACCGCCAATGCGATCCCAACACCGATTGCGACAGCCGCCCCGATGGCGACGCCGATCCAGCGCTTGTTGTCTTTTACGGCCATGGTTTCCCCCTTCGACGGGCTCAAGTCTTGGCGACGGGCTCAAGTCTTGTGGGGAAGTCTTAACCACAAATCGTGGCCATGCAAAGGCCTCAGATTGTGGCGATGCGGTTTTTTAGGCGCCGTTACCCGGAAAGCCCAAAGCTGGCCTTATGCGCCGCCCGTCAGACGACTGAGCGCCGCCTGGTAATTGGCGATCTGGTCGGTGAGATAGGCCGGCGCCTGGCCGGACGTGTTACCCTTTTTGTCCTTGGACGTGTCCTGCGGATCGCCGTATTTCAGGTAGTTATAGACCTTCTGGACGTTCTTCATCGTCTTTTGCAGCGAATCCATGGCCGATTTGATATTGGCGTCGGAATTGAGATTCAGCGCCGGATCGAAGCTCAAACCCATCGGCTTTTGCGTCTTTTGATAGTTGGATGTCGAGGCGTCGATGATCTTGGTGGCGTCCGACGATACCAGGCCGGCGTCGAGGCCCAGTCCAGCCAAGGCGTCCTTGCCGGCCGGACCGGCGACGAATTCCATCTTGCTGGTGCCGTTGGATGGCTTGATGTCCAGCTGATTCAGTTGTTTACCCAGGACCTTGCTGACGTCGACCTTCAGCTTGTAGCTCGACGCGCGGACGATCTTCTTGGCCAGGCTGTCCATGGTGTCGGTGGCTTCGATGGTGATGGTCTTTTTCGCGCCGGTGCCGGGGTCAACCAAGGAGAACTGGTCGCCGACACGGACGCTGGTGCCCGAGGTCAGGAGGTTCGAATCGGTCGTCATGATCTTGCCTTGCGGCAGGCCGAGACGGTCGAGGACGCTGGACGAACCTTTCGACACGGCAATGGCGTTGGGCGACACCACGCCGTCCGTGCCGGTATAGCGCGTCTGATATTCCGTCGCGCCGGTATCGATATTGACACGCGCCAGGAAGGCGTCGTCCTTTTGCAGCTTGGTCGTGCCCGTGATGTCGCCGGTGGTTTGACCGGATATCCATGCTTTGCCGTCGGAGAATTTCACCTGGGCGTTCTTTTCGATACCGGTGCCACCGTAATAGGCGACCTTGTCGCTGGCCGTCTTGGTCAGGTCGGTATCGACCGACATGGCAAAGGCGTCATAGGCGCCGGAATAGGCATGGGTGACCGCGCCGGCGCTGAGCAGATTGCCCGAACCGCTGCTGCCGCCGACATAGACCTTGCCGTTATAGACTTCGAGACCGCTGATATTACCGCCGCCGATCCCACCCAGGTTACGGCTGGCCGACAGGACGGGTTTGCCGGAGCTGACATCGTAGGATTTCAGGACGGCTTCGTTGTTTTCGATCGAGGCGACGTAAAGCGTGTTGCCGCTGACCGCCATTTGCGACGTCGCGTCGGTTTGAGCCGTGCCGCCCTGCTGGGTAAAGGTCGACTTGCCGGTGGCGTCGAAGCCCATGACATAGCTGTCCCAGCCGCCGACCTGTTTGTCGGTCGCGCCGGTCATTTGCGACATGGTGCGGCCGCCAACATAGACAGAGCCATCGGTGCCGAATGTGACGGAGGTCGCTTCGTCGGCCAGGGAACCGCCGCGGCGTTGCGTCCATTGTTCGACGCCGGCGGAATCGAAGACGGTGACGAAGCTGTCGGACTTCGCGTTATCGACACCGTTGAGATTGGTCGTCTCGGTCGAGGTCGTCGTCGTGGCATTGACGCCGGTGCCGATCGTCTTGACCGTGGTCTTGCTGATATCCAGGGCGCCGGTGACGGAACCGGTGATGGCGACCTTGCCGTCGCTCGACACGGCCATATTGTAGCCGGAAGCGGTGTCGGCGGCGCCGAGCGTACGGGTAAAGACCAGTTTGCCGGCGGAGTCGTACTTCATCAGGGCGACGTCCTGACTGCCCTTGATATCCTGGCCCGAGGTCGACCCTTCGATATCGGCCAGGACATAGACCGAGCCGTCTGGACCGGACACCGTCTGGCGGACATTTTTCACAGTATCCGGCAGGGCTTCCTGTTGGGATTCGCCGGCTGCCCAATATTTGTCGCCGACCTTGGAAATGGCGGGATCGAGCGCCGTGCCCGTGGCGGTGACGTCGGTCTGGAACTTCATCAGTTGCGACGACACGCCGGCGCCGGTGGTCGTGACCGTCTTGGTCTTGTCTTTCGGATCGCGGGTGGTGACCTTCTTGTCCGGATCGCCGGTCGTTTGCACGACAAAGACGGCGTCGGCGGTCGACGGCGCGCTGAAGGTCAGGGATTCGGTAGTGACGCCTTTGATTTGCAGGCCGAAGCTGTCGACGCCCTTCGAGGTGGTGATGGTCTTGCCGCCGGCGACCATGGTCGTGGGAACGGCCGGCGTGCGGTTGACAACGAATTTCGACTGCAGCCCCTGCTCTTTCAGCTTCGAATTGATGAAGCTGACGACATTGGACATGCTGCGGGTCTGGGTGCCCATTTGCGACAGGTCGATATCGACATTGAACGGCGTGGCGGTACCGATCTTCTTGACCGAAACGGCGAATTTCACGTCGCCTTCGAAGGCCTTGACCGAGGTGTCGGCCGTGCCGGTATGGATGGCGGGGCCGGTATAGGTGGTGTCCGTGCGGGCGACGCCGACCGTGTTCTTCAGTTCCTGGGTCAGGGTGCCTTCGGTCAGCGAGACGTGATCGAATTTAGTGTCACTGATATAGGAGCCTACCTCGGCCATGCCCGCGGCAAAGCGGCGTTTGACGGCGGCCATGGCAATGTCGCTGAGGTGCGTGTCCTGGGCCTTGGTCGCCAGGCCTTCCAGGGCGTTGAGGCCCTGATACAGGGTGAACAGCTTGGTGTAGTCGGGCGAAGCCCCGGTGACATTGGAGACAATGGCGTTGGGATTGATGAAGTGCTGACCGCCCAGGACCTTGGTGACCAGGTCGTTTTCCTGCAACATGCCGGAACTGTAACCCCAGGGCGCTTTGGGGGCGACCGTGGCGCCGGTGGGCGAGTAGGTTTTGGTCGCGGCCGCCAGGGCCGACGAGCCGGAATCCGTCCCCGAACCCGAGCTGATACCCAGCTTCGAATTATAGTAGCTCGTCAGCAATGATGAATCGAACGAGATCAAGTGAACGGGAACTCTTCTGAGTGATGACAGTTATCGTCTCTCAGTATGGCGCAACAATCCTTAAGAAGCGTAAACTTTTATAGGTTTACGGCTGTTAAGGCCGCGCACGGCAAGGTTTGCCTTCTCCAGCTCAATCGCCGCATGGCTCCTCGCAACAGCTCGGGCGGGCACTTGCCCGCTGCCAACGGCCCATGATATCTCATCGGCCGTTGGTTTAGCCTTGTTCTATTTAGCCCTGGGGCTTGAGTTTCCGGTTGAAGAAGTCGAGTTGCATGCGGAACCGTTGCAGGCCGCGCTCATTGCCCTTCAGACCGTGGCGCTCGCCGGGATAGAGCATCAGTTCAAACGGTATCGACTTCTTCTGCAGGGCCAGCATGACGCGCGTCGAATTGGCCAACTGGACGTTGTCGTCGGCCATGCCCTGCATCAGCAGCAGGGAGCCAGGCTTCAGATTGTCGAGGCGGTTGAGCACGTCGGAATTGGCGTAACCGGTCGGGTTGCCGTCCGGGGTCGACATGTAGCGTTCGGTATAGGCCGTATCGTAAAGCGCCCATTGGGTCGGCGGCGCGCCGGCGTTACCGGCGGCAAACGGTGAATCCTTGGCTGTCAGCGACATCAAAGTAACAAAGCCGCCCTGGCTCCAGCCCATCATGCCGATATGGGCTGCGTCGACATAGGGCAAGGTTTGCAGCCACTTGCCGGCCATGACCTGGTCGTCGATGTCGGGACCGCCGAATTGTTTGTAGATGGCGCGGCTGAATTTGACGCTGCGGCCGGGCGTGCCGCGGTTGTCGAGCGAAAAGACGATATAGCCGGCTTCCTGCCACAGGCGCGTCGCTGGCGTCACCCAGTTGCGCTTGACGGTCGCCGAGGCCGGCCCGCCATAAATGGAGACGATGACGGGGTATTTTTTGGCCGGATCGAAGCCCCTCGGCTTGAGCATGAAGTATTCGAGTTTTTCGCCGTCGGCCGCGGTCAATTCGCCGAATTCCGGCGCGCTGTATTCGTCCTTATACGGGAAATAAGGGTGCGAGGCGTCGAGCTTGTTTTCCTCGATCCAGCGCAGGCGTTGGCCCTTGCCGTCGTACAGCGCGGTTTGCGGCGGTGTCGCCGGGTCGGAATAGCTGCCGATAAAGGCGCTGCCGCCGCCGGAAACGGCCGTCGTCCACCAGCCGCCGGCAGGCGTCAAGGCGACGGGTTCGCCGGCCGTCTTGAAGCTGACCTTGTAAAGGTTGTGCTCGAGCGGGGTGTCCTTGGAGGCTTCGAAATAGAGTTCGCCGGTCTTTTCGTTGACATCCTTCAAGGCATCGACCGGCCAGTCCCCGTGCGTCACCTGGCGGATCAGCTTGCCGTCGGCGCCGTAATAATAGAAGTGCTTGTTGCCGTCGCGTTCGGACGACCAGATGAAGCTGCCGTCGGAGAGCAGTTTGAAATCGAGGTTGAGCTCGACCCAGGTGTCCGAAGTTTCGCTGAGCAGGATCTTCGATGCGCCGGTGGCCGGATCGACCTGCAACAGGTCGAGGGTCTTTTGGTCGCGGCTGAGGCGTTGCACGTAAAGGGTTTTGCCGTCGGGCGACCAGTTGACGCGAGCCAGGTAGATGTCGGGATTGGCGCCGAGATCGACCTTAACCGGATCTCCGCCGGCGAGGCTTTTGACGTAGAGCTCCACGACGGCATTGGCCTTACCGGCGAAGGGATAGCGTTGGTGGACGATATTGACGCCCTCACCGCCGATTTCGACGCGTTCGGCGATGGGGACATTGCTTTCGTCGAACTTTTCGTAGGCGATCTGGCCGCCCTTCGGGTTCCACCAATAGCCGGTATAGCGGTCCATCTCTTCCTGGGCGATGAATTCGGCGGTGGCGTAGGAGACCGTGTCGGCGCCCTTTGGCGACAATTGCGTTTCGCTGCCGGACTTGATGTCCTGCAGATAGAGCGTCTGGTCGCGGACATAGGCGACGGCATCGCCGGATGGCGACAGCTTGGCGTCGACCTCGTCGCCCGGGGTGTCGGTGATGCGCTTGATGGCCTTGGTGGTGCGGTCGACCAGATAGACGTCGCCGTCCAGCGGCACCAGGATCGACTGGCTGTTGTCGGACCAGCCATAGTCGACGACGCCGCGGGCCGAGACGCGCATGCGCTCGCGGCGCGACTTTTCGGCTTCTGACAGGGCCTTGTCGGACGAGGACAGGCTGTTGGCATCGACCAGGACATAAGGCTCGCCGCCCTTGACCGGGACGGCCCACAGGTCCTGGATGTCGTGATTGTCGGTCTTGGGCTTCAGGAAGGTCAAGAGCGTGCCGTCAGGCGACAGCTTGGCGCCGACGGCCTTTGGGCCGGACAGGTCCGGGTCGGCGAAAACGCGCTCTGGCGTGAGGGGAGTCGTTTGCGCAATAGCCATCGTCGTCATCAGGAAGGAGCCCAGCAGCATAAGAGGAAGTCGAGTGAATTTCATGAGGGGCGCCCCTGTTATAATATAGTGGACGCTAGCCCGCGGCTTGGCTACGCGTCAAGCCTGTTGCGCGTGTAACCATCAATCTGCCCATAGGCCGTCGTTTTTCAACGGACGGAGTTCGTTTTCCAGGCCGGCGTCGATCAGCAGTTCGCGCGCCTTGGCGAAGTGTTCGTCGCTGACCATGACGCGCTTGGGGAACATGCCGATCGAGCCCTCGGCGGCGCTCATGGCCTGGTCGGCGATGAAATAGTGGATATCGAGCTCCTTGAGCAGGGATTCGACGAAGGAGATCAGGGCCGGGTTATTGGTGCGGATCAGGTCTTTCATGGCGGGACCTTAGCCGGATGGCAGGCAATAAAAAAGGTCCCCCGTTGGAAAAGAGACCTTTTCTGAAATGCGTAGCGTTAAAGGTTTACAGTATGGCTTTCAGTATAGCTCTTTGAAAACAAGGCTATATTGATTGGCGCGAAGGCGGGTGTCTATTGCCTATATAGGCCGGATCGCGACCCAATTATCCTCACGCACGATCGGTCCAGGTCAACCGTATCCATGACAATCGGCACCGATGGCGTGATTTGACGGGATATAAATGATGTCGATGACGTCACAGCCGCCGTCTAAAATGCCGGGTAGCTTGTCATAGGCGACGATATGAGTCCCAGACGCGTAGTGTTCGCCCGGCCATAGCTTCACATATTCACCATATACGATGCCTTTGTCTTGAGCGTAGTAACGCCCGTAGGCGCCTATGTCGCTCGCGCCTTCCGGCATTTTTGCGTGCGCTTCGATATAGGTTACGGCGTCAGCCATGTCGCTATCGCTCAAGGCCTTGCCTTCGTATTGCGACAGAGATGACGAGCCCTGCCCATGGGATGGCAGGCAGAAAATGAGACCGATGAGTGATGCCAAGATAGTTGCCGCGTGTTTCATGGTGCCTCCATGAGTGAGCCTAACACAAGTCACCGAGAAGGTCTAAGGCCAGGGGTCGCAGACCCCTGGACCCCATAACCGAAGGGCGATTAAGCAATAGTCTGAAATACTAAAAACCCTTCGGCCCCAAAAGGCCGAAGGGTTTTTAGTATTTCAGACTGTGTCTCAAACACCGTCGCGTTTCGGGGTCGAGGGGCCCGAGGCCCCTCGCCTTCAAACTACTCGACGATCTTGGCCACAACGCCGGCGCCGACGGTACGGCCGCCTTCACGAATAGCGAAACGCAGCTTTTCTTCCATGGCGATCGGGGTGATCAGTTCCACGTCAAGCTCGGCGTTATCGCCCGGCATGATCATTTCCACGCCTTCGCGCAGGCGGATGATGCCTGTCACGTCGGTGGTGCGGAAGTAGAATTGCGGACGGTAGTTGGTGAAGAACGGCGTATGGCGGCCGCCTTCTTCCTTGGTCAGGATGTAGGCTTCGGCCACGAACTTGGTGTGCGGCGTGATCGAGCCGGGCTTGCACAGAACTTGGCCGCGCTCGACGTCTTCACGCTTGGTGCCGCGCAGCAGAACGCCGACGTTGTCACCGGCTTGACCTCACCGGCTTGACC